>NZ_JACBFT010000039.1:0-7689 GCF_021401195.1 Shinella sp. NM-101 | reverse complement strand
CAAGAGAGGTTGCCGCGACGGTCACGGACAGGCTGATGGTCGTTTCATCCGCGAAATAAGACGTATGAAACGGCTGATCCTCTTGGGCATTTGACGCCGACACCAGCAAAGCCAGAACGACAAATGCGCATGTTATGCCAGTTCGCATTGCACACCCCTCCCATAGGCGACTTGGCCGCCTCATCCTATCACACCACAACTCCACTCGCAGCCGCCCGATTTCCTCAAACCCGCCTCGACAGGTCTGGCAGGGTATCTCGCCGCCAATGCTCCTCAATTGATGCCGTTCGCCCGCTGAAGCTCGCGCACATAGGCCACGATCGTAGCGACGTCGGCCCTCGTCAGACCCGGCTGAGGAGGCATGTTTCCGAATTTCCAGTGATGCGCGCGCACGCCGTTGGCGACGGCCATTTCAAAGGCGTAGTCTCCGTGGTGAGAAGGTTCGTATATCCGATGGATGAGCGGCGGGCCGGCATCGGTTCCGGCCGCGTTCTTGCCGTGGCACGCTGCACAGACGGCGTTGAAAGCTCGTTCTCCCATCTTTGCGGTGTCGGACAATGACGAAGGCACGACAACCGACAATGCCGTCCCCTGGCCCGATACTCCTCTTCTGGCTTCGTCTTCCGATCCGGTTCGATTCCAAAGCGCAAAGCCCGCAACCGCTGCCGCGGCGACGAGCAGAGCGAAGACGTTTCTCTTGTTCATTTGTGAATCCTTATGTCTTTAGGCCGCCGAACACCCTCTCTGCCGCCATCAACTGCCGAACCCGTCGGCATGAATGTGGTGGTGGGGCGGCGCGCGATGGCGATGTGGGGCCACGAAATTGTTTTCGTGGCCTCCGGCGTGTCAGCCGTTCGAGATGCGGCGTTGGTAGTCTGCCTCTCGCTGCGGCCAGGTACTCTTGATGTAGTCGAGGACAGCCTCGATCTCGGCGGAGGTCAGAGCCTCCCGAAAGCTGGGCATGTCACTCTCGTAGCCACCGCCAACCACCGCGGCGGTCCCATCGGTGATGATTGCGAGGAGCTGCCTGTCCGAATGATGCCAGGTGTGACCGGTCTCGTCATGCGGCGGCGCCGGAAGGCGGCCGCTCGTGCCCGGGCTGCGCCAGTCGGGCTGGCCTTCGAGTTTCGTGCCGTGACAGCTCGCACAGTTCGCTAGATAGACTGCCCGGCCAAGGGCGATGCGATCGCTCGCCTCCTGACCGGACCGTCCCTTTCCGACCAAGATCGCACCGGCCGCCGCCAGGAGAGTTGCGGCGACCGCGATCCAGAGCGGTTTCATGCAGCGATCCTGAACTCGGTCATCATCCCGGTGGCCAGATGCGGCATATGATGGCAATGCAACATCCAGCTCGCGGCCTCGCCGGCATCAAGGGCAACAGTGACCATCGACATCGGCGGTATGTACACGGTATCGCGGCGCGCACCTTCGAAGCGTCGCCTGTTGATGCCAACAACCTGGAATGCATGCCCATGCAGATGCATCGGGTGCCCCATCATCGACATATTGTGGAACATCAGTTCCACCCGATCGCCGCTCGTTGCGGCAACCGGCCGATGCTTGCCCCATGTTGCTCCGTCGATGGTCCAGACATAGGGCTGCATCGAGCCGCCGAGCATGATCATGTGGCTTCGATCCACCGGACGGGCGGCAAGCGTGTCGACAGCGACCAGCCGTGACTCCTGAGACAAGTCCGTGTCGAAGGCCGGGGCGTCATTCGCTGAAAGGGAATCGATCCTGTCGATCGTGGCGCCCGCGGGGGCGAGAATAATGCCGGTCCTTTCACGTTCGCCCTCCCTGAGCGCCAGAATCGGCCATGCGCGGGTCTCATTTGGAAGGTCGATCTCCAGGTCGAGACGCTGCCCCATGGCCAGCCCGAACCGCGAACCCGCGACCGGCTGGACCTCATGCCCGTCGACGGCGACGAGCCGGGCTTGTGCTTCGCCCGTGTCGATCCAGAAAACGGTGGCTGCGGCTGCGTTGATGACACGGAGGCGAACCCGGCCGCCGCGTTCGACCTGAACGACATCGGGATCGGACAGGGTTCGGTCATTGGCGAGATAGGCATCCCAGTCGTAGTCGTTGAGATCCATCGCCATGTTACCCATATCCATGGCCATCGAGCCCATTCCCCCGGCCTCGCCCTGGTTCATTCCAGGCATGCCGCCATGGTTCATGCCTTGCATCGCGCGTGACATGCCGGCAGCGCCATGTCCATCAGCGCTTGCGCTGGTGATCTCTTCCAGCACTTCTTCCGGTGTCTTGAACGCGAAGTCGTGCAGGAACAGGACGACTTCCTGCCGATCGGCGGATAGGTCTTCTGCCCTCCGGACGATCAGCGGCGCGGCGAGCAATCGCATTTCCTGGATCGGCACATGGCTGTGCATCCAGTGCGTTCCGGGCTGGGGCGCGAAATCGAAGCTGCGCGTTTCACTGGGCTGAAGAAGCGGCTGCGGCATATCCGGGACGCCGTCCTGAGCGTTCGGGGGAATCTGGCCGTGCCAATGAATGATCGTGGACTCGGCGAGATCGTTGGTCAGATCCACCCGAAATCGCTCGCCCGGATCGAGGAGCAGCCCCTGCCCGTTGGGACCAGCAAGTCCGAAAACGGTGGCCGGTCGATTGTCTATATCGAGCGTGCGGCTGGTGGCGGCCAGGCGGATCGCAGCCGCGTCCTGGCCGTAGGCCCTGATGGGGAAATGGGATGCAGCAAGCATGGCTGCGCTGGCGGCGAGGAAGCCGCGTCGTGAAAAGGTCGTCATATTCGTCACCTCGGGACGATCTGTCCCGCCTGAAAGGTCCAAATGGATCGCAGCGGGATCAGCCCCGCCGCAGGCTCAGAGGAGGCGCGATATAGGAGGGCGATCATTCCGGCCGGGAGCTGCCGCAACGAAGACGGCATCCGGCGGGAAGGGATATTTTTGCCGCGAGCTGATTTGCTTTGCCGAAGTACGCACAACCGGAAGCCAGGCCGATATTCCGGCGCAGGCGAAGGTGCACAATCCGGCATCTGCTTTGCAGGATTTCCCTTCGCTGCAAGCGGCCATCGAAGAAGAGGCTTGCTCCATGTGCTGCGTCAGCGCGGCGCGTTCCAACATCCCGGACATGCGGGTCTCGTGTGCTTGAACGGCAAAAGAAGCAGCGGCAAGCGAGATGGTTGTAACAATGATAAGCAACGCGCGAAGCATGGGCAAAGAATAGAGCCTCGCCGACCCTTTGTCCATTGATGAAGCCTGCATGCCGGCCGTCCTGCTCATAGGTTTGAGGCTTAGGTCGTGCGGGGCGGCGAAGCGCCGCCCCGACGTTGCATCACTGCGCCTGATAGGTGACGCCGTTCGGTCCCTTGCCGACAGCATATGTCTTGACCACGGACTGGCTGCCGACGTCGATCTGGGAAACGGTCCCGGCCACGATGTTGGTGACGAAGACAAAGGCTCCGTCGGCAACGACCGTCACGCCGTGAGCGCCCTTGTCCGTCTGGATGGTCTTCACGACATTCCCGCCTACGACATCGATAACCGAGACCGTCTCATCCGGCTCCGTTTCGGTTCCCTGGTTCGCGACGTAAACCAGCCGGCCATCAGGCGTGGCGTAAACCTGGATGGGCGAACGGCCGACATTGATGCGTGCGATCACCTCGCGCGACTGCGTGTCGATAACGGCGACCTTGTTTTCATCGCGCAGCGAGACATAGACCCGCTTTCCGTCAGGTGTGAAGCCGACCTGGACGGGCGCAACGCCTACCTTGATCCTGGCAACTTCCGAAAGCGCCGTTGTGTCGATAACCGAAACAGTACCGTCCTGGACATTCGCGACATAGATGGCGCTTCCATCCGGGCTCATCCGCAGGCCGTGGGGGTAGTCGCCGGTGCCGACCGTGGCGACGACCTCGCCCTTGGCAAGATCAACGACCGACAAGCTGTCGTCTTCGGAATTCGAGACGTAGGCGCGATTGCCTTGCGCGTCTGCGATCACATGCGCAGGATGCCCACCCACGGGGATCGACGCCTTCACGCCGGAGGAAATATCGGCCGCGTCGAGGACGATCAATTGGCCTGCGACAGCGGCATCACCATGTCCGTCGCCGCCATGGCCAGCCCCATTGGACGCATGAGCGTCTTCAGCTTTGCCGGCGACCGGCAGGCCCACCGCCAGCACCAAATCTTTTCCCGATACGAACTGCACGTTGTGGGGCGTGATCGGGACCGGAACGATGTCGATCTTTTCCGTGGCAAGGTCGATGCGGCTAACGGTGTTGCCAAATTCATCGGCCGTATAGACGAAGCCGGTTGCAGCAGGCTCCGCTCGGACGGTGGCGGCGAACGGAATAGCAAGCACCAGGGCCGATGCCGTCGCGAAGGCCAGCATGGCCGCACGTCTGCGAATCGCGGTTGCTGTCAGGACTGCCGCGGTGATGGAAATCGAACGGGTCGAGTGGGTCTTTAACATGGTATTCAGCTCCTCGGCTCGCAGCCTTGCGGGCTGCTCGAGCACATCTTGAGGTGAGTTTGAAAAGTGGCCCGGCGTGCGGATACCGAAGACTTCCTCGCGTGCCGCTGCCTACCGATTTCGGCAAGGTCCGTGCATGGCCCTTTCTGGCTCGCCGGCAGCCGACGATTGGAGGCTATGTCACGTCGGCGTCACGCAGAACGGCTCGTCTCCTCGGCCGTATCGTTGGGCGGCCTGGGACGCGCACGGTCGGAAGACTAAGGCATTGTGCCAGTCCTCGGGTCGGCTGGAGCACACGGACAGAACAGGCCGAAGGTGCTCAGATGACCAAGATGGATCGCGGAGGTCGCTTCTGACGACGCAACTCCGCGGATGAGGGCACGGGCGATGCAGCCGGCGAGACTGTCTCGGCGTTCAACGTGCGCCAGCTCCAGGCCGTGTTCAGCGGAGCGCAGAGGAAGCACCCGAGGCTCGACAGGCAGTGACCGCTGTCGCACGGGTGCTCGGCGCCGCGTTGGGTATCGTTGTCGCAGGGCATGCGCACGAGGAGGTCGGCACAATCCCCAGCTTGAGTCATGAGCGCCGGGATGCCCTCCCTTGAAGCAGCACGCGCTTGATGCCCGCCATCTGTGAGAAACGCCGTAAGCCCGAACGCGATGGCGAAGAAAAGGATAAACCCGCGCCGCAAGGCGGTCGCCCAATTATGCGACCTTCTGAACGCCTTGACCATTGTCACGCCGGCGGCCACCACGGCTCATCCTTCGGTTTGCTTGAATGTAGAAACTGGGGGCAAATCTAGCGCAGATCCAGAATGATCACTTTGCGCTGCATCAAACACGTAGGGATCAATGCTTGCGAGGCCGCTCACCGAAACGACCTGCGCGCCAATCTCCGCAAATGAGTGTGCTGCTCGCGCGGAGAAGCGCGCTCGACTAGATAGAATTTACCCGTGGGCTGACTGTCCGGCGCGCTATTTCGTGTTCCTGATCATTCGCCGCAGCACGTCGTCGCGACGCCAGAAGTGATGCCACAGAGCAGCGAGGGCGTGAGTGGTCGCAACGACCAGAAGCATCCAGCTCAGCAGGCTGTGCAGAGAAGCGATGCGGAACGTCACGTACATAGCGATCGTGCCTGTGATCGGCAGTGCGAGCAATAGGCCGTAGAGCACCGCATGAGTGACCCCTGCGATCATGCGCTCAAGCACCGACATGCCCTGGATCGGAGGTGGTCGGCCATATGTGAAGCGCAGAATAAGTTGACTGAGCGCCAGCGCCATAATCAGCCATCCGCTCCAGGCGTGAACCTGATGCAGGAAAAGGTCGAAGGGTTTAGGTTTCAAGAAAAGGTGCGCCATGTGCGTGCGTTGGATCGCCCAGGCCGTGGGGACCTGGATGATACACAGGATAAGGACCATCCAGTGCATCAAGCGCTGGTAGATCGAGAATGCGCCGGCCGAACGGTGCCGGCGTATCCAAATGGACAGCCGCCACGTCAACTTTCGACCTCGAAAAGGTCGCCTGCATGCGCGGCATAGTCCAGTGCGTAGCCAAGTTCACCAGCCGTCTCGGCGTGAACGTGCAAAAGCGGCTGGCCGCTGGCGATCTCGTCGCCGAGGCGGACGGCCATTTGGACGCCTGCCGCCTTCGACTCCGGCGCTCCGGCGAGCTTGGCGAGTCGGGCGATTTTGCGATTGTTGATATGGACGACGCGGCCGGCGCGCGACGCGATCAACGGATGAACCTGTGCGGCCTTCGGTGGCTCACGAAGTCCGCCTTGCGCCTCGCAGATCGCCATGAACTTCGACCAGGCACGACCGTCGACCAAGGTCGCCAACGCAAGCGCTTCACCTTTCCCCTTTGCGGCCTTTCCACCGATCTCAAGCGCGGCGCCCGCCAACAGGATCGCGCGGCGTCGCAGATCGTCCGGCGCATCCGGCGCGTTTTGAAGAACCGCCAGGACGTCGAAGGCTTCTAGACCTGGGCCGATGCCGCGCCCGACGGGTTGCGAACCGTCGGTCTGGACGCAGGTCAGGGCCAGATCGAAACGGGCAGCGACGGCGCTGAGGCGACTGGCGAGCTGATCGGCGGCCGCTTCGCTGCGCACCTTGGCGGTTGCCCCAACCGGGATGTCGATAACCACATGCGTCGAGCCAGCGGCGATTTTTTTTGAAAGGACGGAAGCGACAAGCTGTCCCTCGGTATCCACGTCGAGTTCGCGTTCGATCCGGACGAAAATGTCGTCGGCGGGGCTGAGATGCACCGCCCCGCCCCAGGCGATGCATCCGCCTTCTGCTTCCACGACGCGTCGAAGGGTTTCGATGCTGAGGTCGACAGGGGCAAGCGTTTCCATTGTGTCGGCGGTGCCGGCTGGCGAGGTAATCGCGCGCGAAGACGTCTTCGGCATGACAAGGCCATTGGCGGCCACGATCGCGACGACGATCGGCGTGGTTCGATTGCCCGGCAACCCGCCGACACAGTGCTTGTCCACAACGATCGGAGCATTCCAGCTCATCCGGTCGCCGACATCGACCATGGCGCGCGTGAGGTCAACAGTCTCGCTCTCGTCGAGAGGAAGCGCGGCACTGGCGGTCAGAAAGGCGGCGAGATGGACCTCGGTATAGCGGCCTGCGACCACGTCGCTCACGATTTCGGCAAAGGCGTGCGCGTCGAGGCGATTGCCATATATGCGACGGCGCACGCTCGTCAGAGACTCCACGGCCGGAGGATGGGTCACCGTCACATTGTCATTCTCGCTAACGCCGAGGATCTGCCAGGCTGTTTCAGAAAGACCGACTTCATCCTGAGCGAGCAATGCATCTCCTTCGACCTGAAAGAGCGTTGCCTGTACCTGTCTCGCGCCGATCGAGACGAGGACCTGGGTGCGCGCGGACAGACCCTCCGAGCGGCAGACATGGCAATCGGTGCGCATCACCACCACGGCCTGGTGCTGAGTGTGCAGCCGCAGGCGCCGCACGCGTAGCGTCGGCTGAGAAGGAACCTCGGGTTCGACGTTGTTGATCGTCATAGGTCGAAAGCCTGATTCTGGCGTGAGACGACTGCGTTCCATCCAAGCTCGCGGTCGATCCGCACGCGCAGCGCTTCGGAGGCATCGTCTTCACCATGCACGATGAACACGCGGGACGGCGGCCGACGGAAGCCGGACAGCCAGCGCATCAGCTCGTTTGCGTCGGCGTGCGCCGACAGCATGGACAGGTCCGCGACCTCTGCCCGAACCGGGATC
>NZ_JACBFT010000038.1:0-10429 GCF_021401195.1 Shinella sp. NM-101 | reverse complement strand
ATGCACGATGAACACGCGGGACGGCGGCCGACGGAAGCCGGACAGCCAGCGCATCAGCTCGTTTGCGTCGGCGTGCGCCGACAGCATGGACAGGTCCGCGACCTCTGCCCGAACCGGGATCGGTGCAAACATCATGAGCCTCGGCGGCATCGCTATCGCCATCGGCGCGATGATCGACGCGGCGATCGTCATGATCGAGAATGCCCATAAGCATCTCGAGCGTGCGCCGCCTGACAAGCCACGGGTGGAAATCCTCATAGAGGCGGCGAGCGAGGTCGGGCCGGCGCTGTTCTTCAGCCTGCTGATCATCACCGTGTCGTTCCTGCCGATCTTTACACTGGAATCGCAGGAAGGCCGGCTGTTCGGGCCGCTCGCCTTCACCAAGACTTTCTCGATGGCTGCTGCCGCCCTGCTATCGGTGACGCTTGTGCCTGCACTGATGATCCTCTTCGTTCGGGGCTATATCGTTCCCGAGCACAAGAACCCTCTCAATCGGTTCCTGATCTGGATCTACCGCCCCGTCATTGCTGGGGTGTTGCGGGTCAAGACATTGACGATTCTGGCGGCGCTCGTCATCCTCGGGGTCACTGCCTGGCCCGTCCAGCATATCGGTAGCGAGTTCATGCCCAATCTCGACGAGGGCACGCTGATGTACATGCCGACCACCTTGCCCGGCATATCGGTCACCAAGGCGGCCGAGCTGATGCAGACGCAGGACCGCATCATCAAGTCCTTCCCGGAAGTCCAAACCGTCTTTGGCAAGGCCGGGCGGGCGCTGACCGCCACCGACCCGGCGCCGACGGAGATGTTCGAGACGATCATCACCCTGAAGCCGAAGTCGGAATGGCGGCCGGGGGTCACCACCGACAGCCTGAAACAGGAGATGGACGCCGCCCTGCAGTTCCCCGGCGTCTCCAATGCCTGGACCATGCCGATCCGCGCCCGCATCGATATGCTGTCGACCGGGATCAGAACGCCCGTCGGGGTTAAAGTCTACGGTACAGATCTCGGCGAGATGGAAAAAGTCGCTCGCCAAATCGAAAGCGTGCTGAAGACAATCCCCGGTACGTCGAGCGCCTATGCCGAGCGGGTGATCGGCGGCTACTACCTCGACATCGTTCCCGATCGAACGGCGCTCGGCCGTTACGGGCTGACCATCAACGATGTCCAGGACGTTGTCGGCATGGCGCTGGGCTCCGAGGTCGTTACCCAGACGGTCGAAGGCCGGGAACGATATGGCGTGGCAATACGGTATCCACGGGCCTCGCGAAGCGATCCGCAGTCGATCGCCAGGGACGTGCAGATATCCCTGCCGGGCGGCGGGACGGTTCCTCTCGGCGAGGTCGCGGACGTCAAGCTGACGCGCGGAGCGACAACCATCCGCACCGAAAACGGCCAGCTCGCCGTCTACATCTACGTCGACATCGCCAACCGCGATCTCGGCGGCTATGTCGCCGAAGCCCAGCAGGCAGTGGCAAGGAGCGTGACGATGCCTCCAGGCTATTCCGTCGCCTGGAGCGGTCAGTTCGAATATCTCCAACGGGCCGAAGCACGACTGGCCGTCGTCGTTCCCCTGACCCTGGCCCTGATCTTCCTGCTGCTCTACCTGAACTTCAAGGCGCTGACGGAGACTGTCATCGTAATGCTGTCGCTGCCGTTCGCGCTGGTCGGCGGCATCTGGCTGATGTGGTGGATGGGCTTCAACGCCTCGGTGGCGGTCGCCGTCGGCTTCATTGCCCTTGCAGGCGTGGCGGCGGAAACCGGGGTGATCATGTTGATCTATCTCGACCACGCCCTGAAGGAGCAACGCGAAGCCTGCGAACAGGAGGGTCGTTCCTTCTCGAAGCCGGACCTCAATCGGGCGATCATGGTCGGCGCGGTCGAGCGCGTCCGACCGAAGATGATGACCGTCGCCGCCATCATGGCCGGCCTCGTGCCGATCCTGTGGAGGACCGGCACGGGATCGGAGATCATGCAACGGATCGCCGTACCGATGATCGGCGGCATGGTGTCGTCGACGCTGCTGACGCTGGTCGTCATTCCGGCCGTCTATGGGCTGATCAAGGGATGGCGACTGCCAGCCGCATCCGAAGCGGATCATGCTGTAACCGAGAACCAGAGGCGCAGTCTGCAGGCTGCTGAATGACCTAATGGCCGGATCCTCACGACGGCCTCGGCCATTGGTCACACAAATTAAGCCACGACCACGCGCTGCAACAGGCAACTTTCCGCTGTAAGCTTGCCGCTTCCCGGGTAGACGCCTTCCAGCCCAACTGACGAACGCGAAACAGATGACCGACATCGAGGGAATTGATCAGCCCCTATGAAAGGCCTTGACGTCACCGCGCCTGGGCTTAGCTATTGATGCGTTCGTCAAACGAAGGAACGACCTTGCTGCATCAACAGGCCGATATCATCCACGCACTCGGCGTCGCACCGAGCTTCGATGCAGCAGCAGAGACAGAACGTCGGATCGCGTTTCTGGCCGATTACCTTCGCACTAGGGCATTACGGGCCTTTGTCCTTGGCATCAGCGGCGGCGTGGATTCCCTGACCGCCGCCATCCTGGCCCAGACCGCTTCAAACCGCCTGCGCGAGCACGGCCACAAAGCGGAATTCGTCGCAGTGCGGCTCCCGTATGGCGTTCAGGCTGATGAAGCCGATGCGCAGAAAGCCTTAGCGGCGATCCGTCCCGATCGAACCGTCACCATCGACATCAAACCGGCTGCCGATGCCATGCTTGCAGAGATCCGTCGTCAGGCAGGAGAATTGTTTGAGGTAGAGAGGGTCGATTTCCACCTCGGCAATATCAAGGCACGTCAGCGCATGATTGCGCAATACGCGTTGGCGGGCGCCGTCGGCGGCTTGGTGATCGGTACGGATCACGCCGCCGAGGCGCTGATGGGGTTCTTCACGAAATTCGGAGACGGCGCTGCGGATATCCTTCCACTTTCGGGTCTTACCAAGCGCCGCGTCCGTGCAATTGCAAAGCACGTCGGAGCGCCACAGGAACTGATCGACAAGGTGCCGACCGCCGACCTAGAAAGCGATGCGCCGCTGCGTCCTGACGAGGAGGCTTACGGCGTCACCTACGACGAGATTGACGATTTTCTCGAGGGTAAGGTGATCACGGAACCAGCTCGCGAGCGAATCCTCACCATGTACACAGCGACCGCACACAAGCGAGCACTGCCGGTCACACCAGAGTAATCACAATGCCCGCCGGCAAACATATCGCATAGCATCAGGTATGAAGCGTGACCCGGTTCCACCACCATCTGATTAAGCGTGCAGGGCAGAGGCCCTGCTAAACACCTCAATCTGGGGCTTTATAGCTCTGATCTGCGTTCCTAGGTTTTTAACTCGGTACGTAGCACGATGCAGAGTGGTACTGGATCAACGGCGCTTCATTGGCTGCGGATGCCTCCCGGACATTGGCTTGGCGGCAAATGATCGAAGGGCCCAAAAATTTCTAGGAACCGTGAGCCCTTTGGGTTGACCCTGCAGCCGCTACAGGGTGCAAAGTTTTGACGCGTTGGGAAACTTAACTCACGTCAGCTTAGTCCTGAAAGGATTTCAGATGGAAACTGTAGAAATGAATGTGGTCGGAATGGACTGCGCGAGCTGTGTCGCAAAGGTCGAGAAGGGCCTACGCGCGCTTCCCGGCGTGCTGGACGTCAACGTTTCACTCGATAGCACTAGGGCGATCGTTCAGATCGATCCCGAGATCATCGGCGCCGACATACTGCAGGAGACGGTTGTGGACCTCGGATACACGGTCTCGAACTGAGCGCCCCGACGTCTCCGTCAGGCCGGTCGACCTCTTCTACATCCGGCCTGACACCGCGGCTGTCTCTCGGTTTCGACCTCGCTCAGCACGAATTGGTTCTATTGCGAGTTCCTGACCTGACAGACAGGCCGTCGAGAGGATAAGAGCACCTGGAGACCTGTGGCGATCGCAGGTTGCACGCTCCCGCCCCGCGGGCGGCGGCATCAGGGCCAGGCGCCGATTAAGATCGCGACAGGAATCGCGCCGGCAACTAAGCAGCGGTGCGGACAATCTTCAGCACGGTCAGTCAGCCTTCGGCCTGCGTCGTCATGGGCTTTGGCGGGCTTGGAAACCCCGAGCCCCTGGACAGCCAAGTCCACGGTTGTCGAGCCAGCGTTCTTGAAGTTGAGACTGACGGCGAAGCGCTCCCCTGCCGCCAGTTGCTTCCTAAGCTTCGCAAACATGATGTGCGATGCGCCCGCCCTCAAAGCTAGGGTTTCTCCCGGCATTATTTCGATCGCATCTTCGAACTGACGCATTTTGGCGACCCCCTTAACGAGGGTCGATTGATGAATTTCGAATTTCTCGGAAAGCGCTGTAGATCCGGAAAGCAGGGCATCGGCCTCCTTTCCAGTTGCTCCTACTCGATATCACGGCGGCGATGGCGAAGAAGGCGAAGTGCATTGGCTGTTACCAGGACCGTCGCCCCCGTATCAGCCAGAATCGCCATCCAAAGCGTGGTAACACCGAAAAGCGTCGTGCCGAGGAAAATGACCTTGAGACCAAGAGCGAGCCCGATATTTTGCCAGATGTTGCCAAGCGTCGCCTTTGAGAGGGCAATGAGATCGGCCACTCCCATAACCTTGTCGCGAAGCAGCGCGGCGTCGGCGGTTTCCAGCGCGACATCGGTTCCTCCGCCCATTGCCACCCCGACCGAAGCGGTGGCGAGCGCCGGAGCGTCATTGATACCGTCGCCGATCATGGCGATGGGCGCTTGCGTCTTGAGGCGCGAGATCTCGGCAAGCTTGGCGTCCGGAAGTAGTTCCGCCTTCACGTCCAGTCCGAGCGCCGATCCTATCGCTATTGCCGTGCGCTGATTGTCGCCGGTGAGCATGATAGTTTTGACGCCGATATCCTGCAGATGCCGGATGGCAGTTGCGGCGTCGTCCCGCGGCTCGTCCCTGAGCGCGATCAGGCCCTCAATCTTGCCGTTCATCATCAGAACGACGACCGTCTTTCCTTCTTCCTCAAGGTAGGTGATCCGCCGGGCAAATTCGTCATCGAGTACGGCCTGCTCGGCGGCAAATCGGGGAGACCCGACGGAGACGAAGCCGTTCTTCAACCGCGCAGTAACCGCTTTTCCGGGCGTTGCCTTGGCACCGCCGAAGCTTGCCGGCACAGATAAGCCTTTTGCGACCGCCGCTTCACCAATCGCGACGCCTAGCGGATGGCTGCTGTTCCGTTCGACGGCGGCCGCGCGGGCCAGCACATCGGCCTCTGTCCCGACAATTGCCAACACATCCGTGACCTGCGGTCGGCCGCGGGTCAGCGTTCCTGTCTTGTCGAAGGCGACGGTCTTGACCTTTCCGAGCGTCTCAAGTGCCGCGCCGCCCTTGATAAGCAGACCCTTGCGAGCGCCGGCCGCAAGTCCGGACGCTATGGCCGCCGGCGTGGAGATGACCAGCGCACAGGGGCAGGCGATCAGGAGCGTGGAGAGGCCACGGTAGATCCACGTCGCCCACTCGCCGCCGAAGAAGATCGGCGGCACGACGATGACCAGCGCCGCCACCACCATAGCCGCCGGCGTATACCAGGCGCTGAAGCGATCGATCAGCCGTGCCATTGGTGCCTTCGACGACTGCGCTTCCTCGACCATATGAATGATGCGCGAGATTGTATTGTCGGCCGCGACATGACTGATCGCCACCCGAAGCTCGCCATTGGTGTTGATGCTGCCGGCATAGACCTTGTCGCCGACGTTCTTGGCGACCGGAACGGACTCACCTGTCACCGGAGCCTCGTTGAGTTCGGAAAAGCCCTGCGTGACTTTGCCATCGGAGGGAACACGATCGCCGGGCCGCACGACGACTATGTCGTCGATCGCCAGTTCCTCTACTGCAACCTTCTCGACCACGCCATCGCGCTCGCGAAAGGCAGTCCTTGGGACAAGATCGATCAATGCCTTGATACCAGCCCGGGCGCGGCCGGCCGCGATGGTTTCGAGAAGCTCGCCAACGGCAAACAGCAGGATTACGACCGCCGACTCCTCGGCGGCCCCAATCAGCAACGCCCCGAGCGCGGCAACCGTCATCAGCGTTTCGATGCTAAACGGCGTTCCGGAGACAGCACCGACGAAGGCACGTCTTGCGAACGGAACGATGGCGATCAGCGCCGCTACCGAGTAAGCGATCTGACCCCAGTCCGGAGATACGTGGGCGATGCTCCAGGCAACTGCAAACATCGCGCCAGTGAAGATGACGAGACGCCCCTTCTTACCCTTCCACCATGCCTGGTCGTGGTAGTCCGGGAGCTGGCTGGCACCAGCTTGATTGTCCGCGCCCGCTGAAATTGGGGTGAAGCCGAGCCCTTTGATCTTGTCCTCGACAGTCTGCGGCGAGGTCCTGTCCTTATCCAGCATGATGACCATGCTTTCCTGACTGTAATTGACATTGATGTCGCTGACGCCTGGCAAGCGCTTCATCGCGTTTTCAATCTTCATTGCGCAGGCAGCGCAATCCATGCCCTTGATCTTCAATTTCAACGCGCTGGAAGCCATGACGTCACCTCGACAATTACGAACTGGCGCCTTACATGAGGCCTGTAGCAACTACAGGGTCAAGCCATGTCGCCAAACATTCTGACAATCGGGTATCTTGCCAAGAAAACCGGCACCAAGGTTGAAACGATCCGCTTTTATGAAAAGAACGGTTTGCTGCCCGAACCGGGCCGCACCGAGGGCAACTACCGCGCCTATGACCATGCGCACCTGAATCGACTGAGCTTCATCCGTCGCGCGCGCGACCTTGGATTTTCCCTCGATCAGGTACGCGGTCTTCTGAGGCTGAGTGACGACCGTGACCAGTCATGCATGGCGGTCGACGAAATTGCCAACGAGCATCGCGCCGAGGTCGAGCGCAAGATCCGCGACCTGCAGGCGTTGAAGGCGGAACTAGACAGTATTATCGACCAGTGTAGTTGTGGAACGGTCGCCGACTGCCGCATCATCGATTCTCTTTCGCCGAAGCATTAGGGGCCAACACAGATTCAAAAGCCGCTTTGATGTAAAGCGGCGGCTGGGAAGTGGGTGGCCGGCGCAGGCAGAGAGCGCATTCGACTGTTTGAGGCCCTCGTTCCAATGCGTCTGTGGCGGCAGGCGAATTGCCGACCAGCGTCGTGAACTGCAATGAACGCCGATCTCCTACATTGCAGGCCGCTAAGATGCGTCCTTCGCCTCTTCCAGGATTTCCCAGCCACCCCGCAGGACGATGCCTGCAACCAACACCCCGATAACCAGATCCGGATAAGGAGAAGCGAAGAACATAACCGCTGCGCCCGAAACGACAATGCCGGCATTGGCGATCATATCGTTCGTCGTGAAAATCCACGACGCCTTCAGATGAACGCCCTGATCGCGATGCGATCGAAGAAGCTTCAGGCAAATGACATTCAGCGCGGCATTGATGAAGGCGGTAATGATCATGGCCAAGCCAATCGGCTCGGCGCCTACGAAAAACCGACGCCCTACCTCGACGAAAAGTGCCAGACCCAGGGCGATCAGCAGGATTCCGGACAGGCGCGCAACACGCACCTTTGCCACTACCGTCCGACCGACGGCGTAAAGGCTGATGGCATAAACGCCAGCGTCGCCCATATTATCGAGGGCTGCTCCCAGAAGACCGGTCGAGTCAGCGAAGACGCCAACGACGCCGGCGACGATCACTTGCAACAGATTGATGGCAAGGACCCAGACAAGCGTCGTTCGCTCGGAGGCATTTCTCGCGTCGAGCCGTATTTCGTCCTCGCGGTGTTTCTCGCTCATTCAAGTTTTCCCATTATTTCTGCACATAGAAAGCCGATGCACTGGTCCAGCGTCGCGTGCGGCTGAAACCCGACAACGTCTTCATTCAGCGCTTCTCGGTACTGGACGGTCCGGGTGTGCGTGCGGGCTCAAAAGAAAAGATCGAGCCTGCGATAAGCAGCGCTGCCCCGATGGTGATCGCGACATCTGCCATGTTGAAAGCGGGCCAATGCCAAGTCCCGATATGAAAATCGAGAAAGTCGGTGACGGCGCCATGCCACACGCGATCAAGAATATTTCCGGCCGCCCCACCGGCAATCAAACCGAGCGCAGTCGCTTCCAACGTCCGATCCGCTCGCATTGCCCAGACGATCAGCCCGATGGTTATGACGGTCTTTATGGTGGCCAGCAATAACGGACGCTCAAAGAAGATATCGCTGAACATTCCGAAACTGACGCCGGTATTGAAACCCAGTGTCAGGTTGAAGTAGCTCACAAGCTCAATCGTCCGCGGCGGGACCATGACGACGTTAACGATCAGCCACTTTGTCGCGATGTCGAAAAGAAGCGCGAGGACAAAAGCGATCGCAATCCAGACGGTTCGATGTCTAACGGAACTAGTCGGCAATATGATTTCCCCTCATTGGCTGGGCCTGATCGTTAGTGGAAGTCGAGCGCGAGGCGCCCACACCGCGCGCCGATGTCGCCCCGCGCCGTCGCTGCAGTTAGTCCCGCTTCTCGGCTGGCGCCAAACAAAGATTGCTCGACGGACTGAATGCCGCGAAATGGGACCCCGCCGCATCTCTTGGATAGGCTTCCTTCGTCAGATTCGTTCGAGCTTAGGTCTACAGCCTGTAGCGGCTACAGGGTCAATCGCCAATTTGCCGAAGCGTGACTAAAGAACATGCTGGCGATGTGGAGCGTTTACATTCAGCCTTGAAGAACTTCCCCGTCCCGGTCGAGGACCTGATGGATATCACCTGGGCAAGAAAATACGCCTAGACGAAACCGCGCCACAAACGTGAAGAGCCAGCGTAGCCGAGATAAAAGACAATCGTTCCCTCGTTGAGCGCGTTCCATGCTCGCGCAAATTGAACTTCAGGTGAAGAACTGCCCCATCAATCGGCGTCTCTGTCCTTTTCGGAACGGCTAAGCGCCGGTTTCCAAGGCTCGCCCTGGTAAGGGTCCGCCAAGGCCGCGTCTGGACGGCTGATCGGGTACTTAATGGTCGAGATTTTCTGGGCAAGCTTGTCGGCGCCGTTTTGCTTCAGCAGTTCGCGGAAGCTGGAGTGCATCCCACCGTCAGCATAGGCGGTCACGGTCGCAGGAGAATCCTTGTCGAGCAGCGCGGTCAGTTTCTGATCCTCTTGTTGAACTTTGGCGGAAAGGGTCGGATCTATAGCCTGTTTAAGAGGGGGACAGGCAGCAAGGGGGTTGGTAGGGTCCCTGTCGAAATCGGCGTTGAAAACATATCGACGATTGCACGCCGCGACTTTTGGCTGCCGCTTGGAAAATTCGAAGGCGTCGTAACCTTCTTTCAGGTTTTTCCAGAACGCGAAGTTCGGATCGCTGCGATTGGCCACCATATTCTCCACGGTCATGCGAAACGGATATGCCTGCACCTGAAACTTGTCTTGGCCACCGGCGAGTGCGCTGTGCACGAGGGCGTAGATTTCGCCGACACCTTGGTCGGTCATCGCGTAGCATCCCGACGAAGAACAAGCGCCGTGGACCATCAGAGCTTCGCCGGTGTAATTCAGTGCCGCCTCGAGGCGGTTCGGATAGCCAAGGTTGAACGATAGATAAAATTGCGACTTGGGATTCAGCATGCCTGTGGAGACATGATAAAATCCTTCGGGCGCCTGCCGATCGCCGGTCCGGGTTTTCGGGCCGAGTTTTCCTGACCATCGGCACATCGGATACACCTTCAAAAGTGCGTAGCGACCGGTCCGATCCTGCTTCCAAATCTCGAGCTCGCTTTCTTGTTTGAAGATCCGTATCAGCACTGGGCTCTCCGGCGTCATCCCTTTCTTTGCCATCTCTCCGACGAGTTTGACCGGAATTTTCGGCGACGGATCGCCGATATCGTCGAGGCTCATGGTGGTACAGCCGTTAAGTCCGGCGACAAGCAGCACAAACAAGACGAGCGGCCCGAGCCGGTGGAGTATTGCCTCGATCATTTTAGTCCGAGCCCTGATTCGCATGAAGAAAGGGTGCTACGGCCTGTAGCCACTGCAGGGTCAATACCCGTAGATCTAGATTCTCAACCTGAATCCCCTTTCCCGGATCCGGGCAAAGCCTGTGAATGGTCAGCGATCCGAAGCCTGGTAGTCCTCGCTGCTGTCGTCCTCGAAGTCGGCTTGTTCGTCCTGTTCGTCCGATGCGATCGGCATGTCGCCATCGAACCTCCTGTCCCTGCTCAGCAGGCCGGCATCTTCGAGCAATTCGAGGTTCGGCAGGTCGCGCAAAGTCCCTAACCCGAAGCGTGACAGGAAGGTCCGTGTCGTGACCAGCGTGTAAGGGGGTCAGAACAAGAGCTGCTCGAAATCGTACGCTAAGCTTGAACGGAGCGGGAACGCTTGATTGACCGCATTTCAAAAAGGGCATCTATGACCGGACATTCTGGAACCTGATCGCCGGTG
>NZ_JACBFT010000037.1:0-11141 GCF_021401195.1 Shinella sp. NM-101 | reverse complement strand
CGTCGAACGGGTTCATCGACATCTTCACGTTGGCAAGCTCGACGCCCGAACCGTCGGACTTCACGCGGATCTTCACGTTGTAATCAACAACCCGCTTTACAGGGACCAGGATCTTCATGGGTATCTCCTCAACGATCCTGCCTTTCCATGCCAGATATTCAGCTTGGCATTTCCGGAGCGGATCCTTGTCTCACTTGTTCAGCCCGTCACACGGCGGTGTAGATCTGGCCTCGTTCGATGACCGGCTCGATCGCCTCCATGAGGTAATCGTAATCCGGCGTGGCGGTGATCGCCTGCTGGGCCGTGTAGCCCAGCGCCGCGTTCACCTTTTCATCGAGGAAGAACGACCCGGCGATCATACGACAGAGCAGGTCGAAATCCGCCGGCCCCAGTGCCTGGAGGGTTTCAAGGCCGTTTGCGGGCGCCTCGGCAGGAAGACGCTCCACCGCCGCGAAGAACCGGTCCTGCATGTCGTCGCGCAGGGTCAGGGCCTGCGGAAGGTGAACGTCGATGACCGAGGCCTCGCTGGCCGAAGGCATTCCCAAAGAGGGGTCGGCGGGAATGAGCGCATCGACGGCCCATAACAGCCGCGACGTGTTGCGCTCGATACGCTCCTTCACGTGGCGCAGCCGATCTGATCTGGAAACAAGGGTTTGGCTAGGGGCATGCGTGTCCATGAATGATCTCCTGTCTTGTAACGCTCGCTGTCATCGGCCCATTGGGGCCATCGGCTCTCATGGTCATCGAGCCAGCCGCATGACCGGTCGACAGCGCGTTTCGTCTTACGCGTGTTCAAGGCTGACGTGCTGTTCCCGCGCCGTCTCGACCACATGCTCGGCGCTTCGCAACGCCAGCGCCGCGACCGTTCCCGTCGGATTGACGCAGCTCGACGTCGGCATGACGCTGCCGTCCATGATGAACAGGTTCGCGACGTCGTGAAGGCGGCCATAGGAGTCGACGACGGATGTCTGCGGATCGTCGCCCATGACGCAGGTTCCGAGCATGTGCCAGCCGGTCTCGCGGAAGAATGGCGCTTGCAGAACCTCGTAGGCCCCCGCTTCGCGCAGCGCCTCGGAGGCCCGCTCGACGTTGAATTTCATCAGGCGGCGGGTGTTCTCGTTGTTCTTGTAGATCATCTTCGGTGAAGGCACCCCGTCCGCATCCGTAAGGGTCGGGTGCAGGACGACCCGGTTGTGTTCCTCCGGCAGATCCTCAGCGATGATCGACCAGTCGATCGAACGGCCGAAACGCTTGTTGACTGTCTTGTGGAAATCCGCTCCCCATCCGGCATTATCTCCCCACGGAAATGCGCCGACTGTGTTCAGTGGGCCACCGGTTCCCATGAGCTGCCATTTCGCGCCGCGAACGAAATCGGTATCCTTGCGCGTCTCGGCGAACTCCATCGAATACATGCGCTGGCCGAACGGTCCCTGCCAGTTTTCGAAGAAGTCATCGAACAGACCGATCACGGTGGCATAAGGGTGCATCATCAGGCGCTTGCCTACCATGCCGGACGAATTGCCGAGACCGTCAGGGTTTGCGCCCGATGTCGAGTTGAAGAGCAGGCGCGGCGTGCCGAGGCCATTGGCCGCGATGACGACAATACGGCCCCGTTGCAGCAGCGTTTCGCCGGTTTCCTTGTCGACATAGGTGACGCCCGTCGCCAGGCCTCTGCTGTCGGTCTCCACGCGCAACACCCGCGAGAACGGCAGAAGCTTTGCCCCCAGACGCCTTGCAACGGGCCAGTGCGTCCTGTCGACGGACGCCTTCGCGCCGTCGAAACAGCCCCAGAGACAGGCGCCACGGCGAACGCAGGGTTCGAGATTGTTGTGCTTCACGCTGGCAATCGAATTGGAGCCCGGCCACCAGTGCCATCCGAGCCGCTCATGCGCGGCGATCATCTTCTTTTCCATCTCCTTCAGTTCGAAGGGCGGCAACGGCACGTCGTGATAGGGAAAGGCGGGATCGCCTGCGACGCCGGAGACGGAGAAGTCCTCCGCGACGCGATCGTAGAACGGCGCCAGGTCGTCATAGGAAATCGGCCAGTCATCGGCGACGCCATCGAGCGTGCGAACGCGGAAATCGCTGGGGCGGAAACGATGCCAGGCCGCCGCATACAGCACCGAGCTTCCGCCGATGCCATTCCACATCAAGGGCGCGACTTCCGATTCACTGTCGTCGACCGGATAATCGGAAGGCGCCTGCCTGTGGTTCGGGTTCCAACTGAAATGGCGATCCTTCGACAGCTCGAAGTCGAGCCGGTCGTTCTTGATCAGCGTGTAATCCGGTGCGCCACCCTGCTCCAGGCAAACGACGCTCATGCCGGCTTCGGCGAAACGCTTGGCGGCGACGGCGCCGCTCGGTCCCGCACCGACGATCACGACGTCAACGACTTCGCGGCTCAGTTTCTGTTTCTCGTTCATGATGGTCTCCTTCCTTCAAGAGGCTCGCAAGCCTCAAAGCAGCTTCAGGCTCGTGGTGCGCGAGACGATGGAAACGGCGATCACGATGACGATGCCCTTCACGATGCTCTGCACGTAGGTATCCATTCCCGCCAGGTTCAGGCCATTGTTCATCACGCCGATCAGCAAGGCGCCGAAGAAGGTTCCAAGGACCGTCGCGGTGCCCGGGCGAAGCATCGTCATGCCAATGAAGACGGCGGCCAGACCATCCAGAAGATAGGTTTCGCCGGCATTGGGCTGGCCAGAGCCGAGCCGGGCCGAAAGGAGAATGCCGGCGCCGGCGGCGAACAGGGCGCTGAAGGCGAGGCCGATGGCGCGGAAGGAGCGGCCGTTGATTCCGGACAGTTCCGCCGCGCGCGCATTGCCGCCGACCGCGTAGAGCCTGCGCCCGAACACCGTCCGCTCGAGCAGGAACCAGGAAATGCCGACGACCAGCAGCATCGCCACGGCCGTCGAGGGAATGCCGAACAGCCTGCCCTGGCCGATCGACAGATAGCTGGCGGGCAAGCCGCCATAAATGGCCCGGCCGCCCGATAGTATGAAGTTCACACCGAACAGGATGGAACCGGTCGCCAGGGTCGCGATCAGCGACGGCACGCCGATCGACACGACCAGCAGCGAATTCACCGCGCCGACGACGATGCCGCAGGCAAGCGCGGCGGCCAGGGCGACGGGAAGCGAGTAACCGGCGATCAAGAGCAGCGGCGCGGCCAGGCCCGCAAGGCCGACGGTATATCCGACCGACAAATCCATTTCCTTGGCGGCAAAGCCATAGGTAAGCCCCACGGCGACGATCGTCAGCATCGATATCTGCTGAAGGATGTTCAGGAGATTGGACACGGTGAAGAACCGGTCGCTGATCGCCCCGCAGGCGGCGATGACGAGAAACAGCACCAGCAAGGTTCCGTATTTCTGCGCGACGAGCCGCAAATCGGTTTTCCGCCTGGCAACCGGCGCGGCCGCAGGGTTGGTCGATGTCGTTTCAGATATCGTTGTCATGCTGCAATACCCACAATGGCGTCAACGAACGTCTTTTCGCTGAACTCGGATTTGGAGATGGATGGCCCGCTGCGGCCACGGCTGAAGGGGACGACGCGATCCGCCACGGCGGCGATCTCCAGCAGATCCGAAGACACCACGATAACGGCGGCGCCATCCTTGGCGAGCGATCGCATCAGGTTGTGGATCTCCTGCTTGGAACCGATATCCACCCCTTCTGTCGGCTCGACGAAAATGAAAATCGACGCCTTGTCGGCCGCGGCATAAAGCCAGCGTCCTATCGATACCTTCTGCTTGTTGCCGCCGCTGAGCTCGGAAATCTTCTGCTCGATGGACGACATCTTGACCCTCAGCCTCTGGGCCAGGGCGGCCGCTTCCTTTTTCTCCGCGCCTCTTTTGATGTAGCCGAGAAAGCGGTCGGCCACATGGGAGATGTTGACGAGCGAAATGCTCTCGCGGATCGTCCAATGGCCGACCAGGGCATTCGTCATGCGATGGTCGGGAATATAGGCAACGCCGCTCACGCGCATTTGCCTGACGCTCAGTCCCTTGCAGTTGCGTCCCGCGATGCGCATGTTCCCCTGGCTGGCCAAGCGCGGCTGGAAGATGGAGCCGGCGAAATCAGAGTGGCCGGCACCGGTCAGGCCGATGAGGCCGACAATCTCGCCGGGCCGTGCCTCGAAATTCTGAACCTCGAAGTTCTCGCCCAGCCAGCCGTCGATCGACAGGAGCGGCGCGATTCCAGAAAAATCGGATGTGTTTTCCGTTGCCGCCGAACCCTGGAGATGGGCAAAGCCGCCCTGGCGATTGAACATCAGGCCGACCAGATCGCGCTCGGTCAGGTCCTGATTGGGAAGCGACTCGACCACCTTGCCGTCCTGAAGCGCGGTAATGTGATCCGAAAGGTGCAGAACCTCGGCCATGAAATGGCTGATCAACACCACACCGACCCCGTCGGCGGAAATCTTGCGGATCAGTGCGCCAAGGCTGTCCTTCTCACGTGCCGGCAGGGTGGCCGTCGGCTCGTCGAGAATGAGTATCTTGGGATCGGAATGAAGGGCGCGAAGGATTTCGATGATCTTCTGGCTGGCATAGGGCAGCTCGCTCACAGGAACGTCGAAATCGATGGCGGTCTCGGGGAACCAACGGTCACGAAGGCGTGCGGCGATGCGCGCCATCTCGCGATTTTGGAGCACCCATTTGAAATGGGTCGATTCGAATCCGAGACAGATATTCGCCGCCGCGGACAGGTGCGGCACAAGGCTGCCTTCCTGCGAAACGAGCGAAATCCCGCGTGCGACCGCGTCGGCGGGCTTGTCGAATGTGGTTTCCACCCCATCGAGTTCGATCGTGCCGTCCGTCACCCGGACCGAACCGCTGAGCACGTTCATCAGCGTCGACTTGCCGGCACCGTTCTCACCGATGATGCCGTGCACCTCGCCTTGGCGGATCTGGATCGACACGCCGTCGAGCGCCTTCACGCCGGGATAGTGCACCTTGATATTATGGAGCCTAACAGCCATGGTTCCCTCCCAGAAGCCAGCTTGCATGTGCGAGTGCATTCTCCGTCATGAGCGGAACTGTACTCGCATGAGTGGGCACCTCCCCTGGAGGTGCCCGTTCTTGCGGTTACTGGCTTTGCTGGCAGTCGGCTTTGGTGAAGAGCTTTGCCGGGAAGTAGACAATATCAGCGGTTTTCACGCTTTCGGCGGACTCGCCCTTTTCGCCCACCCGCTCGACATATTCGGCCAGCTTGGCGCCCCAGACTTCGAACTGTTGGCGGCCGGTGGCGATGAACATGCTGTCTTCCTTGCAGATTGCATCGAGCGCACTCTGGTGGCCATCCATGCCGGACACCGGAACCTTATCGAGGCCGGCGGCCGCCAGTGCCGTGACCGCAGCCTGCGCCGGCTCGTCCCAGGGCGCCCAGACAGCGGTGATCTCGCTGCCGAACCGTGTCGAGATATCCTGAACCGCGTTCATCGTATCCTGATAGAAGTTCGAAAGGTTGATGTCGTGCTCGGCGATGATCTTGACGTCCGGATATTCCTTCACGATCGCCCGCAGCGTGTCGCTGCGCTCGCGCACCGGCTTGAGACCGTCAGCGGTCAGGAGGACGAGATTGCCCTTGCCGCGCATCCGGTTGACCAGTTCGAGCGAGACTTCGGACGACATCTGCCAGTTGTTGGTCGTCACATCAGTGATGGCGCCGGGAATCCAGCCGCTATCGGCGGTGAAGACGGGGATATTCGCCTCGGCCGCGACCGCAAGCGCGCTGTTGGACGCCCGCAGATCCGCCACGGTGACGAGAATGAAATCCGACCCGCGTGAAACGGCGTCCTGGATGTTGTTGGCCACCTTTTCGGCCGAGCCGGCGCTGTCGAGGAAGGTTACGTTCCAGTCCTTGATGCCCTTCTCGTCCAGATATTTGGCAAAGCCTTCGCGAATGCGGTGCTCGGTCTGCAACGCGGCGTTTCCAGCGATCCAGGTGACGTTCAGCGGCTTGGCTTCGACCGCCGTTCCAAGACAAACGACGGTGGCGGCGGATGTAAGAAGCTTTATGAATTTCGACATGTTTTCCTCCCGTTGAAAAGTATCCGTCCAGCGTCTCCTCATCTGGACGGGCTGTTTGGCATTAGCCTTCGATGTAGACGATGTGGGTTTCCATATATTCGTAGAGGCCATGCTTGCCGTCGGCACCGCCGATGCCGGACTTGCGGCGTCCGGCGTGGAAGCCCTGGATCGCTTCGAAGTTGTTGCGGTTGACGAAGGTCTCGCCGAAGCGCAGCTCGCGCGTCGCCTTCATCGTGGCGTTGAGATTGGTGGTATAGAGCGAAGAGGTGAGGCCATATTCGGAGTCGTTCGCCAGGGCGATGCCTTCTTCCAGGTCGTCGATCGCCTGGATCGGCAGCACCGGCCCGAAGATCTCCTTGCGCATGATCTCCATGTCGTTCCGACAATTGACGAGAACCGTCGGTTCGTAGTGGAGGCCGGCGTCCTTGTGGGCGATCTTCCCGCCGGTCACGGTTTCGGCGCCCGCCGCCGCGGCGCGCTCGACAAGGCCCGCCACCTTTTGCAACCCCTGGCGATTGACGAGCGGCCCCATCATGATCTCCTCGTTGCCGAAAGGATCGCCATAGGTCGTCGCCTTCATGCGCGTGGCGATCTTCTGCGTGAATTCGTCGAGAACCGCGCGCTGCACATAGATGCGCTCGGGGCAGTTGCAAAGCTGGCCGGTATTGGCGATGCGCGACTCGTGGATCGCCTTTACCGCCAAGTCGATATCGGCGTCGGCGAGCACGATGGCGGGGGCCTTTCCGCCGAGCTCGAGATTGACGCGGGTGAGATTGCGTGCGGCGGAGGCCATGATGCTTGCCCCGGTCGCCACGCTTCCGGTGAAGCTGACCAGCCCGATGCCGCGATGGGCCGACAGCGCGCTGCCGGTGGTTCCCCCACGTCCACTGACGATGTTGACCACACCTCTGGGAATGTCCGTTTCGTCGAGCAGCCCGGCGAATTCAAAGGCGTTGATCGGCGTTTCTTCGCTGGATTTGATGACGATCGTATTGCCGGTGACCAGCGCCGGCGCCAATTTTCGAGCGATCAGGAAAAACGGGAAATTCCAGGGCAGAATGCCGGCCGTCACGCCGATCGGCTTGCGGAACAGCAGGATCGTTTCGTTTGCCTTGTCGCTGGCGACGATCTCGCCCTCGATGCGCAGCGCCCATTCGGCCATATAGTCGATATAGTTGGCGGTCAGGTTGACCTCATGGACGGCAAGCGGAAGAATCTTGCCCTGCTCCAGGCTGATCGTTCTTGCCAGGCGATCGACATTTGCCCGGATCCGCGCGGAGATCTGCCTCAGGTAACCGGCGCGCTGGGTGGAGGACAGCTTCTCCCATCCGGCCTGCGCCCGCGTGGCGGCGGCGACGGCGGCATCGACGTCGTCGGCAGTGGCATCGGGAACGACTGCGATGACTTTCTGGTTGGCCGGGTTGAGAACCTCGACACCCACCGTGCCGCTGGACGCGACAAACTGACCGTCAATGTAGTTCTGGTATGTTTTCAAGACGATAAATCCTCCCATTTCAGGCGTTGGGCGCGCACCCGATGCCCTTGCGGCGGCGGGTGCGCGATCGCTCTCAGTCGAACATGTCGGGCTGGCTGTCCTTGAGCTGCTCGTAGATCGGCTGGAAATGCAGCCAGCCGATATAGTCGCTGCCGACATGCTCGCGGCTGTAGCGCGCCCGCTTTTCCTGAACATGCGTCGGCTTCAGGCCGGTTGCCTCGATGGCCAGTTGCTGCTGGCAGCAGCGTTCCAGGGCGATGAACCAGAAGGCGGCGGAGTCGATGCTGTGGCGGCTGGCGGTCAGCAGGCCGTGGTTCTGGTGGATCGCCGCCTTGACGCCCTTGAAGGCCGCCGCAACGTCGGTACCCGCCTTGTATTCGACCGCAACGGCGCCGGCGACGTCGCCGATGACCACATGATCCTCGTAAAATGCACAGGCATCCTGGGTGATCGGCTCCAGCGGGCGTCCGAGCGATGCGAAGGCCGTGCCGTAGATCGTGTGCGCATGGCACATGGCGATGATGTCGGGATGGGCCTCGTGAACGTTGGCGTGCAGGATGAACCCGGCGCGATTGACCGCATAATTGCCTTCCACCACCTTCCCCTGATGGTCGACGAGAATGAGGTTCGAGACCTGGACCTTGGCGAAGTGAACGGCCATGGGATTGGTCCAGTAGAGTTCCGGATGCTCGGGATCGCGCACGGTCAGGTGGCCGGCGAAGCCATAGTCATATCCCTGCTGGGCGAATGCGCGGCAGGCGGCAACCAGCCTTTCCTTGCGGTGCTGGCGCTCTTCCGCCACGGTCTCGAATTCCGGAATATCCGGGAAAATCAAGCCCGCCTGTTCCGGTTGATAAACAGAAACTCGATTACCGAGATCTAACATTGAAGCCTCCTCTTCATCGGTTGATTCGTATGCAGCAACGCCCGTCCGGCAGGCTGATCTAGGGGGTGGTTGCCGTCGCCCGAACTTGTATCGAGCATTGACAAGGGTCAATTCGGTGCGGTTTGATAACAGTTATCTAAATTTCCCCGCGGCCATATCGACACGAAGATTTTTGATCTAAGCGTTTGTTTCAAATGAGATTGTCGAGGCGGCCACGGGACGTGGGAGGGACGTGGCATGGGTATCGATAAGTTCACTATTGTAAAGGTTTTCGATAGGCTTGCCCTGAGATGAAGGACAACCGGCTTCTCGAAATGCGGGTCTTCCGCTCGGTCATCGACGGCGGAGGCTTCACCGCCGCGGCTCATATCCTGGGGGTCAGCCAATCCTCGATAAGCTACACGCTCGACAATCTGGAGAAGCGGCTCGGCGTGCGCCTGATGCATCGCTCTACCCGTGGCTTCAGGCTTACAGAGGAGGGACGCAAGTTTGCAGCGAGTTGCGCCGAGATCATCGCCTTGGTGGACCAGGCGGAGGGAGCAATCGCTACGGCGAAGTCGCATGTCGTCGGCGATCTAAGGGTGACCGCCCCGATCGCCTTCGGCACGGACCAAATCGTGCCGCGCATACCCGCCTTTCTCCAGCGTCATGCCGGACTGAACGTGATCCTGTCGCTGGATGATCAGAACGCCAATCTCATTGAAGAAAACTTCGACGTCGCCATCCGTATGGGGCGACTGACCGACTCGGCTCTGATCAGCAAGAAAATCTGCGATCTTCAGAGGATCGTCGTCGCCTCGCCCCGATTCATATCCAATTTCGGCAAGCCGAAGACGCCGCAGGATCTGGCCAATTTCAATTGCCTCCTGTGGCACGGCTCGCGCGAACACTTGAACCGATGGCCTTTCCAGACCCCGACCGGCGTGCAGAACATCGTCGCAAACGGGAATTTCAGAGGCTCGAATGGGCTGACGCTCGTCCAGCTCTGTCTGGAAGGCGTAGGCATCATGCGGATGGCGGAGCACCTGTCGCTGCCGTTGATCCGCGACGGAACCCTCGTTCCGCTGCTGAAAGAATACCAGGCCGTCGACAATACCGCGATCCACGCCGTCTATCTTCCGGAGCGGCACCTGCTGCCGAGGATCAGGTCATTTATAGAGTATTTGAGCGAGGTCTTTCGCGTTCCGCCCTGGAAGTGAACTTGCAGCGTCTTTTCTCTATTTCGGTGTATCTTCGTCACGGTTGGAGCGAACCCCTCCGGGCTTCCAGACCGGCGGAGGCTTGAGCTTTCCGGCGTCATTCAGGGAAGCGAACGTAGTCGTACGACGTCAGTTCATCGATCTCCGACGAGGTCGTCGCCATCTCGCATCTTTCACGGATTTTCAGTCAGCACAGTTCTGGGCCTCGCGCAGATCATCGATCGGCAGCCCGATGCTGCAGACCCTGCCGACGACGCGGGCCACAGCCTCCGGTAAGGCCGAGGCAAAAATCACCACCTCGACACGCGGCATCCTATCGCGCCAGCGCAATTCCGGCGGCAGGTCGTCGAGCTGCCGGTCAAGGAGGACGTCTTCCCCCGGTGTCGCTCTATGGCTTCACGGCCTGCCCGATGCGTCTGGTCCGCGCATTGTTACGACCCGTAGATCCGGAACGAGTGCAGCCGGAAAGTTCTCGCACGGCGCCAAAAAAACGCGAGCCGGTCGAATAGCCGGGGCGCCGCCCAGCGCCACAGGCTATTGCCAGGGCCTCGCCGCCACCGCGCCCCCTCCTCCAAGAGCTTTTCGATGACCCCGCCGACGCCTTCGGCGCGACGGCGGGCCAATGTGTCAGCACGGCGCGGGCAAGGCGGGTTCCCGCGAATGGAGACCGCCCCTGCCCCCGTTGCGTCTTGACGTCTGGCCCATACCACTCGGTCATCAGCTGTGGCACGGCCAGCCCCTTTTCAGCGGCGTAGCAATCAGCCTATCGGTCAGCCCTCAGATCGAGCGATTCGGCATCCGGGGGCGCGCCATGGATGGAGCCCACCAGATCCGGCACGGCGAACGGCGACAGTCGCCTAGACTGCAGCGCATCGTCGACGCGTTCGACCGCCCTGGCAAGCCGCTCGTCCAAGGCCAGCCCAAGAAAATCTTCGAGTTCGGCCACAGTTGGCGGGCTTTAGGGCAGAAAGCCTTTCGCAGGCCAAAAGCACCCACCCAGCCGGCCACGGATCGTCAGCAGCAGCCGTTAGCAAAAGCGCATCACGCCACGCGCGTTCGGCCTCATTGCGACCCATCAGCCGAACCGCTACGTCGGCAGATTTCAGGGCCTGATAGCACGCAGGTGGCCAGCCCAGATCGACGCGAAGCGAACAAGATTATCCAGTGATTCCAAATCTCTGGCGGAAGAGACGGCTACAGTAACTTCGTTCGGCTTACGGCCAAGCGGCGGGGAGCGCGGGTGAGGGGAAGTGCGGAACAGCGGGCGAATCCATGGCCGCCAGCCTATCTCAATCGTGCGGTTTTTCCATACTATTGACCAAAAACCGCACCGCTCGTCTTGGCATAATAATGACGGATAATCTTGCATTATCGGACATCATTGTCATTACAGAGAAATGGCCCAATGTCATTCGCGTTTAACCGCCGGACGGCCCGTTTTTGGCGTCTCTGGCCGTCGAAATTCGCAGTCATTGGGCGGATTGGTTATGCGCTTGATCAGTGGACTGCAGCGATCCGGCGCTTCG
>NZ_JACBFT010000036.1:0-11899 GCF_021401195.1 Shinella sp. NM-101 | reverse complement strand
CTGCGCCCTCCCCCCTCTGTCCGGGGGAATGTCAGAGGCCATTCCCCCGGAAAGACCGGGGAGGCTTCGCCCAAGGGGGCTTCCCTGCGGGACTTCGGGAAAAAGGAGACAGAAAATGAGCGCAGTCAAAGCCTTCCTGATCGAGCCGATGGCAGGCACCATTCGCCCGGTCACGATCAACCTCGAAGGCAGCTATGCCCAAATCAAGGCATTCGTGAAGTGCGATCTGATCGATATCGTTCGAGTGAACGGCCTCGATATCATTGTGGACGACAACGGGCTGGACGACACCGTGCCGTGCCTGACGGAAGTCGCGGGTGCGCCCACGCCGCTGGCCGGAAATCTCTTGGTGACGAAATCCGACAGGCTGGGCGAGCTTGCCGACGTGACGGAGAGCATCGAGGCGCTGGCTTCGCTTTTCGTCATCGTGCGCCCGCTCCTGCGGCCCGTCATCGTCGTGACCGAGCGGCCCGGTGTGATCGCGGCCCAGATCGTCCATGTCGAGATATTCCTCGACCGCAGCGTGCCGAAAATCGTGGAAACGGTCGAAGCGTGAAGGGTTCGGAACGGGGCGGCCGATGCCGCCCCGTGTCGCGCCTCCCCTCCCCTCAGATTGAGAACGTCGCGCCGACAGGAGACGGCCATGGATGACCGGGAAGAACTGGACCGCCTGTTGGGCGAAACCGAGCGCCCGCCCCTCAGCCCCGAAGGGCAATGGCGGGCGGACTATCGCAAGGCGCAGCGTCAGCGACGGCAGGCCGGTGCGCAACCTGATCTTTTCGGCGGCCCGACCGTGGAGCACTTCCACCGGAATCCGAAACCACCGGACCCCGAGGATTGGCCGCTGGATTACGAGATCACGCGGTTTCAGGACCTGTCCCCGGATGAACAGGCGAGCCAGCTTGTCGCCGATCCGCATACGCCGTGGGCGCGCTCGACGCGCAAGAAGCTGACGGCGGAGGAACGGACCGACATGATCGCCAGCGCGGCGAACTGGCTTCGCCTCGGCCAGCGCGTTCGCATCATCGGCACATCGCCATCCATTGATGGCACCAACGAGCGCCGCGTCGGCCGCGTTGGCGTCGTCTGGCGCTTGTGCCGGGAGCCGTTTGCCGATTACGTCCATATCAATCTCGACCTGATCGGGCAGGAGCGAACCGAGAAAGTCGTCTTTGTCGAGCTGCGCGATGTTGAGCCGATAGAGGACGGGGATTGAGGGGGTGGTGTCTCCCTCTCCGGCGGCCTCAGCGGAAGTGCCTGGTCCTCCCCGCATCGAGCGGATCGGACCAGGACGAGGGGCGCCCCGAAGCCCCGCCCCTCGAACTCCCCTGCCCGCCCGCCAAAACGGTGCGCCGCGTGCGGGCGCAGTCGATCCCGCCTCCCCTGCGGGTCGCTATGCTGAGGCTCCTGCGGCTGCGCTTCTTCCCCACACAACGCAGCGAGAATTCCCGAAATCCCGGCCATAGGCCGGCGCTATGCTGATTTCTCCGATATTCGCCTTCTTCACAGGATCGGGCCGCGTTCGCTACGCTGCGCCCCGGCGCGATCACGGCGCGGCCGCTACGCGAGACCGCCGACAAAACCGCTCATCTCCTGCAACCGCACCATAGAAAGCCGCATGCGGCCATTGCAGCCGCGGCGCTTGCAGCTCGCCTTCGCCTCGATCTCATCGAGATAGAGCTGCGAACGGTCGATCTCCTCGCAAAGCTGCGCCCGGTTCGTATAGGCAAGCCGGCCGCATTTCCGGCAGACCAGCTCAAGCTTCTGGTCATCGGCCAGATCACGCACCTGGATCGTCGCCTTCCAGCCCATCACCAGAAGTCCTCGGCCGAGGGAATGCGCGTGTAGGAAATCTTGCCGCCGGCATGACCGCCTGCAGGCGGCTTCCACTCGCCCATGCTGACGATGGTCGCGGAATAGCGCGCGTTCAGCGCGTCGATCGCGCTGTTAGCCTTCTCCCATTTCCGCCGCAGCGTGTCGTCATTGTCGAGCAGGTCGATTTGCCGCTCGTTGGAAGGCGAAAGATCGTAGAGCGTGACGCCGATCCGGAAGATGGTCACGCCGCGCGGATAGTCCTTGCGCACGCGCTGCCAGAGCGCGTGCAGCCCCGCGAGAATGGCCTGATCGTCATGGACGACGGCCAGGCGGTGCTTGCCGAACCACGTTCCATCCCGGATCGAGAGCCACAGCCATAAGCCGCCGGCGTAGTAGCTTTCGCGGCGCAGGCGTCGCGCCGCCTTGGTCAGCAGCAGCCGCGAAATCTCGTATGCGCCGGCGATCGTCCGGCTTTCAGGCGGCAATACCCGGCCGTGGCCGAACATACCGCGCTTCTGTTCCGGGGCCTGAATGTCGTAGCCATGCAGGGCATACCACAGGCGCTCACCATTCACATTGTTCCAGATCCTGCGCATGTGCTTCGGCTGAAGCGCGTAGAGCTGGCGGGTGGAGAAGACCCCGTTCCGATAGAGTCGCTTCGCCATGCTCGACCCGATGCCGGGGATCTCCTCCAGTTCAACGCGCAGCAGGGGTTCCGGCATATCGGCCGGTCGCCATATCGCCAGCGCATCGCCATAGCTGCCGAGCCGCTTGCTCTCTTCTTTCCCGGCCTTGCAGGCGATCTTCGCCAACTGCCGGTTCGCTGCGAAGCCGATCGAGCTCGTGATGCACCGGCCGATATTGTCCGCGATCGCTGCTTTGATGCGGGCGGCCAATAGCTCTGGATCGCGTCGGCCGCTGTCATCGAGCACGCAGGTCAGCTCGTCGATGCTCTTGGCCGTGTCGATGGCGATGACGGTTTCGATTTCGCATAGCAGCGCATTGTGCGCCCGGCGGTACAGGTCGGGATTCTGCGGCACAAGGATCAGGTCCGGACAGACGCGCCGGGCCTCGGCAATTGGCATCACGTTCTTGACGCCTTGCGCCTTCGCCTCCTTCGAACAGGCGATGACGGCGGTTCGGTCGGTCCCGCTGAATGGAACGACGCCCACCGGCCGACCGCGCAGCCGCCGATCGGCCTGTTGTTCGACCGAGGCGAAAAACCCATCAAAATCAAGGTAGAGCCGTTCGATTTCGTTGGGTTTGCGCATGGGCCGGCTCCACAAAAATGTAGGCGAGCAGGATCGCCCATGCGCAATGGCGCATAGGAATATTTGCTCTTGATGGGTTTATGTTCCTAGTTTGTTCCGCTTCGGTTTTGAAGTCAATCCGTCTTGACTCCGTTGCCCCCAGAAGGATGGGCCACCGCCCTCGGGCGGCCGCGCTCTATGCGAAGCACGAAGCCGGCCTGGGCCGTCTCCGCCGATGACGGTGACGATCGCTTGTCCAGCGGGTGCTACGCACCCGGTATCGAGGCCCGTTCCGGGCCGCTTTTCCTTACCGCCCCTGACATCGCCAGCCGCTCGGGATCAAGGGGCAGGCGCGGCAGAGCCGCTTGTCGCGTCGGAAAAAAACGGCTTTCAGCCTGCGGCCGAACCTTCCGTTTTTTCCCGCCACGACCCCTTGACCCGAACGACTGCCGCCGTGGGGCGGGCTACGCCCTCCCCCCTCTGTCCGGGGGAATGTCAGAGGCCATTCCCCCGGAAAGACCGGGGAGGCTTCGCCCAAGGGGGGCTTCCCCTTCGGGAAACGGGAAACCAAGGAGACAGAGCCATGACCGAGACCCAGATTTCCACTGAAAGCTTTTTCGTGCCGCTGAACAAGCTGGACCGCGACCCCAAGAATGTGCGCAAGACCTACAGCAAGGAAGGCATCGTGGAGATGGCCGCGACCATCCGCGCCGATGGCTACCGGCTGTTGCAGAACATCATCGTCCGCAAGGGCGACAAGCGCGGCCGGTTTTTCGTAACCGCAGGTGAGCGTCGTCGTGCCGCCCTCCTCTTTCTGGCTGACGCGGGCGAAATCGCCAAGGACTTCCCCGTGGAATGCAAGGAGCGCAGCGAGGCCGAGGCGACCGAAATCAGCATCATCGAGAACATGAGCCGCGAGGCAATGCACCCGGTCGATGAATACGAAGCCTACCGCGTCATGGCCGAGGACGGGAAATCCGTCGAGGACATCGCGGCCCGCTTCGGCACCACCGAAACCATGGTACGCAAGCGTCAGGCGCTCGGGCGAGTTTCGCCGAAACTGCTTGAACTCTATCGCAGCGAGGAAATGACCTTCCAGCAGCTTACCGCTTTCACCGTGTCCGACGACCACGACCGGCAGGTGGAGGTGTGGAATAGCCTGCCATCGCATAACCGGACCAGCGATACCATTCGCGATGTGTTGAAGGGGAAAGCGGTCAAGTTCAACGACAAGCGCATCAAGTTCATCGGCGGGATCGAGCTTTACGAGGCCGCAGGCGGTCACGTCAAACGCGATCTTTTCGACACGAGGAACAGCGGCTATGCCCTTGATGTCGCCCTTGTCGAAAAGCTGGTGGCGGAGAAGCTGCAAGCCGAAGCAGAAGCCGTTCGCGCCGAAGGCTGGAAATGGGTGGAGGTGGTGCCGGACATTCCGAGCGAAGCCGTCCGCATGCACAGGGTCTATCCGTCCGACATTCCGTTGACGGAGGAAGAACAGGCCGAGGAGGAACGGCTGGAAGCCGAATATGACGAGCTGGTGGCGAAGATCGAGGCGGGCGAGGGCGACGACGAGGCCGAACCGCGCACCGAAGCCATTCAGGCGAGGCTGGCGGCCCTGTCGATGGCACAGGAAGCCTATTCCCCGGAAGATATCGCTAAGGCCGGTTGCTATGTGACGATGGACTATTACGGCAATGTCGAAATCGAGCATGGCTTTGTCCGCCCCGAAGATGAAGCCCAGGAGGAGGCGGAAAACAGCGACGAAGGCGACGAAAGCGTCGAAGGCGATACGTACGAGACGGATGAGGGTGGGGCGACCGTTCCGCCGCAACCCGAACAGCGCACGGAGCCGCCATTCAAGATGCCTGCCCTGCTGGTGCAGGAGCTTACGGCGCAGAAGACCGCCGCCATCCGGGCCGAGCTTGCCCATAACCCGGACGTCGCCCTCGCCGCCGTGGTCCATGCCATGCTGGTGAACATTTTCGGCAGCTATGGCGGCAGCGACTATACGTCCCTTGAAGTGACGGTGAAGAGCGAACGGCTCGAAAGCAGCATTGCCGATCCGGCGGCGTGCGCGGGCATCGTGGCCATGGACGAACTCAAGGAGAACTACGGTCACACCATTCCCGGCAACCCGAGCGAACTTCTGGAATGGTGCCTTGAACAGCCTACGTCAACGCTTCTCGACTTGTTGGCCTATGCGGCGGCAAAGTCGGTCAACGCCGTGCAACACCCCCACTATGAGCGCAAGTCGCAGCGCGGCCACGCCGAGCGGCTGGCACAGGCCCTCAAGATCGACATGACGCAGTGGTATGCGCCCACCGGTGAAAACTACTTCGCCCGCATCAGCAAGGCCGGGATCAAGCAGGCGGTCACCGAAGCCGTTGGCGAGGACTTGGCACTTGGCGTTCCCGGCATGGAGAAGGCGAAAGGCGTGGAGTATGCCGAACGGAAGATCACTGGCACCGGATGGCTTCCCGCGCCGGTACGGATCGCTCTCACTGCCGAGCAGGAGCGCGAGCGGATGGTGGAAGCCAGCGGCGATGCCGATGATGACGGCGTATGCCCGTTCGACATCGATGAAGAGCCGGTAACGAACGGTGAAACCTTCCCCGAAGCAGCCGAATAGTCGGCTGCCGCAGGCCGCGCAGTCTCCGGCGCGGCCTGCACTCTCCCCGACCCTTTCCCTTGAACGATCCGCATGACGACGCCGGGCTTGGCCCCGGCGAATGGCGAAACGCGCCCATGCGGTTCCACTCCCTCGCAGGTGATCCCATGAACTCCCCGCGCCTCAAAGCCATCGTAAAGCTATTTGAAACCTGCCGCTACAAGCATGACATCTACACGGTGTTCAGCGATTGGTGCGAAACGTCAGCAATCGCCCTCAGCAACGCGGTTGACCTCGTCCACGCCGAAAAGCGCGAAGCCCGCTTTCAGGAGATTGGCAGCAAATATGGCCGTGAGACCATGGACACGTTCTCGAAGATTATGGGCGAAGTCGTCATGGCGTTGGAAGAACGCCCCCACGATGTTCTCGGCGCCACCTTCCATGCGCTTGAGTTGCACAGCAAGGCACGCGGCCAGTTCTTCACGCCCTATCCGATCTGCCAGTTGATGGCCCGTATGGTCGCCGGAAGTCCGGAAGAAATGCGCAAGGTGATTGAAAAGCGTGGCTTCATGCTGGCGCAGGAACCGGCCGTGGGTAGCGGGGCGATGATCATCGCACTGACAGAGGCCATTATGGAGGCGGGTTTCAACTACCAGCAGCTTTTGCATGTGACCGCCGTGGACATCGACCCGCGTGCCGTCCACATGGCCTATATTCAGTTCTCGCTTCTCCATATCCCGGCGACCGTCCTCATCGGGGACAGTCTGGCGATGCGGTTCAGCGACCAATGGCACACCATGGCGCATATCATGGGGGGATGGTCCGCGAAGCTCAGAAGGGCAGGGGATGCTGCACACGCGCATGCGGTCCCTCTTGCCCCGGCCATGATGGCATCAGCGGCAAAGGCAGCAGTGGCAACGTCACCCGTCAAACCGACAGCACTAGAACCTGCAAGCGAGAAGAATGGGCAGCTTCGCCTATTCTGAAAGCCACAAGGGGAGAGCTTCCAGCCGGTTCGACCGGCCGGAAGCTCTACAAGAGGGGGGCAGAGCCGCCCCCCTCTCATGCTCGCCCCCATGAAGGAAGGGGCAAGGCCCCCTCCTTCAAACATCCTCCCGAGGGAGGGGCGCGCCCCTCCCTTGAACCCTCCCATGAAGGGGGTGTGACACCCCCTCCAAACCACCCCGGCCCATACGGACGCGGCCCCTGGTCGGGGCCGCGGGCTTCTCTCTCTTTGTCGTCCAAGTGTCGCACCGCGTCTCCTGGCCTCAAGGACGAGCGGTTCCCCCAAATTTCAGTCTCGTCCCCTTGGGCCGAGCCAGAAATTCGGCTCCCCCACTCGCCGCCGCAGGCGGCCGCTAAAGCGGTCCTTGACCCCACTCGACGCTCATGCGGACACCTTCCGCCAAAGAGCGAAAGGAGACTTTTATGCGTAACATCAATTTTCTCACGTTGTATGCCGATGCGACGGGTTTGCGGATCATGGTGCTGGCCAACCGCCTTGCAAGCACCACCGAAACGGAGCGCCTGCTTCATGACTGGGTGGAGCAGCATCTTGCCCGCTTCATGCGCTTCACGCGGAAGGCGTTGGCAGCAGAGCGGCGTGTTCTCTTGAATAACGACCCGCACCAGGATGCGGACCTCGGCGAAGAACTCTACAATTATCAAGCCATCTACCGGGATTTCTGGTGCGAGGAAGACGGTTACGACCTCTTGGACTATGTGCCTCTGGAAATGGTTGAGTTTCGCGCCCTCCTCGGCACGATATATCGGTGCTTGCGTATCCAGCTCCCCGCATGGGGTCTGGTCCTGCCGGATGAGGTGTCTTTGCACGATGTCGACCCGGCGGATATCGACACGGAATGCTCCGGGGATCTGTTTCGCCTCTTTGAAGACTGAGGCGCATGAATTGGAGGGGAGGCGGCATCTGCCGTCTCTCCTCCTTGCACGGGTGGGTGAGACGAGACGGCCGGTGCGACCGGCCGTCTCGTCTGATGAAAGAGGGGCAAGCCCCCCTCTCAACACTCACCCCATGATGGGGCAGGGCAAAGCCCCGCCCCCTCAAACACCCCCACCCCAAAGGGAGGGGACACCCCTCCCTTTGAACCCTCCCTTGGGGGAAGGAGGGACGGTGTCCCTCCTCCTCCTTCCCCCAAAGCCCCCTTCCTCCTCTCCCTGAAGCGGCTGCGCCGCCGATTTTCAGGGATGCTGCGATCGGCAACGTCGCGCTAAACATCCGTCATCATGCGCCTAAAATTCGAAAAGTTCTCAGCTGAGAACTTTTGACCGCAGCAGTCAGGAGGAGACGGGATGCCAGGATTAGCCTGCCTCATGGAGGTTGATATGATATCTTCACTCACAGCGGCCGGTGATTTAGCGTCGCCGCGATTCAAGAAAAAGTTCTCAGCTGAGAACTTTTCGTCAGAGAAAAATCCGTTAACCTTTTGTTAACTCAATTTTCCTTGACCGAGCCTCCGACTCGGATCATTTTTACGCTCAATTGTCGATTTCACCGGATTGAGCGTTTATAATGAATTCAGTCGCTACTCAACTTCAGGCGCGCGCATCAGCGATCCCATCGCTAACGAGCCTTATCGAAGCTGACGCCGATCTACTTAGCGCACAGCTTCAGCAGTTGCGCGCTCGCGCATTCCCTCCTACGGCGCAAAAGGAGCTTCGCAAATTTATGGCCGGCGAGGCTGCGAAGCTCATCGGCATCAGCGATGCTTATCTTCGCCATTTGAATTCCGAGGGCAACATTCCGGAGGCGGAGAAGAACGGGGCAGGGCGCCGTCTCTACTCACTTGACCAGATCCATGAAATCCGGCGCTATCTGAGTTCGAATAAAAAGGGCTACTCGCCAAACCGGGCCGCGAACGAAGCTCTTCAGGTTATCGCCGTCACGAACTTCAAGGGCGGCTCAGGAAAGACGACAACCGCCGCCCATCTTGCGCAGTATTTCGCGCTGCGAGGATACCGGACGCTCGCCGTCGATCTCGATCCACAAGCCTCATTGTCGGCGCTCTTCGGCATTCAACCTGAATTCGACCTCGGCCCGAACGAAACGATTTATGGGGCGATCCGCTACGATGCGCAGCAGCGCCCGCTCAGCGATATCATTCAAAAAACCTATTTTTCCGGGCTCGACATCATTCCTGGGAACCTCGAACTTCAAGAGTTCGAGCACGACACTCCCCGCGTCCTGAGTGAGCGTAACCGTAATCGCGAGCAGATGTTCTTTACCAGGATCGCGACAGCGCTGGCATCCGTAGAGCAGAATTATGATGTCGTTATCCTCGATTGCCCGCCGTCACTCGGATATCTGACGCTATCGGCACTATGCGCTGCGCGAAGTGTCGTCGTCACCATCCATCCGCAGATGCTTGACGTCGCCTCCATGTCGCAGTTTCTCCATATGACCGCCGGCCTCTTCGGTGTCGTGGAGAAGGCAGGTGGCAATGCCGAATACGACTTCTTTCGCTATGTCGTAACACGCTACGAGCCGGCCGACGGCCCACAAGGGCAGATCGTTGGGTTGCTCAAGAGCCTCTTCGGCGACCGTGTTCTGACGAATGCCGTGCTGAAGTCTGCCGCGATCTCAGATGCCGGGATCACCAAGCAGACGCTTTACGAAGTCGGCCGGGAGAACTTCCACCGCGTGACCTATGATCGCGCCATGGAATCTCTCGACAGCGTCAATGGGGAAATTGAAAAGCTGGTGAAGCAGGCGTGGGGACGCACGACATGAGCAAAAGGCGCGACGCTCTCAAAGACTTTCTTTCTCCGATTCAACCTTCAGCTGAGCCATCTCCGCGCGTTAAGCCGGTCGTTCAGTCCGGTGCCCTCAATTCAATGAATCAGGCTATCGCCAATCTTGCGACCGAGGCGGATCAGGCGGAGTCCTTGCGGTTGCAGCTTGAAGCCGGAGAGACGATTGTCGAACTTGACCCGAAGATCATTCATAGCTCCTTCGTGCAAGACCGGCTGGATGGCTTTACCGATCCGAAGTTCATTGAGCTGCGCGAAGGGCTTAAAACCTCCGAACAGATCATTCCGGTTCTTGTCCGCCCCCATCCCGAAATGAAGGGGGAGTACCAGCTCGCCTTCGGGCATCGGCGCGTTGAAGCGCTGCGCCAGCTCGGCCGCAAAGTCAAAGCGATCGTTCGCAGTCTTTCCGACGAGGACTTGATCCGCGCACAGGGTAAAGAGAACAGCGACAGAGCGGACCTTTCCTTTATCGAAAAGGCATTGTTCGCATTGCGCCTCGATCAGCAAGGGGTACGTCGGCAAGTCATAATGGATGCTCTGACCATTACGTCCAAAGGTGTCCTGTCCGGCATGATCTCACTTGCCAGCTCCCTTCCGACACAATTGATCGAAGCCATCGGTTCTGCACCGTCGATTGGCCGGCCGCGCTGGGAGACGTTGGCGCAGCTGCTGGCCGATCCTGGTCACGAGTCCACATGGCGCGAACTCATTCGCCAGGAACAGTTCCACGCTCTTTCCAGCGATGCTCGCTTCGAAAGCACGCTGAAATCCGTCGCCGTGCGCAAGGAAAGGGTGTCCGGCGAACAGATCATCAAGACGGGGGAAGGGCGCAAAATTGCGACCGCGCAAAGCAGCAAACGTGCCGTGAAGCTGACGATCCCGACGAAACACACTGGGGATTTTGCGCAATTTCTGCTGCGTAAATTGCCGGATATCTACGAAGAATTTGCCGCGTCAGCGGCAAATACGACGAGTGACAACGAGTAGGAGCAGCCCAGCAAAAGAAAAAGGCCCCCAATCGGTAAACCGTGGAAGCCTCTCTCGTATTCTCTAGCAAGATCGAGAATCGCATTTCCACGAATCACAGTCAAGAGTCTTTGGCACCGTTTTGGTGAGCGGATTTCTTTTGCCCATTGATAGGTGAAAGAAATGCAGATTGGACGTGTGACAACGCCCCATGGGCGGCCGATGACGCTTGCCTTGGTGAGAGGCCAGCTCGAAACCGCCGACCGCGATGCGGGCAACGCGGTCAATAAGTGGAAAGTCTTCAACGACGTCGGCGAGGTGAAGGATGTGTTCGGCCTCCAGGATCGTTCGATAACGGTGCTGCAAGCCCTGCTGAGCTTCTATCCGAATGATGAACTCTCGGACGAGAGCGGCGGTCTGGTTGTTTTCCCGTCGAACAAGCAGCTGTCGCTGCGCGCGCACGGCATCGCCGGGACGACCTTGCGCCGGCATCTTGCCGCATTGGTCGATGCCGGATTGATCGAGCGCCGCGATAGCCCGAATGGCAAGCGCTATGCACATCGGGGCAGGGGAGGGGACATCGAAGCCGCTTTCGGCTTCAGTCTCGCGCCTCTGCTCGCCCGTGCGAGCGAGTTGGCGAACCTGGCGCAGCAGGTCGCTGCCGAGCGTCTTCAATTCAAGCGCGCGAAAGAGGCGTTGTCGCTCTGCCGCCGCGACGTTCGCAAGCTGATATCGGCTGCCATGGAAGAGGGCGCGGAGGGCGATTGGGCGACGATCGAGGGCATGTTCATCGCGCTCCTGGCCCGTCTGCCGCGCTCCCCTCGCCGCGAGGATGTCGACGTGGTGCTCGAAGAAATGGAGCTTCTGCGCGAGGAGATCATCAACCGTCTGGAAATTCAGGTAAAAGCAGAAAAAACGGACGTCAATGATAGCCATGACGGTCGTCACATACAGAATTCAAAACCCGAATCCTTCCATGAACTTGAACCTCGCTCTGAAAAAGAGCAGGGCGAGATGTCGAGCCAAAAACCGAACCGGATTGCAGAGCCGCTGAAGGCTTATCCGTTACCACTAGTGCTGAGAGCCTGCCCGCAGATCGCCGACTATGGGCCAAGCGGCCGGATCGAGAGTTGGCGGGAGCTGATGACGGCCGCGGTGACGGTCCGCTCGATGTTGGCGGTCAGCCCGTCGGCCTATCAGGAGGCTTGCGAGGTGATGGGGCCAGAAAATGCCGCGATTGCGATGGCCTGCATCTTGGAGCGGGCGGAGCACATCAAGACGCCTGGTGGCTATTTGCGCGACCTCAGTCGCAAGGCGGCGCGTGGTGAATTTGGCCTTGGGCCGATGCTGATGGCCGCCCTGCGGGCGAATGGGGGTCAGAACAAGAGCTGCTCGAAATCGTACGCTAAGACCGAACGGAGCGGGAACGTCATGCAGCGCGGAGGATTCTTCCAGGAAGTCGCAATGGCCTGAAGCCTTCGGGCATCTGCTG
>NZ_JACBFT010000035.1:0-14050 GCF_021401195.1 Shinella sp. NM-101 | reverse complement strand
CGGCGGATGATGACCCGAGCTCTCCCACGGGCTTGCAAGCCCAAAGGTCATGCGGTCTCTCATCCGCCACCGCGACACGCACTACAGCGCCAAACGCGGGCCAAGGGAAGTTACAAAGGGAATGGGGCAGCGTCGCGGATGGGGAAAACGGTGCGGCATCTTTCCCGACGCCGTGCTTGCGGCCGGCAGGCCGGGGCAGGCCCGGGAGGCGGGCGGCCCGTTTCTCTTGCCGTTACGTCCCGCAGAAGGTCGCGGTCACTTCCTCGCCCGGCTCCGGCGGCTGCGCGTAGGCGGAAAAGGCCGGCTGGTCCTCGTAGGGGCGGGCGAGCACGTCGTTCAGCGCTTCGAACAGCGAGAAGTCGCCATGGTCGACCGCCGCCGAAAGCGCTTCCTCGACCTTGTGGTTGCGCGGGATGAAGGTGGGATTGACCCGGCGCATCGCGGCCGCCCGCGCCTGCGGGGACGTCGCCTCCCGCGCCAGCCGCGCGCGCCAGGCGGCAAGCCAGGGCGTGAGCGCTCCGGGGTCTTCCATGAGGCCCGCAAGCCCCCCTCCGTCGGCCGGCATCTCCCCCGCAAGGGGAGAGAACGAGGCGGCTTGCGCATCGTTCGGAACCGGAGGCGAACGGGGCGGCGGGTCAAGCCCCTCCGCCTTGCGGGGAGGGGTCGGGGAGGGGGCTTCTGCAGCATCCGCCAGCCGGCGGAAGGCCAGCGTATAATCGGCCTTCTGCTCGTAAAGCAGGATGAGCAGGTCGCGGATCAGCGCCTGGTCGCCTTCCTCCTCATGGTCGCCGAGGCCGATCTTGGCGCGGATGACACCTTTCCAGTGCGCCTGGAAGCGTTCCATGAAACGCGCCACGGCGGCGTTCGCCGCCTCCACCGCCTTGTCCTGGTCCTCGTCGAGGAGGGCGAGCAGCGCCTCGGCGAGCCGGGCGATGTTCCACTGGCCGATCATCGGCTGGTTGCCGAAGGCATAGCGCCCGCCATGGTCGATGGAGGAATAGACGGTGCGCGGATCGTAGCGGTCCATGAAGGCGCAGGGCCCGAAATCGATGGTCTCGCCGGAGATCGTCATGTTGTCCGTGTTCATCACGCCATGGATGAAGCCGACGCCGAGCCAGCTGGCGATCAGCGCCGCCTGCCGCTCGGCCACCGCGTCGAGCAGCGCGAGCCAGGGCTTTTCCGCGCCCTTCAGCTCAGGGTAGTGCCGGTCGATGACATGGTCCGCCAGCACGCGCACGTTCTCCGTATCGCCGCGCGCGGCGAAGAACTGGAAGGTGCCGACGCGGATATGGCTGGAGGCGACGCGGGTGAAGACCGCGCCCGGCAGCACCCGGTCGCGATAGACCGGCTGGCCGGTGGCGACGGCCGCGAGCGCCCGCGTCGTCGGCACGCCGAGCGCATGCATCGCCTCGCTGATGATATATTCGCGCAGCACCGGCCCGAGCGCCGCCCGCCCGTCGCCGCTCCGCGAATAGGGCGTCTGGCCGGCGCCCTTGAGCTGGATGTCGCGGCGCCTGCCGGCGCGGTCGATCACCTCGCCGAGCAGGATCGCCCGCCCGTCGCCGAGCTGCGGCACGAACTGGCCGAACTGGTGGCCGGCATAGGCCATGGCGAGCGGCAGGGCGCCCGGCAGGGGAAGGTTCCCGGAGAAATAGGCCGCGCCGTGCCGCTCCAGCGCATCGGCGTCGAGCCCGAGCTCTTCGGCAAGCGCCCGGTTGAAGCGGATCAGCCGCGGCGCCGCCACCGGCGTCGGATCGACCGGCGCGAAGAAGGCATCCGGCAGCCGCGCATAGCTGTTGTCGAAGGGAATGGGGCGGGCCTTGTCCGCCGCTGCCGTCGTCGCACCGCTCATGATCGTCCGTCCCTTGCTGCCTTTCCTCACAGATAGGGTCTTGCAGGCCGGAACGGAAGGCTTGTCAGGCGATCATCAGGAAAAGCCCGAAGCTCTGACCGAACTGCGCGAGGCGGCGAAGCTGGTGCGGCAGGCTGCGATAGAGCTTCTGGAGGCCGGGGCGCAGGCGGACGGTCCACAGGTCGATATAGGCCTTGCCGGCAAGGTTCGCCGGCAGCGCATAGGTCTCCAGCACCGTCGTGCGGTTGCTCCAGCTTTCCTTGTAGTCGGTCGGGTGGCCGAGCAGGTCGTAGGTCTTCACGCCCTCGCCGATCAGCCAGCAGACCGTCATGTCCATCTGCGTCTTGCCGGGCGAGGCGTCGCGCAGCTCCCAGTCGAAGGCGCCGAGATAGGCGTAGTAATGGCCGTGGTGCAGGAAGCCGAGCTCGCCGGCCGCCATGCGATCGCCCGCCTTGAGCAGGAAGAAGCAGGCGCCGGACAGCGCGTCCCGGTCGCCGGGCAGCGCGCCGAGGAAGCGGTCGAAATCCGCCGAGGCGATGGCATGGCCGCGCCGCGCCGTCTCCCGCAGCCAGTGGCGCTTGTGGCGCAGGAAGAGGGCGATGGCCTCCTCGAAGCCCTTGTCGCCGGGGAACAGCACCTCGAAGGAGAGTTCGCCATGCCGCGCCAGCGCGTTGCGCCGCCGGTTGCGGTTGCGCCGCTGCGTCTTGCTGAGCCGTTGCAGGTAGCTGTCCGGCGAGGCGAAGGCCGTAAGGTCCAGCATGGAGGCCGTGTTGCGGCGGGCGGCAAGCGGCGCGGTGTTGCCGAAGAGCGCGGCGAGCGCGGAGCCTTCCGGCACGCCCTCGATCAGCGCGAGATCGAAGCCCGCTCCCGCAAGATCGGCGATCAGGCGCCGGGCGAGCGGCTGGCCAAGGGCGGGATCGACCAGCATGTTGGCATATTGGCAATGCGGCGTGCTGAGCGGTTCGAGGCGCTTGAGCCTGCCGCCGGACAGCATCAGCGGCCAGACGGCGACGAGGCGCCCGCCCTGCCACAGCGTATGGATCTCCGGCCGGCAATGCGGGCCGCCATAGGTCGCGATCCAGCGGTGGCACCAGTCGAAGCTCTGGAAATAGGTGAGGGGGTCGGCCGCGCGGGCATCGAGCGCGCGCCATGCGTCGGCGACGTCCTCCATCGCGGCAAGGTCGCGGAGCACGCGATGCTCCACGCCGCTGCCGCCGGTCACGTCGATCCTCTGAATGGTCATGGCCCTTCCCCTCGTTTCGCGCGCAAGGGTAGCGGCGCGCGCTTAACGAAACCTTTTCCGGCAGTCCTGCAAAACAACCGGCGATGGAATTGCGCGCCCGGGGCGGGGCGATCCTACATCTTTCCCGCCACCTTGATGGCGAAGGCATATTCGAACGCGATCTCCTCCAGCCGCTGGAAGCGCCCGGAAGCGCCGCCATGGCCGGCGCCCATATTGGTCTTGAGGAGGATCGGCTCGGAGCCGCTCGTCTTCTCGCGCAGGCGCGCCACCCATTTCGTCGGCTCCCAGTAGGTCACGCGCGGATCGGTGAGGCCGGAAAGGGCGAGAATGGCGGGGTAGGGCTTTTGCCCGACATTGTCATAGGGCGAATAGCTCGCCATGAGCTGGTAGAAGTCCTTGCTCTCGATCGGGTTGCCCCATTCCGGCCATTCCGGCGGGGTGAGCGGCAGCGTGTCGTCGAGCATGGTGTTGAGCACGTCGACGAAGGGCACGGCGGCGATGATGCCGCCGAACTTTTCCGGCGCCATGTTGGCGATGGCGCCCATCAGCATGCCGCCGGCGGAACCCCCTTCGGCGACGATGTTCGCGTAGGACGTGAACTTCTCCTGATTCAGATAGTCCGCCGCGGCGATGAAGTCCTTGAACGTATTGGTCTTCTTGTCCATCTTGCCATCTTCGTACCAGGCAAAGCCCTTGTCCTTGCCGCCGCGGATATGGGCGATGGCATAGACGAAGCCGCGGTCGACCAGCGACAGGCAATTGGTGTTGAAGGACGCCGGGATGGTGATGCCGTAGGCGCCGTAGCCGTAGAGCAGGCACGGGGCGGAGCCGTCGAGGGGCGTGTCCTTGCGGTAGAGCAGGGTGACGGGCACGCTCTCGCCGTCCCATGCCGGGGCGAAGACGCGGCGGGTGACGTAGTCGTCCGGGTTGTGGCCCGAGGGCACTTCCTGCGTCTTCAGCAGCCTGCGCTCGCGCGTCGCCATGTCGTAGTCGAAGAGCTGCGAGGGCGTCGTCATCGAGGAATAGGAGAAGCGGATGACGTCGGTGTCGTATTCCGCCGCGCCCGAAAGGCCGAGCGAATAGGCTTCCTCGGCGAAGGCGATGGCGTGCTCCTCGCCGCTCTCGCGCTCGCGCACCACGATGCGCGGCAGGCCCTCGTGGCGCTCCAGCCAGACGAGGTGGCGGGCAAAGGCCATGTGGCTGAGGATCAGCGTGCCGGGGCGGTGCGGCACGACCTCCGTCCAGTTCTCCCGGCCGGGCGCCGTCACCGGCGTCTGCATGATCTTGAAGTCCTTCGCCCCGTCGGCATTGGTGAGGATGTAGAAGACGTCGCCGCCCTCCGTCATCGAATATTCGAGGCCCGTGCGGCGCGGGGCGACGACGACCGGATTGGCCGTCAGGTCCCTGGTCGAGAGGAGGCGGTATTCGCTCGTCTCGTGGTCGTGGATGTCGATATAGATGAAGTCGTCGAGCAGCGAGCCGCCGACCGACATGAAGAAGCCCGCGTCCTTCTCCTCGTAGACCAGCCGGTCGTTCTCCTGCCGCTCGCCGAGGATGTGATGGTAGATCTTCGAGGGGCGGTGGTTCTCGTCGAGCGCGGTGTAGAAGAAGCTCTTCGCATCGGGCGCCCAGACCCCGCCGCCGCCGGAATTGACGATCCGGTCGGTGCGGTCCTCGCCGCTCGCAAGGTCGCGCACCTTCAGCGTGAAATATTCCGAGCCCTTGTCGTCATAGCCCCAGATGCCGAGCGAATGGTCGGTGGAATGGTCGATGCCGGAAAGGCGGAAATAGTCCTTGCCTTCCGCCTCCTTGTCGCCGTCGAGCAGGACGGTGCGTGTCCCCCCCTCGCGCGGCTCGCGGAAATAGCGCGGCTGCTCGCCGCCGGTGACGAAGGACGTGCCATAGGCGAAGGGGCCGTCCTTGACCGGAACGGAGCTGTCGTCCTCCTTGATGCGCCCGCGCATCTCGGCAAAGAGCGTCTTCTGCAATGTCTCGGTATCGGCCATCGCGGCGGCCATGTAGGCGTTCTCGGCCTCCAGATGGGCGCGGATTTCCGGCTGGAGGATGGAGGGATCCTTGAACATCGCCTGCCAGTTCTCGTCGCGGAACCAGGCATAGTCGTCGGTGCGGGTGATGCCGTGGCGGGTATCGGAGACCGGCTTCTTGGCGGCGACGGGGGCGGCGGGCAGGTTTTTGAAGACGGACAAGATCTCACTCCGGCAAATCGGGACGGCGGGAAAGGCGTTCGGATCGAACAGATAGAGACCCCCGCCCGCCGCATCAAGCGGCAAGGTTCCGTCCGGGCATGTCGGATGGCCGGGTTTCAGCCCGGCAGGCTGCGGCGGGCCTTGCGCTTGGCGGGGCGCAGCTCGTCGGCGATGGTCATGCCGATGATGGAAAGGGGAAGCGCCAGCATGGCGCCGGCCGCGCCCCACATCCAGGTCCAGAAGATGATGGCGGTGAAGATGATGAAGGCGTTGACCTCCAGCCGCTTGCCCATCACCGCCGGCATGATGAGGTTTTCCATGGCGAGGTGGACGAGGAAGAAGCAGAGCGCCGGCAGCAGGCCCATCAGCACGGTATCGTGCGTCAGGAGCCCGGCGGTGGCGAGCGAGATCGTCATCAGCGTGACGCCGAGGAACGGCACGAAGCTGGAGATGAAGGCGAAGAGCCCCCAGAGCGCCGGCATGGCGAGCCCGCCGCCCCAGGTGATGAGCCCGGTGACGACGCCGAGCGCGGCATAGACCAGCGAGGCGGTCGCGAAATAATAGCCGAGCGCGCTGTCGATGGCGTTCATGATGCGGATGGTCGTCAGCCGCTGGCCGCGGCGCGGAAAGGCCATGATGATCATCTGGCGCAGCTTCAGCCGCGCCGACAGGAAAAGCACCAGCGCGGCAAAGAAGATCATGCCCTGCAGGAGCGCCGGCGTGAGGCTCGCCGAGAGGATGGACAGGATGCTGCCGGTGTTCTCCAGCACCTTTTCCATCGACATCTGGCCGGCCCCGAGGGTCTCCGGGCTGATGTTCAGCCAGCCGAAGCGCGAGAAGAGCGGCGTGATGCGGTCGTAGGCGCCGCGCACGAGGTCCGGCGCATTGGTGGCGAGCTGGGCGATCGGATCGGCCAGCATGCCCGCGACGAGGAAGACGCCGAGGCCGAAGAGGCCGGCGAGAAGCAGCGCGGTCGGCAGCGGCGGAATGCCGAGGTCGGTGAGCTTCTCCGCCGCCACGCCGAAGATGAGGCCGGTGACGACCGCAAGGCACAGCGGAATGAGGATCGGCGCCATCAGGTAGACGACGCCCATGGCCATGATGAGGAAGATCCCGATGGCCGCCCAGGCGGCGGCGATGTCGAGGCCGTAGCGGCGCGGCTTGCCCTGCGCAAGGTCCTTCTCGAGGTCGAGGCTGCCCTGCAAGAGGCGGCGCTCGGCCGGTTTTCCTGACATGTCGTGCATGGCGCATCCCCCGGTTCGCGCCAGAAACGCGCTCCCCGGCAGGAAGTTCCAGCGATGTCTCATGAAACCGTGGGTGGGTTGCGGCCTGTCGTCAAATCGACATATTGCGCGTTAACCCCGACTGTCAAGTCAGCCATGACGGCAAGAACAGGAAGAGGAGGCAGAGTGTGAAACCGCAGGCAACCGGGCTCCTGGCCGCCCTTTGCGCCCTTTCGTTCCTATCGCTTTGCGCATCGCCCGCGATGGCCATCGATGCGCGCGTGCGCGGCCAGCTCGAGAAGCTGACGCCGGAGGAGCGGCTGGAGCAGCGCTGCGACATCGAGGCGATGGACGAGATCAGCGCCAAGGGCGGCTTCCGCCCCGACAAGGTGATCGCCTACGCTTTCGGCGATCCCAAGCTCGACGGCACGACCTTCAAGACGAAGGGCGCGGTGTTCCGCAGCAAGGGCGAATGGTACCGCCTGTCCTACAAGTGCGAGACGAGCTCCGACCGCCTGGAGGTCAACGCCTTCAAGTTCCAGATCGGCGACCAGGTGCCCCACGAGGACTGGGCGGCCCACTACCTCTACGATTGAGCCGCGCCGCCCCTCAGGCCGAGAGCCTGAGGCCGATGCCCCAGGGATCGACGAGCGAGACCGTGTCGCCCGAGCGCGTGGTCGCGATTGCCTGCGCGTCGAGCGCCTTGACCGCGGCCTCCAGCTTTGCCGGGTCGTTGAAGCGGATCGTATAATCCGAGAGGCCGCTCATGCCGTCCTGGCGCTTCGGCTGGCCGCGCGAGTTCCAGACATTCGCCGCGACATGGTGGTGGTACTTGCCGGTGGCGAAGAAGCTCGCACCCGGATAGCGCGCCATGATGTCGAGGCCGAGCACGTCGCGGAAGAAGGCGTCGGCCTGCGGGATGTCCGAGACCTGCAGGTGGATATGGCCGATGACGGTGCCGTTCTCCTGCCCCGTCCAGCCCTCCTTCGGCGCCTCGTCGTAGAGCGCCTGCAGGTCGAGCCGGTGCGTCGCCATCTTCACCGTGCCGTCGGGCGCATAGGTCCATTCGGAACGCTCGCGGTCGCGATAGATCTCGATGCCGTTGCCTTCCGGGTCGTCGAGATAGATCGCCTCGCTGACGAGGTGGTCGGAGGCGCCGGTGAGCTGCACGCCGTTTTGGGCGGCATGGGCGAGCCACCGGCCGAGCTCCCGGCGGTTCGGCACGAGGAAGGCGGTGTGGAACAGGCCCGGCGCGCTGCGCGGCGCACGGGCGGCATTGCCGCCCGTCGTCAGCGTCAGCAGCGGCCGGCCGCCGACGCCGAGCGTCTCGCCGGAGGCCGATCTCTCCAGCACCGAAAGGCCCATGGCCTTCCGGTAGAAGGAGGAGACCGTCGGCAGGTCGATCACCGTGAGGTGCGAATGGTCGACGAAGGCCGGCATGTCGACGGCGTGGCTGGTATTGTCTGTCATGGCTGCGGTCTCCGCGCGAAGGGGGCCGGCCCCGCCGGCGGCGATGCCCGCGGCGGCTGCGCCGAGGAATGTCCGTCTGTCGAGGTCGGTCATGGTATGATCCCTTTCCGGTTTCCCTCGGAAACCGTTCTGTCAGAAGGAATATGGCGAAGGCGGATCGTTCACGGAAGATGGTGTTTCGGCGATTTACCGTCAATGCAGCGTTGACGATGCGTGTGCGGAACTTGATTCCGATCAATGCCGTCCGCCGCCGCCGATGCCACTTTCCTTCCATGTTGCAACGAAGGGAGCCTGCATCGTGACGGACCTGGCGCATTACAAGGACATTCTCCTCAACCGCAAGCGCGAGCTCTACGGCCGCCTCAACAAGATCGAGAAGGACCTCGAAACGCTGAAGAGCGGCGACAGCGGCGACCGGGCCATCGAGCGCGAGAACGACGAGGTGCTGGAGGAATTCGGCACGACCGGCCTCAAGGAACTGGAGGCGATCGACGCGGCCCTCGACCGCATCGCCGCGGGCACCTTCGGCCTCTGCGCCAAGTGCGGCGAGCCCATCTCCCCCGCGCGCCTTGCCGCCGTGCCCCATGCGGCGCTGTGCGAGGAGTGCATCGCGCAGCAGTGATGCCACGGCGGGAATCCGTTTCGCGCGGCAAATATTCGTGATGGCCGCGCGGCGCCCGACCCCTTGCCTGCAAAGCGCGAACGCGCGACGATGGTGCCATATGTCATCGCAGGCAGGGCATCGTGGAAATCAAGGGCGTCAAGTGGAACTATGACCGGTACGAGGTGATCGCCGACGGCGTCGTCCACGGCGTCGGCGTGGTCTTCGCGCTGGTCGGCGTCACCGCGCTGATCTTCTACGCCACCGTCTGGGCGACGAGCGGGCAGCTTGCGGCCGCCTGGGTCTACGGCGTCGGCCTCGTGCTCGCGCTCGCCACCTCCTTCGCCTACAATCTCTGGCCGGTCTCGAAGGTGAAGTGGCACCTGCGCCGCTTCGACCATTCGGCAATCTTCGTGCTGATCGCCGCCACCTACACGCCTTTCCTGCAGCGCGGCATCGAGGATCCGTTCCTTGCCGGCATGCTCGTCTTCATCTGGCTCATGGCGGCGGCGGGCGTGGCGCTGAAATTCCTGTTTCCCGGCCGCTTCGACAAGCTGGCGATCCTCATCTACCTCGCCATGGGCTGGAGCGGCGTCTTCGCCGCCGGGCCGCTGCTGACGCATCTTTCCATCACCACGCTGACGCTGATCGTCGTCGGCGGGCTGCTCTATTCGGTCGGCGTCATCTTCCATGTCTGGGAGCGCCTTCGCTTCCAGAACGCCATCTGGCACGCCTTCGTCGTCGCGGCCGCGGCCGTCCACTATTCGGCCGTCGTCACCAGCGTCGTTTCCGCAACCTGACCTTCACCGCGCCGCGGGCCCCGCGCTTTTTCGCCCTGCCGTCGACGAGACTGGACAGCTTTCCCGCTCCTCCTGTATGCCATGGGCAAAGCAGGGGGGAACCATGGACATCACGATACGCGACGCCGCGGAGGCCGATCTCCCCGGCATCCTGGACATCTACAACGATGCCGTCGCCAACACGACCGCGATCTGGAACGAGGCCGTCGTCGATCTCGACAACCGCAAGGCATGGTTCTCCGCCCGCCGCGAGCGCGGCTTTCCGGTCCTCGTCGCGCTGCGCGGCCGGCAGGTGATCGGCTACGCCTCCTATGGCGACTGGCGCGCCTTCGACGGCTATCGCCACACCGTGGAACACTCCGTCTACGTGCACAAGGACTCGCGCGGCACCGGCACGGGCAAGCGCCTGCTGAAGGCGCTGATCGACCGCGCGAGCTTCAACGGCGTCCACGTCATGATCGCCGGCATCGAGGCGGAGAACACAGCCTCGATCAGGCTTCATGAAAAGCTCGGCTTCCGCGTCGTCGGCCGTTTCAGCGAGGTCGGCATCAAGTTCGGCCGCTGGCTGGACCTGACCTGCATGGAGCTGAAGGTCCCGGCGCGCTGAATGAGAGCGTTTCCGCTTTTCTCCGAATCGCGAAAAAGCTCTAACTCTTTGTTTGCCGCCTTCCCGAACGCAAAACCGCTTCGCACTTTTGCTGGAAATGCTCTAGTCCTCGTCGAAGCTGAGCGCCACGCCGTTCATGCAGTAGCGCAGGCCCGTCGGCGGCGGGCCGTCCGGGAAGACGTGGCCGAGATGGGCGTCGCAGTCCGAACAGCGGATTTCCGTGCGCGTCATGCCGTAGGAATAGTCGGAATGGTCGGTGACCGCGCCGGGCTCGATCGGCTGGTAGAAGCTCGGCCAGCCCGTGCCGGAATTGTACTTCGCCTCGGACCGGTAGAGCGGCCTGTTGCAGCAGATGCAGCGATAGGTGCCCTTCTTGGAAAGGTCGAAGTCGGGGCTGGAGAAGGCACGCTCCGTGCCGTGCTCGCGCGTGATGCGGAACTGCTCCGGCGTCAGAACCTGCCGCCATTCTTCCTTGGTCTTGTGAACCTTCAACGTCGTCGTGTCGCTCATGGCGTCCTCCTGTTGAGCCATAGATAAGACGGCGATTGTGGCAAGACAATTGGCGGCTGCGCGAATGTCGAACTCGCAATCCGGCGTCCCGCATGTTAAAGTAATACCGATGAAGGACGAGGTATTACGATGGGCGCGACGGTGACGAGCAAGGGACAGGTGACGATCCCCAAGAGCGTGCGCGACTTTCTCGGCATCGGCCCCGGCAGCGAGGTCGAGTTCCGCCGCGCCGCGGATGGCAGCGTCGTCGTCGTTCCGCTCGGAAAGGCGCGGCCGGAAAGGCGCTTCGCGCATCTGCGCGGTCATGCCGGCGCCGGCCTGACGACCGACGAGATCATGGCGCTCACCCGCGGCGAAGACTGACCCCCGTGTTCCTGGTCGATACCAACGTCCTGCTCGATCTGGTAACCGGCGATCCCGTCTTCGCCGACTGGTCGGTGGCCGCGCTGGAGGGGGCGGCGCTGCTCGGCCCTCTCGCCATCAACGATGTGGTCTATGCGGAACTTTCCGTACGCTACCGCGACATCGCCGATCTCGACGCGATGATCGCCGCCGCGGCGCTCGAGCACCTTCCCATCCCGCGCGAAGCGCTTTTCCTCGCGGGCAAGGTCTTTCACGCCTACCGCAAGGCGGGCGGCAGCCGGACGGGCGTCCTGCCGGATTTTTTCATTGGCGCCCATGCGGCTGTGGCGGGGTTGACCCTCATTACCCGCGATGTCGGGCGGTACCGCACCTATTTTCCCGACCTCGATCTTCGCACCCCCGCCGCGCCGGACGAGCAAGCTGGGTAAAACGCCGCGTCCCTGCCGGTGAGGGGTGGCGAATTCGCGACGAGCCACGTAGAAACAACGTTCTGGCCGTTTTGAAGGGATAACGACGGGCGAAGCCCGCGGATGGGAGAGGGCATGGCGCCGGATGCGATGGGCTTGACCTTCGTTGCCTTCTGTCTGCCGTTTCTCGGGGCGCTGGTCGCGCCCGCCCTCACGCGGCTTCTCGGCCACAATGCCGCCTGGCCGCTGGCGCTCGTCCCGCTCGCCGTCTTCCTGCACTTCCTCGGCTTCAACGCGGAGGTCTCGCATGGTGAGATCGTCACCGGCGGCTATGCCTGGGTGCCGTCCTACAATGTCAGCTTCTCCTGGCTGATCGACGGCCTGTCGCTCGCCTTCCTGCTGCTGATCTCCGGGATCGGCACGCTGATCGTGCTCTATGCCGGCGGCTACCTGAAGGGGCATCCGCACCAGGGGCGGTTCTTCTCCTTCATCCTGATGTTCATGGGCTCGATGCTCGGGCTCGTCGCCTCCGACAGCTTCCTGATGCTCTTCGTCTTCTGGGAGCTGACCTCGATCACCTCCTTCCTGCTGATCGGCTTCGACCATACGCGCGCGGCCGCGCGCCGCGCGGCGCTGCAGGCGCTGGTCGTCACCGGCGGGGGCGGGCTCTTCCTGCTCGCCGGCCTGCTGCTCCTGTGGGACGTCACCGACGTCACGCAGCTCTCGCTGCTGATGTCCTTCGGCGATGAGGTGCGGGCGAGCCCCTTCTACCTGCCGCTGTTCTTCCTCATTCTCGGCGGCGCCTTCACCAAGTCGGCGCAGTTCCCGTTCCATTTCTGGCTGCCGAACGCCATGGAGGCGCCGACGCCGGTTTCCGCCTACCTGCATTCGGCGACCATGGTGAAGGCCGGCATCTATCTCCTGATGCGACTCAACCCGGTGCTCGGCGATACGCTGGCCTGGGAGACGATCCTGCCGGCCTTCGGCGGCCTGACGCTGCTCGTCGGCAGCGTGCTCGCCATCCGCCAGAGCGACCTCAAGCTGATGCTCGCCTATACGACGGTCGCCTCGCTCGGCCTCCTGGTGCTGCTGACCGGCTTCGGCTCGGAATATGCGGCGGCGGCTGCCGCCCTCTATCTCGTCGCCCATTCGCTCTTCAAGGGCGCGCTCTTCATGGTCGCCGGCATCGTCGACCACGAGACCGGCACGCGCGACGTCACGAAACTGCGCGGGCTCGCCCGCGCCATGCCCGTCACCTATCTCGCCGCGCTCATCGCCGCGCTCTCCATGGCCGGCCTGCCGCCCTTCTTCGGCTTCCTCGCCAAGGAGGAGATCTATGTCGCGCTTTCCGGCGGCAATCTCCGCGCCATCGCCTTCACGTTGGCGGCCATCATCGGCAACGGCTTGATGTTCGCCGTCGCCTTCGCCGTGGCGCTGAAACCCTTCCTCGGCGCGCCCGTCGAAACACTGAAGAAGCCGCATGAAGGCCCCGTGCTGCTCTGGGCCGGCCCGATGCTGCTGGCGATCAAGGGGCTGACCATCGGCGTCTTCTCCGCCACCGCCCATGCGCTGCTGACCTCGCCGCTCGCCTCAGCCGTCGCCGGCAAGCCGGAAGTCGTCACCATTTCGGCCGTGCCGCATTTCGGCATGCCGCTTCTCCTCTCCGCCATCACGGTCGCCTTCGGCGTCGTCGTCTTCCTGTCGCTCGACAAGGCTCGCGCCGCCGCGGACCGGCTGGTCGAGGATATCGGCTGGGGGCCGGACAGGGGCTTCGACCAGGTGATGGCCGGGCTGGTGCGCGGCGCGTCGCTCGTCACGCGCCTCACCCAGCCGGGAAGGATGGAAATCTACATGACAGCGACCTTCGCGGCGGTCGCGCTGGCGCTCCTCGTGCCGCCCGCCGTCTATGGCGAATGGCCGCGCCTGCCGGTCTGGCCGGCCGGCATGCCGTTCCACGAGCTTGCGGTCGTCGTGCTCGCCGTCGTCGGCATCGGCGCGGTGCTGACGGCGAAGAGCCGGCTCACCGCCATCGTCGCGCTCGGCATCCAGGGTTTCTGCGTCGCGCTGCTCTTCCTGCTCTTCGGCGCGCCGGACCTTGCCTTCACCCAGTTCATGATCGAGACGCTTTCCGTCGTCATCCTCGCCCTCGTCATGACGCGCCTGCACCTGACGCCGCGCGACCACCGGCCGCTGAGGGAAAAGCTCCCGGACGCCGCCATCGCCATCGCCTGCGGCCTCGGCTTCGCGCTCTATCTCCTCAAGGTCACGCAGGGCCGCTTCGACACGGCGCTCACCGATTTCTTCAACCTCTATTCCAAGACCATCGCCCACGGCGCCAATGTGGTGAACGTCATCATCGTCGATTTCCGCGGCACGGACACGCTCGGCGAGATCGCCGTCGTCATGGTGACGGGGCTGGCGATCCTGTCGATCATCCGCATCCGCAAGGGTGGCAGGGCGAGGGGGGACGCATGATGCGGCGTTTGTACGTTCCGATGACTTCCCCGCCATCCTTCCTGCAAAGCGGGGAGGATCGCGCGTTGCCACATCTTCCTTCTCCCCGCCCGCGGGGAGAAGGTGCCGGCAGGCGGATGAGGGGCGGGCGGGCAACGCTCCCGCCGCTGTCGAGCTTCATCGGTCGGCGCTGCCCCTCATCCCGCTGCCGCGACCTTTGTAACTTCCCTTGGCCCGCGTTTGGCGCTGTAGTGCGTGTCGCGGTGGCGGATGAGAGACCGCATGACCTTTGGGCTTGCAAGCCCGTGGGAGA
>NZ_JACBFT010000034.1:0-15932 GCF_021401195.1 Shinella sp. NM-101 | reverse complement strand
ATCAGACAGCGCCGCTTGAACCATCACGCCAAAGCGGCTTAAATCAACCCGCAAACCGAGCCGGAAACTCCGCTCTTCCAAAGCCCGAAAAGTCTCAGTTCATTTGACGACGGACAGGCCTCCGTGGACCAGACAACGAACATGCCATCCACCAAGCCCTGTCTCAGTCTTGCGTAGGAAGGACCGGCACCCTGGTCGCGCACCACCTCCAGACGATTGCTGGCTCCGACCAGATCGTCACGCTGAATAGTGTGCTATCCGAAGGCACGCAGATGCAGTGCGATCATTGCATTTGCGGTATCCGCGGCCGCAAGTTTTGCTCCCATATTCACGAAGCCATGTATCTGTCCCGGAAAATATGCATGCGTCGCGACGACATCCTCGGCTAGGAGCCGCTCAGCGAACGCACAGCCTTCGTCACGCAAGGGATCCACTCCAGCGGTAATCAGCAGGGTTGGAGGCAACCCTGCAACGCTGGGTGCGTAGAGGGGCGAAACTCGCCAGTCGCGTCGGTCGATTCCGATCGGAAGGTAGTGGTTCTGGAACATCCGCATGGATTGGCGTTCAAGGGGACTGCCACGGGGAATCCGGTCATAGGATCGAGCTTCCAGCGCGCAATCGAGATTCGGATAGATCAGGACGACGGCCTTGAGGTTGCCATCATCACGATGCTCCAGCGCCAGCACTGCGGCCAGATTGCCGCCGGCGCTGTCCCCTCCGACTGAGCCATGCTGGGGATCAAGGCCGAATTGCGAGGCTCGCGCGCAAATGTCTGCCAAGGCAAGGCGTGCATCCTCCAGCGCTGCAGGAAACGGGTGCTCCGGCGCGAGCCGATAATCGAGTGCCACGACGACGGTTCCAGATTCCGCTGCAATGCGCCGGCAGAGTACGTCATGACTATCGAGCCCTCCCATGACCCAACCACCTCCATGGAGATAGAGCATCCAGGGCAGCCGCTCATTCTCGGTTCCGCTTGGATAGTAAAGACGCATGAAGAGAGGAAACGTGCTGCCCGCAACCCTCACGTCCGCAACACGAGCCATGTCCGGCGGTACAGGCTGCAATAGTGGAAAGCGCTGGCGATAAGCGTCTCGAATTTGTTCGGGCGACATTTCGCTATAGGGCGGCGCAGGTTGTTCGCGCGCTGCTTCCACCAGCAGTCTCGCCTGCGGATCGAGCCGCTCCAGATCGTCAGCGGAACCGTGCTCACGCATGATATTCTCTCCCGTTCCAAGGCCGAGCGCCACAAAGGGCGCCCGGCTTCAGGTTTCAGCGATAGACACCAGGAAGGGTCAGGTTGGCGGGCTCTCCGTCACCGACCCATTTCTTATAGAGTTCGGCGTAACGTCCGGTACGAACCTGCTGGTTCACGAAGAGGTTCAGGTAGTTGATCAAGCCGTATTCCTCGCGCAGGGTGAAGAGCGCGACATAGTCCGGCACCATGGGCGCCTTTCCGACGATCTTCAGCCCCGGATACTTGCCGCTCTTCAATGTGGAATTTGCCACCTCGATCGCCGAGATCGTCACGTCGATCTGCCCCTGGGTCAGCGCGAGCAGGACATCGGCCTGGGTCTGGTAGGGCCGCAAGCTTCCCACGCCCCATTCCTTGACCTTTGCTTCGAGCCAGATCGCCTCGTAGGTGCCGGCGGTGGCGCCGATGGTCTTGCCCTTCATGCCCTCCCAGTCTGCGATATCGACTGATGTGTTCGCGATCACCGCATTTTCAAATGCATAGTAGGGGATCGACATGCCCACCGTCTTCGCGCGCTCCAGCGTGTCGGACGTCGAGGCGACGCCGATATCGATCCTTCCGGTCATCAGCGCGGGAATGCGTTCGGGGAACGGCGTCTCGACGATTTCCGCGGCGACGCCCAGCGCCTTGGCGAGGTCGTTGCAGTAATCCACGTCGAACCCGACGGGGGTGTTGTCCTGTTCGCGCATCCCCATGGGTGGGAAATCCAGCGTCACGCCGCAGCGCAGCGTGCCGGAGGCGATGATATCGTCCAGCTTGTCGGCATGGGCAGCATTTATCGGAAGCAGGCCGGCCAGAAGAGACAGGCCGATGGCAAAGACTTTCATTTTATCCTCCTTGGGTATGTTCACTCTCCGCCGGTACGCCGCACGGGATGTCACCGGTCGTTCTCCCGGGATGGCCCGGGATATCGGCCTCCGCCGGGGCCGGACGCATCAGTTCAGCGTTCGGCCTTGGGCGAAGGAGGAATCTGGTTGGATGGGTTTGTGTGAATCGCTACGGCGACGACTGCGCGAGCCATTTCCGCTCGACCGCCTTGAAGGCGCCGGCAATCAGGAAGGTCAGGGCGAGATAAAGGGCGGCCGCGGTCAAAAGACCTTCATAGGCGAGATAATATTTGCCATTCAGCAGGCGCCCCGCGCCGAGGATATCCTGGATCGTGATGACGCTGGCGACCGTCGAGCCGTGCAGCATCAGGATCACCTCGTTGCCGTATTGCGGAAGCGCCCGTCGAAACGCGCCGGGAACCACGATGCGGCGCAGCACCTGCAGGCGCGTCATGCCGATGGCCTCGGCTGCCTCGACCTCCCCCTTCGAAACCGCCTCCAGAGCGCCGCGCAGGATCTCCGCCGTGTAGGCCGCCGTGTTCAGCGAGAAGGCGATGAGCGCGCAGTTGAAGGGATTGCGCAGCCACGGCCACAGCACGCTCTCGCGCACGGCATCGAACTGCGCCAGCCCGTAGTAGACGAGATAGGTCTGCACAAGCATGGGCGTGCCGCGGAAAACGAAGACATAGGCCCTCAGGAGCCCGTCGAGATAGGGAACGCGCCGCGTCCGCAGCACCGCGACGGGCAACGCGATCAACATGCCGATCGCCAGTGACATGACGGTCAGCTTCAAGGTCATGAGCGTGCCGGCCAGGAAGAGATCGGCATGTCTGGCAACCAGATCGAACCGCATCGCTCAGGCCCTCGCCGGATAGCGGCGCTCGAGCCGCCGCAGGTACGCGCCCGACACCGCCGTCAGCGCCAGGAAGAACACGATCACGGCCAGCATGAAGACGAACGGCTCGCGCGTGGCCTTGCCCGCCTTGTCGGCAATCCCCACCATGTCCTGCAATCCGACGATGGAGATGATCGCCGTGGACTTCAAAAGCACGAGCCAGGTGTTGCTGAATCCGGGCAGGGCGAGCGGTAGCATCTGCGGAAAGATCACCAGCCTCAGGATCCGGCGCGGCGGAAGGCCGAGTGCCTGCGCAGCCTCCGTCTGGCCGCGCGGAACGGACAGGAACGCGCCGCGAAACGTCTCCGTCAGGAATGCGCCGAAGATGAAGCCGAGGGTCAGGACGCCGATGGCGAAGGGGCTGACGGAAATCCGGGCGTATCCGAAAGCCGACAGCACGCCGTTGATCGCCCGCTCGCCGCCGAAGAACAGCAGCAGCATGATCACGAGATCGGGCACGCCGCGCGCGAGGGTCGTATAAGCGCCAACGAGGAAGCGGGCGACGAAGCCGCCCCGCAAGGCAAGAACTGCAAGGACGAGGCCCACGGCGCTGGCCAGCGCCATGGAAAGCAGGGCGACCGCAAGCGTCAATCCCATGCCACCGATCAGTATCGGGCCGAAGGCAACAAGCTTCTCCAACGCCGTACCGATCATTCGCCGTATTGATCGGTCGAGAAATACCTGTCGTTGATCTCCCGGTATTTTCCGTTCGCACGGATGGTCCTGATGGCCGCATTGAGCGTTTGGCGCAACGCCTCATTACCGGGGCGCAGGGCAATGCCCACGCCCTTGCCGAAATACTTCTCCTCGACATGCGGCCGGCCGAAGAAGGCGAAGCCTTCGCCCTGCGGCGTCTTGAGGAAGGCCGTCTCGCCGGTGCCCGCATCCACGAAGGCCGCGTCGACACGCCCGGCCTGAAGGTCGAGGTAGATTTCCTCCTCGGAGCCGTAGAGCCCCAGTTCGACATCCGGATACTCGCCGGCGAGGAAATCGTGCGCCACCGTCCCGCGCTGCACGCCCACGCGTTTTCCGGCGAGCCCCCCGGCATTCTCGCTGAGCCCGGCATCGGCCCTGGCGATGAACATGTTCGGGGTCTGCATGTACTTGTCGGTGAAGGCCACGACCTGCGCCCGTTCGGGCGTGATGGACATGGAGGCGATGATGGCGTCGCACTTGCCTTCCAGCAGCGACGGGATCATCGCGTCCCAGTCGGTTTTCACGAGAGGGCAGGTCATGCCGGCAACCGCGCAGAGCGCGTCGGTCATGTCGATGTCCATGCCGACGATCTCGCCCTTCTCGTTCATCATCGACATGGGCGGATAGGCGCCCTCGACGCAGACCTTCATCTCCGCCGCCTGCACAAGTGTCGCCGTGCTCACCAGGAAAGCCGCGGCCAGTCTCAATCTCATCCTCATCTCCCCCATCGATCGCTACCGGCTTGGCCCGCAAGGCGCGCTCCGGTCAGGAATTGTCGAAGCCGCTGCGAGCGCGGCGCGCCGAATATCTGCGCGGGCGGCCCGGCTTCCTCCACCCGGCCCTCGTGCAGGAAGACCACACGCGTGGACACGTCGCGTGCAAATGCCATCTCGTGCGTCACCAGCAGCATGGTCCTGCCTTCCTTCGCAAGGTCCCGGATCACCGCAAGCACCTCCACCACGAGTTCGGGATCGAGGGCGCTGGTCGGCTCATCGAAGAGCAGCACCTCCGGCTCCATGGCCAGGGCGCGGGCGATCGCGACGCGCTGCTGCTGGCCGCCCGAAAGCCGGCCCGGATAGGCATCTTCCCGTCCCCGCATCCCGACACGCTCCAGCAGCCGGCGCGCCAGCGGCACCGCCACTTCCGGCGAGAGCCGGCGCACCAGGACGGGGCCTTCGATGACGTTTTCCAGGACGGTCATGTGCGGCCAGAGATTGAAGCCCTGCGAAACGAAGCCGAGCTTGGCGCGCAGCCGCCGCAACTGGTCGAGATCGCGCGCGACCCGGCGTCCCTTGCGTTCGACGAGATCGAGCTCTTCGCCGGCAATGTTCACCTCACCCGCATCGCTGGTCTCGAGCTGGTTTATACAGCGCAGAACCGTGGACTTGCCCGAGCCGGACGCGCCGATCAGCGCGATCACGTCGCCCTTGTTCGCCTCCAGCGAGACCCCGCGCAACACCTCGAGCGCGCCGTAGCGCTTGTGCAGGCCGCGCACGGAAAGACGGAGCTTGGACGCGGTTGTCGAGGCCGTCATGCAAGTCCCTCCTCTCCGCAAGACCATCGCCAGCACTTTCGCAAAAGCCTAGCACCGGCGGGAGATTTACTGACATGAGAAATGACAAGTATCTATGAGCGCAGTTCATGCGTCTTCTCACGCGCCGTCCGGCGCAGCCAGGTGACGAGCTGGCGGATGTCCGGCTCCTTGCGCCGCTCGTATTTCAGATGCAGGTCATAGCTGAGGCCCGTCGGCATGGGCTTTCCCGCAAGGCGGCAAAGCTCGCCCCGCGCGAGAGCAGGCGCTGCCAGAAAATCGGGGATGAGAGCCGCGCCCATCCCGGCGCGCGCCATCTCGAGCGCGAGCAGGTAGTGCGAACAGCATTGCCACGGCCCGCGGCGAAGGACCTGCAGGGACAGGCCGTTCAGCGCCGCGAAGCTTTCCCAGTCGACCCCGGTGGCCACGGGGTCCGTCTCGGACGTGATCAGTGGAAGGCCCTCGCGATAGCCGTTCGCGAAGCCCGTTTGCGCCACCGGCAGCAGCACCTCGTCGAAGAGCCGCACCGACCAGTAGCCGCGCCGCGGCGTCTCCGAGGTGATGAACACATCGGCCAGCCGATCGCTGATTTCGGGAGGGTCCGACATCATGACGAGACGCAGGTCAATATCGGGATGGGCGGCGGCAAAACCGGGCAAGGCTGCGATCAGCCAGCCTGCGGAGAAGGACGGATACATCGCCAGCCGCACCGTGCGCCGGTTGAGGCCGATGGTCGAAGCGGCCGAGCGCTCGATCAGGTCGAGTGCATCGTCCAGCGCTTCGGCGAGCCGCGCCCCGGCCTCCGTCAGGCTGATGCGGCGACCCTGGCGCTCGATCAACTCTTCGCCGAGATATTCCGCAAGATGCCGCAACTGGTGGCTAACCGCGCTCTGCGTTATCCCGAGCTCCACGGCCGCCTGCGTCACCGACAGGTGGCGGGCGACGGCTTCGAAGACCTGGAAGCCACGCAGGTTCAATATCAGGCGTCGCTTGACCATGCATGATCCTCATTCATCTTACGCGAGACAAACTCATTTCCGCCGGCCGCGTCAAGCGACTAGTCTCCATGCTCGCACGGGAGAGTTGAAGATGGACATCGAAACCATTTCCCTCGGGCCCGGCCCGACGGATGGAAGCCACCATGTGACAGTCTACCGCTTCGGCCGGCGGGGCGCACGGCCGCGCGTCTATATCCAGGGAGGGCTTCATGCGGACGAAGCGCCGGGAATGCTGGTGGGGTTCGCGCTCCGCGATCAGCTTCAACGGCTGGAGGCGGACGGCGCGGTCGTCGGAGAAATCCTGCTCGTGCCCGCCGCCAATCCGATCGGCCTCGCCCAGGATCCGGCCGGTAGCGGCTCCGGGCGCTTCGATGCCACGTCCGGTCAGAATTTCAATCGCAACTTCTCCGACGCAGCACGGCTGGCGCTCGCGCGCGACGCCAGCCCGCCGGAGGGCGACGTTGTGGCGGACCTGCGGGCACGCATGCTTGCCGCGCTCGACGGGCTCACACCGGCGAGCCGGCTGGAGGCACTGCAGTCGGCCTTGCTCAAGCTGGCGATCGGCGCTGACATCGTCATCGACATGCACTGCGATTCGGAGGCGGTGACGCATCTCTACTGTCACAGCGAGCACGTCGAACAGGCCGCCGCGCTGGCGCAGGCCGTGGGTGCCGGCGTGGTCCTCCATGCGCCGCTGCAGGGCGGGGCGTCGTTCGACGAGGCCTGCAGTCTTCCGTGGATAGCGTTCCGTGATCGGTGGCCAGCCAAGCAGGTGCCGCTCGCGTGCTTCTCCGTCACGCTCGAATGGCGCGGCATGCTGGATACTGACGCGGCAATGGCGGAAAACGATGCGATGGCGCTTCTCGTGTGGCTCGCCGGCCGAGGTGTCCTGACGGCGCCGAGACCCACGACAAGGCACGATCCGGCCGCCGTCACGCCGCTGGCCGGCGTGGAGGTCGTCACCGCCCCCCATCCTGGCCTGTTCCTCGCCGCAGTGCCTCCGGGAACGCCGGTCACCGTCGGAACGCTGCTCGGGCGTCTGCGCTGCCTGCCGGGGGGCAACGAGGTCGACATTTTCGCTGGCGTCGACGGCACTCTTTATGCACGCGAGCAGGCCCGAATTGTACCTGCGGGTGCCGAGCTTTTCTTCATCGCCGGGAAGACCTCGATCCGGACCGGCATGCTGCTGTCCGCGTGATGTGAGCGGTTTCGCTCACGTTCTCGAACGGCTTGCTCGGTCACCTGTCGCTGAGGACCTGGCATGGCAATGATTTGATCGCTGAAGGGGAGCGTCGATTGATTGCGACTGAGAACCGACCCGGCGTCTCCACCGAGAATTGGCCCGCCTCTTAGGTAGCCGTGCGCCGAGTTGTTCTTGAAGCGGAAGCTGTCGTTTCCGGCTTCAAGGATACGGGAATGATGGGTCAGCCGATCCAGCAGCGCAGTGGTCATATTGGTGACAAGACGCTGACCCATTGAATGAAGCTGAAGGTTCAGCACCTTCCTCCTAGCCGGAACGCCTGATTTCAGCGCCATGTCAATCGCCGACAGGACGCCTGTTCATCAGGCTGAAGGACGCGCGTCAGGATACCGGCCATCTCCCGGTCGCCGCCCGGCTTCTTCAGCAGGCGTTTCGACCCTGTAAGGCGAGTCCTGACTATCATTCGCCCCGGCTGGCGCAATGCTTTTATGCCCGGCAACGAACGCCGCAAGTGCAATCGCCGCGACCCCGCCATGCACCCAGTAGGCAAGGCAATAGCCGCCCATGTCAGTCAGCCACCCGGCGACGACATTGCTGAGCGATGCCCCTATCCCCTGAACTGTCATCACCGCGGCGAGGCCGACATTGAACCGGCCTGTTCCCGACAGGATCCGTTCCGCCGCGATCGGCGTTGCAATTCCAATCAGCCCTGCCCCGATCCCATCGAGTATCTGCACCGGGAAGATGGAGGCATAGGAGGTGAAGGAGCCAGCGATCGCACCGCGGATCGGCAACGCCAGCAGCGCGACGACGAACACGCTCGCCAGTCCGAAACGCCGTATCAGATAGGGGGCGGCCAGGGCCATCGCGATCATCGACAGTTGCGCCACACCCGTGATGATCGCCGTCGTGCGGAATGGCGTGCCGAGCTGGAGCGAAAAATTCTGGGCGATCAGGCGGCCGATCGGCGCGTTGCCAAAGTGGAAGATCATCAGCATGACGGCAAGGAGGATCAATCCCTTGCTCCCGGCAAGGACAGAATAACCCGAGGGGCCGGGCGTGCCATCGTCATGGCCAAGGCCTCTTGCCACCGCGTGGTCGATCCGTCGAGGGTCGATCACCAGCACGGCGACAATCGCCGCGGCGGCCGTCAGGATCATCAGCGCGACAATTCCGCTGAGGCCAAACATCATGGTCGCAAGGTATATGCCGGCGAGTGAAACGACATTACCGAGATGATTCCAGAACTCGTTTCGCGAGACCTGATCGGGAAACCCGCGCTCACCGACCAGACCAAGGGTCAACCCCATAAGTGCCGGCCCTATGACGGCCCCGACGATCGCTGTCGCGGATTGTCCGCCGAAAACCGAGGCGTTATCCGGGCTGGCAAGGGTCCAAAGCGCCGCAGCCGTGATCAGCACTACGGGTATGATGATCAGCATGCGCTTGTGCCGCGATGCATCGACCCAGGCTCCGAACAGCGGGGTCGCGATCATGCCGAGCAGACCGCCCAATGTCGCGATGAAGCCAAGCGTCATCGGCGACCATCCCTTGGTCGCGAGAAATCCATCCAGAAAAGGACCAAGGCCATCGCGGGCATCAGCAAGGAAGAAGTTGAGGACGGCCAGAGCGACCAACGACCGATCGGAAAGGCCCCTTGACGGGAGAGATTGCATGCGGGCGTCCTCGTTTGATTGAGCGACTGCTGAACTGGGCGCTGGTAATGATGCGCCGGGCTTGTTGGTTCCCGACGCATCACCGCTATTTCGGACAGAAAGCTGCGGAGTAGAAACGAAGGCGGCAAAATGCCGGGTGCGCTACGGCGTCACATGCGGCAGCATCTCTTCCAGCGGCCCGCGCCGATGCGGCGGGCCAACGGCCGGGCCGAGCGCTTCGATGCTGCCGTCCTGGCGGACGATGTAACTCGCGTGGAGGAAGCCGTCCTCAAATCGGCCTTGAACGCTCACCGTCTCGTCGGCGGTCACCGTTTTTGCGTTGATGCCGGAAGGGCCGGTTTCGACGAGCGCTCGGCCGCTATCGTCCTGGACGATGAACTTGTTGCCGAAAACTTCTGTGACCTTGCCTTTAACTGTGACGAGCGAGGAATCCGTCATGGCCGAGATGGCGACGGGTGTCATCGGCGCAAGCTCGAGGCTTGGCCTTGTGAGCTTCATCGCCCCGGCGCCGGCCGCCGCTCCTAGCGCGAGGACCACTATAGCCAGAACTCCGAAGGTCGCCGCCCTTCTTTCGCGGTTCTTGTGCGGTGGGACCGACAGGTCCGGTTTCGCGGCGGTCTCATGCGGCTTCATAGCGCCATTGTCTTCCAAAACTGACATCGTCATCTCCTTTTGTTGAGTGGAGAGGGTTTTATCAGGCACCTGCCACCGCTACCCTGAACGTCGCGGTTCAGGTTGAGTTAAGCTTCCTGCGCATAGACGTCAGGCATAGCCGTGGATGGATCAGACATGCGTGTGCTTCTCGTCGAAGACGATTCCGACCTTTCAAAGCGGATAGCAGCAAGCCTTAAAGCCGAGAGCTTTGTGGTCGACATCGCCCGGAATGGCGAGGACGCCAAGCATCTGGGGCTGACCGAACTCTATGATGCGGCTATCCTCGACCTCGGGCTGCCGAAGATGGACGGTGTCACGGTTCTAAAATCGTGGCGGTCTGCCGAGCGTAATTTACCGGTCCTTGTTCTGACGGCGCGGGACGGCTGGCCGGACAAGGTCGAAAGCTTCAAGGCCGGCGCGGATGATTTCCTGACCAAGCCTTTCAAGGTCGAGGAACTGGTGCTGCGCCTGCGCGCGCTCGTGCGCCGCTCGAACGGGCATGCCGCCTCGAGGATTACCTGCGGTCCGCTGGTCTTCGACGCACAGCTCGGCACCTTCGACTACGATGGTTTACCGTTGAAGCTGACGGCTCTGGAATGGCGCGTACTCTCGTGCCTCATTCTCCGAAAGGAGGTCGTCGTTGAACGGCGTGAGCTGATCGAGCGCGTTTATGACGGGGATGCGGACGTCGATTCGAATTCCATCGAAGTCATTGTCGCGCGGCTTCGCCGAAAGATCGGTGCGGAGCGCATCGAGACCGTTCGCGGCCGGGGCTACATGTTGACGGCCGCGTCATGACGCCTGTCCCGGACAATCGCCAGCCTTCGATATCGAGACGGTTGACTACCTTTTCGGTCGTATTCGTCAGCGCGACCATGCTCGTGGCGGCGGTTATTCTTTATCTCATTGTCGCATCCGTCGTTCGTGAGCAGATCGACCAGCGGCTCGATACCCAAATTGAGGGTTTGCGTGGCGCGCTGTCTGCCGGCGCAAACGGCAATGCCGTGCTCAATGCGTCAATGGATGGCCCGCCGTTCGATCGACAAGGATCCGGGTGGTACTGGCAGGTCCTGGGCGGCGGCGTCGAAATCACCTCTCGCTCGCTTGCGGGCGCAACGATTGACAATCCGCCACCTCCTTTCGACTGGCGACACACCCTGGGCGGGGAGCCGCAAACGCTCGATAAAACCGCCTTTCATGGCGAGACGTTGTATTCGCGGACTGCAAAGGCAATCGTCGGCGAAAAAACCGTCGATATCACCGTTACGGCACCTCGCTCGGCGCTCGTCGCGCCCGCCCGCCGCGCATTGATGTGGCTCATCCCCGTCATGACGCTTCTGGGTGCCAGCCTTGTCGCCGGGATTTTCTGGCAGGTGCGGTATGGCCTGTACCCGCTTGGCCAATTGGCGGCCGATCTCTCGGCTATCTCCGCCGGCACCCGCGACAGGGTGTCCGGTGCCAAGGTGGTGGAGCTCAAACCGGTCACTCGTCAAATCAATCGACTGATCGAACAGAACGCGGAGCGGCTGGCGCAAACGCGCCTGCATTTCGCAAATCTCGCACACGCCCTCAAAACACCCGTTGCAAGCCTTTCCATGGCGCTGGACCCTGCCAATGACCCCGATGGCGAGCTTCGCGCGCTGGTCGATCGGATCGACCAGCGCATTCGCTATCATTTGTCTCGCGCACGCAAAATCGCATCGGGCGGCATCAACGCCGCCACGCCGATCAAGCCGCGGGTCGACGACCTCCTGCTGGTCATGTCCCGGGTCCATGCCGATCGTGGTATCAAGGCCAAGGCCGATATTCCGATCGACTTCAAGGTCGCCTGCGCCGCCGAGGATATCGACGAAATCCTCGGCAACCTGATCGACAACGCGTTCAAATGGGCGCGCAGCAACGTCGATATCTCGGCGCGAAAGGACGGTGCCGATATCGCCATCACGATCGCAGACGACGGACAGGGCATCGCGGACACCAACGTTGCGGAGGCGTTTCTTCCCGGAAAACGTCTGGACGAAACAGTCCCCGGTGACGGCTTCGGTCTGACCATCGTCAAGGAACTGGTCGAGCTTTACGGCGGCGAGATCAAGCTGTTGCCGTCGGAGAACGGCGGAACCGTATGGTCACTCATCTTGCCGAATGCCACAGGCCGATAGTTCAGCTGAGGTTTGGCCCGCGGTGCTTAGCGCAAATAGTGGATATGCGGTCGCTGGTGATAAGCCGATGTCTCCACGCGCGCCTCGACGGAAAACACATCCTTCAGCAGATCCCGGGTCAGCACGGCTTCGGGCGTGCCGGACGCAACGACCTTGCCCTGCTGCAGGATGATCAGGCGGTCACAGAACATGGCGGCGTGGTTGAGGTCGTGCAGCGCGATGATGCTGGTGATGGAAAGGCCAGAAACCAGCTTCAGGAGGCCGATCTGATGCTGGACGTCGAGATGGTTGGTCGGCTCGTCGAGGATCAGTTCCTTCGGCGTCTGCGCCAACGCCCGGGCGATATGCGCCCGCTGCTTTTCGCCGCCCGAAAGGCTCTGCCAGCGGTCGTCGCGCTTGACGTCCAACCCGACGCGCTCGAGCGCGGCATCCACCGCGCGCTCGTCCGCCTCCGTCCAGCCGGAAAACATAGAGCGGTGCGGAAAGCGCCCGAGCTTGACCACATCGACGACCCGAAGGTTGGCATTGGTCGTGGCGTGCTGCTCGACGAAGGCAACGCGCTGCGCCACCCGTCGGCGGCCGATCGAGCGAATATCCTTGTGGTCGAGCGCGATGCGGCCGGAATGCGGTTGCTTCAGTCCCGCCAGCAGCCGCAGCAGCGAGGTCTTTCCGGAACCGTTCGGCCCGAGCAGCCCAAGCATCCTGCCCGGCTCGGTCTCGAAAGAGACACCGTCGATGATGGTCTTCCTGCCGATTTTCCAGATGAGATCTTCTGCCCTGAAACTCATGACGCCCGCTGAAACCGATAGAGGATGACAGAGAAGAAGGGCACGCCCACCAGGGCCGTCACGACGCCGATCGGCAGGACCTGCTGGGGAACGAGCGCCCGCGAGGCGATATCCGCCAGCACCATGAAGATCGCCCCGCCGATGGCGCAGGCCGGCAACAGACGGATATGCAGCGGGCCGACGACGAAGCGTGCCGCATGCGGTACGACGAGCCCGACGAAGCCGATCGAGCCAACCATGCTGACGATGGTCGCCGTCATCATCGCGGTCAGCGCGAAAAGCACGATCCGTGTGCGCCCGACATCGACGCCGAGCGCGGTGGCCGCTTCATCGCCGAAGGCGAAGGCATCGAGCACCCGCGCGTAACAAAGACAGGCGATGAGCCCCAGTCCGACCACCACCGAAACCAGCATGAATTCCGGCCAGCGAACGCCGCCGAAACTGCCGAGCAGCCAGAACATCACGTCGCGCGCCTGCTGGGCATTGCCCGAGGTGGTCACGATATAGGATGTGGCGGCGTTGAAGAGCTGCGAGGCAGCGACGCCGGCAAGGATCGTGCGGTCGGCCCCGCCGCGCGTGCCGTTCGACAGCAGCGCGACGAAGAAGAACGCGGTGAACGCACCGGCGAAAGCGCCGGCTGACAGCGAGACCGCGCCGCTGCCAATGCCGAGGATGACGATCGCGACCGCTCCGGTAGATGCGCCGGCCGAGATGCCGAGCACGTAGGGCTCGGCGAGCGGATTGCGCAGCAGCGACTGCATGATCGCCCCGCAGAGCGCAAGACCCGCGCCGCAGAAGGCCGCGACAAGCGCCCGGCTGAGGCGATACTCCCAGATCACCGTCTCATGCATGCGGTTGAGCTCGACTGAAGTCCAGCCGAGCCGGTTGGTGATCGTCGTAAAGGTCGTCGAAAGCGGGATCGGCAAATCGCCGATCCCCACGCTGACTCCGACGGCAAGCGCGATGGCCACGAGCGAGGCCAGCAGCAGGGCGGCGAAGACGAGAAACTGCCGGAGAGAACGGCTCGTTGCGATCACTTCAGCAGGCCGAGCGTCTTCAGCTGCTCGGCCACCTGCTCGGCGCCATAGATGGTGCGGATCGTCGGGTTCATCGCCTGGCCGTCCATCACCACAATCGCCTTGTTCTTGACGGCCGAAAGCTGGCTGACGGCGGGATCCGTCGTAAGGAAGGCGATCTTGGCCTCCGGTTTGTCGAGTTCCCAGCGGTTGCGGTCAAGACTGGCGACGACAATCACGTCCGGATTGGCGGCGATGATGCTTTCCCAGCCGAGCGTCGGCCACTCGGCTTCCGCGGTGATCGCATTATGCCCGCCAAGCATGTCGGCTATGAAGCCTGACGCGCTGTTCTTGCCGCCGACATAGGCGTCAGCCGATGGCGATGGGCTGGAGAACCAGAAGACATAGGATAGCGTCTTGCCATCGGCCGGAACGCTCGCGCGAAGCGTCGCCTCGCGCGCCTTGAAATCGGCGATCAAGGCATGGCCGCGGTCGGCAACGTCGAATATCTGGGAGAGCTCGTCGATCTCCTTATAGAGGAGGTCCATGTTCCACAGCGCGGAACGGCTGCCGTAGGCATCCTTGACCTCCTTGGTGCTGAGGCAGGTGCTGGGCGACAGATAGGACGGGACGCCGACCTTCTCGAAATCCTCGCGCTTGGCGACTTTGCTGTCCGGCCCGAGCAGCGTGGGCAATGCGGCGGCGACGAAATCGGGATTCTCGGCCAGAATCGATTCGAAGGTTGGGAACTCGACCGTCAGCAGCTTGACCTTGGCGTTCGCCTCGGCCAGCTGCGGCAGCACCTTGCTCGGCCAGAAGGCCGTACCCGCCATCTTGTCCTGAAGGCCGAGCAGCAGAAGGATTTCCGCGCTGTTCTGGCCAAGGCCGATCGCCCGCTCCGGCGCCTTCTCGAACGTGACCTGCACGCCGCAGTTTTCGAGCGTCAGCGGATAACGCGTCGGGCCGGCAAACGTCGGCGTCGCCGCAAATCCAAGAGTGGCGATGAGGCCGGTAACGGCGAAAATTGATCTGATCATGGAATGAGGCATAGTGGGCCGAGCAGTTGATGAACACGGCGGTGTATAGTCCAGAGAGGCAGCACAAACAAGACGGAAATACTCATGTTATAGGCATACCAAATTTCGTCATCCTGCTGCCTCGCAGAGGCCCGGCAGCAATGCAACGCCGCAGTAGCGCGTGTCGACCGTGTCCTTGGCAACATAGACCGCTCTTCAGTTCCGCATAGCGTTCCAGCACGGCGAGCGAATTCTCGAGACCGAAGCCGAACCGCCTGAAGCCGCCAAACGGGATTTCCACGGGCAGAGGGCATCATCCTGACGCCTGTTGAGGGCAAGGTTGAGATCGACGTTCGCGGCGATCTCGGAGGCATTCTTGCAATTGCCACACAAACGTTAAAAAGCCCCGAGACATTTCTGTCATCGGGGCTTTTGCATTGCTCTGGTTGCGGGGGCTGACAACCGCTGTAATCGAACGGCCCTGAGATGTTTCGTCTGAGTACACACAAGCGCTGGAATGCGCCAACAAGTAACCGAATTCTATAATAAGGTGGATTTTATAACGATGACCGCAAAAAACACGACACTCACTCTCGAACATATCGAAGACGCCGAACTGGTCGCATGGATGAGAGAGCAACTGGCACGAATAAAAGGCTTCCTGATCGATCACGAAGCTAATGAAGAAATGATATCAGCTATCGACCAAGCGATTGAGGACAATGAGAATTGGTCTGATCCCGAAAACCACGATTTCCTCAATAACACGTCCTCTGGCTCTTGTTAAAATGCGCCTCATGCGCGCATCGAAATTCGGCCGCCATAAGCCCTAATAAGCTGGACATGGCTACCATCGTTCAGGTCAGGTACGCCCGTGTCTTTCGTGATCCATGCGAAAGACCCTTCGCGTCTAAGAAGCCACATCCCACTGCTGCCCTCACCGTCGCTAATCATGATTTCACCCTCGGGCAACTTTACCGACGAGGGAAAGCGCAACGTCCGATCCACAGCGGAAAAGACACCGTATCCAAGATGTTCCTGTAAAACTTCAAGCTGACCATCGATTTCAACGGCCTCCACGCCAACTGGTGATCGGTAAACCGTAAGCGGTGTTCTCAGACCATGGCCTTGAGGATCGGCTTCTCGGCATAAGCCCAGGGCATAAGGTCATCGATCCGGCCGTTGGGATGGCCGTTGACGACCCTCGTGATCACGTCGGTAAG
>NZ_JACBFT010000033.1:0-17691 GCF_021401195.1 Shinella sp. NM-101 | reverse complement strand
ATGCACGATGAACACGCGGGACGGCGGCCGACGGAAGCCGGACAGCCAGCGCATCAGCTCGTTTGCGTCGGCGTGCGCCGACAGCATGGACAGGTCCGCGACCTCTGCCCGAACCGGGATCCACTGGCCATGGATTTTGATCTCGCGGGAGCCCTGCATCATAGCGCGGCCCCGCGTTCCGGCTGCCTGAAAACCCGAGAAGAGAATGGTGTTGCGGCTGTCGGGGGCAAACGCCTTGAGATGGTGCAGGACCCGTCCACCGGTGGCCATGCCGCTCGCCGAAATAACGATCTTCGGGTAGGCGCTTGCGGTGATCGCCTTGGAACCCTCAACGTCGCGCGTGTAGGTGGCGATCGAGCAAATCGCATTGCATTCCTGCGGGCTCAGCCGGTGATCGGAACGATGCGCATGCAGCAAATCCGTTGCGTCGATCGCCATGGGGCTGTCGAGATAGATGGGAATCTTTCCGAGACGGCCATTCATTCTCAGCTTCCAGAGATGGTAGAGAAGTGATTGGGCTCGCCCAACCGCGAAGGCGGGGATCACAACGGTTCCGCCCCTGGCGGTCGTGCGCTCAATGACGCTTCCCAAAGCCTCTGTGGGATCGACCTGATCGTGGATGCGATTTCCGTAGGTCGACTCGATTACGACGTAGTCGGCGTTTTCGACAGCCGTGGGGTCGGGAAGAACGGGGTCATCGTAGCGGCCGAGATCGCCCGAGAAAGCGACTCGACGCCCTGCCCATTCGATTTCCGCGATAGCCGCGCCCAAGATATGCCCGGCATGGCGGAAGGTCAGTGTCGCATTGCCTGGAAGGTGAATGGGCTTGTCGAAAGGTTCGGGCGAGAAGAATTCGAGGGAGTGCTCGGCGTCGCGGATGCCGTAGAGCGCAAGCGCAGGCTTGTGCTTCGAAAAGCCCTTTCGATTGGCGTATTCGGCATCCTTTTCCTGGAGGTGGCCGCTGTCCTTCAGGATCAGCTCGGCAACGTCGCGCGTCGCCTCGGTAGAGTAGATTCGGCCGCGGAAGCCATCTCGAACGAGCTTGGGCAAATAGCCGGAATGGTCGAGGTGGGCATGCGTCAGGACGACGGCGTCGATGCTCGATGGCGTAACCGGAAGTGCTGCCCAGTTGAGTTCGCGCAGGTTCTTCAGGCCCTGGAACAGGCCGCAATCGATCAGGATGCGCTTGTCGCCATTGGTGATGAGATGTTTCGAGCCGGTGACGGTTCCCGCACCGCCAAGCGAAGTTAGTGTCAGCATGTTGCCCTCAATCTTGTGCTTTGGACAGATCGGCAGGAGCGCCACATCCATCGATTGCGTTGCGTTCGGCCAGGGTGAGCAGTTCATCGCGCGACCAGTCCGAGAGCCGTGCGGATGCGTCGACAAGGTGCGCCCATGAGCAGCGGTTGGCGAAAAGCATGCCGGAAACATCCAGCGTGCCGCCACGACTGATATATCCATGCGCCGCGGTCCGTTTCGGGCCGCCGTCTAGCCGTCGAAGCAGGCCGACCATCGGTTCTGGGCGGGTGTGAGTGACGATAAGGCGGGGCAGATCGGGTGGGAAAAGGCTTGCAAGCTGGTCATCGCGCGCTGTGAATTCGGCCTCGAGCGGATCGCGCGGCGCCCGAAAGCGTCCAGGCTCCGAAATCGCCGTGACGACGACCCGTCGACCATGCGCTTTCAGCCGGTGGGCGGCCTTGAGAGCTTCTTCGAGTTGATAGGCGCCGATCGTGACGAGCTGGAGTGCCGCTCCATCCGGGTCGCCGTCGATATGAGCCGCACCTATGTTGACGAAGCGCTCGGCCGCCTCGGCGTCGAGACGGTGAGGCATGTCGCGCTTGGACACGATAAGGCAAGCTACTTGGCCGCGCCCGCGATAGACCGACCGCAGCGCCGCGGCAGCGCTGTTCGCATCGACGGGAAACAGCACGCGGGACGTATCCGACATCTCGCCCAACAGGGCCTCGCCAATCGTCGGATCCTGGTGTGACTGTTCGTTCTTTGCGTTCTCCCAGGTGTGCGATGTGACGACGAGCGGCACGGAGATCCAGCCCGGCGTTTTGCCCGCTTCCCGTTGGTGGCGGGAGAAGATGATCTCCTGGCGCAGGCCGCCTAGCATCTTCATCGCGAAGGCTTCGTAACTGACGATCAGATTGATGCCGCCCTTGTTGGCGAGCGCCGCACCGGCCACGGCTTCCTCATTCAGGGCCGTGATAACCGCGCCGTCGACGGCATCGGCAACGCCAGGCTCCGACTGGTTTACGCGGTGGCGAAGCCTGTCGAGCGTTGCGCCCATATGGTTCGAGCGGAGTTCATCGGGATTGCCGACCCGCGGACGAAGGCCGGGATTGGCATCGACGACCCGGACAAACCAGCGATCTATTGCATGCATGGCGCAGTCGGAGGGGTAACCTTCCTGGGACCAGTCAGGTTCGGGCAGGTGCGGCGCTGCGGGATTACGGGATGCCAGAGGATGCTTGCTTTCGGGAACGCGGCCCTGCCTCTCATGAATGGCAATCTCGGACACGGCGTCATCAATGTCGCCCGGCGGCACGAATAGAGCCCTTGCAGCGTCGTTGAAGGCTTGACGCGCCGCTTCGTCTCGCGACGGGTTGCCCGTCAGAGGAAGATTGTGCGCGGCATTTGTGCCCGCTCCGGGGAAGCCGAATCCTTTGACAGTCTCGGCGATGACATAGGGAATGGGTGCGGGATAGCGGCGGCTGGGATCGGTCGCGAAGCGCGTGAGCTGCTCTTCCGCTGAGAGGATGGCCCAAGCGAAGGCGGCGGGGTCCCGGCCATCGATCCTCATCGGCGCGAATCCGTTGAGGCTGAGATGATCGGCAAACCAATCTGCCCCGCCTTGCTGCGCGATCTGGACGCGTTCCTCGATACGGCGGCCGTTCATGATCATCACTGGAACAACGAAGCCGGAATCCTCCGAGCGCCACCAGCGCGGCGTCCAGTCCGATCCGCGCTGTTCCTCAAACGCGCCATCGCTGAGAAAGGCGACGAGGCTTTCGCCTGTCAGTGGCGCATGGACGTACTGCACTTCCGAGAACCCGAGATAGCCGCCCTCCGAGATCGCACCGGCGGTGGTTGGGCCGGCGTGGCTGCCGATCGGCACGCCCGGCCGGCCGCTCGCGTCGATAGCGTAGGAGTAGAAATCGGCTGCGAGTTGAGACAGCCCTTTCTCGCTGCGATCATAGCGCCCGAGCTGAGCTTGCGAAACGTCGCCTGTCAGCGCGTTGACTGCATCGATCGCCGCCACGCAATGCCCCTGACCCATAAGCCACGATCGGGTTGTTGCCGAAATCGCGTTGGCAACCAGATAGCCGACGAAAGCCGGGGCCATGTTGAGCGAACCGCCGGTATGGCCCTCCGGAACGGTTTTGAAGGCGTCGGCTGGCAGAGGAGCGCCGGACAAATCGACACGCCTCGCATAGGTCATGTGGACGATGGTCCACATGGCAGCCGAGGTCAGGCGGTCGGCCGCTGCGAGCAGTCGGTAGAGCCGATCAGGTTCGATCCGTCCCGACATGGCCAGCGTTTGAATGCGCTCGATGGTTTCGTCGCTATGTCGGATCTGGCCATAGCCGTCGCGCCATGCCTTGAAGAGTTCGGGAGTCGCTGCGGCCATGCTTTCGGGATCCTTTTTTGACTGCTTGTTGAGTGCGATCTATCGACAGCGCTACCGATGTCCCCCCAACCATGGCGGTGGATCGCTGGCGGGGAATGAGTCGATGCCCGCGCGCTCCACCGCATCGAGCGGCTCCGGAGGACGGCGGTGGCGGATCTGATCCGACCCTGCCGCCGTGTCCGTCCGGAGATGCGCGGCAATAAGCGGCGCAAGCTCAATACGGTTGCTGGCGTGGACAACGGAGTCGGTCGAAACGATGCGACCGCAGAGCGGGGCAAGCTGTTGATACGAATCGCCCGCGAAGATGCCATGCACGACAGCGACGTCAGGCGGAGCCAGACCTTGCAGTCGCAACTTCCTCGCCGCTTCGATAAGAGTATGGCCTGATGAGGCGATGTCATCCACGAGTACAGGCTGACGATCGTGCCAGGCGGAGAGATCGGGAAGTTCGATTTCGACGTCGCGATCGCCGTGTCGGACTTTCCTCAGGACCGCATGTGGCGCATCGATGCGCTTCGCGATGGCCGAGACCCACTGCTCGCTTTCCTCATCAGGGCCGATAAGCAGTGAGGCCTTGACCTCCGACCCTATCCAGTCGGCAAGGAGCGGGGCCGCATGAAGCGTCGCTGTCGGAATGGAATAGATCGCCGAAAGTGTTGGATGGCGATGCAAGTGCGGGTCGACGGTAATCAGGCGATCGAAGGTTGCCGATACGAGTCTTGCGAATGTGCGGGACGTGACCGCCTCGCCCGGTCGAAAGCGCCGATCTTGCCGCATATAGGCGAGGTACGGCGCGATCAGCGTTACCTCTCTGGCGCCCAGTGATCGTACGGCGTCGGCGGCGAAGACCAGCCGCAGAAAGCCTTCATCGGGGTGAGACAGGGTGCTGACCAAAATGACCGCTTTGTCGGTCACGTCGCACAGGATGCGGAGATAGCTTTCGCCGTCGGGGAAATTCCGGGTTTCGAGGTTGCCGAGCGGCCAACCGCCCTCGCTGGCGAGGCGCTGGGCAAAGGCGTCGTTTCCCGGAAGGGGAAGGATCACATGGCTCGAAGCGTGGTTCGTCGTATCCATGTGGGTCATCCGTTCCTGCGGTAGCGGCGCAGGAACTGCGCGTTGATGGCGACGATGATGGTGCTGGCCGACATGAAGACCGCAGCTACGGCCGGCGTCATCAGGAAGCCGGTCCCGAAGGTGATGCCGGCGGCCATGGGGATCGCCACGGTATTGTAGGCAGTCGCCCAGATCAGATTCTGGACCATCTTACGGTAGGTCGCGCGCGAGAGACCGAGAATGGCCGCCACATCGCGCGGATCGCTTTTGACGAGGACCACATCGGCGGATTCCACGGCGACATCCGTACCAGCGCCGATGGCGACGCCGAGATCGGCCTGGACAAGAGCTGGCGCATCGTTGACGCCATCGCCCACCATCGCCACCGAAAGGCCACGCGATTGCAATTCCTTGATCTTGTCCGACTTCTGATCGGGAAGCACCTCGGCGAAATATTCGGAGATGCCGAGTTCCCTGGATACCGATTCCGCAACGCCCGTCGCATCGCCCGTCAGCATCACCGACTTTATGCCAAGGCGATTCAGTTCGGCGATGGCTTCTCTCGATTCGCTACGCACGATGTCGGCAAGCGCGAAGAGCGCGCGCGGCGCGCCATCGCGGACAAGTACAACCACCGTCTTGCCGTCTGCTTCCAGCTCCTTGAGCTTCGGATGATCGATCGGGCTGCCTTGCCGAGCGAGATGGCCGGGGCTGACGATCCGAAGCTCCTCGCCGTCAACCTTGGCGGTAATGCCTTCGCCGGTGATATTGCTGACCTCGGTGGCCTTGGGGATCGCGATGCCGCGCTTCTTGGCTTCAGCGACGATGCCATGTGCAATTGGGTGTTCCGACTGACTCTCCGCTGCGGCGGCGAACGCCAATTCCTGGCTTTCGTCGCCAGCGGACAGAAGGACAATATCGCTGACGCCGAAACGTCCTTCCGTCAGCGTCCCTGTCTTGTCGAAAACCGTTGCATCAAGATTGCGCGCGCGCTCGAAAGCGGCCCGGTCGCGGATCAACAGACCGTTGCTCGCGCTCAGCGATGTGCTGACGGCCACCACCAGGGGCACGGCGAGGCCGAGTGCATGCGGGCAGGCCACGACCATGACCGTCACCATGCGCTCCAGGGCGAACTCCAGGGGCGATCCGAGAACGATCCACCAGACGAAAAGCGTCCCGAAGCCGACGACGAGGGCGATATAGGTGAGCCAGGCGGCTGCCCGGTTGGCGAGGTCCTGGGTCTTGGAACGGGTCGCCTGCGCCTTCTTTACGAGGTCGATGACCTGAGACAGATAGGTCGCGTCCCCCGTCGCCGTCACCTTGATCGTCACGGCATTGGCGCCGTTGATCGCCCCGCCGATGGCTGGCGCGCCGACGGTCTTGGAAACAGGCCGCGATTCGCCTGTCAGCATCGCCTCGTTGAAGGCGGACGATCCCTCGATGATCTCGCCATCGACCGGCACCTTCGCGCCCGGCCGGACGATGACGCGGTCGCCGGGCTGGAGGGCGGAGATCGCTACTTCATGCGTCGAGCCGTCCGCATCGATCCGCGTCGCGCTGTCTGGAAGCAGGCGCACCAGTTCCTCCAGCGCGCGGGAAGCCCCCATGACGGAACGCATCTCCACCCAGTGGCCGAGCAGCATGATGGCGATGAGCGTCACCAATTCCCAATAGAAGGCTTCGCCGGGGAACCCGAAGGTGACCGCCGCCGAGAAGAAATAGGCGGCCGAGATCGCGAGCGCGATCAGCGTCATCATGCCGGGCTGGCCCTTGCGCAGCTCCGAGGTGAAGCCGGTCAGGAACGGCCAGCCGCCATAGACGTAGGCGATGGTCGAGAGGACGAAGAGCACGAGACCGTCGCCCGGAAACGACAATAGCTCGGTCAGGCCGAGCCAATGGCGGATCATCGGAGACAGAAGCAGGACGGGCGGCGTGAGAATGAGCGAAACCCAGAAGCGGCGGCGAAAGTCGGCGACCATCTCCGCATGATCGTGTCCGCCGTGCCCGGTATGTTCGGCATGGGTTGAGCCGGCTGCCGAGACGATGCTTGCGGCCGCGTGGTCGTGGTGCGGACCGTTGGCAGCCGTCCGATGATGTGCGTGGTGGTTGCCGTGTTGGCTATGCGATGAGCTCATTCGATGTTGTCCTTCACTGGCCATTGGCGATAACTCGGAATGCAGGCCATTCTTGTTCCGTGACACTGGCCAGTTCTCGGCAGGGCAGAATCTTCGGTGCAAAGGTCTTCGGTCCGACGTTCCGAATCTTTGATCCAGATTAAGTTCTTGCGGCTCGGCTGAGGCGATGGGGCCGCGCCGCCGACCGTTCTTCCCGCTTGTTCGGAAACAGGGCGCTGTGGCGAAACGCCTCTCACCCCGATGATTCAGGAGTGTCTGCCGGGTAACCTGCTTCTTCGAGAACGGCGACAAGGGCTGCCCTGTCGGCGCTCGTCTCGATCAGGACCTCGCGTTTGTCAGGATCAGTCTCGATCCGGGCCATCCCGTCGACGCTCAAAAGCGCCTTGGTCACTGATTTTGCGCAGCCGCCGCATGTCATGTTCGGGACCTGGAAGCGAAGCATAGGGACCTCCTCTGTTGTTCGCGTCCAAGGAGATTGGGGCTTCCAACGATGGTAAGGTCAACCCTTAATAAATCTTCTTGACCCTGCCATCGTTGGAAACCGCAAGCTGGATGAAGAACTGTCAAATCGAAAGGAGACGACAGATGAAGCATTCCAGCACAAACAGCGTCATCATCTATACGACACCCACTTGCCCGGACTGCCGGGCGCTCAAGACCTGGCTCAAAGAACAAGACATCACGTTCCAGGAGCGCGATCTGACCGATCCATCAGTGATGGAGGAAGCGAAAGCGCGAACCGGGGTGCGGGTCGCACCGATAACCATCGTCGGGTCGCAGATCTTCTACGGGACGTTTGCGAGCCAGAAGCCCGGACTCATGGCCGCCCTCGACTTGTCGACGCCCGCATGAGTGATATGGTCATGAACAGCAAACGAGTGGACCTGCCGCAGGCTGGAGCCAGCATCGAAGTCGCGCTAGGCCAGACGATACTCGAGGCCGCGCTTGCAAGCGGCATCGCCTATCCGCACGGCTGCCGATCCGGACGCTGCGGGTCATGTAAATCCCGCCTCAACTCCGGCGAGGTCGACCTTCGGGAGCATTCGCGTTTCGCGCTCTCCGTCGAGGAGAAAGCTGAGGGGCTGATACTCGCCTGCCGGGCAATCCCCAAAACCGACGCCACCGTTACATGGCTGGGTGGTGCGGACGAGCTGGCCGACCATCCACGTCGACGCCTCCAGTGTAGCGTTGTTGGCATTGAGGATGTCACCCACGATATCAAAATTGTCCGGGTTCGCCCGAAAGACGGTCGGCCTGCCTCCTTTACGGCCGGCCAGTTCGCGCGCGTGACATTTCCGGCCACGCCGACACGAGATTATTCGATGGCGAACCCGCCGGGCGCCGACGAGCTGGAATTTCACATTCGTCGCGTGCCGGATGGCGTGGCCTCTAACCTCATTCATCCAGTGCTCGATCTCGGGGACCCGGTCATGGTCGAGGGGCCTTTCGGCTCGTCCTTTCTGCGCGAGAAGCATGCCGGCCCAATTCTCTGTGTGGCGGGCGGATCGGGCCTCGCCCCGATCAAGTCGATCGTTGAAACCGCGCTGGCACGGGGGATGAGACAACCCATTCACGTCTATTTCGGGGTGCGGACGGAAAACGATCTGTATCTCGTCGACCACTTTGAGGGTCTCGCGTCCATCCACGGAAATCTGGCATTTACCCCTGTTCTGTCCGACCAGGCGTCGGGCACGGCTTTGCGAGCCGGTTATGTCGATGCTGTGGTCGCAAAGGATCTGCCAGATCTCGACGGCTGGAAGGCATATATCGCCGGGCCGCCACCGATGGTGGAGGCCGTCATGGTGGTTGCCACCAACCGGAGGCTCCGCGTCGAGGATATGCACGCCGACGTATTCTTCACGCCCGATGAGCCGCTCGCAAGCGCTGCGGCAGGGTGAAGAACGACCGGCGTTCGGGATCGCTACAGACGATTTCCGGCGGACCGGCGGCTTGTGCGCATGAGATCGAGCGGAAGACGCCCGCCTTCAGGCGGTAACCAATGCCGGACCATCGGCCCTTGCTCCAGTATTCACCTGTCGGTCGGGATTGGTCACCGCGATAACGCGCATCCGGCTGTCGCATGGCGGACCGGCCTATGTGGTCCGCCTTCGATCATCTGATCGCGAAGAGTTTTGATCGAGCCACGCCTTCGCGATCTCCACATCCACTCCCGCGACCTCGATCAACTTATCCGGATTGAGGATTCGAAGACGCCGGTATTGAAATTGAACGATTCCCTCCTTCCGCAGGGAACTGAGGACACGGTTGACATGAACGAATGTCAGGCCCGTCGCATCGCCGATCTGTTCTTGAGTTAGGGGAAGCGCCATCTCTTCGATGCGGTTGCCGGGCCATTGCGCCCGATATCGCGTGAACAGCTCCAGCAGGAGATGGGCGACGCGCTCGCGTGCCGAGCGACGCCCGATACTCGTCAGGTGATCGAAGGCAAGATCGCGTTCGCGCGCTACAGATTGCGCGAGTCTCAAGCCGGTTTCCGGGTCTTCCCGCAGGCGCGATTTCAGAACGGACATCGGAACGACGGAAACGACTACGTCCGTCAGGGCCTGCGCGCCGACGTTTGAGGGCATGTGACCGGACGAGAGCACCCCCAGCACTGCGCCTGGCAATGCGAAATGCACGATCTGTCGCCGGCCATCGGGAAGCAAGGAATATACCGCTATCCAACCGTCAAGAAGGTTGAACAAAGAACCGGTAGTGGACCCAATACCGAGGATTTCGTTGCCTGCGTCGAATTTTCGGTCGCCGGTCCTGAACCCCCGAATGAGGCGGTTTGCATCGATCGGAGGAGACACGGCGCCAAGCGAAGCAGACGTATGGGTGCCGTGACTTGAGAGCGTCAAAGCCTTCGATGATTGAGGAACAATGGCATTTTCGGCGTTTGAAGCGCCGTCTGCTGGGGGGTTGTTTGGCAGCAAGCTGCTCCAAGCGCCGTTGATCATGGCCAAATTGGCGCTTTGAAATGATCGGGCGGGCTCGGGGGAGAAAAAAGAGCGATCCAAGTTCATGTTGCACCTCCGGGGCGCGGAGCCCGTCTCGGTGGCTATCCGAACAGGCAATCAATCCTGACGTGAGGACCTGTGCGCCGACGCAGCTTTGCGCCGGGGATCAGGTGGGCGCGAACACGACAAATCTCCAGGAACCAGAGTGTTGATCCAATCTGGCGACAGGGTTTTAGCCGCGGAACGCCGCCTAGAGGATTTGATTTCGGGGTACGGGAGGGTCGCGGCCAAGAATGAACGACCGCAGGCAGGTTTGCCTTGGCGCAAATGATTTGGTGGTCCAGGAACCGATGATGGTGAGTCCGCCTTGGTAAGTGCATAGCGGTGCAAAGCACGGAGCGCAGATGGCTTTGCAGCAACTGGCGTCGGTCGGGCAGTCTTCCTGGGCCGCTGCAGAGGCCCTGAACTCGGCGTTCGCAAGCCGGATTTCGGTGCCGGACGGCGTGAAATCACCGTTATGCGCCATGGCTGGCCCGGCCTGGATCGCCAGAACGAGCATGCAGACCATCAGTGCTGCCAAATACCTGAGCATTCCTCGATTCCGCAATCGAACGGCTCGCCCTTTCAACATAGAGCGAATACCCCGATCCGGAACACATACTATATGTACAGCCACCTCAAATTGATTCAGATCAAGGTCCAGGGCGGAGGTTCGCGGCAGGGTGTCAATTCGTGTCGGGAACGCGACCAATCCGCCGGGACGAGGGTCTATGTGCTTGATCGAGGTTAAAGTGCGGCGCGCAAGGTGATGATTTCGTCACATCCAGAAACTTGTTCCAGCGGGTCACGCATGTCATCGATGGCGCTGTTGCGGGCAGATCGGAAGACCTGGGTTGCGGTTCTCGTCGCTCGCACTCGACGACGGACGATGCTGAGCCCATTCTTCGCAAAATGCGACGGAATCCTGCTGGTCGATCCGGTCACTCGCTGCCGCGACTATATGCCGAATGCCGGCCGCACCAGTGAGGCGACATGCGCGATGATCGCGATCAGCAGCGCAACTAGACTCGTGTGCGGCTTCATCGCAGACGCGGACCGCGATCGGCTCGTGCTATGCGGAGTAGATGTGAGGATCGGTTCCTGCTCGTGTCCGGTCGACGATCTGGTTTGCGGATTCGAGGCGCTGCCACATGCCTAGTCCATGGGCCACAAGGGATCTGCCAAGCTCTCCTCAATAGCGCGCCGAATTGTGTCGACGGGGAGCGGCGTGTCCGTTCCCGATCAAAGCAGTGATGGCGTAGCTCCTCTGGCCACCGAAGCCCTCCACATTGATGTGCGAGAAGTCGAACCGGATCCGTCCAGGTTGGCCTTTTGGCGAACCGCGCAGGGTAGCCTCGTCGTTCCCGACACCTTAATCGAGATTAAAGACTCCCCCAGACGGCCATTGCTATCTCAACAGCAGTTGCCTCGCGGTCGGCTTACAGGCGGTGTCGCGGCACACATGCACCTGCCGAGGCCACGCGCGATACTGGAGGAGCAATATGGACCAGAACTCTGATAGGCAAACGGGCGGTAACGCTCAACGATCCAAGCTTACAGCGAGCAGCGTCGCCTTCTATGGCTTTCTCGCAATCGCCGCCTTTTACCTCATCACGGAGCATCGTGCTCACACTCTGGGCTGGTTGCCTTGGCTTCTCATTCTGGCTTCTCCGGTACTCCATATCTTCATGCATCGGAAGCATGGCGCACATGGACATAATCATCACGAAAGGCGTGCCGACCAAGATAGCCGCTGACCTCCAATGAATCAGCTTCAGATAGCGAGAGCGCAGCATGACCAACGGCACTTCGAATCGCGACATGCCAGATCCGAAACCCTTTACTCGCTGCGCGACTCGTCGTTGCAGGGATACGAGCGAACGAGGGGCGACGGTGATCGACGCGGGTATCAGACAGCTTGGACCCGAACAGTGGCGCGAGCCGTTGGATTTGGCATCTCCTGAATTAAACGGCCTCGCGCCTCGTAGGAGGCTGCTGACATGGCTAGGCGACCACCTGCAATAGAGCTGCGTCACCTTAACACCTTTGTGGTCGTGGCCGAGCATGGCAGCTTCCGCAAAGCTGGGGCGGCCATCGGGCTATCGCAATCAGCGGTCAGTCGATGTATTGCTGACCTTGAGGATCAATTCGGCGCCTCGCTGTTTCACCGGCACACCTGGGGGATCTCGCTGACCCATGCAGGGCAACGGTTCCTTGGACGGGCAAGACAAATTCTCAGAAACGTTGACGACGGAGCCGAAGATATTGCTGCCATAGAGCGTTCTGAAAGCGGCTTCGTGAGGATCGGAATATTCTCATCGATTGCCTCGGGGTTTCTCGCAGAACTATTGCGTGCATATCATCGCGCGCATCCGAGGGTTCAGGTTGAACTCATCGATGGCAATCCTTCAGAGCATGTGGCGGCGATTCGCCAGTTTTCTCTTGACGTCGCCTTCCTTACCGGAACCCGCCTCTGGTCTGATTGCGACACCTCGTACTTTTGGTCTGAGCGCGTCTTTGCGGTTCTACCGGAGGATCACTCGTTAGCCGCGCGCGACGAGGTAGATTGGACCGACCTCGTTGATGAAACTTTCATCGTGAATGACGTGGCGCCCGGCCGAGAAATTCATGACTACCTGGTTCAGCGCTTGGCTGGTCTGGGGCAGCACCCCGAGATTACCGTCCATTTTGTCGGACGAGAGAACCTGCTCCCACTCGTGGCTCTGGGCCGCGGATTGACGGTCGTTAGCGAGGCGATGACTGCGGCTCAGTTCCCCGGCGTGTGCTATCGGGCAATTCTCGGGGAAATCTTGCCATTTAGCGGCGTATGGTCTCCACGTAATGACAACCCGGCCTTCCGAAGGTTGCTTAGCATGGCGCGTTCTATGGCAACGTCGTGGTCTCCGGGCTCGACAGGGTCAAACGCGGAATAGCGCGCCCTCTCCCGAGCCTGTGTAAGATGCAGGGATTGGTCGGGCGGCTCAAGAAGCCGCCCGACAGGCGTTACTTGCCACGATCGGCGAGCCATTTCTTCATCATCGCGATCTCGCCTTCCTGGGCTTTGATCACGTCTTCTGCGAGCTTGCGGACCTCAGGGTCGCGACCGTACTCGAGAACGACCTTTGCCATGTCGATAGCGCCCTGATGATGGGGAATCATGCCGCGCATGAAGTCAACATCGGCATCGCCTGAATAGTCCATCACCATGTTCTTCTGCATGCTTTCCATGACGGCCATGTAAGCCTTGGTCGAGAGTTCGTCCGCGGCGGACATGTCCATGCCCTGCATGTTCATGCCGGGCATATTGTGTCCCTGCATAGCGCCATTGTTATCCATCTGGGTTTGAGCAAGTGCCAGGCCCACGCTGATGGCGATTGCGCCACCTATGAAAATCGGGGTTAGCCTGTTCATCGTTTCATCCTCATCAGGTCGCGGCCGCAGGATAGCCGGCTTCTTCCAGAACGCGTTCGATATCGGCGATGGTCGCCGCCGTCTCGACCTTGACCGTGCGAGCGGCGGGGTCCGGCTTGACCGTAGCGTTCGGGTCGACGGACTGGATCGCCTTTGTCACCGACTTGGCGCAGCCGCCGCAGGTCATGTTTTCGATCTTGAGCAGCATGAGAAATCTCCTTTGTTCGGCTCTCATGCTGAACAAGATGGGCCTTCCAACGATGGTAAGGTCAAGGGTCACATGCAAGGATTTATTCTATTGACCTTCCTATCGTTGGAAGCCTGATCCTCCTCCAGAATTTGATTCTTCGAATAAGAAAGGAAGAGGCGATGAATGCCCCCGTCCGCACCAATGAGATGTCTGAAGCTATATCGCTGCCGATAGAGGGCATGACCTGCGCGTCGTGCGTTGGCCGAGTCGAACGAGCCCTGAAGGCTGTTCCCGGTGTCGAGGCCGCATCGGTCAATCTGGCTACGGAACGCGCGAATGTCACCACCAGATCATATGTTGACAAGGCAATTCTGATCGAGGCGATCGAGAAGGTCGGCTATTCGGTACCGTCCCAAGCCGCAGGGCCGACCGGCCTCGTAGAGCTGTCGATCCAAGGCATGACATGCGCGTCGTGTGTCGGGCGGGTCGAGCGCGCCTTGAAGGCTGTTTCAGGGGTTACCGAGGCAGTGGTCAATCTGGCCACGGAACGGGCCACGGTGCGCGGCGGCGCCAACACGGCTGAGTTGATCGCCGCCATCGCAGATGCTGGCTACGAAGCCGAGGTAGTGCGCGCAAATGCCGGCCCTGACCACGAGGATGCAAATGCCGAGCAAGCGGAGAGAAAGGAAGCGGAGCGGCGCGAACTGGCCCGTGATTTCACGATGGCTGCGGTGCTTACAGCTCCAGTCTTTCTCATGGAAATGGGATCCCATGTCATCCCAGGCGGTCATGCATTGATCGAATCGACAATCGGCATGCAGTGGAGCTGGTACATCCAGTTCGTGCTGACGACCCTCGTGCTCTTCGTTCCGGGCATTCGCTTCTATGACAAGGGAATTCCAGCCCTCTGGCGGATGGCGCCCGACATGAATTCACTGGTGGCGGTCGGTTCGCTTGCTGCCTACGGCTACTCCTTGGTTGCAACCTTCGCACCGGGCTTCCTCCCGCCTGGAACGATCAACGTTTATTTCGAAGCTGCGGCAGTCATAGTCACTCTCATCCTGCTTGGCCGCTTGCTGGAAGCCCGTGCCAAAGGGCGCACGTCCGAGGCGATCAAGCGGCTGGTCGGCCTTCAGGCAAAGACTGCGCGGGTTCGCAGGGATGGCAAGACGGTCGACTTGCCGATCGGTTCGGTGACTTCCGACGACATCGTTGAGGTTCGCCCCGGCGAACGCATTCCCGTCGATGGTGAAGTGGTCGAAGGTGATAGCTATGTCGATGAGTCGATGATTACCGGAGAACCTGTTCCGGTCTCGAAGGCGATCGGTAGCGTGGTCGTGGGCGGCACTGTCAACCAGAAGGGCGCCTTCGCTTTCCGGGCGACGGCGGTCGGCGGGGATACGGTTCTGTCGCAGATCATCCGTATGGTGGAGGAGGCACAGGGTTCCAAACTTCCCATCCAGGCGCTGGTCGACAAGGTAACCATGTGGTTTGTGCCAGCGGTCTTTGTGGTAGCGGCGTTCACTTTTGCTTCCTGGCTGTATTTCGGGCCGTCGCCCGCCCTCACCTTCGCGCTGGTCAACGCTGTCGCCGTCCTGATCATCGCCTGCCCCTGCGCCATGGGTCTGGCTACGCCGACGTCCATTATGGTCGGCACAGGCCGCGGTGCGGAGCTGGGGGTCCTCTTTCGCAAAGGCGAGGCGCTCCAGTTGCTGAAAGACGCCAGTGTGGTCGCCGTGGACAAGACGGGTACGCTAACCGAAGGAAAGCCGGCCTTGACCGATCTGGAACTTGCCGCAGGCTTCGACCGACCCGAGGTTCTGGGTACGGTGGCTGCTGTCGAGGCGAAATCGGAACATCCAATCGCGCGGGCGATCGTGGATGCGGCCGCTGCGGAAGGCGTTCGGATGCCGGCGGTGTCTGACTTTGAATCGGTAACAGGCTTCGGTGTGAAAGCTTTGGTCGAGGGTCGGCGCGTCGAAATCGGCGCTGATCGATACATGGTCGAGCTCGGTCATGACGTTGCGCAGTTTAGCGAGACGGCCGAACGTCTCGGTAACGAGGGTAAGTCGCCGCTCTATGCTGCGATAGAGGGAAAGATCGCGGCGATCATCGCAGTGGCCGACCCGATCAAGGAGACCACGCCCGCCGCAATCAAGGCGTTGCACGGTCTTGGCCTGAAGGTTGCGATGATCACCGGGGACAACATGCGCACCGCCAAGGCCATCGCCGCTCAACTCGGGATCGATGACGTGGCGGCGGAGGTGTTGCCGGACGGCAAGGTTGATGCGGTTCGCCGTCTCAAGGAACAATATGGCAAGGTGGCCTTCGTCGGCGACGGAATCAACGACGCCCCGGCCTTGGCGGAGGCGGATGTAGGTCTCGCCATTGGGACGGGCACGGACATAGCAATCGAAGCCGCCGACGTCGTACTGATGTCAGGCAGCCTGCAAGGCGTGCCCAACGCGATAGCGTTGTCGAAGGCGACAATCGGCAACATTCGACAGAACCTATTCTGGGCATTCGCTTACAATACGGCGCTCATCCCTGTGGCGGCGGGCGCGCTTTTCCCCGGATTCGGTATCCTTCTCTCGCCCGTGTTCGCGGCGGGCGCGATGGCCTTGTCGAGTGTGTTCGTGCTGGGCAATGCCCTGCGGCTTCGTCGCTTTCGGGCTGCTCATTAATAAAGGGTGACGCCGCCTGCCAAGGACGGTGTCCACTACGAAGGGAAATCGCTCATGAACATTGGACAAGCATCCAGAGCATCCGGCGTTTCGGCCAAGATGATCCGCTACTACGAGCAGACCGGCTTGATACCACGGGCAGATCGTACAGGGTCCGGCTATCGGGACTACTCAGATACAGACGTGCATATGCTGCGTTTCATCCGTCGCGCACGCGACCTTGGCTTCTCCGTCGCTGAGATCAACGGACTTCTGGAACTGTGGCGGGACGAGTCGCGCCAGAGTGCGGAGGTCAAGCGGTTGGCCGAGGGTCATATCGCGGAACTTGAGAGAAAGATCCAAGCCCTGCAGGAAATGGCACAAACACTGAAGATGTTGGTTAACGCCTGCCGTGGCGACCATCGCCCTCACTGTCCAATTCTTATGCGCCTGGAGACCGATGAGGAGGACGAGGATGTGTCGATTAGACCGCGCAAAGGCGCAGTCGCTGGCATTTCCGAATGAGTGCCGCTTTTGGGCGGCACTCGCTTGCGGGTTAATAGAACCGTTGCCTGACGCCGAGGGCGGTGTTGGTCCGTGCAATGGAAAACTCGGCATTCTGTGTCAGGCCAGACAATGCGCGAATGGCGTCGATCGTATCAGGAATAACGATCGCTTGATTGTCCACCATGTAGGCGTAGAAGAGCTCATCCCGCTCGGTGCGCAGCATGTCCTCCCATAGCGCGACTTCATATAGGTTGCCGAACGGCCTATGGAGGTCAGCCATCAGTTCCTTGATCGTGTTGATAGCGGTGAGGCTGAACCGCCCCGGGTTTGCCGGAGGCCTTCTGGTTTAAGTTATGCCGCCATGGCGGGTTCTTCCAGCATGGCGTAGTAGCGTTCCTCAGCTTCGGCCGGCGGGATGTTGCCGATAGGCTCCAGCAGCCGGCGATTGTTGAACCAGTCGACCCAGGTCAGCGTGGCGAACTCGACGGCCTCGAAGCTTCGCCATGGTCCGCGCCGATGGATGACCTCGGCCTTGTAGAGGCCGTTGATCGTCTCGGCCAGCGCGTTGTCGTAGCTGTCGCCGACACTGCCCACAGACGGTTCGATGCCGGCTTCGGCGAGGCGCTCGGTGTAGCGGATGCTGACATATTGCGATCCGCGGTCGGAATGATGAACCAGACCGCCGCGATGAACGGGCCGGCGTTCGTGCAGGGCCTGTTCGAGAGCGTCGAGCACAAAGCTCGCGTGGGCGGTCCTGCTCACCCGCCAGCCGACGATACGGCGCGCATAGGCGTCGATGACGAAGGCCACGTAGACGAAGCCCGACCAGGTGCTGAGTGGAGTAAGAAGCGCAGATGCGCTTCTCCTCCCCGAACCGTACGTGCACCTTTCAGCGCATACGGCTCTCTGTTCAAGCTTGGCCCATGGCCATAGCAACGTCATGGTAATGCGACGTGACGGTACTGCGGTTTTCGACCGGAAGATGTATGGGTTTTCTTCCGGGTTGCGCCAACGGAATTGCGCTTTGGGGCTTGAGACAAGCCGTTTTAGCGCTTTTCCAACAGGGGCACCGCGTTCATTGCGACCAAACACGAGC
>NZ_JACBFT010000032.1:0-19224 GCF_021401195.1 Shinella sp. NM-101 | reverse complement strand
TGGTGATGCCGGGCGACAACGTGACGGTTGACGTCGAGCTGATCGTTCCGATCGCGATGGAAGAAAAGCTGCGCTTCGCCATCCGCGAAGGCGGCCGCACCGTCGGCGCCGGCATCGTCGCCTCGATCGTCGAGTAACGATCGGAGAGGATGCCGTAAGCCTGCCGACGGCATTGAAGATGTGCAAATGGCGCGCACGCGCGATTTGCACGCGGCGCCGGCATCGTCGCCTCGATCGTCGAGTAACGATCGGAGAGGATGCCGTAAGCCTGCCGACGGCATTGAAGATGTGCAAATGGCGCGCACGCGCGATTTGCACGCGGCGCCGGCATCGTCGCCTCGATCGTCGAGTAATTTCAGGTCTCCGACCTGATGGAAGAAGCCCCGCGGGAGACCGCGGGGCTTTTCTTGTTTCCGGCTGCTTGGAAACGGCTGTCTTTTTTAGGCAACGGACATAACTCGCCAGTTCTCGGGATGGAGCCGGCGAGCGATCAGGGGTAGATTCGCCGGGTCGCTTGAAGCGGCTTGGCCGGATTGCGTTGCGCTCCGGCGCGGCGCCTGCGGATCCTCGCGATCTGCTGTTTTGGGGGCGCCTTTGCGTGTGGCGGGCACGGACCATGCCGCGCGCATCACGGTAACAACGAAACAGGCCGTTGCTCCATGAAGGCTCTTCTCCGCGCGGCGCGCACGGCGCTCGCCCTTTCGATGCTGGCAGCGATTCTGCCGGCCGGCCCCGCGGCCGCCGAAGATTCGCTCGTCATCTGGTCGCCGACGAAGGTCTCGCCATATTCCTACCGCCTGCGCACGGGCGCCAGGGCGCCGGCCGGCAATCCGGTGAGCGCCGGAGTCGATTTTTCCCTTACCGCGTCATCGACGGGCCAGATTCGCAATACACGCGACAATGCGCGGGTCTGGGCCGAGATGCGCGGGCAGGGGCGTTCCGGCGCCGAAAGGAGCGTCGTGGCGGGCTACAATCCGGTGACGGGTCGCGTCTCGGCCAATGCCGGCGTGACGCACCGCTGGATGGCATCCCGCTCGGTCGATGTCGTGCTCGCCCCCTCGCTGTCGGCGGACACGCCCATGCGCCGGGGCGGTCGCGGTTCGGTCCGCGTGACGCAGAAGGCGCAGGTGCAGGCGCTTGCGACCGGCACGGCCTTCGTCGCCTCGGGCACCGCTGTCAGCGGCGAGCGCGGCATCGGTGCCGAGATGTCCGTCGAGCAGCGGCTCTTCCGCTGCCTCGACCTCACGGCGTCCGTGCGCCGGCAGGAGGCGGGCCTGACGGGCGCACTGAAGGCGCGGCTGCGCGTGACGTGGTAGAGCGCCGCGGGGAAGGGCGGGGGACCGGCCTAAGCTGTGAAAAAATCTCGTGTTCGGGCTTGCCAAGTCGGTTCGTGCGCCGTAAAGACGCCATGCCTTGCCGGCATAGGCGTTTCGCCAGGACGCGGCAAGCATCTAGGGGTATAGCTCAGTTGGTAGAGCGGCGGTCTCCAAAACCGCAGGTCGGGGGTTCGAGCCCCTCTGCCCCTGCCATTTCCTGCCGGACAGCGCGGACCACTTGCAGCGACGGCGGCGATGGCATGGCGGCGTTACGCCGCCTAAATTCGCGAAAAGCCCGGTTGCCTCTTGTGAAAAAGGGAATCGGGCTTTATGTAGGGCAAAACAGACACGCGGTGCGTGGGGCTGAGAGTTCAGCTTTACGCGCCGTAATGGCGTGGACATTCAATGGCATCGAAAACGAATCCGATCGCGTTTCTGCAGCAGGTGCGCTCCGAGACGGCGAAAGTGACTTGGCCTTCGCGGCGCGAGACGATGATCTCGACCGTCATGGTCTTCATCATGGTCTTCCTTGCCGCGGTGTTCTTCTTCGCTGCGGACTGGCTGATGGGCTGGCTGATTGCCCTCGTCCTCAGCGCTGGCGCTTGATCGGTTGGAGATGAACATGGCTTCGCGTTGGTACATCGTCCACGCCTATTCGAACTTCGAGAAGAAGGTCGCCGAAGATATCGAGAACAAGGCCCGCCAGAAGGGTCTCGATCATCTCTTCGAAAAGATCCTGGTGCCGACCGAGAAGGTCGTCGAGGTGCGTCGCGGCCGCAAGGTCGACTCCGAGCGCAAGTTCTTCCCCGGCTACGTGCTGGTGCGGGCGAACCTGACCGACGAGGCGTACCACCTCATCAAGAATACGCCGAAGGTCACGGGCTTCCTAGGTTCCGACAACAAGCCGGTTCCGATTCCGGACAGTGAGGCAGAGCGCATCCTGTCGCAGGTCCAGGATGGTGTGGATCGTCCGAAGCCTTCGGTCTCCTTCGAGATCGGCGAGCAGGTTCGCGTTTCCGACGGTCCGTTCGCCTCGTTCAACGGTATCGTCCAGGACGTCGACGAGGAGCGTTCGCGTCTCAAGGTGGAAGTGTCGATCTTCGGTCGCGCCACGCCGGTCGAGCTGGAATACGCCCAGGTCGAGAAAATCTGATTTCGGCGGCGTCCTTCGGGCGCTGCTCTTTGAAATCCAATCTTCGCTGAAGGTTGGTGGCGGAGGTTTCCGCCGATCGCGTGGAAGGGAAGGCGGCCTGTAGCCGGGCGTCCGGACCGCACCACGCAACCGCAGCCGCCGGTCTTCGGATCGGCATCGAGGGCCGGGCAACCGGCCGCATTCTGAAAGGCAGAGAAAATGGCTAAGAAAGTTGCAGGCCAGCTCAAGCTTCAGGTCAAGGCAGGATCGGCGAACCCGTCCCCGCCGATCGGCCCGGCGCTTGGTCAGCGTGGCATTAACATCATGGAATTCTGCAAGTCGTTCAACGCGGCGACGCAGGAAATGGAAAAGGGTATGCCGATCCCGGTCGTCATCACCTACTACCAGGACAAGTCCTTCACGTTTGTGATGAAGCAGCCGCCGGTGACCTACTTCCTCAAGAAGGAAGCCAAGATCACCTCCGGCTCCAAGACCCCGGGCAAGGGCGCGACCGTCGGCAAGCTCACCAAGGCTCAGATCAAGTCGATCGCCGAAGCCAAGATGAAGGATCTCAACGCCGCCGATATCGAAGGCGCGATGGCAATGGTCGAGGGCTCCGCCCGCGCCATGGGCCTGGAAGTGGTAGGTTGATCATGGCCAAGATTGCAAAGCGCATCCAGAAGATCCGTGAAGGCATCGACCCGACCAAGCTCGTTGCCCTGTCGGACGCCATCGCCCTCGTCAAGGAGCGTGCGACCGCCAAGTTCGACGAAACCGTCGAAGTCGCCATGAACCTCGGCGTCGACCCGCGTCACGCAGACCAGATGGTCCGCGGCGTCGTCAACCTGCCGAACGGCACGGGCCGCGACGTTCGTGTCGCCGTCTTCGCTCGCGGCACCAAGGCTGACGAAGCCAAGGCCGCCGGTGCTGACATCGTCGGCGCCGAAGACCTCGTCGAGATCGTCCAGGGCGGCAAGATCGACTTCGATCGCTGCATCGCGACCCCGGACATGATGCCGCTCGTCGGCCGCCTCGGCAAGGTTCTCGGCCCGCGCGGCATGATGCCGAACCCGAAGGTCGGCACCGTGACCATGGACGTTGCCGGCGCCGTCAAGGCATCCAAGGGCGGCGCTGTCGAGTTCCGCGTCGAGAAGGCTGGTATCATCCATGCCGGCATCGGCAAGGCTTCCTTCGACGCCAAGGCTCTGGAAGAGAACATCAAGGCCTTCGCCGACGCCGTCATCAAGGCGAAGCCGGCCGGCGCCAAGGGCAACTACGTCAAGCGCGTTGCCATCTCTTCGACGATGGGCCCGGGCGTCAAGATCGATCCGGCGACCGTCGCCTGATGCATTCCGGTCCGGCTTGCCGGACCGCAACAGAATTCCCGGCCCATCCGGCCGGGAATTTCCGGGGCAACCCGGAACTCCTGTCCGAGATTGCAGGTGGTTAGACCTTAATCACGTTGCCTGCATGAGACGGGTGAGACCTGGATTTCACTCAGCGTCGGATGACGCGGAATTCGGTTCGAACCTACCTTGCCTGTGCCGCGGCTCCAAGCCGAGCGCGGGGGGACAGGATCCTCGAGCGTCGCTCGGGATCTTCTTTTAAAGCGGATCCCTGGCGGCAAAGGCAAACCCGGCAGGTCCCGTGAGAACTCACGGTCCTGTCAACTGGAGATAGGCAGTGGAAAGAGCGGAAAAACGCGAATTCGTCACGGAGCTGAATGAAGTCTTCAAGGCTTCCGGTTCGGTTGTCGTGGCCCGCTATGCCGGCATCACCGTTGCACAGATGAACGATCTTCGTACGAAGATGCGTGCAGCTGGCGGTACCGTCAAAGTCGCGAAGAACCGCCTGGCCAAAATTGCCCTTCAGGGTACGGAGTCGGAAGGGATGTCTGATCTCTTCCAGGGTCAGACGCTCATTGCATACGCAAATGATCCGATGATCGCTCCGAAGGTAGCCATGGATTTCGCCAAGACCAACGACAAGCTCGTTGTCCTCGGCGGCGCCATGGGTGCGACCACGCTCGACGCAGAAGCAGTCAAGTCGCTTGCGACCCTGCCTTCGCTCGACGAGCTGCGTGCAAAGCTCCTGGGCCTCATTGCAGCCCCGGCAACGCGCGTCGCCACGGTCGTTGCAGCACCGGCAAGCCAGCTTGCCCGCGTGTTCGCAGCCTACGCCAAGAAGGACGAAGCCGCGTAAGGCGGTTTTTCGCTGTAAATCAAACACACCAGTTCGAACCGAACAAAAGGACTTAAGAAAATGGCTGATCTCGCAAAGATCGTTGAAGACCTCTCCTCGCTGACCGTCCTGGAAGCTGCTGAGCTTTCCAAGCTTCTCGAAGAGAAGTGGGGCGTTTCGGCTGCAGCTCCCGTGGCTGTTGCTGCTGCTGGCGGCGGTGCCGCTCCGGCTGCTGCCGAAGAAGAAAAGACCGAATTCGACGTGATCCTCGTTGACGCTGGCGCCAACAAGATCAACGTCATCAAGGAAGTCCGCGCCATCACCGGCCTCGGCCTCAAGGAAGCCAAGGACCTGGTCGAAGGCGCTCCGAAGGCTGTCAAGGAAGCCGTCTCCAAGGGCGAAGCTGCCGACCTCAAGAAGAAGCTTGAGGAAGCCGGCGCCAAGGTCGACGTCAAGTAATACCGGAATGCGGTGGGAGAGGGTTTCGACCCTCTCCCACTGGTCCTTTCCGCTGAACTGATTACCCAAAAGCCGGGAAAAACGGCTTTTGGGTAATGGGTTCTTCAAGAGGATGGTCTTCTACCCAGGCGATCGGGCAATCCGGCCCGTGGCTTAGGCGGTGAGACGAGTTTGAACCAACCCATTGGTCGACGGGATCGACTGGCCAGCGAACCCCGTCCGTTGCAGGCCCGGATGCAGATTTGAAGGAGCGACGATGGCTCAGACCCTTTCGTTTAACGGTCGTAGGCGCGTACGCAAGTTTTTTGGTAAAATCCCCGAAGTCGCTGAAATGCCGAACCTCATCGAGGTTCAGAAGGCGTCTTATGATCAATTCCTGATGGTTGAAGAGCCCGCCGGCGGTCGTCCGGACGAGGGCCTTCAGGCCGTTTTCAAGTCGGTTTTCCCGATCACGGACTTCTCCGGCGCTTCCATGCTCGAATTCGTCTCCTACGAGTTCGAACAGCCGAAGTTCGACGTCGAGGAATGCCGCCAGCGTGACCTGACCTATGCTGCACCCCTCAAGGTGACGCTGCGCCTCATCGTGTTCGATATCGACGAGGATACGGGCGCCAAGTCCATCAAGGACATCAAGGAACAGAACGTCTACATGGGCGACATGCCGCTCATGACGGACAACGGTACCTTCATCGTCAACGGCACCGAGCGCGTCATCGTCTCCCAGATGCACCGTTCGCCGGGCGTGTTCTTCGACCACGACAAGGGCAAGAGCCATTCTTCCGGCAAGCTGCTCTTCGCCGCCCGCGTCATCCCGTATCGCGGTTCCTGGCTCGACATCGAGTTCGACGCCAAGGACATCGTGCATGCGCGCATCGACCGCCGCCGCAAGATCCCCGTCACCTCGCTGCTCATGGCCCTCGGCATGGACGGCGAAGAGATCCTGTCGACCTTCTACACGAAGTCGCTCTACCAGCGCGACGGCGAAGGCTGGCGCATTCCGTTCAATCCCGACGCGCTGAAGGGCCAGAAGGCCGTCGCGGATATGATCGATGCCGACACGGGTGAAGTCGTCGTCGAGATCGGCAAGAAGCTGACGCCGCGCCTGCTCAAGCAGATCGGCGAAAAGGGCCTCAAGGCGCTGAAGGCGACCAACGAGGACCTTTACGGCAACTACCTCGCCGAAGACGTCGTGAACTACGAGACGGGCGAGATCTATCTCGAAGCCGGCGACGAAATCGACGAGAAGACCCTGCCGGTCATCCTGTCGGCCGGTTTCGACGAGATCCCGGTCCTCGACATCGACCACATCAATGTCGGCGCCTATATCCGCAACACGCTTGCTGCGGACAAGAACGAGAACCGCCAGGACGCGCTGTTCGACATCTACCGCGTCATGCGCCCGGGCGAGCCGCCGACCATGGATTCGGCCGAAGCCATGTTCAACACGCTGTTCTTCGATGCGGAGCGCTACGACCTCTCCGCCGTCGGCCGCGTGAAGATGAACATGCGCCTCGACCTCGACGTCGCCGATACGGTCCGCACGCTGCGCAAGGAAGACATCCTTGCCGTCGTGAAGATGCTGGTCGAGCTGCGTGACGGCAAGGGCGAGATCGACGACATCGACAACCTCGGCAACCGACGCGTCCGTTCGGTCGGCGAGTTGATGGAGAACCAGTACCGTCTCGGCCTGCTGCGCATGGAGCGCGCGATCAAGGAACGCATGTCCTCGATCGAGATCGACACGGTCATGCCGCAGGACCTGATCAACGCGAAGCCGGCGGCTGCCGCCGTTCGCGAATTCTTCGGCTCCTCGCAGCTCTCGCAGTTCATGGACCAGGTGAACCCGCTCTCGGAAATCACCCACAAGCGCCGTCTTTCGGCCCTTGGCCCGGGTGGTCTGACCCGTGAGCGCGCCGGCTTCGAAGTCCGCGACGTTCACCCGACCCACTACGGCCGCATTTGCCCGATCGAGACGCCGGAAGGCCCGAATATCGGTCTGATCAACTCGCTCGCAACCTTCGCCCGCGTCAACAAGTACGGCTTCATCGAAAGCCCGTACCGCAAGATCGTCGACGGCAAGGTCACGACGGATGTGGTCTACCTCTCCGCCATGGAAGAGGCCAAGTACCACGTCGCCCAGGCCAACTCGCCGCTGGAAGCCGACAACTCCTTCGCTGAAGAGTTCGTCGTCTGCCGTCACGCCGGCGAAGTCATGCTCGCCCCGCGCGACCAGATCAACCTCATGGACGTTTCGCCGAAGCAGCTCGTTTCGGTCGCGGCGGCGCTCATCCCGTTCCTCGAGAACGACGACGCCAACCGCGCGCTCATGGGTTCGAACATGCAGCGTCAGGCCGTGCCGCTTCTGCGTGCGGAAGCTCCGTTCGTCGGCACCGGCATGGAGCCGGTCGTCGCCCGTGACTCGGGCGCCGCCATCGCGGCCCGCCGCGGCGGCGTCGTCGACCAGGTCGACGCGACCCGTATCGTTATCCGCGCCACCGAAGACCTCGATCCGTCGAAGTCGGGCGTCGATATCTATCGCCTGCAGAAGTTCCAGCGTTCCAACCAGAACACCTGCGTCAACCAGCGCCCGCTGGTCACCGTCGGCGACGTTCTGAACAAGGGCGACATCATCGCGGACGGTCCGTCGACCGACCTCGGCGACCTCGCGCTCGGCCGCAACGCGCTCGTCGCGTTCATGCCGTGGAACGGCTACAACTACGAAGACTCGATCCTGATGTCCGAACGCATCGTCTCCGACGACGTGTTCACCTCGATCCACATCGAGGAATTCGAAGTCATGGCCCGCGACACCAAGCTGGGCCCGGAAGAAATCACGCGCGACATTCCGAACGTCTCGGAAGAAGCGCTGAAGAACCTCGACGAAGCCGGTATCGTCTATATCGGCGCAGAGGTTCAGCCGGGCGACATCCTGGTCGGCAAGATCACCCCGAAGGGCGAAAGCCCGATGACGCCGGAAGAAAAGCTCCTGCGCGCCATCTTCGGTGAAAAGGCCTCCGACGTTCGCGACACCTCCATGCGCATGCCGCCCGGCACCTTCGGCACGGTCGTAGAAGTTCGCGTCTTCAACCGCCACGGCGTGGAGAAGGACGAACGCGCGATGGCGATCGAGCGTGAAGAGATCGAGCGTCTCGCCAAGGACCGTGACGACGAGCAGGCCATCCTCGACCGTAACGTCTACGGCCGCCTGATCGACATGCTGCGCGGTCACGTCGCCGTCGCCGGCCCGAAGTCCTTCAAGAAGGGCACCGAGCTGTCGAACGCCGTGATCTCCGAATATCCCCGCTCGCAGTGGTGGATGTTCGCCGTCGAGGACGAGAAGGTCCAGGGCGAGATCGAAGCCCTGCGTGGCCAGTACGACGAATCCAAGTCGCGCCTTGAACAGCGCTTCATGGACAAGGTCGAGAAGGTCCAGCGCGGCGACGAAATGCCCCCGGGCGTCATGAAGATGGTCAAGGTCTTCGTCGCTGTTAAGCGCAAGATCCAGCCGGGCGACAAGATGGCCGGCCGTCACGGCAACAAGGGCGTCGTCTCGCGCATCCTGCCGATCGAGGACATGCCCTTCCTCGAAGACGGCACGCATGTCGACATCTGCCTGAACCCGCTGGGCGTGCCTTCGCGCATGAACGTCGGCCAGATCCTCGAAACCCACCTTGCCTGGGCTTGCGCCGGCATGGGCAAGAAGATCGGCGACCTGCTCGACGAGTATCGCAAGACCATGGACATCGCGGACCTGAAGCGCGAGCTGACGGAAGTCTACGAAAGCGAAGCCAAGGACGAAGTCGCCCACTTCGACGACGACGCCCTGGTCAAGCTTGCCGAGCAGTCCCGCAGGGGCGTCTCCATCGCGACCCCGGTCTTCGACGGTGCGCATGAGCCCGACGTTGCCGCCATGCTGGAGCGCGCCGGTCTTGCCTCTTCCGGTCAGTCGGTTCTCTACGACGGCCGTACGGGTGAGGCTTTCGACCGCCAGGTCACCGTCGGCTACATGTACATGATCAAGCTGAACCACCTCGTGGACGACAAGATCCACGCCCGTTCGATCGGTCCTTACTCGCTCGTTACCCAGCAGCCGCTGGGCGGCAAGGCGCAGTTCGGCGGCCAGCGCTTCGGGGAAATGGAGGTCTGGGCGCTCGAAGCCTACGGCGCCGCCTACACGCTGCAGGAAATGCTGACCGTGAAGTCGGACGACGTCGCGGGCCGCACCAAGGTGTACGAGGCGATCGTGCGTGGCGACGACACGTTCGAGGCGGGCATTCCGGAGAGCTTCAACGTTCTCGTCAAGGAAATGCGCTCGCTCGGCCTGTCGGTCGAACTCGAGAACTCCAAGGTCGACCCGAACGCGGAAGCCGGCCAGCTTCCAGACGCGGCGGAATAAGCCTGATCTGGTGCGCGCCTAAGGCGCGCACCGTTACCGCCTCGGCCCGGTCGGGCAGGGGGCGGCTCATCCATTTCAGGCAGCCTTGCGGCACCCGGGTATCGCCGCAATTGGTTGCTAGGAGCAATTCCGGGAAAAGTGTGCAGCGGTTTTCCGTCCGGAATTGCGTCAGACAAATGAGGGCCACTGGCCCACGAAGGAGATAGGCATGAACCAAGAGGTCATGAACCTTTTCAACCCGCAGGTGCCTGCGCAGACGTTCGACTCCATCCGTATTTCGATCGCGTCTCCGGAAAAGATCCTGTCCTGGTCGTATGGCGAGATCAAGAAGCCGGAAACGATCAACTACCGCACGTTCAAGCCGGAACGCGACGGTCTCTTCTGCGCGCGCATCTTCGGCCCGATCAAGGACTACGAGTGCCTGTGCGGCAAGTACAAGCGCATGAAGTACAAGGGCATCATCTGCGAAAAGTGCGGCGTCGAAGTCACGCTGTCGCGCGTTCGCCGCGAGCGCATGGGCCATATCGAGCTCGCCGCGCCCGTCGCCCATATCTGGTTCCTGAAGTCGCTGCCGTCCCGCATCGCCACGCTCCTCGACATGACCCTCAAGGATGTCGAGCGCGTTCTCTATTTCGAGAACTACATCGTGACGGAGCCGGGCCTGACCGCGCTCAAGGAAAACCAGCTTCTTTCCGAAGAAGAATACATGATCGCCGTCGATGAATATGGTGAAGACCAGTTCACGGCGATGATCGGCGCCGAGGCCATCTACGAGATGCTCGCCTCGATGAACCTCGAAAAGATCGCCGGCGACCTGCGTTCTGATCTGGCCGACACCACGTCGGACCTGAAGCAGAAGAAGCTGATGAAGCGCCTGAAGATCGTCGAGAACTTCATGGAATCCGGCAACCGTCCGGAATGGATGATCATGAAGGTCGTTCCGGTGATCCCGCCGGACCTGCGTCCGCTCGTCCCGCTGGACGGCGGCCGCTTCGCGACGTCGGACCTCAATGACCTCTATCGCCGCGTCATCAACCGTAACAACCGTCTCAAGCGCCTCATCGAGCTGCGCGCACCGGGCATTATCATCCGTAACGAGAAGCGCATGCTTCAGGAATCGGTTGACGCCCTGTTCGACAACGGCCGCCGCGGCCGCGTCATCACCGGCGCCAACAAGCGTCCGCTGAAGTCGCTGTCCGACATGCTCAAGGGCAAGCAGGGCCGCTTCCGCCAGAACCTGCTCGGCAAGCGCGTCGACTATTCCGGCCGTTCGGTCATCGTGACGGGTCCGGAACTGAAGCTGCACCAGTGCGGCCTGCCGAAGAAGATGGCGCTGGAGCTCTTCAAGCCGTTCATCTACGCCCGCCTCGACGCCAAGGGCTTCTCCTCGACCGTCAAGCAGGCCAAGAAGCTCGTCGAGAAGGAAAAGCCGGAAGTCTGGGATATCCTCGACGAGGTCATCCGCGAGCATCCGGTTCTCTTGAACCGTGCGCCGACGCTGCACCGCCTGGGCATCCAGGCCTTCGAACCGATCCTGGTCGAAGGCAAGGCCATCCAGCTGCATCCGCTCGTCTGCACGGCCTTCAACGCCGACTTCGACGGCGACCAGATGGCCGTCCACGTCCCGCTCTCGCTGGAAGCCCAGCTTGAAGCGCGCGTGCTGATGATGTCGACGAACAACATCCTGCATCCGGCGAACGGCGCACCGATCATCGTTCCCTCACAGGACATGGTTCTCGGCCTCTACTACCTGTCGATCATGAACCAGAACGAGCCGGGCGAAGGCATGGCCTTCTCCGACATGGGCGAACTGCACCATGCGCTCGAAAGCAAGGTCGTGACGCTGCACGCGAAGATCCGCGGCCGCTACAAGTCGGTCGACGGCGAGGGCAAGCCCTACACCAAGATCTTCGAAACGACGCCCGGCCGCATGATCATCGGCGAGCTGCTGCCGAAGAACGGCAACATCCCGTTCGACATCTGCAACCAGGAAATGACCAAGAAGAACATCTCCAAGATGATCGACACGGTCTACCGTCACTGCGGCCAGAAGGACACGGTCATCTTCTGCGACCGCATCATGCAGCTCGGCTTCAGCCATGCCTGCCGCGCCGGCATTTCGTTCGGCAAGGACGACATGGTCATCCCGGACAGCAAGGTGAAGATCGTCGGCGACACCGAAAACCTGGTCAAGGAATACGAGCAGCAGTACAACGACGGCCTGATCACCCAGGGCGAGAAGTACAACAAGGTCGTCGACGCCTGGGGCAAGGCGACCGAAAAGGTTGCCGAGGACATGATGGCCCGCATCAAGGCCGTCGAGTTCGACCCGGAAACCGGTCGCCAGAAGCCGATGAACGCGATCTACATGATGTCCCACTCCGGCGCCCGCGGTTCTCCGAACCAGATGCGCCAGCTGGGCGGCATGCGCGGCCTCATGGCAAAGCCGTCGGGCGAGATCATCGAAACGCCGATCATCTCGAACTTCAAGGAAGGCCTGACCGTGAACGAGTACTTCAACTCGACGCACGGCGCCCGCAAGGGCCTGGCCGACACCGCCTTGAAGACCGCGAACTCCGGCTACCTGACCCGCCGTCTCGTCGACGTCGCGCAGGATTGCATCGTCACGCATGTCGACTGCGGCACCGACAAGGGCCTCACGATGACCGCGATCGTCGACGCCGGCCAGGTCGTGGCTTCGATCGGCACCCGCGTTCTCGGCCGTACGGCGCTCGACGACATCGATCATCCGGTCACGGGTGAGCGCATCGTCGATGCCGGCAAGATGATCCTCGAGGCCGATGTCGTCGAGATCGAGAAGGCCGGCATCCAGTCGATCCGCATCCGCTCGGCGCTGACCTGCGAGATCCAGACCGGCGTCTGCGGCGTCTGCTACGGCCGCGACCTTGCACGCGGCACGCCCGTCAACATGGGCGAGGCCGTCGGCGTCATCGCGGCCCAGTCGATCGGCGAACCGGGCACCCAGCTCACCATGCGTACCTTCCACCTTGGCGGCACGGCGACCGTGGTCGACCAGTCGTTCCTGGAAGCCTCGTATGAAGGCACGGTGCAGATCAAGAACCGCAACATGCTGCGCAATTCGGAAGGCAACCTCGTCGCGATGGGCCGCAACATGGCGATCACCATCCTCGACGAGCGTGGTGTCGAGCGTTCCGCGCAGCGCGTCGCCTACGGTTCGAAGATCTTCGTCGATGACGGCGACAAGGTGAAGCGCGGCCAGCGTCTCGCCGAGTGGGACCCCTACACCCGTCCGATGATGACGGAAGTGGAAGGGACGGTTCACTTCGAAGACGTCGTCGACGGCATCTCGGTTCTGGAAACGACCGACGAATCCACCGGCATCACCAAGCGTTCGGTCATCGACTGGCGCTCGACGCCGCGCGGTGCGGACCTGAAGCCGGCCATCGTCATCAAGGACAAGAACGGCGCCGTCGCCAAGCTGTCCCGCGGTGGCGAAGCTCGCTTCATGCTCTCGGTCGACGCGATCCTCTCGGTCGAGCCGGGCCAGAAGGTCTCCCAGGGTGACGTTCTTGCCCGCTCGCCGCTGGAAAGCGCCAAGACCAAGGACATCACCGGCGGTCTGCCGCGCGTTGCCGAACTGTTCGAGGCCCGTCGTCCGAAGGACCACGCCATCATCGCCGAGATCGATGGTACCGTCCGCTTCGGCCGCGACTACAAGAACAAGCGTCGCGTGATGATCGAGCCGGCGGAAGACGGTGTCGAGCCGGTCGAGTACCTGATCCCGAAGGGCAAGCCCTTCCATCTTCAGGATGGCGACTACATCGAAAAGGGTGACTACATCCTCGACGGCAACCCGGCGCCGCACGACATCCTGGCGATCAAGGGCGTGGAAGCACTCGCTTCCTACCTCGTGAACGAAATCCAGGAAGTCTACCGGTTGCAGGGCGTCGTGATCAACGACAAGCACATTGAGGTGATCGTTCGCCAGATGCTGCAGAAGGTCGAGATCACGGATGCCGGCGACTCGACCTACATCGTCGGCGACAATGTCGACCGGATCGAGTTGGAAGACGTCAACGACGCCCTGATCGAGGAAGGCAAGAAGCCGGCTTACGGCGATCCGGTCCTCCTCGGCATCACCAAGGCGTCGCTGCAGACCCCGTCGTTCATCTCGGCCGCTTCGTTCCAGGAGACCACCAAGGTCCTCACGGAAGCTGCGATCGCCGGCAAGACCGACGGCCTGCAGGGCCTCAAGGAAAACGTCATCGTCGGCCGCCTCATCCCGGCCGGCACCGGCGGCACCATGACCCAGATCCGCCGCATCGCGACGGCCCGCGACGAGATGATTCTCGACGAGCGCCGCAAGTCGACCGGCGCTGGCGTCGCAACCCCGATGCTGGCGGATCTCGCCGGTGGCGAGGGAGCCGCGGCGGAGTAAGTACTGCCGTATATTTGACGATTGAAAAGGCCGCCCGAAATATTTCGGGCGGCTTTTTGTTTAAGCGCAAGGACAGGGCGGGGTGGATTGATCTGGCGCAACCGCTCAGTTTCGAGCGGTTCTAAAGTCCATTCGTACACAACGAATGGAGGTAGCCATGAAATTCCTGCTGGCGACTGTCGCCGCGTCGGTCCTTGCGACCGCCGCCTTTGCCGCCGATCCGGTCCCGGCCGATCTGCGCGCGACGGCGCTCGAGATCTTCAAACCCTTGCCCTCGACCCATCCCGCGGTCAGTGACAATCCCATCACCCAGGAGAAGATCGATCTCGGCAAGGCGCTGTTCTTCGATCCGCGGCTGTCGGCCTCGGGCGTCTTCTCGTGCAACTCCTGTCACAACCTGGCGACCGGCGGCGACGACAACCTCGAGACGTCGATCGGCCACGGCTGGCAGAAGGGCCCGCGCAACTCGCCGACCGCATTGAACGCGGTCTTCAACGAGGCGCAGTTCTGGGACGGCCGCGCGGAAGACCTGAAGGCACAGGCCAAGGGACCGATCCAGGCAGGCGTCGAGATGGCGAACACGCCGGCACAGGTCGTCGCCACGCTGAAGTCGATGCCGAAATATGTCGGGTGGTTCAAGGCCGCATTCCCGGACGAGGCCGATCCGGTCACCTTCGACAACATGGCCAAGGCCATCGAGGCCTTCGAGGCGACGCTGATCACGCCCGCTCCCTTCGACGCCTTCCTCAACGGCGACGACGGTGCGATGACCGCGGAGCAGAAGGAAGGGCTCGCGCTCTTCATGGACAAGGGCTGCGCCTCCTGCCACAGCGGCATCAACATCGGCGGTAACGGTTACTATCCGTTCGGCCTGATCGAGAAGCCCGGCGCCGAGGTTCTGCCGGAAAACGACAAGGGCCGCTTCGCTGTCACGGCGACGGCGGACGACTCCTACGTCTTCCGCGCCGCACCGCTGCGCAACGTCACGCTGACGGCGCCGTACTTCCATTCGGGCAAGGTATGGAACCTGAAGCAGGCCGTCGCCATCATGGGCACCTCGCAGCTCGGCGAGGACCTGTCGGAAACCGACGTCGACAGGATCGTCGCCTTCCTCGGTTCGCTGGAAGGCCGCATGCCTGATATCGTCTATCCGGTCCTGCCGGCAGAAACGAGCGATACGCCTCTGCCGAGCGGTGAAGTCAAGTAAACGAAGACGTGGCGGTCATCACGCGAAGCGGATGATCGCCACTTCCCCCTCGAGGGCGCCCTTGTAGGCGGAGGCATGCGGTTCGTCCTCGGGCGCACCGTTCAGCGTGCCGATCTGGTCGAGGTCGGCCTCCAGGAATCCTTCCTCCGAAAGCGCATTCAGCGCCTCGCGCACGGCAGTATCGTCGTCGGGCGCGCTCAGCATGACGTGGATGTCGATGCCATCGGCGCCCTCGCGCTCGTAGGCCTTGCCGATGATGATGAAGACCATCGGCTCGTCGAGCGTATTGTTGTCGTTGTCGGCGCTTGACGCCATGGCGGACTCCTTTCGGGATCGGGTTGTGCTCGTTCTATAAAGGGTAGGGCGGCCGGACCCAAACGCAAAATCGCGCCTGCTTCCAAAAGAACGGAAAGGGAATCGGTGAGGGGACCCGCCGGGCTCCCGACTCTTTCCGGTTGATTCCGTCTTCATGCTTTCTTAATGTCACTCACGTGAAGGATCGGGCGTTCCGCGAGCCGACGAAACGGGGCGGGGCAGGGGAGAAAAGCCCTGCTTTTCAGGCAGGCCGGCCATCCCGCTCCCGGATTCTTTAGCGCCGCCCCTTGACCTTTGGCCCTTAAGTCAGTATTCCGCACGCCATCAGAGCCTATGTGAGGCTGGCTGGTTCGGAACGACTCGTTCTGAAGTTCGCCTCAAACAGGGCTCGACGCACGTTGAGAACATGAATGCTGCACGCATGACGCGGTTATAGCGCGTCCTCTGCCTAACGGGGTCATCCGCCAGAAGCGGATCGGCCTTTTATTGCGCATGAACACGCGTGTGGCCATGGACTCGCCCGTGAGGGTGACGATTTATCCGCCCGCAAGGGTAACGAGACTAGATTTGCAAGGGATGGTTATATGCCTACCGTAAACCAGTTGATCCGCAAGCCGCGCCAGGCGTCGGTAAAGCGCAACAAGGTTCCTGCCCTGCAGGAAAACCCCCAGAAGCGCGGCGTTTGCACCCGCGTCTACACGACGACCCCGAAGAAGCCGAACTCGGCTCTGCGTAAGGTCGCCAAGATCCGCCTGACCAATGGCTTCGAAGTCATCGGCTACATCCCGGGCGAAGGCCACAACCTGCAGGAACACTCCGTCGTCATGATCCGTGGCGGCCGCGTGAAGGACTTGCCGGGCGTGCGTTACCACATCATCCGCGGCGTTCTCGACACCCAGGGCGTCAAGAACCGCAAGCAGCGCCGCTCCAAGTACGGCGCGAAGCGTCCGAAATAATACAGTAACCGGCGCCATTTCGCTGGTCGGAACCTTTTGAAGAAAGACGAAAAGTATGTCCCGTCGCCATAGAGCAGAAAAGCGCGAGATCAACCCGGACCCGAAGTTCGGCGACCTCGTGGTCACCAAGTTCATGAACGCCATCATGCTGGACGGCAAGAAGTCCGTCGCCGAAACGATCGTTTACGGCGCCTTCGATGTCGTGCAGGGCAAGTCCAAGCAGGATCCGGTGACGGTTTTCCATTCGGCTCTCGACAACGTCGCGCCGCACGTCGAAGTGCGCTCGCGTCGCGTCGGTGGTGCGACCTACCAGGTTCCGGTCGACGTTCGTCCGGAGCGCCGTCAGGCTCTGGCCATCCGCTGGCTGATCGCCGCTGCCCGCAAGCGTAACGAAACGACCATGGTCGAGCGCCTTTCCGGCGAACTCATGGACGCAGCGAACAATCGCGGCAGCGCCGTCAAGAAGCGCGAAGACACGCACAAGATGGCCGATGCCAACCGTGCCTTCTCGCACTACCGCTGGTAACCGAAACTAGACGTCTCGAAAGGAGCTCCCATGGCTCGCGAATACAAAATCGAAGACTACCGAAATTTCGGTATCATGGCGCATATCGACGCCGGCAAGACCACGACGACCGAACGCATCCTCTACTACACCGGCAAGTCCCACAAGATCGGCGAAGTCCATGACGGCGCCGCCACCATGGACTGGATGGAGCAGGAGCAGGAACGCGGCATCACGATCACGTCCGCTGCCACCACGACCTTCTGGAAGGGCCGTGACGGCAAGACCCGCCGCTTCAACATCATCGACACCCCCGGCCACGTCGACTTCACCATCGAAGTCGAGCGTTCGCTGCGCGTTCTCGACGGTGCCATCGCCCTTCTCGACGCCAACGCCGGCGTCGAGCCGCAGACGGAAACCGTCTGGCGCCAGGCCGAGAAGTACAACGTTCCGCGCATGATCTTCTGCAACAAGATGGACAAGACCGGCGCGGACTTTTACCGCTCGGTGTCCATGATCAAGTCGCGCCTCGGTGCGACCGCCGTCGTCATGCAGCTGCCGATCGGCGCTGAAAGCGACTTCAAGGGCGTTATCGACCTCGTCGAGATGAACGCTCTCGTCTGGCGCGATGAATCGCTCGGCGCCCAGTGGGACGTCGTCGAAATTCCGGAAGACATGAAGGAAAAGGCCGAGGAATACCGCGAGAAGCTCATCGAGACCGTCGTCGAAATCGACGAAGCCGCGATGGAAGCCTATCTCGAAGGCAACTACCCGGACAACGACAAGATCCGCGAACTCGTTCGCCGCGGAACCATCGACGTGAAGTTCCACCCGATGTTCTGCGGTACCGCCTTCAAGAACAAGGGCGTCCAGCCGCTCCTCGACGCCGTCGTCGATTACCTGCCGTCCCCGGCGGACATCCCGGCGATCAAGGGCATCGACGTGAAGACGGAAGCCGAGATCGAGCGTCATGCCGACGACAGCGAGCCGCTTTCCATGCTCGCCTTCAAGATCATGAACGACCCCTTCGTCGGTTCGCTGACCTTCGCCCGCATCTATTCCGGCAAGCTCGAAAAGGGCACGTCGGTCATGAACACGGTCAAGGAAAAGCGCGAGCGCGTCGGCCGCATGCTGCAGATGCACTCCAACTCGCGTGAAGACATCGAAGAAGCCTTCGCAGGCGACATCGTTGCTCTCGCCGGCCTCAAGGACACGACGACGGGCGACACGCTCTGCGACCCGCTGAAGCCGGTCATCCTCGAGCGCATGGAATTCCCCGAGCCGGTCATCCAGATCGCCATCGAGCCGAAGACCAAGAACGACCAGGAAAAGATGGGCCTCGCCCTCAACCGCCTGGCCGCCGAAGACCCGTCCTTCCGCGTCAAGACCGACGAGGAATCCGGCCAGACGATCATCGCTGGCATGGGCGAACTTCACCTCGACATCATCGTCGACCGCATGCGTCGCGAGTTCAAGGTCGAAGCGAACGTCGGCGCTCCGCAGGTCGCCTACCGCGAGACGATCACGCGCAAGACCGAGAAGGACTACACGCACAAGAAGCAGACCGGTGGTACCGGCCAGTTCGCCCGCGTGAAGCTCGTCTTCGAACCGAACCCGGACGGCGAAGATTTCGTCTTCGAATCCAAGATCGTCGGTGGTGCCGTTCCGAAGGAATACATCCCGGGCGTTCAGAAGGGTATCGAAAGCGTCCTGTCCTCGGGTCCGCTCGCAGGCTTCCCGATGCTCGGCGTCAAGGCGACGCTCATCGACGGCGCCTTCCACGACGTCGACTCCTCGGTCCTCGCCTTCGAAATCGCCTCGCGCGCCTGCTTCCGTGAAGCATCCCGCGAAGCCGGCGCCCAGCTTCTGGAGCCGATGATGAAGGTCGAAGTCGTGACGCCGGAAGACTATGTCGGCGACGTCATCGGTGACCTGAACTCCCGCCGTGGCCAGATCCAGGGCCAGGAGTCGCGCGGCGTCGCCGTCGTGATCTCCGCCAACGTGCCGCTGGCCAACATGTTCAAGTACGTCGACAACCTGCGCTCCATGTCGCAGGGCCGCGCCCAGTACTCGATGGTCTTCGACCACTACGCGCCGGTTCCGTCGAACGTCGCACAGGAAATCCAGGCAAAGTACTCCGGTCAGAAGTGACCGGGGTGCACCCCTCAAGAATTTGAACGAATTTCCCCTCGGGGATCAGGAACGGAGAGCCGGAAATGGCAAAAGGTAAGTTTGAGCGCAACAAGCCTCACGTAAACATCGGCACGATCGGCCACGTTGACCATGGCAAGACGTCGACGACGGCAGCGATCACGAAGTATTTCGGCGAGTTCAAGG
>NZ_JACBFT010000031.1:0-20503 GCF_021401195.1 Shinella sp. NM-101 | reverse complement strand
AAGTTCGTCCGCCGAATTATCGCGAAAAATCCGCCAATTCGACTAAAATCCGGTCATCAACTGCGAGTATGATTCGCCCTATATCAGAAGCTTACCGTCCGCCAGTGAACTATGAATGACACCCAAACTAGCGAGCAGGTTTCCGAAATCCACCTCGAGGAGACCTCAGCGCCGTTAGTGGACGCGATGAACATTTACAGGGGCGCCCAAGCTGCTACGGCCTCGGTACTGGCCGGATTTCTCATCGGCCCCTTTCGTATGAGCGAAAAGCGAGTATCCTGACAGCCCGAAAGCAATCATCACTTTCGGGGGATTCCGTGGATATTTCGACACTACTCGCCTTCACAGCAGCGTTCTTCGTGTTTGCCGCCAGTCCCGGCCCGGACAATATGACGATCGTAGCCCGCACGATCTCGCACGGCGCGGCCTCGGGCATCGCCTATGGAGCGGGAACGGTCGCCGGCATTCTGATTTTTCTCACGCTCGCGGCTTTCGGCCTGTCGATCATCGCGGCCGAAATGGGGATCGTGATGACGATCCTGCGCTATGCCGGAGCGGCCTACCTGATCTGGATGGGCGTGAAGCTCTGGACGGCCGAACCTGTCGTGCCCGAGCTGCAACCTGTCTCGGAGCGGCGCGGCCTGCTGAGCATCTTTGCGACCGGCGTAGCGCTCAACCTCGGCAATCCGAAGATGCCGCTGTTTTACGTGGCGCTGCTGCCGAATGTGGTCGGCTCGGCCCTCACCCCCGGCCACGTCGCAGCGCTGGCGGCCGTCATCCTCGCCGTTGAAACGGTGGTGATCGGCGGGCATGTCATCCTCGCCGGCCGCGCCCGCAAGATGCTGCGGACGCCGACCGTCGTTCGCCGCGTGAACCGGACAGCCGGTGGCGTCATGATTGGCGCCGGCGTTGTGGTCGTGGCATCGAGGTAAGCCAGGGCAAAGAAGCGTCGCATAATTCCTGAAACCCACTACGTTGCTGGATGAGTTGGAGCGTAGCGGCGAGTACCGGATCTCGTTGACGGACCCGGATGCCCGCGCATCCCGTCGGCGCGTGGATCCGCTTCGCCGCGGCAAGAATGTCGGGCCGGGCCGGCTGAAGGACCACCAGGTGGCCCGCCTCGTCAAGAAGACGGCGCTGGCCGCCGGCGGGCGGGGCGACCTGTGGGAAGCCGAGCGGGGCGGCAAGTTTGCCGGCATTCGCTGCGCGGCGGCCCTGCCTCCTCCGCCGAGGTCGACGAACGCCATGTGCAGAAGCAGCTCAGCCACGCTTCTGCCGGGATGACCGGCGAGTGCCAGCGCCGACGCGATCGCTTCCGCGTCAACCTCGCAAAGGCCGCGGGGCTGGAACTGAGCCGGCGTGTCCGACGCGATCGCCTGGAGCAAGCCATCGTATCAGGGCGACGTTCCCTGACCTCTCAACTCAGGATGAATTTGGCATTCGTCTTCGCGTCGTGAACGATTTCGGGGTCGATATCGAAGACCAGCCGAACATGCTCTCTGGTGATGGTGGCGTGCGGCGGCCCCTGCTGCACAAGTTTTCCCGCCTTGAACATCACGATATGATCGGCGTGCCGAGCAGCCTGATTGACGTCATGAAGCACCGCGACGATGGTCTTGCGGCGGGATTTCACCAGTGTGGTTATGAGGCTCATGATTTCGGCCTGATGCGCAAGATCCAGGAAAGTGGTCGGCTCGTCGAGAAGAAGGATATCCGTCTGCTGCGCGAGCGACATGGCGATCCAGGCGCGCTGTCTCTGGCCGCCGGACAGGTCTTCGAGCGGTTGCTCGCGAAGGTCGGCCATCCCGGTCAGGGCGAGCGCCTCCTGGCACGCCTCCTCATCCGCCCGGGACCAGCGCGAAAACAGGCCGCGATGCGGATATCGGCCCTGGCGCACCAGATCCGATACCGTAAGCCCCTCGGGCGCGACGGGGCCTTGCGGAAGGATGGTGATGCGCCTGGCGCTTTCGCGCGCCGTGAACCGTGCCAGCGGCTTGCCGTCGAGCAGCACGGAGCCTGCCCTGGGCTTGAGCAGGCCGGCACAGGCTCTCAGCACCGTCGACTTGCCCGAGCCATTGCGGCCGAGCAGAACGGTAAACGCCCGCGGCGGGACTTTGAGGTCCAGCCCCTCGACGATCATCCGACTTCCGTAGCCGAGAGACAGCGTGTCGAGGCACAGGCCGGATCCTGCTTCGTTCTCATTGACCAACATGGCGTCGTCCCCAGAGAAGATAGCCAAGGAAAGGAGCGCCGATCAGCGCCGTAACGATGCCGGCCGGCAACTGGGCCGGGGCAATGACGATCCGTCCGACAAGGTCGGCCGCCATGAGAAGGAGCCCGCCCACCAGCGCGGATGCCGGGATCAGGCGCGCATGGCCGGCACCCACCATCTTCCGGGCGACATGCGGCGCGATCAGGCCGATGAAGCCGATCAGGCCGCAAGCGGCAACCGTCGCACCCGATATGGCCGTGCACAGCAGGATCAGAAAGGCGCGGCCAAGATTGACACGCTGCCCGAGGCTTGCGGCGATCTGGTCGCCGAAGCGCAGGAGATCGAGCTGGCGGGCGCACAGACAGGCCAGTGCCACGGGCGCCACAAGCCATGCGGCCAGAACGCGCAATGTTTCCCAACTGGCGACGTAGACGCTGCCGGCCAGCCAGATCATCAATCGCTGCACATCCGCCACATCGGCAAAGGCGATGAGAAAACTGCTGCCGGCGCCGGCAAGCGCCCCGAGCGCGATGCCGATCAGGACGATGCGCAGCGACGAGGTGCCGTTCCGCCAGGAGAGGGCAAAGACGGCGGCGGCCATCAATGTTGCCCCGGCAAAGCCGGCCAGGGGCAACAGCGCTGCCCCCTCCCCTTTCAAACCGACGATGACCAGTCCGCCCGCCAATGCCGCGCCTGCATTGATGCCGAGAATACCGGGCTCGGCGAGGGGATTGCGCATCACCGCCTGGGCGATCGCTCCCGCAATGCCCAGCGCCATGCCGGCGGTGAGCGCCATCAGCGCGCGCGGCAGGCGCAGATCCAGCACGATCATGCGGATCTGTTCCGTCGCACTGCCATCGACAAGGCTTCCCAGATCGGCGCGCGAAAGCGTCTGGTCGCCGAACGCCAGGCTGGCGAGCAGAAGTGCCGGAACGCCCAGGAGGGCGGCAGCCAGGATCACGTGCCGGCGGGACGTCATGCACTGCGCAGCCGGTAACGGGCGAGCCACAGGAAGAACGGCGCGCCGATCAGCGCCATTGTGACGCCGACCGGAAAGTCTTGATTGGCGAACAGGCCGCGTCCGATCATATCTGCGGTGACAAGCAGCAATACACCACCGATGGCGCTGTAAGGCACGATCCAGCGATAATCGGCCCCGACCGTGAGGCGCGCGATGTGGGGCATGACGAGACCGACGAAGCCGACGGGGCCCGCAAGCGCCACGGCGCTCCCGGCGAGCAGCACCACGATGACCACCGCCGTCGTGCGCCACAACAGCGGGCTCTGCCCCAGCGCGCCGGAGATGTCGGAGCCAAGGCTGAGTGTCGTGAACTGCCGGCGCAGCACAAGAGCGGCCGCGAGACCCGTCGCGATGTAGGGGGCGACAGCGATGACCTGATCCATGGTCCTCCCCGACAGCGACCCGACGGTCCACAGCCTTACGGCGTCGAGCGTCGCCTGGTCGAAGATCAGAATGGCCGAGGTCAGCGAGGTGAGGAAGGTGCCGATCACCGCTCCTGCCAGGACGAGTTTCAATGATGTCGGTCCGCCCGACCCGAGCGATCCGAGCGCATGGACGGCGAACCCGGCAATGGCCGCACCACCGAAGGCGTACCAGATAAGGCCGTTGCCGTCGCTCATCGAGCCGGTCATCTGAAGGGTCATGGCGGCGACCACGGCGAAGGCGCCGCCGGCGTTGATGCCGAGCAGGCCGGGCGAGGCCAGGGGATTGCCGGTCGCGGCCTGCATCACCGCCCCGGCAACGGCAAGCGCCGCGCCCGCCATGGCGCCGGCCAGCACGCGCGGAAGCCTGAGCATGGTGACGACGAGGTGATCACGCGATCCATCGAAGGCGAAGATTGCCTCGCAAACGGTCACGAGGGAAAGCCGCGACGCGCCCGCACCGATCGCCAGCGCTGCGACCAGGATGCAGACGCAGAACAGGATCGCGAGCCCGAGCGCCCGCATTGGGTCTGCGCGCCTTTCTGTCACGGCGCATTCACGATGTAACGCTCGACATCATCGAGAACGCGATGGGCGGAGGCGACCCCGTGAAACCCCATCCAGGTGCCACGGTCTACCCGGTGGGCCTTACCGGCCTGTACGGCCGGCAGCATCTGCCAGAATGGATTCTTGATGGTCGCGGCCTCGAGCGCGTCATCGGGCGCCTGATCGTATCCGCTCACGACGACGTAGAGCAGAATCTTCCCATCGAGAAGGCCGATCTCCTCCCAGCCGGGACGCTTGAATGCGGTATCGTCGGTGACGGTTTCATAAGCCGTGCGCTGCACACCCGCTTCGCGCAGCACGGCATAGGGCGCATAGGAGGCCGGGCCGGAGACGTAGACATGGAACCCTGTCGGCGTGATGCGCAGGACGGAGACCGGAAATTGGGGGACACGCGCGCGTATGGCCGCGACGCGGGCTTGATAACCGTCGAGCAGCTCTGCCGCGGTGTCCTTGCGGCCGGTCATGTCCGCCAGTATCCGCAGATGATCCTTCCAGTTCCGGACGTCGATCAGCGCCGTCGGTGCGATCTTTTCGAACATGCCGCGGACCTGTGCGTGCAGCGTGGCGTCGCCGATGATCAGATCGGGCTTCAAGGCCACGATACGCTCGAGGCTTGGCTGCCGCGCGTCACCGATATCCGTGACCGATGCCTTTTCCGCCGCCATGCGCAGGTCCGCATCCTGCGCCGTCATCAGCGGTGCGCCGACAATCGGCAAACCGAGTTCGAGCCCCATTCCGAGATTGTAGAACGGATCGAGCACGACAATGCGGGATGGCGCCACGGGCACGCAAACCGGCGCGCCGAGGACGTGTTCCGATATCGCCCGCCCCTGACATTGCGCCACCGCTGGCGTCAGTGAAAGCAACATCGCCAGAGCGGAAATGATTAGGCACAACGCCGTCTTCATGCCGTGAAATCCCATAAGTCGCGGCTGGAGCGATACCGAAGGATCGCTCCAGCCTGCATGCTCAGAACTTGACCTTGAGGTTCATGCCGACGCGACGGCGTTCACCCAGCGTGGCGGCGATGTTGTTGTCGTTGTAGACGAAATATTTCTCGTCCAGCAGGTTCTGCACGAAAGCGTTGACCTCCCAGCGCTCCGTCTTGTAGCCGGCCTGCATGTTCACGATCCAGCGGCTGTCCAGATAGTCGTGCGGCAGGCTGCCGAGCCGCGCCAGATAGCGCGACGTGTATTTCGCATCCGTGCCGACAAAGGCGCCGTTGTCGAACGTGTAGCGCGCGCCCAGCCCCAGGGTCCATTCCGGTGCTTCGGGGAACGGCAGCCCGGTAAGGTTACCGTAGGCGAGATCGTTGAAGTCCTTGAATTCGGTATGGACATAGCCGAGCGAGACGAAGGTTTCGAGGTTGTCGTTCACCTCGAACGAGGGCTCGATCTCGAAACCCCAGGCTTCCGACGAGGCGGCATTGAGGATGCGGCGCGTCGTTGCGTCGGCCGGGTCGAGCTGCATCTGGACCTGCTGGTCGCTGTACTGGGTGAAGAAGACGTTCGAGTTCACTTTCAGCCGCTCGTCCAGGAAGCTCCCCTTGTAGAAGATCTCGTAGGTCGAAGCCGTTTCCGGCTCATAGGTATAGGCTGTCGCGCTGGCCGCGTTGTAGCTGGCGCCACCAGTTCTAAAGCCTTGCGAGTAGGTGATGCCTACCGTCTGGGTGTCGGTGAGGTCTTTCGAAAGGCCGATCTTGGGCACGAAATTGATCTCATCGAACGACGCGCCATAGTTGGTCAGCACGGCCGTCGGGCTGCCCAATGGCCGGGTGCGGACGAGATGCTGGGTGATGTCCTGGTCGGTATAGTCGAGACGGCCGCCAGCGGTGACCTTCCATGTCGGAACGAACTCGTAGGTCGCCTCGCCGAAGATGGCAGCGTTGAACGATTTCTGGGTATTGTGCTGAACCTGATTGCTACTGCTCGCCCCGAATGGGACCGTGCGATCGTAGAAGTTCTTCTCGTCTTCATAGGCGAAGTAGGCCCCGCCGACCCAGTTCCACTGTTCACCCGAGTAGTTCAGGCGCACCTCCTGAGAAGCGATCCATTCCTTGTAATAGCCGTGATAGGTGTTGATCTCTCCCGCCGTGCCATAGTTCGGCGAAAAGCGGTCGGTGTCGGAATAGCTGAAAGCCGAGAGCGACGTCAGCTTCAACTCGTCGGTGAAGTCGTGGGTCACCTCCAGGCCGACATTGTGTACGCGGGTCGGCCTGTATTCGATATAGGCCGGGATCTGGAAATCGCCGCGCTCTTCATCGAAGTTGAAGCCCATGGAGCCGGCCGGGCCGCCGATGTCGCGGACATAGGGATCATCGTGCGAAAACGAATAGCTGAGCAGCGCGCGCGTCTCGGGCATCTCCGCCGGCTGGAAGAGGACCTTGCCGCGGATCTGGTAATAGGTGTCATGCGTGAATTCGTTGTACCGGTCGTAACTTTCGAATGTCGGGTAGTTGATGTCGTTCTTGCTGCGCTCGAATTCCCCGGCGATACGCAGGGCGAGCACGTCCTCCACCAGGGGCGTGTTGACCATGAACGCCGTGCCGTAGAGATTGCCCGTGCCGACCGTTCCGGAAAGTTCTCCTTCGCGCTCGAACACGGGATCCTTGGTCTTGACGTAGATGGCGCCCGCCATGGAGGCGCGACCGGACAGCGTCGATTGCGGCCCCCGATAGACTTCGAGCTGCTCGACGTCGAACAGCCCGCGCGCGCCGCGCCGGGCGCCACGAACCGTTTGCTGGACGCCATCGACATAGAGCGTCGCAAGCGGCGCGCCACCGGGAACAAGCCCCTCGGAATTGACGCCGCGGATGACGAAACCCGCATCCGTCCAGTCGCCGTCCATGACATTGGCCATGCGCTGGAAGCCGTCGCGGATGCTGCGGACCTGGCTGTCGACAATCTCGTCGGCGGTCAGGATGCCGACGCTCGCGGACGTGTCGTTGAGGGTCGTCGCATTGCGCGAACCATAAATCATGATGGGCGCCAGAACCGTGTCGCCTGCCATCGTTCCGGTATCGCCCGTGACGACCGCCGACGTGCTGGCGATGGTGACGGTATTGGCGTTGGTGAAGCTGTATTGAAGATCCGTGCCCGACAAAAGGACGGAAACGGCCTCGGAGGCCGTCATGGAACCACGGACCGGCCGCCCGTTCAGCGACGCCGCGGACGTCTCGTCGAACACCACCGCAAGTCCTGCGATCCGTCCGATGTCGTTCATGGCCTGACGAATGGGTTTCGCCGGAATATCGAAACTGTAGACCTGCTGCGTCGCGGTCTGCGCCATCGCGCTCCCGACTGCGAGAGGACCAACATCCACCGCGCCAAGCATTGTCGTCGCGAGCAGGAGTGCCGCGTTGCGCCCCAATCTTCCGGTCTTCATCAAATGCCCCTATCCCTCAGATCATCAGGAAATGGCGGCTGATCCGCTTTGATCGATCTGCCGTCACTCTGTTGAGGTAACGGAGCTCGCCGGGGGCTACCCTCATCGGAAAAAGGAAAAATTCAAACTTTTCGCACCGTCGGCGAAAGAGCCGTTCAAGGCCTGACAATGACGAGGCGGCCCGCAACCTCATTCATCGCGAATCCGACCAGCGACTGAACGGACGCGAGTGCCGCATCCGGGTCATCGACCGAGAAACTCCCGCTCACCCTTCTTTCCGCGAGCGTATCGGAAAGAACGACGATGCGGCCCGGGCGGTAGCGCTCGATCTGCCGCAGGACATCCCCGAGACGGGCGTCGTTGAACACGAAACGACCCTCATGCCAGGCCGTGCGCTCTCCAAGATCCACCTTCTGCGACCTGCCGATGCCGGACGCGCTGTAGGCGACGCCTTCTCCCGGCGCAAGGACCACACGCTGTGATGCCGCGGCGGCGGTGACCTGCAGACTGCCGCTTTCGAGCGTCACCGACACGCCGTCATCCTGCACGGCGACATCGAAGGTCGTGCCGAGGACCCTCGCCTCGCCGTCCCCGGCCCGCACGACGAATGGGATCTCGGATCGTTTGACCGTAAAGAATGCGGTTCCGCGCAGGAGCTGGACACGTCTTTCCGACGCCCCCATATCGACGTCGATGGCCGTGTCCGCATCCAGGAGGATAGTCGAGCCATCTTTCAGCCCGACCGTTCGTCGCTCGCCGCGCGCCGTGACATAGTCAGCCTGGAGATCCTGAACTAGGTTCGGCCTCTCAAGCCAGATCCACGATCCAGCCAGACAGGATAGCAGACAGAGGCTGATGATCGCACCGGCCTTGCCTGATTTCTTCTTCTCACGCATGCGCCGGACATGCTCCAGATGACGTGAGAGGACGCGTTCCTCGTCACGCGCCACGTCGGCGCCGGGCCCGGCGGCCGAGGACCACACCGTTTTCAGGTCGTCATACGCGCGCCCGTGCGCCGGATTGGCGTTCAGCCAGGCCGCGAAGTGATTGCGATCAGCCCGTGAAGGCTTACCGTTCATCCGGGTGAACCAGGCGACGGCTTCCGCTTCGACACCCGACAGGTTCTCGGCCGCCTTTTCGTTGTCTGCCATGGCCGTTCATCACCCTAGATAGCGCAGGCAAGCACCCGATCGACTTTCCCGTTCAAGATGATAACGGAGCGACAGGCGACCGACCCTCATGCGGGAAGCGTTATTTGAAGCTTTCCCGGCAGGCAAGCAGGGCTTTCGCCATCTCGCGCTCCACCATGATGTAGCTGAGGCCCATCGTGGCGGCAATTTCCTGATAGGTGCAACCATGAACGCGGTTCAGCAGGAAGACGTGGCGGGTACGCTCCGGCAGACGCCGGATGGCGTCATCGAGATGACGGATGCCGTCCTTGGCCTCGACGATCTGGAGCGGCGTTGCGACCGGCGCGGCATATTGGTCGGCGGTGATCTTGTCCGCCAGCGCCTTGTGACGCTTCTCGACGCGCAGCTGATCGATCGCCGAGTTGCTTGCGCAGCGGCTCAGATAGGAGGGCGTCAGCACGACATGCTCCTTGGCCTTCTCCCAGATCCGCGCGAAGACCTCCTGGACCACGTCGGACGCCTGGGACGGGCCGACCTTGCGCGTGACCATGCGCTCGAGCCGCCGGCGCTCGGTCTGATAAAGCCTCTCGATCTCGTGGGATCTGCTTGTCACTATGTCGGCCATGCAACGCTCATGCTAACCAAAGTCATGCGCCAAGCATGCATATAAAGCCTAAAAGTGGAATAGAAAAATCAAGTTAAAGTCGACCGTTCTCAGCTTTCTGACGCGCTGTTGCGCTGAAACACCATCATCATGTCCGCTGTCCGGCCGTCAGCAGGGCGATGTGTCTGCGCATCGTCTCGAGCAGTTCGGCATCGCGGATCTCCGGCTTCTTCAGGACGCAGGTTGAGCATAAGTTGCCCTTCGCGACGGTGTAATAGCGACAGCAGCCGCCTCTTGCCCGAAACGTCCAGGACCCGATCGGTTCCCGGTTGTCATCGCGCAAGGTCAGGTCGAAGAAATGCAACTGCTTGTTATAGAGCGGCGAACCGGTGTGTTTGACCACGCGCATGGCATCTTGCCGCGCCTGGTCGAGGCAGTTGAGCTGCCGGCCGACCTCCAGCCATCGGCCAGCGACAGCGTCCGCCACCAGCCGCCAGAGAGCAGGACGCCCCAGGCCGGACCTTTTCACCAGGGCCGCGACCAGGACTGAAAAATGATTTTCGATGGCGACCCGGTAGGTATCGCAAAGCTCCCCGCGGCCGGAAAGCAGCGTCGCATCGCCATGACGACCAAGGGATGGTCGGTCCGTCGAGAAACGACGGGAAAGGTAGCGGATATCGGCGCGGCGAACATCATGCACCTCGCCATCGTGTTCATGACGGTCGTCGAACATGCGCAATGCGATGTGTTCAGGCGCGAGATCGGGCACGATGCCTGACGCGGCGACGAGCGGGATCGTCGCCAACATGAAGACATAGCAGTAATCGATCATCATCAAGGCAGCACAGGTCCTGTCGTCCATATGGCTGTGATGCGAGCGTTCATAGTCCAGGAAGGCGTCGATGGCCGCGGCATCGCCGAAAAACGCGCGCGCCGTCGTCCAGCCCTCCTCCATGCCCCCGCATTCCACGAGGAATTCGGACCAGAGCGGCTTCTGGACCTCCAGTGCCTCTTCCAAGGGATGATGAACCTGATCGGAAAAACTCAAATGCTGCCCCAGCCATCGAACGCGGACACGTCCATTTCCAACATGACGTGTATCCATACGCATAACGTCTGCCGGCGAGCGTTACCCTCATGTGAGATAAATTTAAGAACGGCAGGCAGCGTCGAGCCTGCGTTTGGCTCTCAGGAGGGTACAGCGCCTCAGCGCATGAAGGGACGCGGACTTCATCGGAAAAAACCGCCCTCATGCGCTGCGACGGCGGCCCTTTCATCGCATGCAAACTGTGAACGCTCCGTTCCCGGAAGCGGGCTTTTCAAGCTTCGCCGGATTGACCATGTTGCAGGCAACGTTTCCTTGCAACGGACGCACGGCGTCGAGGCAGACATCCATGAAGAAAATCGGTTTCCTTTCCTTCGGGCATTGGACCCCCTCCCCCCAATCCGAGACGCGCTCGGCGGCCGATACGCTGCTGCAGTCGATCGACCTTGCCGTGGTGGCCGAAGAGCTCGGCGCGGACGGCGCCTATTTCCGCGTGCACCATTTCGCGCGGCAGCTCGCCTCGCCCTTCCCGCTGCTCGCCGCCGTCGGCGCGCGCACGAAGAGCATCGAGATCGGCACGGCGGTCATCGACATGCGCTACGAGAACCCGCTCTACATGGCCGAGGATGCCGGCGCGGCCGATCTCATCTCCGGCGGGCGCCTGCAGCTCGGCATCAGCCGCGGCTCGCCCGAGCAGGTCGTCGACGGCTGGCGCTATTTCGGCTACGAGCCGCAGGAGGGCATGAGCGATGCCGACATGGGCCGCCGCCATGCGGAGGTCTTCCTCGACGTCCTGAAGGGCGAAGGCTTCGCGGAGCCGAACCCGCGGCCGATGTTCCCCAATCCGCCCGGGCTGCTGCGCCTCGAGCCCCATTCCGAGGGGCTGCGCGAGCGCATCTGGTGGGGCGCCGGTTCCAACGCCACCGCCGCCTGGGCCGCAAGGCACGGCATGAACCTGCAGAGCTCCACGCTCAAGGACGACGAGACGGGCGAGCCCTTCCATGTCCAGCAGGCCGCGCAGATCCGCACCTATCGCGCGGCGTGGAAGGAGGCCGGCCATGCGCGCAGCCCGCGCGTTTCGGTGAGCCGCAGCATCTTCGCGCTCGTCGACGACCGCGACCGGGCCTATTTCGGCCGCGGCGGCAAGGAGCAGGATTCCATCGGCTTCATCGACGACAAGACCCGCGCAATCTTCGGCCGCTCCTATGCCGACGAGCCGGACCGGCTGATCGAGCAGCTCGCCGCCGACGAGGCGATCCGGGAAGCCGATACGCTGCTCCTCACCCTGCCGAACCAGCTCGGGGTCGACTACAACGCCCATGTCATCGAGGCGATCCTCAAGCACGTCGCCCCGGCGCTCGGCTGGCGGTAGGGCCGCCCGCCCCCTCCCCTTCTCCGCGATGGAAGGGACCGGCCCTGCCGACCCCGGCGTGAAATCCGGGCAAAGCGCAAGGACGGCAAGGGCGTGACGATCCGCTTCCATGTCACGCCTGCGCACGTTCCAGCGCCTGGAGCATCGGATAGACGCTGAAGGCGGCCCGGCCGGCCTTTTCCGTGAGGTCGCGCAGGTAGCCTCCCGGCGAACGGATCGTCTCGCCCCGTTGCAGGAGCACGGCGATCACCACGGCGGCCGCCTGGCCGCCCATCGCCGCCTTCGCCTTGCGCCAGGCATCGGGCGAAATGCCCAGCATGGAGCGCGCCAGCTCCGCCGCCGCCATGAAATCGGCCCAGGAATGGATGCCGTCCCTGGTGTAATCGGCAATTTCCGGGCAAATCCGCTTCAACCGGTCAAGGCTGACGGCCATCTTCTGCTCCGGTGCCCTGGTATCGGCATTTGCCGCTTCGTCCGTATGGGTTTCTCGGCCGTTTAATTCAAATGGATGGTCTGATTTTGAATTCTGTATATGCTGCTCAGATTGAAGGTCATTGACGCTCATTTCCTGCTCGGAAAGACTTGAGAGATAAGCGTTTTCCACCTCGGCACGCAGATGCAGCAGCCCGTCGCGCCGCCCGGCGAGCAGAGCCGGAGCCGTGCGGCGGCCAAGACCGAAGACGAGGGCGGCAAGACGGTCGGAAAAACCGAGCCAGTCCCCTGCCCTGCCCTCTTCCAGGGCGCAGGCGATGATCTTGGCGATGTCGCGCTGGTGCAGCGTCACCTCGCTGCGCAGCGCCCGGATGGCCCTGTCCTCCGCCCGCACGGCCTCTGCCGCCTCGAAGATCTCGGTGGCGCGCAGCGCGAGCGGCGCGAGGTCGAAGCCGAAGGCATCCTCCATGACGCCGTTGTCGTCCCGCCGGCAGTAGCGCTTGCCGTTGGCGCTGTCGCGGCGGAAGATCATGCCGGCCTCGACGAGCGCGACAAGGTGCCGCCGGATCGTCGCCGGCGCCATGCCGCGGGCACGCACCGAGAGCTCGCGGTTGGACGGGAAGACGATGATCGGCGCCGTGCCGTCGAGCTCGCGCGCCGTGGTGAAGGATACGAGCGCCTCCAGGACGCAGATCGTGCGGTCGCCGATGCCGTAAACCTGGCGGGCTTCCGTCAGGGCGCGCATGAGCTGCCACTTGTCGGCGCGGCCGCTGTCGTTGCCCCCCTCGCCGGCCCGCAGCTTCTCCTGCCGCTCGGCCGTGTTGCGCTGGTGCACAAACAGGCGCGCAGTCATCCGTCCGCCGCCGAATGGCGTCGTCGCAATATGCTCCATCATGTCGGGTCCCCTTTTTAGAGGCAAGGAGGTCCCGTCAACGCCCTCCATTCGGCATGTCCCGGCCGCAAAGGGCTGAACGCCTTTGCGCGGATATGCCTTCTGGCAGACGAAGTTCATCGTTTCGCGCGGCGCATGCACCGGACGACTCTTGACTTTGACTGTCGGAAGTGATTCTCTCGAATTGCTACATAGAAGAGGGCTTCCGAAATGGTGACGTTTTGGGGGCCTTTTTTCTTGTCTCCGCGTTTCCTTTCGCTGGTTTCTCAGGCACTTGCCGGCCGCTTACGCAGCCGAATCAGTGAAATTCCCGCTCAGTCCTTCCCCGCCTTCGCGCCCTTTCCGGCAGCGAGGAAGGCTGCATAATCGTCCTCCACGCGCGCCTTCAGCGCCTCGATGAAGACGGGATCCACATCCGGCGTGAAGGCGATGCGCACAGCCTTGCCCTTGCGCTCCACGCGGGCGAAGACCGCGCCGTCCGGGCGCGTGAGGTCCTCGGCCGCGGGCGCCGCCTTCGGCGGGCGCCGCATCAAGCGGTCGAACAGCATCTGGAAGCGATCGTCGCTCGCGGCCGCGCGAAAGCGCGGCGAGGCGGTCTCGTCCTCGGCCTTCTCGATCTCCGCGCCGTTGCCGTTCTGGAAGAGCGCGCCCAGCGCCATCCAGCGCTCGCGGCCGGCCTTGGGCGCGGGGCCGATGTCGCGCACGAAGCGGAACGGCACCGCCTCGGCCACCTGGAGGAGCCGGGAAAGCTCGCTCTTCTGCACGGCCAGCGCATCGCAGACGAGCTTGCGCTCGAAGCCGCGGCCGACCAGCGTATGGGCGAAGAGCGCGCGCTCGATGAAGCTGAGATTGCGCCGCTCGGCGTTCTCCTTGCCCTGCGCCACCACCAGCTCGTCGTCGCTCAGCGTCTTGACGATCGCCTTGACGGGCTGGCCGAGGCGGCGGGCGGCCTTGAGGCGGCGATGGCCGTAGGCGACCTGGTAGCGGGGTTCGCCCCGCCCTGCCCCCTCTTCGGCCGGCGCCGGGCGCACCAGGATCGGCACCTGCTGGCCGCTCTCGCGGATGCTTTCCACCAGCGCCAGGAAATCCGGATCGTCCCGCTCGTCGTCGCTGAGGCGGTCGCTGACGAAGGAGGCCTCGATCCTGCCGGTATCGAGCGAGACGATGCGCTCGCCCTCCTGCAGCGCCTGGCGCAGCGCGCGCGCCTCTTCCGCCTCGCGGGTGATGGAGGAGAGCGTCAGGCCCATCGCCTTGACGGCGCCGGATGCGGCGCGCTGCTCGCCGGCCGGCGGCATCGACTTCGTCTCGGGCGCGCCTTCCGTGCCGGCGGGAACGATGTCCCCGCCGAACAGCGCCTTGATCGAGTTCTTGCGGTCGCGGCTTGCCATCATGTGCGCCCCCATGCGGTATGGATCAACTGTTCGATCTCGGTGTTGACGGCTTCGAGCGAATCCATCGCCCGGTCGTAGGTGCCGCGGGAGAAGTTTTCCCGGCCGACCTCGTAGAGCGTCTGCTTGGTGAGGCCGGCATCCGAGACGGCGGTGGATTTCAGCATGGGCGCCGTCAGCACCCGGTTGCCGAAGAGCGAGCGCAGGAAGCCGACGATCTGCGCCTGCGGACCGTCATGCGGCTCGTAGCGGGTGACGAGGTAGCGCAGGAAATCGAAATTGAGCTGGCCGCCCGCCTCGCGCACGACGCCGAGCAGGTCCGACGTCATGAACAGGAACTGGCTCATCGAGGCGACGTCCAGCATCTGCGGATGCACGGTGACGATGACCGAGGTGGAGGCGCAAAGCGCGGACAGCGTGAGGTAGCCGAGCTGCGGCGGGCAGTCGATGACGACGACGTCGTAGTCGTCGGCCACCGAGGCGAGCGTCGTCTGGACGCGGGTGAAGAACAGCCCGTGCGGATCGCCCGGCCGGCGCTCGGCCAGCGCCCGGGGCGTCGCGTGCTCGAATTCCTGGAGCTCCAGATTGCCCGGCACGAGATCGAGATTGTGGAAATAGGTCTTGCGGATGATGTCCGCCAGCGGGCGCGCCTCGCCGTCGTAGCGGATCGCGCCGTAGACCGTGTCGTTGCCGACAAGGTCCAGCTCCGGCTGGTAGCCGAAGAGCGCCGAAAGCGAGGCCTGCGGGTCGAGGTCGATGGCGAGCACGCGGTGGCCGGTCATGGCGAGGTGCTGGGCGAGGTGGACCGCCGAGGTCGTCTTGCCCGAGCCGCCCTTGAAATTGGTGACGGAGATCACCTGCAGGTGCTCGCCGCGCGCCGGGTCGCGCCATTTGACATAGCCGCGCGCCTTGGTCTCGTTGCCCTTGGCGCGGGCCTGTTCGGCAAGGTGGTGGCGAAGGGCGTCTATGTCGGCCAGCGAATACATGCGCCGGCCGCCGGGGCCGGTCGCAAGCTCGGGCCCCTCGCCGGCCAGCGAGATCTGCCGGAGATAGCCGTCCGAAACGCCGATCAGCCGCGCCGCCTCGCCCGAGGTGAAGCTGCGCAGCGTCTTTTGCGAGGTCGGCGGAAACAGCCGGTCGCGCATGGCCTTGAGCTGCACGGAAAGCGCCTGCGCATCCTCCGCGATGGTCTCGTCCGCCGGACGCAAGATCGCCGTTTCCTCTCCCATGATCGTCTCCGACGGCAGCGCCATCCAAAGTCTCCAGTCCTGTGCCGGTCCGCGTGCGCTTCATGCGCCCGGCGACCGTCTGGCCTATTATCTGCGCGATTCTCCCCGCCGGGGATATGCGGGAACGGGAAAATCTACAGATGCTTTCGGCAGTAACGGCGAATTCCACGATATTCGCCTCATTCCGTTAGGGACGGTGAGCCAAGCGCCGAGTCGCGTCAAGCCCCAATCTGGTTGACGAAATGCCCATGCACAGGCGTCGGCGGGGCCGGAAGGCGAGGGCGTTCCGGCCATCTCTCCGGCTCCGCGACGGTCCGGCCTCTCCTGCGAGATCGTTCCGGGTGGCCGCGTTGACAGCTGTCAACATCTCCCGCGATCCATCAGCGCCGTGAATCGATGGCGGCGGATCGATTCAGGAAAGTCGTTGGACAGGATTCGCGCCGGCAACGACACTCCGCCCATGGAACAGGACAGGTCAAGTCATTTCGTGCGCTGTGACGCCACGCGCAACATGAACCGCTTCTACCGGCTCACGGTGGTGCAGGATCTCTTCGGCACCACGCTGCTCGTGCGCGAATGGGGCCGGATCGGCGTCTCCTGCCGCACGCGCTGCGAGGAGAAGGAAAGCGTGGCGGAGGCACGGCGCGATGCCGTCCGGCTTGCCGCCGGAAAGATGCGCCGCGGATATGTTCCGGCGGCCGGGCAGGCGAGGGGGCGTTGACAGCTGTCAACGCGTGCCGTCAACCGGCCGGCGTGACCCAGGGATCGATCACGACAAGGCCCGCCGCGTCGAAGGCGCTTTTGCTGCGCGTGGCGATGGCAAAGCCGTGCGCGGCGGCGATGGCGGCGATATAGCCGTCCGGCGTGGGGAAGTCCCGGCTGGCCGCGCGGGCCTCAACCGCAAGATCCGCGTATCGCCTTGCCGCGGCGACGTCGAAGGGCAGGATGCGGCCTTCGAATATCTCCATGACGCCGTCCAGCGCCTCGGCTGGTCCCTGCTTGCGGCGGCCGGGCGGGGCGCCGATGCCGAACATCAGTCCGGCGATGATGACGCTGGAAAGAAAGGCCGTTTCGGCGACCTGGTCGTCGAGCCAGGCGATCACCGCCGCGGCGGGTTCGGGCTTCATCGCCTCGCAAACGACATTCGTGTCGAGGAGGATCATTCCAAGCCCATCGGCTCGGCAGGCACGCGGGCCTGCGTCTCGTCGAGGCCGGCGGCGTCCCCGCTGGTGAGGCCGAGGCGGCGGCTTCGCTCGGCCGGCGCGCTGCCGGGCCGCAGCCGGGCCTGCGGACGGATCGCCGACCCGAGGATCTCGCGCATTTCGGCCTCCGTGCTGCGCCCATGATGGGCCGCGCGCACCTTCAGCGCCCGGTGCGTCGCCTCGGAGAGATTTCTGATCGTGACGGCGGGCATGTCAGCAACGCCGCGGAGCATGATAGCAATGGCAAGATAGGCTTTTTGCCATCATCCTTCATGGCACGCTCCGCCGCGCCCGGCAAGGCCTTCCGGCTGTCCCGAACCCGCCCGCCGCACGACGCCGGCCGCTCCTGCAATTCCGCAGGGGGAGGGGAGGGGGCCCGCGCCGCCAGCCCCTCCAGGCGAACCGGACGGTTCCGGCCTTGACGATCGCGCGCCTTGCCGGCGCCGACCCGGCCCGGCCGTTCGCCCGGCAATTGTCGGCCAGGAGATCGTCTGCTCCTGCAGGCCGCTTCGGAGGAACCGGTCCCTTTCTCCGCCGGGCGGTCATCCGCAACGACGGGAATGCCGCAGATCGAACCGTCGGCACAAGCCATGCCTGTTCCCAAAGGAGGCCCGACTGAATGACCGTGCGCGGCCGAGAAGGGGAGAGCGACTGTCTTGAGCTGCAAGCCAAGAAAGGGCTTGGGAATGAGGAGCTTGTTGAGAATTTCGGTGTCCCATCCTTGCGCATAGCAGGCTTGGTCCCCGGCCGGAGCTTGGCGAGTATCCCTTGCTCTCCCACGAACTTCAAGTTCTCAGAGTTATCGGGCTTGATCGCCAATCCCCCGAACCGGCCAGTCCGGGAAGCAAAGTCCAAGTTACAAGTAGGGAAACGGCGGATGCTCGGCGTCCCCATGCCGGTCCGTTTCAGCGCAGGGCCGGCAGGGCACGCCGGAGCGTCCGCTGGGCGCCGCTCTCCGCCAATCGACGCGGTCAATGCATTTCACCGCGCTGTTCCGATTTCACCCTCATCGCCGGCCCGTATTGGAATCGATAATCGACCGGTCCCCATCGCCCACGCCGTGAAGGGTCTTCGCAGCTTTTCCAGCGTCGGAGGAGGGATGGGTGACTGTTCTTCGAGACGCGTCCCCGTGGGTTCCGGGGGAGGGGAGGGGGAGCCGGCGAAAGATTGCACCGGCAGGCCAGTGCAGGCCTTCGCGGACAATTTGCAGCGGACCGACCCCTGCCGTGATCGCTCTTCGATGCTGCAATCCTTCGGCGGATGCGGCGGCTATGAGTTCATGCTGGGGCACATCTTGCGGGCGCTTCACGCTGGCCAGCCTGCCTGTTCTGTGCGGGCGGTTCCGTTCGGGAGACTGCGGCGGCGTTTCGTGTCCAAGGCATTTGCGTGGCGTCGCATTCAGCCGATTGCAATCGTCCACAAGATCGCGCGATGAAAACAGGGGCGACATCTCTCGAAAGCCAATTCCCGGCACGGCCCTTCATGTTCTCGATGGAGTCTTCCTGCCGGAGTGATCGCGCGTCACAAAGCGAGGTCTCAAGCCGATACCCGCCTTGGAGGTAGGGCCGAGCGTTGAACGCCGTCGGACAGTCGATGATGATCGAGCAAGCACGACAGGGCAGGGGGCCTGCAACACACCGACGAGCCGTCCCGAGATCCGTCGCGATTGACGCTGCTGTTGCGAGGAGAACGGCCAAGCGGTCGGCCCGCTCTACCAGCGACGTCACGCTCGTCTTGCCGAACGATTGGCGGAGAGGGATGGGATCGCATTCCCAACGGCCGAACCGCTTTCGCTCGGCAGCCACGGCCGGGCGGCGCAGGGTATTGATGTCCGGGCCGAAGCGCTTGCCGTGCCGGCGTCCGGCATATCACGTCCGAGATCGCACGCGGCGTTCCGGCAAGTGCCGCAGGAGCTTGATGGCATGCCGTCCGCCGAATAGGCGAACGTGTGGATCGCCTCGGCTTACGCGGACCGGATGACCCACCGGCCGCATCCCTCCCGCGATCTGCGGCAACCAGCCATGCAGGATCCGCTCGGCGAGCGACTGGCGCACTTGCGAGACGCGGGCAAGCTTCCCGCGCTTGGCGCGCGCCGCCCGCAGGCCATGTCATGTGCCGTCATGCAATGATAGCCGTCGAACTCCGGTCATTCCTTGTCGACAACGCATCGCGCTTCAGTGTCGAGCGATGGCATCCGGGCGCCCGCGCCATAATATGAAGGCTGAACCCGGCGCCCCGCCAAGGCTCATTCCGATCGATATGGGAGGAGGGAGCATTTGGAGAAGTTAGCCCAAGTGCATCATGCCTGCGTTGCAGGGTAGGGGATCACAGCTCGTAGTGCGAATGCGCCATGAACACTTCGGCCGGCGTCCTGTAGCCAAGGCATCTTCGCGGCTGGTCATTGAGATGGCGGGCGAGTTGGGTGAGGTCGCGCTGTGATACGCCTGCTAGGTCCGTATCGCCTGGCATGAAGCGGCGAATGCGCTTGTTGGCATTCTCCACAGCGCCTTTCTGTCACGGTGCGCTGGGATCGCAGAACCAGCTGCGCGCGCCGATGACATCTTCCAAAGCCCGCAAGCCGGCAAACTCCGTGCCGCGATCAAAGGTGAAGCTCTGGCGTGCCGAGGATGGCAAGGGCGCGAAGGCTTTGATGATCTTGTCCATGATTGGGTGCGAGTGCCGACTTGGGTTTTTGATCATCACGGTGTAGCCGCCGTCGATCGGCGCGGGTCGATTGTGCATAGCATCGGGACATGCCAAAATCTCCAAAGTGAAGCCGTTGAAATCATTGGCATGTCGCACTTGGAAATAGATTGTACCCCTTAGGACGAATCGACATTCACCTCAGCCAAAGCATAACGGCGAGGAGATATAGGAAGCCTTCGAAGTGGATTGTTCTGCGGTCGTATCGGGTGGCAAAGCGGCGGAAGTGCTTCATTCGGTTGAAGCACCGCTCGATGCGGTTGCGATGCGTATAGGCGGCTTCGTCGTGGGGGATGATGATCTTGCGCGCGCGGTTTGACGGGATGACCGCTTCGGCTCCGATGCTGGCAATGATTTGCCGCAAAGCGTTGCTGTCATAGGCTTTGTCGGCCAGCACGGCATCACCGCTCTGTCCCTCCGGAAGTGCCGGTGCTTGGGTGATGTCGCCGACCTGGCCAGCGGTAACGATAAAACGCAGCGGCCTGCCCAAGGCATCGGCCAGCATGTGGATTTTGGTGGTCAGCCCGCCTCGAGAACGCCCCAGCGCCTGATCTTTGGCCCCCCTTTTCCTGATGCTGCCTGCTGATGAGCACGTACGATTGTGCTGTCGATCATCAGATATTGATTGTCCCGATCGGCCGTCAGCGCCTCGAACACCTGCTCCCAGATGCCGGCATGGCACCAGCGGCTGAAGCGCTTATGCACGGTCTTCCATTTTCCATAGCGTTCCGGCAGGTCGCGCCAATGTGCGCCAGAGCGCAAAACCCATAGGTAGCCATTGTGAGCTCAAGCCCAGGCGCGACTTGCAGGCTCGTTGATGCTATCCTCCGGATCGCATCTGCGCGAGTAGCTTCTGGCGAAAGACCTCGGCCGGTGTCTTGTAGCCGAGGCACTTGCGTG
>NZ_JACBFT010000030.1:0-21584 GCF_021401195.1 Shinella sp. NM-101 | reverse complement strand
AAACAACGACCCAGGGGAGCATCGACTGGCCGGCTTCAGATCGGAATGCTGGCCGGAATGAAATCGGAACAGGTGGCCGGCTTCGTTTCGGAATCAGTGGCCGGCTTCAGCGGAATACGCAACCGAAAGAACCACAGAAACCGAAATCACATTCACGCATCCATTTCATCTGGAGTCCCTTTCGGAGCCTCTGGAAGCGGGCACGTATCGCCTTGTCGTTGACGAGGAGTTGATAGAAGACCTGAGCTTCACGGCGTATCGGAGGGTGGCGACCCATCTTGAAATTCCCGCGATCTCGGTCGCTATGGCCAGGCGCCAATTCCTTCAGGTGTCGCCGGGCGAGATCGAGAAGGCATTGGCACGCGATGGGGCTGGCATGGACGTGGGTCGACCTAACATTTCCTGATCGCAAGATTGATTGCCAATCGCCAATGTTCGAAGCGGGCGCTACGTCCTTCGAGTATCAATCATCCACCCGACGTAAAAAAGCCGGCGATTGCCGGCCTTTTCCGAGATGGTTCAACGCCTATAGCGCAGGCGCTCCTGTTCGACTTCCGCCGGCCCGTAGGGGTCGAGGGTGTCATCGAACCGGGTCCAGCCCTCGTTGGCATAGACCGCGCGCCGCTGGCCGAGATCAACCCAGTTCGACTTGCGAAGGATGGCTTCGGCCTCCGCCTGGAGGCTTTCGTCAACCTTCGCCGTCACGAGCGTTCCGCCGCGGCGAACCCCTTCCGCATAGACATGTGCGTCGTCTTCGGAGACGCCGGATTCCGTGAGCGCGCCGATCAGCCCGCCTGCTGCGCCGCCGGCTACCGCGCCTGCCACTGCGCCCGCCGCCGTGGCGGCAAGCCAACCGGCAGCAACCACCGGCCCGACGCCGGGAATGGCCATGATGCCGAGCCCGGTGAGAAGGCCGCCGACGCCGCCGACGGCCGCACCGATGCCTGCACCTGTCCCGGCGCCTTCGGCGGCATTGGTTTCCTTGTTATGACGTTCGTCCGCATTGTTGGAAACGATGCTGATATCGCTGGACGGCACGCCGCGTGCCTCCAGGGCACTGACGGCAGCGCTTGCATCGGAATATTCGTCGAAAAGTCCTGTAACGGTTTTCATAGGAATCTCCTAAAGGCTCAGTTTAGTTGGCGACGATGTTGCCCTGATAGTCGAGCGCGACGCTCACGGCCTTGCCGTCCTTGGTCGCCTTGGCCTGCCAGACACCCTTGTCATCCAGCATGAGGCCGGTAACATCGGCATAGCCTGCTGCGGTAATGCGTTCCCGCGCCTGGTCCTCCGTGAAGCTGTTCGCGCCTTCGACCGGAGCAGTCGCATTCTTGGTATCGGGCGTAGCAACAGCCGGCGTGTCGCCATCGGTTGCCGGGGTGGTTGACGTCTGAGCAAACGCGCCAAAGGTCGATGCGCCCACCAAGGCGGCGGCTAGGAGAAGTTTTTTCATGATCTTGTTCCTCGTTCGAGCCTGAGATCAGGCCCTAAAGGAACACCCTGCTTGTCGCATAGTTCCGCAATTCGAAAAATAGAAATTGCCGCGCTGTTTTATGGAACATCAGGGAATTCAAGGAGTTGGGGCGCCAGGTGCGGGTATTCGCTCGCGCATTACTGGAGGTCTTCAAAATGGGTCGCGGCATTCTTCTCTGGCTTCTGGGTATTCCCCTGCCGATCGTTATCCTGCTCGTCCTCTTCCTGCGATAGGAGGCGGACATGTCCCTTTACAGCTCGGGTGTTTCCGACGTCGGTGTGGAATCCAGCACACCGGCCCTCGCGTGGGGGCCGGTCATCGGCGGCGCGGTGGCCGCGGCGGCCGCCACGATCATTCTACTCCTGCTTGGCTCCGGCGTCGGCCTGACGATGGTCTCGCCATGGTCGGGCGACAGTGCTTCCTTCACCACTGTCGGCGTCACGGCAGCGATCTGGTTCGTGGTCGTCCAGTGGTTGGCCTCCGCGCTCGGCGGCTATCTAACCGGCCGCCTGCGCACCAAGTGGGCCAACGTCCATACGGATGAGGTGTTCTTTCGCGACACCGCGCATGGTTTTCTAAGCTGGGCACTGGCAACGGTGGTTGTCGTTGGCATGGCAGGCTCTGCATTCACCTCGCTCGCCGGCGCCGGCGCCCAGGCCGTATCGACGGCGACAGCCACCGCCACGGTTGCGGGCACCGCGGCCGCGGCAAACAGCGATGCGGCCGCACCCGATGCTGCGACCGGCTACTTCACGGATATGCTGTTGCGCCCGCAGGATCTCGCGAGCCGCGCTCAAGCGGACAATGCATCGGCCACGGCCGAAATTTCCCGCATCCTGATGCAAGGTGCGGTAAATGACGGCGTGCCGGAGGCCGACCGGGCTTATATTTCATCAATCGTTGCGTCACGCGCCGGTATCCCACCCGAAGAGGCGCGCGCCCGGGTCGATCAGGTACTGACTCAGATCGAGGATGCGAAGAATGCCGCCCTCAAAGCCGCCGACGAGGCCCGAAAATCCGCCGCGACGGCGGCGATGCTTGGCGCCCTGTCCCTTCTCGTCGGCGCCTTCATCGCATCGGCTGCAGCAGCTCTCGGCGGACGCCAGCGTGACGATGAAGAAGCAGCCTTGATTGTTACACGATAAGCAATCTGGAAGCCGCCCTCTCGGGGCGGCTTCTTTCCGTTCATTCGCCAGAAGAATTATTGTGCAGCGCAGCAACTTTAATGCTGCGGAGGGGTTTCAGTGTATGCGGCCAATCCGGCGCGCTACCTGGAGCTCCTCATGAGATCGCTATCTGATACACTCGAACGGCTCGCGCGACTGCGCTCAGTCAAGCCTGCGACATCGCCCGGCTCCATTCTCAAGAAGCTCGATCATTTTGGCGGAAACCCGGGCGCCTTGGCGGCGTGGCAGCATGTGCCGAAGCAATTGCCGGCGGCACCGGCTCTGGTGGTCGTGCTGCACGGCTGCACGCAAACCGCCGCCGGCTACGATGTCGGTTCAGGCTGGTCCGCGCTCGCCGAGGACTACGGCTTTATTGTCCTTTTCCCCCAACAGAACAGGCAGAACAACGCGAACCTGTGCTTCAACTGGTTCAATGCCGCGGACACCCAGCGGGATCGGGGCGAAGTGATGTCGATCCGACAGATGATCGCCAGCGTGGTCGCCGAACATGGCGTCGATGAGCGCCGAATCTATATCACCGGTCTATCGGCCGGCGGCGCCATGGCGAATGCCATGTTGGCCTGCTATCCAGAAGTCTTTGCCGGTGGCGCTATCATCGCCGGCTTGCCCTACGCCGCCGCCTTGACTGTTCCCGAGGCGTTCGACCGAATGCGCGGGCAGGGTCTTCCCGGCACCAATAGCCTGCAGGAAAGCCTGCGCACCGCCTCACGCCATGATGGCGCTTGGCCGACGATTTCCGTCTGGCAGGGTACGAGCGACAACACTGTGGTCCCTGACAACGCAGCCGCGCTCGTCGCGCAATGGCGGGGCGTACATGCGGTTCCGGAACAGCCCACCCAAATCGAGACGATGGGTCGAAATTTGCGATCTGTATGGCACGACGATCGCGGCCTGGAGGCAATAGAACTCTACACCATTTCAGGTATGGGTCATGGCACGCCGATCGAAGCGTCCAGCGGATATGGCAGGGCAGCGCCGTTCATGCTCGACGTAGGTGTTTCCTCGACTGTGCAGATAGCGAGAGGCTGGGGCCTTGCCGCCTCCTTCGAGCGCCGCGGTCAGCCGCATGCGTCTTTCTCCCCAGAAGGAACGGTCAAGCAGCCGCCCTCATCTGCCGGCGCTGACAACAGTATTCAGTCCATCATCGAGAAAGCGCTGCGTTCCGCGGGCTTGATGAAGTGAGGGTGGGTTCGGTTCGTACCGATTTATTTTCCGAGCAGCGGAACGTCGTCTCGGTTCCACGGTTGTTTGAGTCCATTCCTCTCGAAAATTTGATCGGATTCTCCAATGGCTACGGAAAAGACTTTGAACGACCTCTTCCTTGATACGCTCAAAGATATCTACTTCGCTGAAAAACAGATCCTGAAGGCCCTGCCGAAGATGGCGCGTGCGGCCCAGTCGGAAGAAGGCAAAGCCGGCTTCCTGCAGCACCGCGACGAAACCCAGCGGCAGATCGAGCGCCTCGAACAGGTGTTCGAGCTCCTCGGCAAGCCGGCCCGCGGCAAGACCTGCGAAGCCATCCAGGGCATCATCGCCGAAGGCGAGGAGATCATCGAAGATTACAAGGGCACCGCCGCCCTCGATGCCGGCCTCATCTCCTCGGCCCAGGCGGTCGAGCACTATGAGATCGCCAGGTACGGTACGCTGAAGGCCTGGGCGAAACAGCTCGGGCTGGAGGACGCGATCCCCCTTCTCGATGCCAATCTCCAGGAGGAGATCGCCACCGACCAGAAGCTGACTGCGCTTGGCAAAGCCTCCGCGAACGCCAAGGGCTCGTTGAAGAAAGCCAGCTAGACTGCCGACCACATGATCAGGCCGCCCTTGAAGGGCGGCCCTTCTGCTTTCGGGTCATCGGCGCCCGTTGAAACCAGTTCATCAGGAGCCCACCATGGCCAGGAAGACAACCGCTGCATCGTCGCATCCCGCAACCAACACCGCCACGATCCACGATGTGAAGCTAAAGCGTGGGGCTGGCGGTGAACTGCATCAGACAGCCGAAGGCGACACGCCCGTGTTGACGACAGCCCAGGGCGGGCCGGTCGCAGACGATCAGAACTCGTTGCGCGTCGGCCCGCGCGGGCCGCTCGTCGTCGACGACTTCCATTTCCGCGAAAAGATCTTCCATTTCGACCACGAGCGCATTCCCGAACGGGTGGTACATGCCCGAGGTTATGGCGCGCACGGCTTCTTCGAAACCTATGAGTCGCTTGCCGCTTACACCAAGGCCGACCTCTTTCAGCGCCCTCGCGAACGCACGCCCGCCTTCGTCCGTTTCTCGACGGTCGCGGGCAGCAAAGGCTCTGTCGACCTAGCGCGCGACGTGCGCGGTTTTGCCGTGAAGATCTACACGAACGAAGGCAATTGGGATCTGGTCGGCAACAACATTCCGGTCTTTTTCATCCAGGATGCCATCAAATTCCCCGACATCATCCATGCGGTAAAACCCGAACCCGATCGAGGCTTTCCGCAGGCGCAGTCAGCCCATGACACTTTCTGGGATTTCATCAGCCTGACGCCCGAGAGCATGCACATGATCATGTGGGTCATGTCCGATCGCGCCATCCCACGCTCTTTCCGCTTCATGGAAGGGTTCGGCGTGCATACGTTCCGCTTCGTCAACGCCAAGGACGAGTCGACCTTCGTCAAGTTCCACTGGAAGCCGAAGCTCGGCCTCCAGTCCGTCGCCTGGAACGAGGCCGTGAAGATCAACGGCGCCGACCCTGACTTCCACCGCCGTGACCTCTGGCAGGCCATAGAGCTGGCTCGGGAAATCTGCACAGCGGGGATAAGTGGAGTTTCTGCCTGACTTCGGCTTAGATGCCGGGAACAGGAGAGACCATGACGAGACGACCGCGCCGGAACCATAGCCCGGCTTTCAAGGCGAAGGTGGCACTTGCCGCCATCCGAGGTGAGCAGACGCTGGTGGAGTTGTCCCAGCAGTTCGATGTGCACGCCAACCAGATCAAGCAATGGAAAGACCAGCTCCTTGAGGGGGCGACAGGTGTGTTCGGCGATGAAACGAAAGCGGAGCCGTCGGGTCCGACCATCGATGTCAAAACGCTGCACGCGAAAATCGGCGAACTGACACTGGAGAACGATTTTTTATCCGGTGCGCTCGGCAAGGCGGGATTGCTGGGCGGAAAGAAATGATCGACCGCGAGCACAAGCTATCCGTCGTGCGCCAGGCGAAGCTTCTCGGCTTCAGCCGTGGCAGCGTCTACTATCTGCCTCGTCCGGTGTCTGACGGCGATCTGGCCCTTATGCGCCGGATTGACGAATTGCATCTCGACTACCCCTTTGCCGGAAGTCGGATGTTGCAAGGGCTCTTGAGAGGAGAAGGTCTGGAGACCGGGCGGCGACACGTCGCCACGCTGATGAAGAAGATGGGCATCGAGGCGATCTACCGCCGCCCGAACACCTCGAAACCAGCGCCAGGGCACAAAATTTATCCCTACCTCCTACGAAAGCTGGCAGTCACCCGGCCCAATCAGGTCTGGGCAATGGACCTGACCTACATCCCCATGGCGCGGGGATTTGTCTATCTGTGCGCCGTCGTGGACTGGTTCAGCCGGAAGGTCTTGTCATGGCGGTTGTCGATCACGATGGAAGCAGCCTTCTGCATCGAGGCGGTGGAGGAGGCACTTGCCCGTCATGGCAGGCCGGAAATCTTCAATACCGACCAGGGATCGCAGTTCACCTCCATCGACTTCACCGCCGTGCTGAAGAGGTCACAGATCGCCATCTCGATGGATGGCAAGGGTGCGTGGCGAGACAATGTCTTCGTCGAGCGGCTCTGGCGTTCGATCAAATACGAGGAAGTCTACCTCCATGCCGATAAGACTGTGTCCGAGGCACGCGCTGGCATCGGCCGATATCTGAACTTCTACAACACCAGACGCCCACATTCATCCCTTGACCGGCGGACGCCGGATCAGGCCTACTTCAACGCGCTGACACCAATGATGGTGGCGGCATAATCGAGGCGGAAATCCACTTAGCGAAACGCCCGAAGCTGTTCAGACAAACCGAGCCACCTCTGATGTCGGGATGATTGTAAAGCGCCGCCTGCGATTCCAGCCCGAACCCCACGCCGTAGCCCGCCGCCACCAGCAACATCATCGGCTCATGCCCGGAAATATAGTCGGCAATCGTAGGCGGAGGCAGGCCGCTCGCCTTGAACATTTGCTGAAACAACTTGTAGCCTCCAGCGCATTTGTCCGGATGGCAGAGGATCAGCGGATAACGCAGGGCCTCCCTGAATGGAACCCGGTCGAACGACAACAGCGGGTGGTGTCGCGGCAGGGCAAGGACAAGACGCTCCGACCAGACTGCTTCCCTGACGAAGCCGTCGATCTCCTCACCATCGACCGTGATGCCGACGTCGATCAGGTCGCGATTGAGCGCGGCAAGCATCTCGCCCGCCGTCATCTCGGCGATGCCGATCATCGTCAGTGGCTCCTCCTCTCGGCACATGGCCAGCAGGCTGATCAGCCGCGGCTGCGCGAGGCTGTCGGCGATACCCAGCCGGATACGGCTGCGATTGCCGTCAGCCGTTTTGTGGGCGTAGTTCTTTGCCTCGTCATAGAGAGAGAGCAGACGGCGCGCGTCCTGCCAGAAAAGTTCCCCCGACCAGGTTAGTCTGATCTTGCCCTTCGAGCGATGCAGCAGCTTGACGCCCACATCGTCTTCAAGATCCCTGATCGCGCGCGACAACGGTGAAGATTGGATGTGCAGCCTGTCCGCCGCGCGCGTGAAGCTCAGTTCCTCCGCTACGGTGATGAAGTATCTCAGGTGACGCAATCTCATGTCATACCTCCGATCGTTGGTGGATCATGCTCTTCACCCCCCTTACCGGCCCGGCCTGCCATCAAATGGAAATCAGCCCTCGCTAGAATCTGTCATTTCTTTCCACGGATTGCGGACGCTTTGCCCCGACATTGGCGTCCGCGTGAGTGTTCGTTTTCGATTTCGCCATTTCCTCCGCGCGGCTCAGCCAGCGACAAAGCTGATGAGCAAAACAGTGTCGATGCGCATTCAGCACACTGCGCAAACTGCCGCACTCAAGCAGCACGGTGGAGCCGATTCGCCAGTACGCGCTGGGCGTCCTCGTGCCGCTTCTTCAACTACAGTACTGTCGAGATCGGCAATAGCGCCACCGAACAGGCGATCCGGCCAATCGCATTCGGCTCTAAGGACCGGTTGTTTGCTGAAGCGGACAAGGGCGTCGCTCTCGTCGCTCATCGAAACCGCGAAGCTCAACGGCTATTGCCGTAGTACATCGCCCAGCACCCTCACCGGACGTTTACCAGGCACTCTGGTGTCGGCTTCCCCTCGTATCTCTGACGCCTCCGTGATCGACGTGAAAGAAGGAATCACAGTCGATTCACGGGGCACAAAGACTATGAACGATGTAGGTAATTGAGGGTTTGGGCGGTCGGATGCATTAGTGCGATAGTATTTTCGAAAGAAACATTTGCGCTCGCTCACTTCGAGGAGTGCCGAAAAAGTCACTCTTCGTCGCATCTTCGACAATTTCGCCCTTGTCCATAAAAATTACGCGGTCTGCTACCTTCTTCGCAAACCCCATTTCGTGCGTGACAACCATCATGGTCATCCCTTCCTGCGCGAGTTCGACCATAACGTCGAGCACTTCGTTGATCATCTCAGGATCGAGTGCTGAGGTGGGTTCATCGAAAAGCATGCAAATCGGGTCCATGACAAGCGCACGCGCAATCGCCACGCGCTGCTGCTGGCCTCCCGAAAGCTGGCCAGGGAATTTTTCCGCGTGCGCCTTCAGCCCAACTCGATCAAGGAGTTTCATAGCCTTTGCCATCGCCTCATCGCGGCGCCGGCCAAGTACCTTCATCTGACCCAGGCAGAGATTCTCATAAATTCGGAGGTGGGGAAAAAGTTCGAAATGTTGGAAAACCATACCCACCCGGGAGCGAAGCTTCGTAAGATTCGTCTTCTTGTCAGTAACTTCAACCCCGTCGAGAACAATTCTCCCCTCTTGGATGGGCTCCAAGGCATTAACGCATTTAATGAGCGTTGATTTCCCGGACCCGGATGGACCGCAAATCACGACAACTTCGCCCTTGTTGACGTTTGTCGAACAATCCGTCAGCACGCGAAAAGACTGCCCGTACCATTTGCTAACATGGCTGAGTTCGATCATGGCTGCTCCTTCGAGCGGACGCGAGGTGTTGGGGGACACTTGGGATTGGATCGTAGCAGACATTTGATCACCGTATGATTGCTGTGCGCGCTTCGAGGCGCTTGACCAGGAAGGAGGCGGCGAATGAGATCACGAAGTATATGATCGCCGCGAAGAGATACATTTCCACAAGGCGACCATCGCGCTGTGCGACTTTAGAAGCAGCACCGAGGAAGTCTGTCAGCGAAATGACATATACGAGAGATGTATCTTGAAAGAGGATGATCGTTTGCGTCAACATGACCGGCAGCATATTGCGGAATGCCTGCGGCAGAACGATATAGCCCATCACCTGTGAGTAGTTTAACCCTATTGCATACCCGGCGCCGGTCTGTCCGCGAGGGATCGACTGGATTCCGGCTCGCATGATTTCTGAGAAGTATGCTGCCTCGAAAAGGGTGAACGTGATGAGTGCCGACGCAAATGCGCCCACGGCGATCGGCTGGCTCGCTCCGATGAGCCAGGCCCCAATATAGGGGACGAGGAAGTAGAACCAGAAAATTACAAGTACGAGCGGAAGAGACCGCATCAGGTTCACGTACCCGCCGGCGAGTGTCGACAAGGCTTTGATCGAGCTAAGCCGCATGAGTGCTAGGAGGGTTCCAAGCACGATCCCCCCGATGGTGGCGAGCGCGGTCAGTAGCAGCGTGAAACGCATGCCATCCCAGAATAGATAGGGAAGAGAACGGGCGATGACGTCGAAGTCAAAACTATAGAACATCGTTAACGCCCCGCAGTATAGCCAGGTACAGCAACCCGGTGTTCAAGGTAGCGCATCCCGATCGTTACCAGGATGTTGACAGTGAGATAAAGGACAGTCGCGACGGTGAACGCCTCGAATATCTGAAAGGTGAATTCCTGCATGGCTCGGGCGCGGGCAGTGAGTTCTACCAGTCCGATCGTGAGTGCCACCGACGTATTCTTGATCGTGTTCAGGAACTCAGACGTCAGTGGAGGCAGGATGATCCGAAATGCCATTGGCAGCAGAACATATCGATAGGTTTGCGGTGTCGTAAGCCCGATTGCGGCACCCGCCAGCTTCTGACCACGGGGCAGTGAGCTGATGCCCGCACGGAGCTGTTCCGCGACTCGTGCCGACATATAAAAGCCGAGCCCCAAGACCGTCGTCCAGAACGCCGAATTTGGCAACGCTTTCAACCAGTTGCCCATGCTTTGCGGTAGCAGTTCAGGCAACACGAAATACCAAAGGAAAAGCTGTACAAGGAAAGGAATGTTGCGAAACAATTCCACATATGCGCTCGCAATCCTTTGGGCAGGCCCGGACGGCATCGTCCGCATCACCCCGACGACAAGACCCAGTGCCAGCGCAAGAAGCCATGCACCTACTGCGGTGACTAGCGTTACTTGCAGACCCCGCAACAGCATTTCCAAGTAACTACCCGACCCATCCAGCGATTGCTGGAAGAGAATTCCCCAGTTCCAGTTATAGTTCATAGAGCCCTCCGTACGCTCCAAGCCTCATGGCGACGTTCTTTCGCCATGAGGCAGTTGTTGGAATTATTGCAGGTAGGAGGCCGTGTCGGCGGAGTCGGAAGGGTTCTCGAACGCGCGCTTCAATGCCGGGTCAAGCGGGACGTTCAGGTTAAGCCCGCGGGGCGGGATGGCCTGGTTGAACCACTTGTTGTAGATATCCAGCATCTCCGGGCTCTTGTAGAGCGCGGCGGTCGCGTCATCTACTAGTTCCTTGAACTCCGCATCGTCGCGACGGAGCATGATTGCATAGGGTTGGGGATTGGAAAATGCATCCTGCGAGATTGCATAGCCGGACGGATCGCGCGACCCGGCAACGAGCGAGGCCAGCAGAATGTCGTCCATCACGAATGCTGCCGCACGACCCGTTTCGACCATAAGGAACGCTTCCGCATGGTCGTTTGCGGCAATGATGTTCATGCCGAGTTGCTGCGCCGTATTCACTTCGTTCAGCTCTTGGATATTGACCGTTCCGGATGTCGACACGACTGACTGGCCTTTGAGGTCGGCAATCGAGTTGAGATTGCTCGATTTCTTGGCAACGAACCTGTTTGCAGTCAGAAAGTATGTATTGCTGAACGCCACCTGCTTCTGGCGCTCTGCAGTATTGAAGGTTGAGCCGCACTCGAGATCAACGGTCCCGTTTGCGATCAACGGGATGCGCGTTGCCGAAGTAACGGGGTTAAATCGCACCTCAAGCTTATCAAGCTTGAGCCGCTCTTTGACGGCGTCGACGACCTTCAGGCAGATATCAACAGCATAACCGACCGGCTGCTGCTTGTCGTCGAGATATGAGAAGGGCACGGACGAGTCGCGGTTGCCGACCGTGATCACTCCTGTGTCCTTGATCTTTTTCAGCGTTCCGGTGAGATCATCTGCCGACGCACCACCACACATTGCTGTCATGACGACTGCAAAAGCACAAAGTTTCTTCAACATCGTATTCCTCCAGAGGTTGCAATTAGAAAGAGATAGCTGGCTGCTGGTTTCTTGGTCGCGTTGCAGACCCATGTGGCGGATGTTCAATATCCAATTGGTACGTTGCCTTGCGACTGCTCCCAAACAGAAAAGGCACCGGCCACGACACACCGCCTCACAACACGGTCAGTCGCATGTGACGTTCACGCAAACCATTTTGACCGTCGCTGCCTCTTCCTAGAGGGTATAATAAATGCGATAGGTGACTGCCGGTCAAATGCATTATAGCGGCCGATCTATGTGCAAATATTATATGATGGAGAAGATTATGCTGAAGCATAGGCAGGTGGAGGCGTTCCGCGCGGTCATCATCAGCGGTTCAGTGTCGACTGCGGCGGACATTCTCGGAATCACTCAACCTGCGGTCAGTCGGCTCGTGAAAGATTTGGAATACGAGACGCGCTTGAATTTGTTCGAACGCTCTGGAGGTCGACTTGTTGCAACCGGCGACGCGATGGCACTCTATCGCGAGATCGACCGCTCATTTGTTGGACTTGAGCGTATCGCCGGCTTGGCGCGCGATTTGAGAGAAAGACGAGGAGGTTCTCTGCGCATCGCGGCACTGCCGGGACTAGCAAACGGGTTCCTGCCGGCCTTTGCCGCAGGTTTTCTTGCCAAAAGGCCATCGTTAAATATGTCGCTTCACGGCATGAATTCTCATTTCGTCCTCGAATGGATCAGCACCGGCCATTGTGATCTCGGAGTCGTCGAGAACACGCAACTCACCAACGTCACCATCGAAGAACTGCCACCCTGCGATATGGTAGCGGTGCTCCCTCTCCAACACCGGCTCGTGGAACGCGAGCGAATCGTTCCCGAGGACTTTGACAATGAGGATTTCATCTCACTCATACAGCCGTCGGTAATGCATGTCATGGTCGATGCCATAATGCGCGAGCGAGGAATAATCAGACGTATTAAGGCTGAAACTCCACTCTCCATGATTGTTTGTGGTATGGTTTCAGCAGGATTCGGCGTTTCGATCGTCGATCCGTTTACTGCCGATAGATATTCTTCATCTTTGGTAGTTCGGCCAATCGATCCGCCAATCTCTATCAATTGGACAATCGTGCTACCGACGCACATAAAAGCGTCTTCGATTACGAACGAGTTTATAGTCGAGTTTCGAAAAAGCTTTCGAAATTTTCTTTCGGAGCGATCGACTTCAGCAAAGCTTGCCTAGCCGTATGTTATCCTCATCGTCATGAACGACTGATATCGCGAAAATGGGTTTGGGGGCACATTCTTCAGCGCGGTCACTACAGAGTGCGGGCTGATCTGGCAATCCAAGTCCGACGTCAAGCCATCTCCCTCAATGTCAATCGCGCGCAGAACTAAAGCTCCACTTCCAGGGCGAGCCCTCGCGCCCGAGCAATATCCACCGCAACTGACGCCACCGCGAGATCCTGGAGGCCAACGCCCGTGCCGTCGAACAACGTGATCTCCTCCGGCGAGGTCCGCCCCGGCGCCAGGCCGGCGATCACCGCGCCGAGCGGCGTGATGTCGCCGGTCGCGATCAATCCCTGCGCCACCGCGTGCTGCGCCTCACCGATGGTGACGGACTGTTCAACCTCATCGGCAAAGAGCCGAGCGCGTGGGAAAAGAGCCGCCTCTACTTCCTGCTTCCCTTTAGTGTCGGTCCCCATGCAAGCGAGATGGGTTCCTGGGCGAATATGCCCGGAAAGAAGAATCGGTGCGAAGCTGGATGTGATCGTGATGATGACATCGGCCTGTGCCCCGAGTTGTGGCAGGTCGACCACCTCGAAAGGCAGGCCGAGTTCGACCGCCGTGTCGGCCAGCCGCGACAGCATTTCGGGGTGCAAGTTCCAACCAACCACCTTGTCGAATTTGCGCGCCCGCACTGCGGCGCGCATCTGGAAGGCGGACTGGTGACCGGCCCCGACCATGCCGAGCACGCGGGCGTCGGGGCGGGCCAGATGCTTGATCGACACCGCCGAGGCGGCGGCCGTGCGCAGCGCGGTCAGCAGGTTACCGCCGACCGCCGCCTTGATCCGGCCGGTGTCCGGGTCGAACAGCAGCACCGTGGACTGGTGGTTGGTCAAGCCCTTCGCCATGTTGCCCGGCCAGTAGCCGCCCGCCTTGACCCCAAGGACGAGCCCCGCACTGTCGAAGCCAGCCTTGAAGCCGTAGAGCGCGTCGGCATAGCCGATCGCCTCTCGGATGACGGGGAAGTTACGGGCCTCGTCTCGCGCCATGGCAGCGAAGACGCTTTCGATGGCTTCAAAGACAGCGGCCTCGCTCATGAGGTCGGAGATCAGACGCTCCGGTACGATGATCATGGATTGACTCCTCCAAGAATAACACCGGAGCGCCCAGTTGCGCTTCGCAGGTACGTTCTCAATACGCCTTGCCGCGTGCCGACACCGGCCAGACCGTCTCGACCTTACCGTTGCGCACCCCGACATACCAGTCATGGACGTTGCAGGTCGGATCGCAATGGCCGGGCACCAGCCTGAGCTTGTCGTTGACCTTCAGCACGCCCTTGGGGTCATCGATCACACCGTGCTCGTCGCTGCACTTGATGTATTTCACGTCGTCGCGGCCGTAGATGAAGGGCAGGCCGCTGTCGACCGATTGCGCCTTGAGGCCGGCGTCGCAGATGGCGCGGTCGGGCTTGGCGTGGCTCATCACGCTGGTCAGGATGAACAGCGCGTTCTCCCATTCGCCCTTGTCGATGCGGTGGCCATCCTTATCGAGGATGCGGCCGTAGTCAGCGTCCATGAAGGCGTAGGAGCCGCATTGCAGCTCGTTATAGACGCCCGAGCCCGTCTCGAAATAATAGGAGCCGGTGCCGCCGCCGGAAACCAGTTCCGGCTCCAGCCCGACAGCCTTCAGGCCCTCGACGGCGTCCTTGACCATGGCGATCGCCGCGTCGAGCTTCTCCTTACGCGCCTCATAGCTGTCGATGTGCTGCATCGCGCCCTGGTAGGCCTGGATGCCGGTGAACTTGAGGCCCGGCGCCGCGTCGGCGGCCTGGGCGATCTTCACGACGGCGTCGGTCGAGGTGACGCCGCAGCGGCCGGCGCCGCAGTCGATCTCCACGAAGATTTCGAGCTGCGTGCCGTGCTTTTCGGCGGCAGCAGACAGGTCAGCGATGTTGGCAACGTCATCGACGCAGACGATGATGCGCGAGCCGAGCTTGGGCAGGCGGGCCAGCCGGTCGATCTTGGCCGGGTCGCGCACCTGGTTCGACACCAGCACGTCCTTGATGCCGCCGCGCACGAAGACTTCCGCCTCGCTGACCTTCTGGCAGCAGACGCCGACCGAGCCGCCGAGCCTCTCCTGCAGTTTCTGCACGTCAACCGACTTATGCATCTTGCCGTGGCTGCGATGGCGCATACCGTTCGCCTTGGCGTAATCGCCCATCTTGCGGATATTGCGCTCCAGCGCGTCGAGGTCGAGGATCAGGCAGGGCGTCTGGATCTGGGATTCGTCCATGCCGGGGACCGCCGGCACGTCGAAACCGACGTCGAGTTGTTCAGTTTGAGTCGTCGCGTTCATGCTCTTCTCCTCAGTTCCACGGTAATTTGTCGAGATCCACATTGCCGCCCGTCACGATCACGCCGACGCGCTTGCCGGCAAAGACATCAGGGTTCTTCAGGATGGTCGCCAGCGGCACGGCGCTGGACGGCTCCATCACGATCTTCATGCGCTTCCAGATCAGCTTCATCGCGTCGACGATCTCCTGCTCGGAAGCCGTCAGGATGTCGGTGACGTTGTTCTTCACGAAATGCCAGGTCAGTTCCTTCAGCGGCACTTTCAGGCCGTCGGCGACCGTTTCTGGCGCGTCGTCGGCGATGATGCGGCCGGCCTTGAAGCTACGGTAGGCGTCGTCGGCCTGCTCGGGCTCGGCGGCGTAGATCTTTACGCCGGGCGCGAGATTGGAGAGCGTCAGGCAGCTTCCCGACACCATGCCGCCGCCGCCAATCGGCGCGACCACGGCGTCGAGACCGTCGACCTGCTCGATCAACTCGGCAGAGCAGGTCGCCTGCCCGGCGATGACACGATGGTCGTTATAGGGATGCACGAATTCCGCGCCGGTCTCGGCAACAACCTCGGCAAAGACGGCCTCACGCGACGAGGTTGACGGCTCGCATTCGACGACACGACCGCCGTAGCCCCGGACCGCATCCTTCTTAGCCTGCGGCGCGGTGCGCGGCATCACTACGGTGCAGGGAATGCCGCGCCGACCAGCTGCATAGGAAAGGCAGGTTCCGTGATTGCCGGACGAGTGCGTTGCAACACCCTTCTTCGCCTGCTCGTCGTTCAGGCCAAACACCGCGTTCGACGCGCCGCGCGCTTTGAAGGCCCCAGCCTTCTGAAGGTTCTCGCACTTGAAGAAGAGTTCGGCGCCAGCAAGTCCATTGATGAATGTCGATGTGAGAACGGGTGTGCGATGAATATGGGGTTCGATTAAGGCTCGTGCTGCAAGCACGTCGGTAAGATTCGGAATGTACATATCCAAGCGCGCTCCTTACGCTGTAATCGCTGCGGCGCCTCGATCGGTATCGCTCGGATCGAGAGCAACAGCATCAAGTTCGATGAGGTATCCATGATGAAGCGCCGGCACTGGAACGACCGACCGGGCAGGACGCGCTTCACCGAACGCCTTGGCATATGCTGCGTTGAAGCTGCTCCAATGCTCGACGCCGACGATGTAAGCTGTGACTTTCACGACATGAGAAGGCGTCGCACCAGCCGCCTCGAGTACGGCCAGCAAATTCCGGAGAACGAGACTGGCCTGGTTATCGAAGAGATCGTCAGATTGCTCCGACTGGCCTTCTGGTTTGATCGGAAGCTGACCGGAAACATGAATGAATCCACCCGCTCGGGCCGCCTGACTGTAGTGACCCAAAGGCTTCGGGGCGTGACTCGTTAATATGTGTTCTATTTGCGCCATTTCGCGTCTCCGAGGTGATTGCGAGGTGCAGATTGATCTTGACACCGGCTCTGCGCTGTACTCACGACCGCGTAAGTACTTAACTTGCCGGACCCGTTTGCTTGGATTTGCCAATACCAAAGCGGTTTGGTGCGAAGGGCGAAATGTCGATTGAGGTCTTTTCGCCTGCGAGGAGCTCTGAGACGAGCGTTGCGGTCATCGGCGCCCCTGTCATGCCGAGATGACCATGGCCGAAAGCATAGATTACGTCGGGTGTCCGGGTTGCCCGGCCAATCACGGGGAGCGAATCCGGGATGCTCGGCCGGAACCCCATCCATTTGGAATATCGTTCTTCAGAACTCGCAGGCGCGAGGGCTGGAAGAAGTTTTCGAGCGTGCGTATAGAGCACATGCGCACGTTTCCAGTTAGGAGCGGCTGTGAGCCCAGCGAACTCAACCGTACCCGCCACGCGAAGCCCCATTTCCATAGGTGTCGCGATGAATTTTCCTGACGCATCGGTCGTCGGAATGCGTGGAGCGGCTTCCGGATTCGCGATGACGATATGATATCCACGTTCGGTATCGAGCGGGATGTCATCGCCTAGCGAATTAGCAAGTGATTTCGAGTGTGCGCCGGCTGCGACAACCGCTGCATCAACGGCCAGAACGCCGTTCGTGGTTGTAATGCCTTTAAGCGCCCTACCTTCAGTCTCAAAGCCGATGACACGCGCAGATACGAATTCGCCACCGTTCGCGATAAAACGCCGAAACAAGAGGGTCACGAGCCCTTGCGGATTAATCGTGTGACCGTTCTCTTCTATAAGAATGCCCTTGGTAAACGCATGCGACAAGTTCGGATCGAAATCCCGCAACGCATCGGCGCTGAGGATCTGCGTGCGAACACCGTTGAGACGCCGCAGTTCCCAACCTCCGCGGTCCTTGGCGAAGTCTGCTTCTCCACGATATACGGTCAGATGACCTTCATGGCGGATCAGATGGCTCGCATCAGCCTCCTCCGCCAATGACTTGATCAGAGGCACCGTGGACTTGATGAGATTGCGGAGTGCTTTCGCCTGCTCCTTCACCTTGTTTGGTCTTCCGGCTAACAGAAAGCGAATCAACCAGGGCATGATGGTTGGAAAATAGCTGAACCGGATTGACAACGGCCCCATCGGGTCAAGGAGCCACTTCGGCACGCTCGTCAAGTTTCCCGGCATGGACATAGGGACGACGGATGAGCCGTTGAAGCATCCGGCATTCCCAAACGATGCACCTTCGCCAGGAGGGTTCGGGTCAATCAAGGTGACTTTGAATCCGCGGCGCTGAAGCATCAGCGCCGTGCATACGCCGACGATTCCGGCTCCAGCGATGCCTACTTTTTTGTGGTTCTCAGACATAGGATGCTCCCGCGGAGCCGACAGTCTCTCGCTGCCTAGCCACCGTTTCGCGGTAGGTGATAAAATTCGGCGTGCCTTACCTTGCTGCGGTAACGACGATTTCGATCAGGACGTCCTGGCCAAGATCTGAAACCCCTATCGTCGCACGCGCGGGCAAATCCTGTGCGTCGAGCCAAGAAGTCCAGACGTCGTTCATCTCTTGCTTCAGGTTCATGTCAGTGATGAACAAGGTCGCGGAAATTAGTTTCGTCTTGTCGGTTCCCGCTTCTGCGAGGAATTTGTCGAGCTTGGCACAAACTTGCGTCGTTTGGGCCCGCATCGAGGCGCCCTTGAGTTCATCGGCCAGCACGCCACCGAAGTAAATCACATCAGCATATTCAACTGACCGATGCATGATTGGTGTTCTGTCTCGACGTGTGATCATCGTCTTGCTCCTGCATTCATGGAATCGTGCCAACTACAGGTCGCGCTGTAGGCAGGATTCGGTGTTAGGCACTGCAGCTACGTCCGGCTCCACACCTCAGCCCTGGCTGCCTTCATGCCGCCTATATGCATAATATTTCAACATGATAACGCTTAGTCAAATGCCAATTATTGCGCTATCTATAATCAAATATTATATTATCGACGGAGGTTAGAAATATCGTTGACGCTGAACGTAAATGATAAAAGCCCAATCGATGCGTAGCTGCGAAGAATGAGCGTCATTGAGGGGAGCAAGTGTATTATCAGCTTACGAGCATCGCCCCCGGAGCGGGTGGGGGCCGAATTCCCAGCCCTGCATGCGGCTAGTCTCTACGACGCAGCAATGCTGGTTCGCACCTTTAGAAATGCCTGGCGACTCTGAGCCGGAGCTGCACGAAGGGTTCTGGATCTGGCTCGGCGGATTCAAAGCGGCTACGCTCTAAAAATCCTATGCATGAGGCGGTGTAAGCTGTTTGGACCGCTACTGTCGAATGAGGTGCATGGGGTAAATGGAAGCATGACTTCCGCCTGTGGCATAGGTGGCAATCTCAGTCATTCTGCAGGCGCACAGCTCAAGGATCTGCGTGCCGTCATGCTCCCCCAACCGGTGTTAGGATAGGATGAATTGAGGCGGCCTCGCATTTTGGCGCGGAGATAGTACACCTCGCTGGAACAATGACGATAAATTGGTTCGTTACGTTCGTAGCTCTAAGCAGGGAACCATTCATTTGCTATATGGTGGCATGGGATACCATTGACCATGGGATCATGTGTCACTATCCCGAATATGCCATCGATAGCTGCATCAACCGTTCCACGAACGCCGTACAACTGTTTTGCGGCTACAATTGTTCGACGAAATAGAGCGCCGGGATCGAGCAGCGTCGTCGCACAGAGCGACATCGCCTGCTGCGAACTGGTGAGGACGAGAACGCGATCGGCCGTGGCACGCGCGCCGCGCTCCAGATTGACATAGTCGGCGATGGCTCTCCGGAGCGGTTCGGCGCCCTGAGGATCGCCGTGCAGAAGGGCTTTCGTGCCGTAGTCCTTGAGGACCTGCCGCTCCAGGCGCTCCCACAATTGCAGCGGAAACTCCCGTGTTTCCGGTATGCCATGCGTGAACGGCCGTGGCGCGAGGATGTCACGCACGCCGCCGCCGCTGAACATGGCTGCTCCACGCTTGCTGAGGTTCGGGGCCTGGTTGCGCAACAGCGAATCCCGCCGCGATCTGCGCTGGCCGGGCTGAAATGCCGAGATCTCGGCCACGAAACTGCCGCTGCCGACTCGCCGCTCGATGAACCCTTCGGCGTGAAGCTGGATATAGGCCGCCTCGATCGTATCACGCGACACGCCAAGTGCCTTGGCAAGCCCGCGGGTGGCCGGCAACGGCTTGCCCGGTCCCAGCACGCCGTCGAGGATCAACTGCCGGATCGCCCGTTGTATCCGGGCGTGCAGCGGCATCGTCGCATTGGCAGGATGGGCCATCCAGGCCTGCACGGATTCGAGCTGTGAGTGCTTGAACAAATGGCCTGCCCTTCGCAAGATAATTGGCAGGAACAATCAGGCCATTGACGGGCTATGTGTCAAGGCATGTTTTTTTGGGCTTTCGCCCGTTCCGTTCAGGAGACCCGCCAGGATCATGCCGTCGACCTCACCATCCACTTCGTTCGACTGTAAGCGCGACGAACCCACCACCTTGCATGTAGGTTGGGTTGATGCTGCTGGGCGCGTTGTTACCGAGCGTGTCTTGTGATTGCGTGCAATTGCAGGACTGCGGATGAGATATGGTGGTGGGCCGTCGCCCTTATTTTGCGCCGCTCCTGAGGAGAAAGCCGGATGAGGAGTTTGGCGAGCTGCGGATTGACGGCCATGATGGGGGCGATCACGGGCTTTGGCGTGGCAAGGAGGATCGGCGCCCACGCTTCGCCGCCCAGACTGAGGCCAAGGGAAAATCCGATCGCCCAGGGACCGACGATGGTCTCGCCCTTGTGGTTCATGAAGATCGGAAAGTAGTGCCCGGGCGCGTCGCGCAGCAGGCTTTCGACTTCGTCGTGGCGGTTCAGCACGGTATTGACGAGCCGCTCCTCGATCGAGCCTGGCCTGGTTTGCGGTATTGAGCCGCCGAATACGTGCGGCAACCAGGTATGTGCAGGGGGTGGCGTCGCCTTAACCGATTTTGAGACGCGATAGTTTCTTCCGCTAGAATTTCACGCGCCAATGGATGAAGCGATTTCGCGCCATGTCGAGATGACGTGAGCGCGAAGCTGGCGATGGTCTGCGGCGGTCAAGTATTTCCGGTGAAGAAGAAAGAGATTGGCAATCTGGCCGTGAGCTGAGACGAAACGCTGACATTGGCGCGCGGATTTGAAGCGCATCATGCGTCGCTCGCGTCGTCGCACGGGAAGGTGAGAATTCTCGGCCCGATTATTGAGCCCTTTGTGCGAGCGATGCTCGACGCCCGGCATCAACTGGGATTTTGCGGCGGAATAGGAACGCAGCTTGTCGGTCACCATCACACGCGGGGCGGTACCCTGGTCCTTGAGCAGCTTGCGCATCAAACGCATAGCGGCCGCCTTGTTCCTTCGGCTTTGCAGCAGGGCATCGAGGACGTAACCGTTGGTATCGACAGCGCGCCACAGCCAGTATTTCTTTCCCTTGATCGTCACCACCATCTCATCGAGGTGCCATTTGTCGGCAAAGTGGCCTCGTGAGCGGCGTCGGAGCTGATGGGCGAACTTCACGCCAAATTTCGCCGCCCATTCCGAGACGGTCTGAAATGAGACGCTGATGCCGCGCTCCGCCAACAGATCCTCAATATCACGGAAGCTGAGCGGGAACCGATAATAGAGCCAGACAGCATGAGCAATGATCTCAGCGGGAAACCGGTGGCGTTTGAAGTGGGCAAGCGAGGTCTCGGTCATCAAAGCCCGATAGCAAGTCGGTGCAAACAGCCCGTTAAGGCGACGCCACCCGCAGCGCCGTTTCGTCCTCGTTGCGGCCCATCAGTCGCACGGCCGTTGCGGCGCATTTCAGCGCCTGGCGCTGCCGCCAGCAGCCGGCCCAGTTCGGTTCGGAACGCACAAGATCATCAAGTGATTTCAGCGCGATACCGGCATGAAACGCCGCATCCGTCTCTGCCAAATCACGTCCGCGCGGAACAGACCAGGCGGGCAGCAGGGCCGGTGGCGCGGATCTCGGAAAGGCGGTGGCGAAAGACGAATCCATGTCCGCAAGACTACTGCATCGGTGCGGTTTAGGCCAGATTCTTCGCAGTTATCCGCACGGCTTGTCTTCATCACATAATGACTGATAAGTTTGCATTATCGGACGTTTTGCTCAATATAGAGAAATGATCCGATGTCATTCGCGTTTAACCGCCGGACGGCCCGTTTTTGGCGTCTCTGGCCGTCGAAATTCGCAGTCATTGGGCGGATTGGTTATGCGCTTGATCAGTGGACTGCAGCGATCCGGCGCTTCGC
>NZ_JACBFT010000002.1:0-682929 GCF_021401195.1 Shinella sp. NM-101 | reverse complement strand
TGGAACGGCGGATGATGACCCGAGCTCTCCCACGGGCTTGCAAGCCCAAAGGTCATGCGGTCTCTCATCCGCCACCGCGACACGCACTACAGCGCCAAACGCGGGCCAAGGGAAGTTACAAAGGGATATGCCGCGCGGCTTTCCCGAATCTCGAACATCGCGTAGGGCAAGTCCCCTCTCCCCGCTTGCGGGGTGAGGGTTAGGGTTTCGGGCAAGTCATCCGAGGGAAGCCTTACCGCGCTTCCCCATCGTCCCGCCAGGCGATGACGCCCTTCAGCCGCTCATGCGTATCCGCCGCGAAGGGCATGACGAGCACACGCGCCGGATCCACCGGACCGGGAAACACCAGCGCGTTCCACGCCACCTTCTCGAAGCCGAGCGGGCCGTAATAGGGCGGGTCGCCGACGAGGACCACGGCCTCCGAGCCCTTCCGCTTCGCCGCCGCGCAGGCGATGCGCAGCAGCTCCCGGCCGATTCCGCGGTTCTTGTGCGAGGGCCGGACGGCGAGCGGGCCGAGAAGATGCGCCTTCACGGCCCCGGCCATGACCGGCGTCATGCGCACGGAGGCGATGGTCTCGCCGTCGTCGGTGCAGACGAAGGAGAGCGAGAGGTCGTGCGGCCCCTGCTCGCGGATGCGCGCGGCGGCACGGACATGCCGGCCGGGGCCGAAGGCTTCTTCGTTGATCAGTTCGATGGCGGCGTCGTGGGAGGCATCTTCCGTCAGGTAGACGATATCGTGCTTGAGCATGTTCATGGATCGGGGAACCGGAGACAAGGCTGTGGATGCGGGTGATCGCGCCGCCGCCGAAGGGGGCGCAGCATGAAGCATCAGCGTCGTCGTGGGGTTCCCGTATAGAACATGCGTCTCGTCTTCCTCGCCGGCTGGAGTGCCGGTGCTGGTCTGGGCGGATAGCAGAATTTTTCGATCTGTCAAAGAGCAAAACGCACCGTTCACCAAAAAGCGTCTGTCCAGCCCCGCCCCATGCGCTATCTAGGAACGCACGTTCAGGCCGCAATGATGGCAAAGGAGATACGCATGGGCATGCTCGTTGACGGCGTCTGGCATGACGTCTGGTACGATACGAAAGCGACGAAGGGCCATTTCCAGCGCTCCGTCTCACAGTTCCGCAACTGGATCACGCCGGACGGCGCCCCCGGCCCGACGGGCGAAGGCGGCTTTGCGGCGGAGGCCGGCCGCTACCATCTCTATGTCTCGCTTGCCTGTCCCTGGGCGCACCGCACGCTGATCTTCCGCAAGCTGAAGAAGCTGGAGGACCTGATCACCGTCTCCATCGTCGATCCGCTGATGCTGGCGAAGGGCTGGGAGTTCAAGGGCGAGAACGGCGGCACGCTCGATCCGCTGTTCGGCGCTTCCGCGCTCTACGAGGTCTACCTCAAGGCCGATCCGCACTATTCCGGCCGCGTCACGGTGCCGGTCCTGTGGGACAAGAAAAACAACCGCATGGTCTCCAACGAATCGGCCGAGATCATCCGCATGTTCAACTCCGCCTTCGATCATCTGACGGGCTCGCGCGAGGATTTCTACCCGGAAAGCCTGCGCGCCGAGATCGATTCCCTCAACGACAGCATCTACGACACGGTCAACAACGGCGTCTACAAGGCCGGCTTCGCGACGACGCAGGACGCCTATGAAGACAGTGTCACGAAGCTCTTCGCCATGCTGGACAGCCTTGAGGAACGACTGTCGACGAAGCGCTACCTCACGGGCGAGCGCATCACCGAGGCCGACTGGCGGCTCTTCACGACGCTGGTGCGCTTCGACCCCGTCTATGTCGGCCATTTCAAGTGCAACATCCGCCGCATCACCGACTATCCGAACCTCTACGGCTACCTGCGCGAGCTCTACCAGGTGCCGGGCGTCGCCGGGACGGTGAACATGCGCCACATCAAGGAGCACTATTACCGCAGCCACGTCACGATCAACCCGACAGGCATCGTGCCCGTCGGCCCGCAGATGGACCTTTCCTCCCCGCATGGCCGCGAGCGGCTCAAGGCGGCCTGAGCTACCAGAAATCCGCGAACGGCGCGTCGCCGGCGATCTCCTCCAGCCGCCGGCGGGTGGCCGCCGTCGTTGCGGCCGGCAGGCCGTCGAGCGCGAAGAAGCCCGCCTCGACGATCTCGCGATCCTTGAGGCGCGGCGCCGTCTGCGTGACGCCGTCGCAGCGGTAGAGCAGCACATGGTCGCGCCGGCTGGTCTGCCGGTTGAAGTAGATCTGAAGGAGCCGCGGCGGCGCGCCGAGGGCAAGGTTCCCCTCCTCCCGCATCTCCTTGGCGAGCGCCTCCAGCGCCGTTTCCCCCCGCTCGATGCCGCCGCCCGGCAGGTGCCAGCCGGGCACGTAGCTGTGGCGCACGAGGAAGATGCGGCCGGCCGCGTCGAAGCAGGCGGCGCGCACGCCCATGGTCATGCCGCGCGACAGCGCGAAATAGCCGTGCAGCACCCGCGTCACGAGTTTCACGAGCGGGCTTCGGGTCGGCGGCGCGGTATCGTCCATGGCCGCACTTGGCCGCAACCATCCGGCCAAATCAAGGCTCGTCGAACGAACGGCCCGGAATATCCACGCCTTGCGTTTCCCTTGACCGGCTTATGCTCTAAGGAAGGGTATGTTCAGACTTGCCCATATATCGGACGTCCATCTCGGGCCGCTGCCGGCCCTTACCTTCCTGGAACTGTTCTCCAAGCGCATCACCGGTTTCGTGAACTGGCACCGCAACCGCCGCCGGCACCTCTTCACCAACACGCTGGACATCGTGCTCGAGGATATCGAGCGGCAGGCCCCCGACCACCTTGCCATCACCGGCGACCTCGTCAACCTCGCCTCCTCACTGGAGATCGCCGCGGTGAAGCGCTGGCTGCCGGAGGCCGGTCCGCCGGAAAACGTCTCGGTCGTGCCCGGCAACCACGATGCCTATGTGCGCGGCGCCTACGAGAAGTCGACGCGCGCCTGGTATCCCTACATGCGCGGCGACGCGGGCCCTGCCGAATGGCAGGAGGACATGCACGTCTTCCCCTATCTGCGCGTGCGCGGCCAGGTGGCGATCATCGGCTGCTCGACCGCCGTCGCCACCCCGCCCTTCTCCGCCTCGGGCTATTTCGGCAGTAGGCAGGCGCGCGAGACGGTGAACATGCTGCGCGCGGCGGGCGAGGCCGGCCTCTTCCGCGTCGTGCTCATCCATCATCCGCCGATCCGCGGCGCGACCTCCTTCCACAAGCGCATGATCGGCATCCGCCGTTTCGCCGCGACCGTCTCGACCGGCGGGGCGGAGCTCGTATTGCACGGCCACACCCATCTCGACACGGTGAACTGGCTGCCCGGCCAGACGAAGCCGGTTCCGGTCGTCGGCATCGCCTCGGCCTCGCAGGGGCCGGGCGGACGCAAGCCGCCGGCCGGCTACAACCTCTTCTCCATCTCAGGCTCACCGGGAAACTGGAACATCCTGCGCGAGCGTTATGCGCTGACGCCGGACGGGCTGGCGCTGGGGCTCGCCGACACCACGCATCTGTGAGCCCGGCGAATAAATCCCGCCCGACATCCGTCATATGTTCCCAGAGCCGCCCGCCCGGAAGGGCCTGCTCCGGGACGGCCAGCGCCCGCCAGACGCGCCGATCGAGAGGATCACGACCATGCTCCGCAACACCATGCTGCTTTCATTCTGCGCCGCCGTGTCGCTGACGGCGCTTTCGGCCGCCCGCGCCGCCGAATCCGACACCACCACCCCGCCCGTTCCCACCGAGACCACGACGACATGCACGGACGGCAAGATCTGGAGCGACGAGAAGAAGGAATGCATCGCACCGGAAGACATGAAGCCTGCCACGACGGGCAAGGAAAAGCCCGGGGAGCAGAAGAAGAGCGAACGCCGGATCGACGACAGGCTCTATGAAGCCGCGCGCGAATTCGCCTATGCCGGCCAGTACCGCAACGCCATCCGCGCGCTCAACGCCGCCTACGACCAGGAGGATCCGCGCATCCTCAACTATCTCGGCTACAACACCCGCAAGCTCGGCAACATGCAGCTCGGCATGAGCTATTACAGGCGGGCGCTCCAGAAGGACGAGAACTACATCCTCGCCCGTTCCTATATGGGCCAGGCGCTGATCGAACAGGGCGACATCGAGGGCGCGCGCGTCCAGCTCGTCGAGATCCGCGACCGCGGCGGCGAGAACACCTGGGCCTACCGCGCCCTCCTCCAGTCGCTCGGCGGGGAGCGCGCCAGCTACTGACGCCTGCCCAAGTCGGGAACAAATCGTGCGGAACGCGGGAAACTGCGCTCCGCGGCGCCGTTCATGCTTGCAGACACAAGGCAGAATGTTTCATATCAGACGATCGCCGCCCGGCCGGGGCGCGCGTAGAGTTTTGATCCCGAACGTCCCTTGGAAAAGCAATGCGTCCGACGGCAGAATCAAATGAGTTCCGGCGAGAGTTGGTCAATCTGCTGCCGAAGCTGCGCCGTTTCGCCATGACGCTGACGCGCAACGGCAGCGATGCCGACGACCTCGTGCAGGAGGCATGCGAGAGAGCCATCACGCGAAGCCATCTGTGGAACGGGGAAGGCCGGCTGGAAAGCTGGGTTTATGCCATGACGCGCAATCTCTGGGTAGACGAGATCCGCAAGCGAAAGGTCCGCACGGGCTCCGGCACCGTAGATGTCGCCGAGCAGGACAACCTGCACATCGAGGCATCCGCCGACAAGGCGGTCTATGCCAGGCAGTTGCACAAGTTGATCATGACGATGCCGGAGGGGCTTTCGAGCGTCTTCCTGCTGGTCAATGTCGAGGGGCACAGCTACCGGGTGGCGGCGGATATTCTCGGGATACCGGTCGGCACTGTGATGAGCCGGCTTTCGGCAGCCCGCATCCGGCTCGCCACCATGATCTCCGAACAGGCGGAAAGGAGGGCCTGACCGTGGAAAGCACACAGGGTCTCCCGCTCGAGGTGCGGCTGTCGGCCTATCTGGATGGCCAGTTGCCCGAAGCGGAAGTGGAGGAAATCGACGCCATCCTCGCCATCGACGACGATGCGCGCGGCGTCTACGAGAAGCTCAAGCTCGGCAGCGAGTTCGGCGCCCGCGCCTTCGACAGGATGCTGCAGGAGCCGATCCCGCTCGACCTGGTGCGCAACATCAAGGAAGCGGGCAGTAACCAGGACGAGGCGCCCAAGCTGGGTTTCGTCGATGCGCCCGTCGTCCCCCCACCGGTTTCCCGCCGCAGCGCCCTGTGGCCGCAGGCGCTCGTCGCCTCGCTGGTGATCTTCCTTGCCGGCGGCGCGGCCGGCTACCTGATTTCAGAGCAGAAGCAGGCCACCGTCCAGGCCATCGGCAACCAGTTCGCCCCCGCCCGCACATGGCTCGACGACGTCGCCGAGTATCACCGCATCTATTCCCGCCAAGCCCGCCATCTGGTGGAGGTGCCGGCGAGCGACGCGGCGCATATCGTGGAGTGGCTCTCGGTCAGCACCGGGGTCAAGTTCGCGCTGCCCGATCTTTCCGCCCAGAAGCTCACCTTCGAGGGCGCTCGCCTGCTCGTTGCCGGCGGCAAGCCGACCGCGCAGCTTCTCTACCGCGACGCCGAGAATGAGATCTTCGCGATCTGTTTCATGCAGAGCGAGCCCGTCGATGACCAGACGGGCCTCGCCGAAAGCATGCGCAACGACATAGGCCTCATCTCCTGGCAGAAGGGCAACGCCGCCTATGTCGTGGTCGGTCCCTCCGCCGATCCCGACCTGGAGCGCATCGCCGAAGTGGTTTCCGCGACGATCTAGGCGTCACGCCCCGGCAGGGCCACCCCGAAAAGGACAAGACAAAAAAGAGCCCGGCAGCGACCTGCCGGGCTCTCGTCATTCGCATTGCCGGTGGCTCAGCCGCGCATCTCCAGAACGCGGTTGGCGGCCGAGACGATGGCCTCCAGCGAGGCCGTCACGATGTTCGTGTTGATGCCGACGCCGAACAGCTTGCCGCCCGGATGCTCGACCTCGACATAGGCGATGGCCGCCGCGTTCGAGCCGTGCTGGAGTGAGTGCTCGGAATAATCGGCGACGGACATGGGGATGCCGAGATAGATCGACAGCGCGTTGATGAAGCCGTCGATCGGGCCGGTGCCCCTGCCCTCGATGCGCTTCCCCTCGCCGCCGTCGGTGATCTCGGCCGCGACGATGCGCGTGCCCTTGTGCTCGCCGTCGGGATAGGTGTGATGGTCGACGAAGCGCAGGCGCGTGCCCGGCTGCGTGACGTAGCGCTCCATGAAGCTCTCATGGATGCGCTTGGAAGGAAGCTCCACGCCTTCCTCGTCGGTGATGCGCTGGATCTCCTCGCGGAACTCCACCTGCAGGTTGCGCGGCAGGTTGATGCCGTAGTCTTCCTGCAGGATATAGGCGATGCCGCCCTTGCCGGACTGCGAGTTGATGCGGATGATCGCCTCGTAGGAGCGGCCGACGTCCTGCGGGTCGATCGGCAGGTACGGCACTTCCCAGAGCGGCTTGTTGGCTTGTCTGATGGCCTTCATGCCCTTGTTGATCGCGTCCTGGTGCGAGCCGGAGAAGGCCGTGTAGACCAGTTCGCCGACGTAAGGGTGACGCTCGGGAATGACCATCTCGTTGGAATATTCGTAGACGGCCTTGATGCGCTCGATGTCGGTGCAGTCGAGCCTGGGATCGACGCCCTGCGTGTACATGTTGAGCGCCAGCGTGACGACGTCGACATTGCCCGTGCGCTCGCCATTGCCGAAGAGCGTGCCCTCGACGCGGTCCGCGCCGGCCATCAGGCCGAGTTCCGTGGCCGCGATGCCGGTGCCGCGGTCGTTATGCGGGTGCAGCGAGATGATGACGTTCTCGCGGTTGTCGATGTTGCGGCACATCCATTCGATCTGGTCGGCATAGATGTTCGGCGTCGCCATCTCGACGGTGGACGGCAGGTTGAGGATCAGCTTGTTGTCGGCCGTCGGCTTCACGATCTCCACGACCGCGTTGCAGATCTCCAGCGCCACATCCAGCTCGGTGCCGGTAAAGCTCTCCGGCGAATATTCGAAGCGATAGCCGCCGCCGGCCTTGGCCGCCATGTCGGTGATCATCTTGGCCGCATCGGTCGCGATCTGCTTGATGCCGGCGACGTCCTTGGCGAACACCACGCGGCGCTGCAATTCGCTGGTCGAATTGTAGAAATGGATGATCGGCTTATGCGCGCCTTCCAGCGCCTCGAAGGTGCGGGTGATCAGCTCCGGCCTGCACTGGACCAGCACCTGCAGCGAGACGTCGGCGGGCACGTTGCCCTCCTCGACGCACCAGCGGGCAAAATCGAAATCGGTCTGCGAGGCCGAGGGGAAGCCGATCTCGATTTCCTTGAAGCCCATGTCGATGAGGAGCTGGAACATGCGGGCCTTGCGGTCGTGGCCCATCGGGTTGACCAGCGACTGGTTGCCGTCGCGCAGGTCCACCGAACACCAGATCGGCGCCTCGGTGATCGTCTTGCCGGGCCAGGTGCGGTCCGGGATGTTGATCGTGGGATAGGGCTGGTACTTGACTGCCGCCTCGGGCATGCCCTGCTTGGGCGTGTGGGTCTTCAAAATCATCGCGTCTTCTCTTCGTCGTCCCGGCATTCGCGAAAGCGTCTTAGCGCAACGGTCGGCGCTTGGCGACGGCGAATGCTGGCCATGGGCGGCCAGAACCGGAATTAATGCTTGGGGTGAAACGAGGAGCTATTGCCGGACGGGCTTTTCGGCCGCCGGGCGCTCCTCAGCGAACCCGGCAACCGCGCGTAAGGCCGAGAAGAAGAAGCGAGGAGAAGCCGCGCGAACGCTCGCGAACAGCAGCGCTGCCGCGGGAAACTCGTTCGATGATTTGTGCGCTGGTCTTCAACATGATGGGGCGCTTATAGCGGCGGGAAGGCCGCCGCGCAACCCACCAGGACGAAAAAGCCCTCCGCAATGGGAGGGCTTCCTCTATTCAAGTGGCCGAAAAGCCTCAGATATCGCCCTGCGACGTCACGATGCGCGAGACGAGGCCGTAGCCCTTGGCTTCCTCGGCGGAGAGCCAATAGTCGCGGTCCGTGTCCTTGGCGATCTTCTCGATCGGCTGGCCGGTCGCCTCGGCGAAGATCTTGTTCAGGCGCTCGTTCATCTTGATGATCTCGCGGGCCTGGATCTCGATGTCCGATGCCATGCCGCGGGTGCCGCCCGACGGTTGGTGCAGCAGGAAGCGGGTGTTCGGCAGGCAGATGCGCCGTTCCTTCGGCGCCGCGACATAGATCAGCGCGCCGGCCGAGGCGACCCAGCCCGTGCCGATCATCCACACCTTCGGCTTGATGAACTTGATCATGTCGTGGATCGAATCGCCCGATTCCACATGGCCGCCCGGCGAATTGACGTAGATGCGGATGTCCTCGTCGCTGGCGGCGGCGAGCGCCACGAGCTGCGAGCAGACCTTCTGCGCCAGTTCCTGGTTGATCGGCCCGTAGATGAAGATCGAACGCGACTTGAAAAGGTTCGCCTCCGTTTCCTTGCCCAGGGGCAGTTCCGTCTTCTTGTCGTCCTCGTCGCTCATCCAAAGTCTCCGGATTGCTCGTAATGGTCCTGTCGCTGTCAGATAATGCGACTCACCTGCCAAGACAATGCAACAAAACCGATAGGGGGCGATAGAGCTTGCCGCCGCCACCGGAAAACACGGTAAATGCGCGGGGAACGGCCTTTGCCCCGGCGCCGCACCGCCGCAATTTGCGTATGGACTTGGCCTTGCAGTCGCTCCTAGGATGCGGGCGCTCATCGACAAGACACCCGGCCTGCTCCCAAGGGTCGGCGCAAACAGGGGACATCATGATCAGACGCATCACGCTGGCATTCGCCACGCTCGGCGCCACGGCCGCGCCGGCCTTCGCCCATCTCAACCCGCAAGAGCACGGCTCCTTCATGGCCGGCCTCTCCCATCCGCTCTTCGGCCTCGACCATATCCTCGTCATGGTCGCCGTCGGCCTCTGGGCGGCGCAGACCGGCGGCCGGGCGCTATGGGCCGTGCCGGCCGCCTTCGTCGCCACCATGGCCGCGGGCTTCGGCCTTGCCGTCTGCGGCATCGGCCTGCCTTTCGTCGAGCCGGCGATCCTTGCCTCGGTCGTCGCGCTCGGGCTGCTGGTCGCCATGGCGGTGAAGCTCGACACGGCGGCGTCCGCAGCGCTCGTCGCCGTCTTCGCGCTCTTCCACGGCCATGCCCATGGCGGTGAACTCGGCGCGGCCGGCGCCCTGCCCTTCGGCATCGGCTTCGTCGCCGCGACGGCGCTGCTGCACCTCGCCGGCATCGCCGTCGGCCTCGGCATCGCCCGCCTTTCCGGCGGCGCGGTCGCAGCCCGCATCATCGGCGGCCTGACGGCGCTTACCGGCCTCGCGCTCGCCTTCGGCTGAAAAGCACCGGCTCGGCCATGGAACGGCGGCGCGAAAAACGCCGCGGTTCTACGTTGCCGCTCCCGCCGGCGGCCCGAGGCGCACGCGCTCGCCATGCGCCCTCTCCGTTTCCGGCTCCACATGGATGGCGATCTGCGCGCCGGGCAGCACCTCCCGGATGGCGTCCTCCAGCCGGTCGCAGATCTCATGCGCCTCGCCCACCGGCATCGACGCCGGCACCACGAGGTGGAAATCGACGAAGGTGGCCGATCCCGCCCGCCGGGTCTTCAGGTCGTGCGCGCCGAGCGAGCCCGCGCCGTGTGCGGCGATGGCGGCCTTGATCGCTTCGGCTTCCCCCGATTCCACCGCATGGTCCATCAGCCCGTCGACCGAATGGGTGATGACCTTCCAGCCCTGATAGAGGATGTTGAGGGCGACGAGCACCGCCAGCAGCGGATCGAGCACCGCATAGCCGGTCGTGATCGCCAGCACGAGGCCAACAAGCACGCCGGCCGAGGTGACGACGTCCGAAAGGATGTGCTGGCCGTCGGCGGCCAGCGCCGGCGAGCGATAGCGCCGGCCGGCGCGAATGAGCACGAAGGCCCAGGCGGCATTGATCATCCCGGCCAGGAAATTGATGGCGAGACCGAGGATCGGCGCCTCCATGGGCGTCGGCGCCAGCACGGCCGGCAACGCCTCCATGACGATCAGCAGCGCCGCCACGACGATCAGCACACCCTCCAGGACCGCCGAAAGGTATTCCGCCTTGTGGTGCCCGAAGGGATGGGTCTTGTCGGCCGGCTTGGCGGCATAGCTGACCGCCGCGAAGGCGACGATGGCGGCGACCACGTTGACGCTCGATTCCATCCCGTCCGAAAGCAGCGCCACCGAGCCCGTCACCCACCAGGCGACGAGCTTCAGCCCCATCACCCCGAGCGCAAGCGGAATGCCCCAGAGCGCCAGTCGCTTGACCGTGCTGCTGTCCCTGTTTTCCATCTCGTTCTCCATGCGCATGCAACCGAGTTGCAAAAACCTTGGCCCATCAACGCAAAACCGCGCGCACGGGAGCGTGCACGCGGTTTTTCTCTCGGGTTTGCTATGGACCAGCAGGCCGGCTTTGTCAAAGCCCGTTCGGCTCGACGCACAGGCTGGGCGCCGCTCCTCATCCCCCGGCCGGGACCTTCTCCCCGCAGGCGGGGAGAAGGAGGAAAACGATGAGCCCACCCCTCCTCGCCCCGCTTGCAGGGAGAGGATTCCTGCGGGCAGGTGACAGGCAAATCGGCTACGCCGCCTTCACCTTCGCCTTCTTCGACAGGTGCGCCACCACATTCTCGATCATGCGCATGCCGGCGTCCTGCCCCAGCGTCATGATCGATTCCGGATGGAACTGCACGGCGGCCACCGGCTCGCTGGCATGTTCGATGCCCATGATCGTGCCGTCCTCGCTTTCCGCCGTGATGACGAAGTCGCGCGGCAGCGACGCCGGATCGGCGAAGATCGAATGATAGCGCCCGACCGTCACCTCCTTGCCGAGGCCGGAGAAGACGATGCCCGGCTCCAGCACGCGGATGCGCGAAGGCTTGCCGTGCATGGGAACGGCGAGCTGGCGCAACTCGCCGCCATAGGCCTCGGCCAGCGCCTGGAGCCCGAGGCAGACGCCGAAGATCGGCAGGCTCCGCGCCCGCGCCTTCCTGATCGTCGCCTTGCAGTCGAAATCCTTCGGGTTGCCCGGCCCGGGCGAAAGCACGACGAGATCCGGCTTGATGCGGTCGAACACCTCTTCGGGAACCGGCGTGCGCACCGTGGTCACGTTCGCGCCGGTCTGGCGGAAATAGTTGGCAAGCGTGTGGACGAAGCTGTCCTCGTGGTCGACGAGCAGGATGTTCACCCCTGCCCCGACGGCCGCGACGTCGCGCTGCACCTTGGCGGCGTTGCCGGACTTGGCGTCCCGGATGGCTGCGATCATGGCGGAGGCCTTCAGTTCGGTTTCGGCTTCTTCTTCGTCGGGGTTGGAATCGTAGAGCAGCGTGGCGCCGGCCCGCACCTCGGCGATACCGTCCTTGATGCGGATGGTGCGCAGCGTCAGGCCCGTGTTCATGTCGCCATTGAAGCCGACCATGCCGATCGCCCCACCATACCACGCCCGCGGGCTCTTCTCATGTGCCTCGATGAAGCGCATCGCCCAGAGTTTCGGCGCGCCCGTCACCGTGACGGCCCAGGCATGCGAGAGGAAGCCGTCGAAGGCGTCCATGTCGTCGCGAAGGCGCCCCTCGATATGGTCGACGGTGTGGATGAGGCGCGAATACATCTCGATCTGCCGGCGGCCGATGACCTTGACGGAGCCCGGCTCGCACACGCGGCTCTTGTCGTTGCGGTCGACGTCCGAGCACATGGTGAGCTCGGACTCGTCCTTCTTCGAGTTGAGCAGCTTCAGGATCTGCTCCGAATCGGCGATCGGGTCGTCGCCGCGCTTGATCGTGCCGGAAATCGGGCAGGTCTCGATGCGCCGGCCCGACACGCGCACGAACATTTCCGGCGAGGCGCCGACGAGATATTCCTGGTTGCCGAGGTTGATGAAGAAGGAATAGGGCGACGGGTTGATCGCCTTGAGGCGGCGGGAGATTTCCGAGGGCCTGCTCTCGCAGCGCTCGAAGAACTTCTGCCCCGGCACCACCTCGAAGAGGTCGCCGCGCCGGAAACTCTCCTTCGCCTTGACGACGAGCTCTGCATATTCGCCGGGGCGATGATCGCCGTGCGGCGGGATCACGTCGACGGTCCGGAACGGTTCGGCCGCGATCGCCTCGCCCTTGCCTTCCGTCGAAAGGCCGCCCTTGGCGAAATCGTAGCGGTCGATCCAGGCCTTGGCGGCATAGTGGTCGACGACGAGGATCTCGTCGGGCAGGAAGAGCACCATGTCTCGCTGGTCGTCCGGCCGCTTGAGCTTCAGGTCGATGGCGTCGAACTGGAAGGCGAGGTCGTAGCCGAAGGCCCCGTAGAGGCCGAGGCTGGCATCCTCGGCCGAATGGAAGAGGTCGGTGACGGCGCGCAGCACCGTGAACACCGTCGGCATCTTGGAGCGCTCTTCCTCGGTGAACACCCGGTCGGGCATCTTCACCGCAAGGTCGAGGCGGCTAGCGCTGCGCGCGCCGAGCGCCAGTTCCGGCACGTTCGCCAGGCGATCGGCGATGAGCGACAGCAGCACCTCGCCGCGCGCATTATAGGCCTCGATCCAGACGGCGCGGCCGAAGGAGGAGATGCCGAGCGGCGGATCGACGACGGCCGTGTCCCAGCGCGTATAGCGGCCCGGATATTCATAGTTCGAGGAAAAGACCGCGCCGCGCCGCTCGTCGAGCTTGTCGACATAGGCGGAGATCGCATGCGCATAGTCCGCCGCCCGGCGACGGCGCGTGACGGCCACCCCGCCGCGCGTCTCATAGGCTTCACCGCCGTCTTCCAGAATTCTCGTGGCCATTCCCAACTCCGTTTCGGGCCCGGTCCCTGCAAGGCGGCCGAACACAAAAAAGCCGCCTCGAATTTTCCGGGCGGCTTGTCGTCTCAATCACGCATGACTGGTCAAGGCCGCCTCAGCGAGCCCACCACCAACCAGCGATGATACGTGCGTTTGTCATGGGCGGAATTGTTAGCGCGGCGGAAGGGCTCGCGCAAGCGGCAATTCCGCTTGCTGTAAAAACGCAAGGAGGCGACCCGCAGGCCGCCTCCGAACAGTGAAGACACCGAAGCTCAGAACTTCTTGGTCAGCGAGATTTTGAACGAACGTCCCGGCTCGGAATAGAAGTCCGGCGGCTGGTTGCCACCCGACTGCGAGACGGGGTTGACATCGCGGACGCCCACCGCGTTCCAGTACTTCCTGTCGAAGATGTTGTAGACGCCGGCCTGGACGCGCAGGCCGTTCATCTGCTCCGGCTCCCACCAGCCGGTCAGGTTGAAGATACCGTATCCGGGTGCATCGAACGTGTTTGCCTGGTGGTCGTCACGCATGCCGGCCGAGAAAATCCCGGTCAGCTCGGTCCCCCAGACGTCCTGTTCGTAACCGATTCCGAGGATGCCCTTGAACGGCGCGACGGAGCGCAGGTAGGTCTTGTCCGTCTCGTTCTTGCCATAGGCATAGGCAAGGGAGCCGTTCAGGAAGAACCCGTTGTCGAATTCCTTGCGCGCCTTCAGCTCGATACCGGAAATCGCCACCTTGTCGATGTTTCGCCAGGACATGACCAACGGAGCGCTGGTGACCGTGTAGTCCTCGATGAAATTCTTGTACTGATTGTGGAACAGCGTCAGCTTCCCGGAGAGATCGCCGCTCTCGTAGCTGGCGCCGACTTCGAAGCCCTGGCCGGTTTCATCCTTGAGGGCGGTGTTGCCGCGCACCAGATAGCCCGTATTCGGGAAATAGATGTAGAGTTCATCGATGGTCGGAGCGCGATAGGACATCGACCACTGCGCGAACAACTCCGTTTCGGGCGTCAACTGATATGTGGCCAGCAGCTTCGGCGACACACGCGAACCGTCGCGTGAGTCGAGGCTGCCCGTATAGCCGGGCGCACTCTTCGGGCTGTAATCGTACCAGTCGAAGCGCACCCCGGGCGTCAACGCGAACCCGCTATCGCCCCAGCTGATGCGGTCATCGAGATAAAGCCCCAGCTTCGTCCCGTCGACATGCGGCATGTCGGACTTGTTGACCGCACCACCGACCGGGAAGCCGGCGAGATATTGATCCGTATCCAGGAACTGAAGCGAGCCGCCGAAGCGAACCTCATGGGAGAGGTTGCCCGTGGTGAATTCGGAGAGCAGGTTGCCGGTGACGCCGTAGGATCGCTCCTCGACACTGTTGTCGCGGTAGTAGCGAGCATTCGTGCTTGTTCGCGTGCCATCCGAGCCCGCTTCTTTCTCCAGCTTCTGCCAGTAGAGCGTCAGCGAGGCTGCATCGATGAGCGCATCCGCGGAAGGAGCTTCAAAGCTGTAGTCCAGGGAGACACGATCGCGATGGGTGTTTTCAAAACCCCGGCCCTGCCCAGGCAGGTAGGTCATCGGCGGGAAGGGACCGGGAAGGACGGTCGCGCTCTGCATCGTTTTCAATTCGAAATCGTTGTCGAGATCGTAACGCTCGGCCGTCATGCCGATGCGATGCCCGCCCTCCAGGTCATGCCTTACCTTGAAGAGCAGATTGCTCTGGTCGAAGTCGGTCGGATTGGGCTCGGTGCGCGTGAAGCCGAGACTATCGACACTTCCCTTGTTGTCCCGCTCATGTCCCTTCTTGTAGGCGCCCTGGAACAGGACGGACGTGTCCTGGAACTTCTTGGCCACCGCGACAGAGCCGCCGACGCTCCTGTCGGAGCTGTCGAAGCCCAGCTTTGCCAAACCGCCCCAGTCCCGGCCTTCCTCGATCAGGTCTTCCGGTTCAAGCGTGCGCATGACCAGCGCGCCGCCGAGCGCACCGGAGCCAAGACGGCTGGAGTCCGCGCCGCGCAAGACGTCCACGGTCGAAAGCGAGGAAAAGTCGAAAGAATTGGCACCATCGCTGAGACCGGTCGTGGGCGAAGTTCCGCCGGCGCGAACCAGGTTTCCGAAGGACGAGATCGGAACGCCGTCGACGAGGGTAAGGATACGCGGCGCGCCAAGGCCGCGGATATAAAGGCCGCCCACCTTGCCCGGACGGGACTCCGAATAATCGACGCCCGGCTCGGTCGTGTTGCCGAGGTCGCGCGCATTGGCGATTTCCTTCTTGCGGATCTGGTCCGCCGTCGTCTCGCTCGCCAGCGGCGTAGCGGAGATCGCGCCGACTTTCACCCGCTTGCCCTTCACGACAATGGGCTTCAGCGTTGTCGCATCGCCATTGGCAGCGCCCGCATTTGCGGCATCCTGCGCGAGAGCGTGGGTTGAAAGCGAAAGCACGGCGAGCGCCGTGCAGGCCAGGAGGGCGGAACGGGAACGGCGAGCCTGCATGTCTATCCTCTTACTGGTCAGCGCGCGCGGCATCGCTCCGGCGCAAGATATGCGCCGGCTCAAGCCATGCGGAAATATGGCAAAACGGGGTCGGGTCTGTGGCCCGCCACATCGCTATGAAACATGATTAAATTTGTCAACATAAAAAAGGTGAGTTTATCAATCAACTATAAGGGATAGGCGCCCCTGTCACATAAATGCCAATTTTCAAGTTTCGGCGAAGGCGCGCCATTCCACCCTTTGCGGATATTGCGCCGACCAGGGCCGATGCATTCGCTCCAGGCCGAAACGCGCCGATGCCGCGAAACAAACTGTCAAGATCGCGAATTTTCGCCATGCCCGGACATTTGCCGCCTTTTTGAGCATGTGCTAAAGGCACCCGCGAAAAGAACATCGACAGCAAGGCACAGCCCCATGGTTTCCGTCCTGGTGGAAGCGTTCCGCGACCTGCAGGTCAGGCTCGCGGAGACGATCGAACGACACGAAACGCCCGAGTTCAAGGCGCTGGACGGCGACATCGCCCGCGTTTTCCTGGACATATGCCGCCACGCGCCGCGTGATGCGCAGGAAGCGCGCACCATGGCGGGCTTCTTCCTCGATCTCATCGAGGACAAAGACGCGGGCGATAACGCGCACCTCATCCAGCACGTCCGCACGATCGTCGAGACGTGCGGCGGGCTTCGCGCCCAGGTGATGGAAATCGCCCACGGCGCCGGCATCTAGCCGCCCGCCGGCAACCAAATCCGTTCCCGGACGTTTCCCCGCTGTTCTTGCCAGCCGGGAGATCGACCATCGCCACGCTCCGCCCCATAGCCCTCATGGCCTCCATCCTCGTGCTCGCCGCCGCCGCCGACCTGCCGAAGGACGGCCCCTTGCCGCTCTCCCGGCCTGTGCCTCAGGCCGCGGACGAGACGAAGACGGCGCCCGCCGGGGACGCAAAGGAAAAGGAACCCGCCGAAGACGTGAAGGAGAAGGAGGAGGCGGAAAAGGCGAAGGAACGGCCGCACGAGGACGACAAGGCGGAGGCCGCCTGCCGGGCGGCACTGGCGCAAATCGGAGCGACATTCGAGGAGGCGAAGGTCGTCGACGACGGCAAGGCCTGCGGCATAGACAAGCCCGTGTTGCTCAAGGGGCTGGCCGGCGGCGTTACGGTCGAGCCGGAAGCGACCATACGCTGCGAAACCGCGCTGCAGCTTGCCCGCTGGATGGACGGATCGGTGAAGCCCGCGCTCGAAGCCGCCATGCCCGGCGAAACGATCGCGCGCCTTTCCCAGGCGTCCGCCTATGTCTGCCGCAACCGCAACGGCGCGACTGAGGGAAAAATATCCGAGCACGCCTTCGGCAATGCCATCGACCTTGCCGGCTTCACGCTGAAAAGCGGCAAGGCCGTCACCATCCGCCCGGCGGACAAGGACTCGACGCTGGAGGGCGCCTTCCAGCGCGCCATCACGGAGGCCGCCTGCCTCTATTTCACCACCGTGCTCGATCCCGGCAGCGACGCGGCGCACCAGAACCACCTGCATCTCGACGTCAAGGAGCGGCGCGGCGGCTATCGCTATTGCTGGTGAGATATTTTTCCCCGCGCCTCAAAAGACGGCCCGCCGCCACCTATCTCTAGCATGGCCCGCCGCGGCCTTCCGTCATTCCCATCCAGAGGCTTTCCATGTCGATCTCTCCCTACGACCTCTCCGTTCCGGCGTTTCAACGCGGCTTCGCCGTCCTGTCCAGGCTGCTCGACAAGGCCGAAGCCTTCGCACAGGAAAGGAAGATCGATCCGCAGATCCTGGTCAATGCACGCCTTGCGCCCGACATGCTCCCGCTCGCCGGCCAGGTACAGCGCATGAGCGATACCGCCAAGGGCGCCGCCGCACGCCTTACCGGCACCGAGGCGCCGAGCTTTGCCGACGACGAGACGACGCTGGCGGACCTGCGCGCCCGCATCGAAAAGACGACGGCCTACCTCGCCTCCGTGCCGGAAGCCGCCTTCGAGGGCGCGGCGGAACGCACCGTCGTCCTGAAGACGCGCGGCGGCGAGACGAGTTCCTCCGGCAAGGAATATCTCCTCACCTTCGTGCTGCCGAACTTCTATTTCCACCTGACGACCGCCTACGCGATCCTGCGCCACAACGGCGTTGCCGTCGGCAAGCTCGATTTCCTCGGCCGGACGTGACCGCCATCACATGGGGCGCCCGAGGCGCCCCTTCTCTCAGAAGAGGCCCTCTATATGGCCTTCCTCGTTGAGGAAGATCTTTTCCGACGAGGGCACCCTCGGCAGGCCCGGCATGGTCATGATCTCGCCGGTGATGACGACGACGAAGCCGGCGCCCGCCGACAGGCGCACCTCGCGCACCGGCACCGTATGGCCGGTGGGCGCGCCGCGCAGGTTAGGGTCCGTCGAGAAGGAATATTGCGTCTTGGCCATGCAGACCGGCAGCCTGCCATAGCCCTGCTCCTCCCAGACGCGCAGCTGGTCGCGCACCGCCTTGTCGGCGATCACCTCGCCGGCATGGTAGATGTCCCTGGCGATCGTCTCGATCTTCTCGAACAGCGGCATCTCGTCCGGATAGAGCGGCGAGAACTGCGCAAGGCCGGATTCGGCAAGGTCGACGACCTTCTGCGCCAGTTCCTCGATGCCGGCCGAACCCAGCGCCCAGTGCCTGCACAGGATCGCCTCCGCCCCGAGCGTTGCGACATACTCCTTCACCGCCCGGATTTCCGCCTCGGTGTCCGATGTGAAGTGATTGATGGCGACCACGACAGGCACGCCGAACTTCTTGACGTTCTGCACATGCCGGCCGAGATTGGCACAGCCCTTCATCACCGCCTCGACATTCTCCCTGCCGAGATCGTCCTTCTTCACGCCGCCGTTCATCTTCATGGCGCGGACGGTGGCGACGATGACGGCGGCGTCCGGCTTGAGGCCCGCCTTGCGGCACTTGATGTCGAAGAACTTCTCAGCCCCGAGATCGGCGCCGAAGCCGGCTTCCGTCACCACGTAATCGGCAAGCTTCAGCGCCGTCGTGGTGGCGATGACCGAATTGCAGCCATGCGCGATATTGGCGAAGGGACCGCCGTGCACGAAGGCCGGGTTGTTCTCCATTGTCTGCACGAGGTTCGGCTGCATGGCGTCCTTCAGGAGCACCGTCATCGCCCCGTCGGCCTTGATGTCGCGGGCGAAGACCGGCGACTTGTCGCGGCGATAGCCGACGATGATGTTGCCGAGCCGCCGTTCGAGGTCACGCAGGTCCGTCGCAAGACAGAGGATCGCCATGACCTCCGAGGCGACGGTGATGTCGAAGCCGGTCTCGCGCGGATAGCCGTTGGCCACGCCGCCCAGCGAGGCGACGATGTGGCGCAGCGCCCGGTCGTTCATGTCCATCACGCGCCGCCAGGCGATGCGGCGGATGTCGATGTTCTGCTCGTTGCCCCAGTAGACGTGGTTGTCGATGAGCGCGGACAGGAGATTGTGCGCCGAGGTGATGGCGTGGAAGTCGCCGGTGAAGTGGAGGTTCATGTCCTCCATGGGCACCACCTGCGCATAGCCGCCGCCGGCCGCCCCGCCCTTCACCCCGAAGCAGGGACCGAGCGAAGCCTCGCGGATGCAGGTGATCGCCTTGCGGCCGATGCGGTTGAGCCCGTCCCCCAGGCCCACCGTCGTCGTCGTCTTGCCCTCGCCGGCCGGCGTCGGATTGATCGCCGTCACGAGGATCAGCTTGCCGTTCGGCCTGCCCTTCTGCGCGGCGATGAATTCGGCGCTGATCTTCGCCTTGTCATGCCCGTAAGGCAGGAGATGCTCGGGCGGAATGCCGAGCCTTTCGCCGATCTCCAGGATCGGCTTCTTCTTCGCTGCGCGGGCAATTTCGATGTCGGACTTCACGTCTGCCATGCGGTGTTTCCTCCCCAAAACAGCGAATAGCGAAAATCCCTCTCCTCGCCGCTATCCGCAACTTCCCGTTTGCCCGCTCATCGGGCCAGCACGTCGCGCATTTCCACGAGGTTGGAGCGCACGCGCAGGATATAGAAGCCCATGGTGGCAAGATGCGTCGGCATGATCCAGCCATCCTCGCGACCGTTGGAAATGATCGCCGGCTGGATGTTCAGCGCAGAGCGGAGCTGCTTGATGCTCTCGATCCACAGCGGCTCGATGCCGCGCGCCTTGATCACCGCGTCGAAATCCGCGCCGGCGGCCGAAAGGATGCCGTAATAGCCGTAGAGCTGGCCATAGGCGAACCAGAAGCGGTCGTCCGCCCGCGTATCGAACCAGCCGCCGTTATAGAACTCCGAGCGCTCGCGGATCATCGCGGTCGTCGCGCCGATGTCGTTGGTGATCCGGTCGAGGAATTCGATCAGGTTGTCCGAACGCCCGTCGAAGATCGCGTCGCACGCCTCCAGGGAGGTGTTGAACTTGCGCAGGTCCGTCATCGCCGTGCGGTAATAGGTGGGGGTCGGCGTCTTCGGCAGCAGCGAATTGGAGCCGAAATACCAGGTCTCCTCGTCGAACTGCAGGTTGCCGCGGGCGCGCTGGAGATCGTTGTTGATGCCGGACGTGCCGCGCACGCGGCCGAGCGCATCCACCAGCTCGACGGCCGTGCGGCGGACCGCCTGGTTGATGCCGCGCTGGAAGGAGGCCTTGTTGTCGAACCAGGGCGTCCTGTCCCAGTCGAGCCCGAACAGCCCGAGCTTGTAGAGCAGCATCGAGGAGATCCAGGCATTCTGGTTGACGTTGAAGTCGATGAGATCGGCGGTCACGTCGACGATGGCAGATCGCGTGCAGGTCTTCGGGGCCGGCTCGCTCACCTCTCCCGCCGCCGGCGTCGCCGGTGCCGCGCCCGCAGCCGCGGTACCGGCGTCCTGCTTGCGCTGACCGAGATTGTAGGCGTTCACGTAATCGGGATTGAAGCCGCTCCACACCTGCGTCTGCCAGATGAAATAGGCGTAGAAGCCGGCGAGGACGAGGAGCGCGATGCCGATCGGCCCCTTGATGATCCAGCCGCGCGCGCGATACCAGTTGCCCACCGTGATGAACGGCCAGAGGATCCAGGCGATGACGAGGCCGATGCCCCGGCCGATGGCCGCGAAGATGCGCTGGAAGAACGCGACGATCGGGTCAAGCATTGGGGTCGTCCTCTCTGATGCCGAAGAGTTTCCTGCGGAACGCAGCCTTGTCCTGCAGATAGGTTCGCGTCAATGTCGCAACAACGTATTCGCGGAACTTTTCGCTGTAGTGCTCGTAGGCCGCGTAGAAGCCCTGCTTGTCGAAGACGAAGCGCGACACGAAGTCATGCGGAACCATCTGCGAAATCAGGCGGTTGACCAGCCACTGGTCGGGATGGTCGGGCGCCGCGCGCACCAGAAGGAAGCGCCGTTCCGGCGCCACCTCGGCGATCTTGATCTCGCCGGTCGCCGTAACGGTGCGGATCGCCTCCTGCAGGAACGGATAGGTGCCTTCCTCGGAAACGAGAGCGGCATTGCGGTGCATCCAGGTCTGCAGCCAGATGCGGTCCGTCTTCTGCAGGTCCGCCGTCGGGTCGCTCCTGTTGACGAGGCCGGCGATCGTCATGTCCGCCCGGTGCTGGAAGAGGCCGGAAGGCTCGACCCAGGAGGCGCGCGGCAGCTCAAGGCGCTTCGTCGAGGCCAGAAAGTCGAAGATGCGCTTGTGGTCGTCGAGCGCGATGTAGCTCACCTGCCAGGGCCGCGAGCGGCGGAAGCCGGGCACGGTGGGATCGCAGATCACGGTCGTCGTCCTGTCGTCGAGGAAGACGTAGACGCCGCCGAAATGGTTCGCCCAGTAGGCCTCGTGGCGGAAGACGAGCTGGTCCGGCACCAGCGCGTTCTGCCTTATGTCGCCGGTCTGCCTGGCGAGCTCGACCATGCGGTCCAGCATGGCGTCGTCCGCCCAGGCGTTCGGCACCGTCTTCAGCCGGTCGACCAGCCCGCGCAGCTCCCCCGCCTTGCCGAGCATGTCCTCGGCCGAAAGCACCCGGAAGCGCACCTCGTTGATCGAGAGCAGGTCGTCGATGTCGTTGACGACAGAGACGGAATCCTCGATCTCGCCATAGAGCGCGTCGCGGATGGTGATCGCGTTGATCGCCCTTGCATTGGCCGAGAAGAACTCGTGCATCAGCGCGGCGGTGTTGGAAAAGCTCGTATGCACCACCGGCAGGTTCACCTGGTCCGGCGTCATGATGATGAAGCGCCGGTTGACCCGGTTCGGGTCGAGATAATCCCGGTCCCCCAGCTCGTCGGCGATCTCCGGCGAAAAGCCGGTCATGTCGATGCGGAAGCTGGAAAGCCCGGTGCGCCGCATCCCGAACCCGTCCAGCGCCTTGTTGTAGCGCTCGACCAGATGCGGCTCGTCGACCGGCAGGAGCCGCCCATAGATCAATTCGGCTTCGAGGAGGCGGTTCATTCGGGCATCCTCACCACCGCCCCTCCGCCTTCATCGCCTCGATCTCGCGGACCGCCTTCTCGCGCTGGCGCTCGCGGCGGATGATGTCGGAGACGGCGGCGTCGTCGGACTTGTCGGTGTAGCGGAATTCGCTGTCGGCGTAGCGGTTGATCTCCTGGAGGACCATCTCCATGGTGATCGGGCCGCGCAGTTCCTCGATCATCGCCTTCTTCTCGTCGTAGCCCTTGTGCATGAAGGCGTCGGCCGTCGTGAACCAGTCGTCCGGCAGGTCCACGTCCATGGCGCGCATCTTGATCGCATCGGTGATGTTCTTGATGGCGCGGCCGGTGAAGCGCGGCTCGGCGACCTTGATCGCATGCAGGTAGCTGCCGATGTCCTCCAGCGTGCGGATCGCGCCGTGCTCCTTCTCGTGCCGCTCCCAGACGGCGAGAAGCCCCTCCTCCTGCGGACGCGCATGCTGGCCGTAGGAACTGGAGACGGCGCGCCGGATCTCCTGCCCTTCGAACAGCGCGTGCCCGCCGAGCGGGATCGAATGGTTCCTGCCGACCAGCATGGCGAAGATGTCGATATAGTCGTCTTCTGTCTGCGGCCCATCCACCAGCCAGCGGGCGCCGGCGCGCTGGCGCAGCGCATCGTCGACATTTTCCGGATAATTGGAGAACATGCCGAAGGTGCAGTTGCCCCGCACCACCGTCGAGGCGCCCGCGAAGCTCTCCATCAGCACGGCCGTCACCTCGTGCTGGCCGGCCGAGGCGCGGTCGTCGGATCGCTTGGCGGCGACCTGGTCGACGTCGTCGATCGTGCCGAAGCCGATGGCCTTCGGGTTCATGACGTTGGTGACGAATTCCTTGCAGTTCTGGCCGGACTTGCCCTGGTAGGACGAGATCTGGTCGACGCCGAAATTCTCGTAGTGGAAGGCATAGCCGGCGACCTGGCAGTAGTCGTTGACGAGGCCGGCCAGCATCTGGATGAGGATCGTCTTGCCCGTGCCCGGCATCCCGTCGCCGATGAAGGTGAAGAGGAAGCCGCCGAGCTCGACGAACGGGTTCATCTGCCGCTCGAAATCATAGGCGACGAGCATCTTGGCGAGCTTCATCGCCTGGTACTTGGCAATGTGGTTGCCGATGATCTCGTTCGGCTTCTTGAAGGTCATGACGAGCGGCTTGCGCTTCTGGCCGGGCGCAACGTCGAAGCCGGACAGCGTGAAATCGTCCTGCTCGATGCGGATATGGGCGTTCTCGAAGCCGGCAAGGCCGGTGAACCGCGCCCGGCGGCCGATCAGCCCCTCGATGGCGACGCGCGAGAAGGCGCGCGCCCGGCTGACGAGCGCCGTATCGTCGGGCGCCCCGGCGAGAGTGCGGTCGAGCCCGGCCACCATGCTCTTCAGCGCATCCTGCGGCGTATCGAAGAGATAGTCCGGTTCCCCGCCGTCCTCCACCGGTTCCCCCTCGCCCGGCAGCGTGGCGCCGAGATAGGCGGCGAAGGTGAAGGCGGCGATATAGGCGGACGCGGCCAGCAGCGCCTTGAACCGGTTCGCCTCGTCGCCGGTGAGCGGCGCGGAAAGATTGCGCGCCTGAAGGCCTTCGAGGTTCGTCTGCCGGGAAAAGGCATCCGTCACCGCCAGCGCCACCTGGAGCCCGCGGCGGGCGCGGAAGAGCACCGCATGCTGCGGCGGCGAGAACAGCGGATCGGACGCGCGCACGGACTGGATGGTCTTCACCAGCTCCACCTCGTGCGTGCGGCGCGCGCCGGCGGTCGAAACGGTGGAGACGAAACGGCGGCCGGTTCCGGCCAGCGCCGTGCCGTTCCTGCCATCATCGCTTTCGAGGATGACGAGCCGGGTGACGAGGCTCTGCGCCGCCGCCTGGTGCTTGGCGATGTCGTCCTCGTGGATGGTCGTCAGTCCGGCATTGAGGCTCATCGGCTATCCCTCGCTGATCACCTGGTTTCCCGAGATCACATGAACCTTGTAGCCGCCGAAGATGCCGGCGGTCTCGCCCGCGGCATAGAGCGCCTGATAGGCATCGTGCGGCACGAGCGCATGCTTTTCATACGCGCTGACGCCCATGCGGGCGGCTTCCAGGTCGTCGGTCTCGATGTGGAATTCCTCCTGCGCGGGCGTCGAGTTCCAGAAGCCCTTCTGCGCCGGGCGCTCGGCCTTGGAAAACACCTCCTGCACCGTCCAGGTGAGCAGCCAGGCATTTTCGGGCTTGCGCACCTTGGAGAGGATCTCGTTGACGCGCGCATTGTTCTCGGTGATGCCGGCCGAATAGAAGGGGCCGAGCACGATGCGGCGGAGTTGCTTGGGATGCAGCGTGGGAAAATCCTTGTCGAGATTGGTGGCGATCGTCACCGGCGTCAGCGAATAGGCGCTGTTCTTCAGCGCGAAATCGTCGAAGCGGCTGGCGAGCTCGGGATTGAGCAGCCCGCCGACGGGCAGCGGTATGTCGACATCCGGGTTGAGCCTGCCGTCGGCCGTCACCAGCATCTTGACGACGTTCTCGCTCGAATCCTCGATGGTCGCCATATAAACCGTCGGCAGCGTCGCGGTGCCGTCGAAGGCGCCCCAGCAGACGACGTAGTAGGGCCGCAGGGTCTTGGGGTTGACGGCGACCCGGATCGTTTCCGGCAGCACGAAGGGCGAGAAGATGTCGCCCTTGCCGATCTGTTCGAGATAGAGCCGCTCGGCCATGCGCGCCTGGAGATCGGCCGGAAACGCCTTCTGCCGCAGGATGAAATCCGCCATCTCCGCGCGGAGCTGGTCGGCATCCGGCATGGCGGCGAGGCGCTTTTCCGCGCTTTGCCGGTCGTTCTCCAGCTCCATCACGTTCTGGAAGACGGGAAAGCCGCTCTCGGCGCGCGAGATGCGGAACTGCCGCACGAAGCCGATGCGGTTCTCCCAGCAGGCGAAGGACGCCCTCAGCCGCGCGAGATACGGCATGACCACCTCGCCCACCACGGAGTTGCGGTAGAGCGGGGAATTGCGGTCGCCGAGGAATATCTCCAGCCCGCCGAGGGCGGCGCGGATGGCGGAGAAATACTGCGCGACGGGGCTGTCGGCGGGGATGTTCATGGCGCAGCCGTCCCGCGCAGGGCACAGCGCCGCCCCTCGTCCGGCCTGCCGGCCCCCTTCTCCCTGGCTGCGGGGAGAAGGGGATATGCCGCGCTCTTTTCCCCAGCCCATAACCATTCGTGGGGCAAGCCCCCTCTCCCCGCTTGCGGGGTGAGGGTTGTGGTGAGGGGCAAACCGGCAGGAAAATGCACGGCGCCCGTCATCACGACTTCACGTAGTTCGCGGCGTTGTGCTTGTCCATGACGGCCTGGAAACGCCGCGCGAAGGCGTCGTCGGCGAGCTTCTTGCGGCGCTGGATGTCCTGCGTGGCCAGCATGTTCTTCTCGTGCATCTCCAGAAGGTCGCCGATATGGCGCTGGGCGGCCGAGCCGATGCCGGCCATGGTCTCCTCCGCGGCGGTGTCGACCTGCGAGCCGAGCGTGTTGATCTTGTGCGCCACGTCCTGCTGGGCGGCCGTCTTCAACGAGTCCTCCAGCGCCTTGTAAAGCACGATGCGCTGCTCGGTATCGATGGTCAGCTTGTTGATCAGCGTGTTCTGCGCCGCGATCTGGTTGTTGAGCGAATCGACGAAGGTCTGGAACATCGAGGTGTAGCGCTCCAGCGTCTGGCTTTCGGCCAGAAGCTCCTGCTCCTTCGCCTGCATCTGGTTGTACTCGGTCGCAAGTCCCGAGCGCTCGCCTTCGAGGTCCGTGCGGGTCTTCTGGTCCGTCGAGGCGGCGATGCGGTTCTCGATGTCCATGAGAAGCGGGTTGAGCTCCTCGATGCGCTTCTGCGTCGCCTCCAGGTTCGCCATCGTGGCCTTGCGGCGCTCGATCACCTGCACGAGGCTCGCCTCGGAGGTCTTGTAGCGCTGGTCGAGGATCGATTTCTGCTCCTTCAGGATGCCGACGATCGTGTCGGACTTGGAGAGCAGCTCCTGGAGATTGCCGGCAAGCGACATGTTGCGCACGCGGTCGGTGCGCATGCGCTGCATCTTCTGCTTGGAGAAGATGCCGATGAACTTCTCGTAGCCCGTATAGCTCTTCATGCTCTCGAATTCGGTGCCGAAGATATTGGTGGCGTCCTCGAGCCCGATGATCAGGTCGGCGATATTGCCTTCCATCACCTTCTGCTGGGCGATGACGTCCTGGATGCGGGCATTCTCGATGTCGAAATTGACGTCGCCGAGCTTGGTGTCCGCCTTGGCGAACTGCTCCAGCACGACGCCGGACTGCTCCAGCTTGCCGCGCATCTGGTTGACGACGCCGCGGGTCTTTTCAATCTCGGCATCGAAGTTCTGAAGTGTGGCCATATGCCTTTTCCCTTGCGCTCTCCACGGCAGACGTCTGCGCCGCCCGATTTATTCCGACGCGGCAACACTATACGATTTCAGACAGATAGGAACCTGCCCCGCACAAGATGTGGGACGCCCGCGACGGCGTGCAAGGCCGGCGGAAAAATATCCGGCTGGCCGCTACCGGGTCGCCGGCGCCTTCAGGTAGGCGATGAGGTCGGCGATGTCCTGCTGCTTCCTCAACCCCGCGAAGGTCATGCGGGTGCCGGGCACCATGGCCCTTGGCGACAGCAGGTATTCGGCGATCAGGGCCTCGCTCCATACCTTGCCGCCCGCGGAAAAGGCCGTCATCGCGGCCGTATAGCCGTAGTCGCCGACGGAGGCGACCGGCCGGCCGACGACGCCGGCGAGCGTCGGGCCGACGCGGTTGACCGGTTCCACCGAATGGCACGGCGCGCATTTGCGGAACACCGCCTTGCCCGCGACGGCATCGCCGTCCGCCAGGGCGGGGCCGACGGCAAGACAGAGGATGCCGGCAGCGAGTGCGGGAAGCTTTTTCATGGTCCGTCCTTTCGCCGCCCTCGCCTCATTCGGCGCTCATGATGTCGTCCCAGTGGCGACGGCAATAGGAAACGTACTTGTCGTTGCCGCCGATTTCCACCTGCGCGCCCTCCCGCACCGCCTTGCCGTCGGCGCCGAGCCGGACGACCATCGTCGCCTTGCGGCCGCAATGGCAGATGGTGCGCACCTCGCGCAGCTCGTCGGCAATGGCGAGCAGCGCCTGCGAGCCGGGAAACAGCTTGCCCTGGAAGTCCGTGCGCAGGCCATAGGCCATGACGGGGACATGCAGCCGGTCGGCGACGCGGGCGAGCTGCCAGACCTGCTCGGGCGACAGGAACTGCGCCTCGTCGACGAAGACGCAGGCGATCTCCCCCGCCCCGTCGCCGTTCAGCGCTTCGATATGCCGGTAAAGATCGTCGGAATGGTCGAAGGCGATGGCGTCGGCGGCAAGGCCGATGCGCGAGGAGATTCGGCCCTGCCCGGCGCGGTCGTCGAAGGAGGCGATGAAGATCGCCGTGCGCATGCCGCGTTCGCGGTAGTTGTAGGATGCCTGCAGGAGCAGCGTCGACTTGCCGGCATTCATCGTCGCATAACTGAAATAGAGCTTGGCCATGATTTTCTCCGTTCCAGCCTCATCGCCCGGCGACCGCCGATTTTCCAGTCGCAAAGCCCTGCAAACCACAGAAAACAGCACGGCCCATCCTTTGCGACATCCATGTGCGCAATTGCGAACAGGTCTGAAATTTATTGGACCTTTCAGAGGCTTCGGGCTACGCCAAGGCGCTTGAAAGCCTGCCGTTTTGGTGATTGGCTAAAACACCGGTCATAAGGGGAGCAAATAAAATGAAGACTGCATCGACATTAAAGACATTTCTTGCCGCAGCCGTGTCCGTCCTCGCGTTCGGCATCGCCGATGTTTCGGCCGCCGAAGCGGAAAGCTGTGGCAAGGTCCGCTTTTCGGATGTGGGCTGGACGGACATCACGGCCACCACCGCAACCGCGACGACGATCCTGAAGAGCCTCGGCTACGAGACGGAAGTCACGGTTCTCTCGGTACCCGTCACCTACACCTCGCTCAGCAACAAGGACATCGACGTCTTCCTCGGCAACTGGATGCCGACCATGGAAGCCGACATCAAGCCGTTCCGCGACAACGGCAGCGTCGAGGTCGTGCGCGAAAACCTCGAGGGCGCGAAGTACACGCTGGCGACCAACGCCAAGGGCGCCGAGCTCGGCATCAAGGACTTCGCCGACATCGCCAAGCAGAAGGACGCGCTCGGCGCCAAGATCTACGGCATCGAGCCGGGCAATGACGGCAACCGCCTGATCATCGACATGGTCTCGTCCGACAAGTTCGGCCTTTCCGGCTTCGAGGTCGTCGAATCCTCCGAGCAGGGCATGCTGGCCGAGGTCGCCCGCGCCGAGCAGGAAGGCACGCCCGTTGTCTTCCTCGGCTGGGAACCGCATCCGATGAACGCCAACTTCAAGCTGACCTACCTGACCGGCGGCGACGACGTCTTCGGACCCGACTTCGGCGGCGCGACCATCTATACAAACGTTCGCCAGGGCTACACCACCGAATGCCCGAACGTCGGCAAGTTCCTGCAGAACCTCAAGTTCTCGCTGGAGATGGAAAACCAGATCATGGGCAAGATCCTGAACGACGGCCAGGATCCGGAAACGGCGGCCGCCGAATGGCTGAAGGCCAATCCTTCCGCCGTCGAGCCGTGGCTTGCAGGCGTGACGACGAAGGACGGCAGCGGCGAGGCCCTGCCGGCCGTCAAGACGGCACTCGGCCTCTGACAGGCAGGAACAGGGCGGGAAGGAAACTTTCCCGCCCTTCTTCGCTGCGCACAGTCGTACATCGTCAACATCCAGCCAGGGGCTTGCTGCCGTGGATTGGCTTACCGTCTCAAAAATTCCGATCGGCCCGATCGCCAAGGAAGCCGTCAGCTGGCTGACGACCAACGGCAAGGGCCTGTTCGACTTCCTCAAGGTCTTCCTGCAGGCCGGCATCGACATCCTGCTCGTCCTCCTGCAGGGACCCTTCATCACCAGCGCCGGCGGCAAGCTCGCCTATGCGCTGTTCCTCATCGCGCTGGTCACCGGCCTCAGCTGGTATTTCCGCCGCTCGCTCGGCGTTGCCGCCTTCACCTTCCTCGGCCTCCTGCTCATCGTGAACCAGGGCTACTGGAAGGAGACGACGGAGACGCTGGCGCTGGTGCTGGCGGCGACGGGGGTCAGCATGGTCGTCGGCGTGCCGCTCGGCATCGCCGCCGCGCGCCGGCCGTGGTTCTACTCGATCCTCCGGCCGATCCTCGACCTCATGCAGACGATCCCGACCTTCGTCTACCTCATCCCGGCGCTCATCCTCTTCGGCCTCGGCATGGTGCCGGGCCTGATCGCCACGGTGATCTTCGCCATCCCCGCGCCGATCCGCCTGACGCGCCTCGGCATCATCTCGACGCCGCCCTCGCTGGTGGAGGCCGCGCAGGCCTTCGGCGCGACGCCGGGCCAGGTGCTGCGCAAGGTGGAGCTGCCCTTCGCCACGCCGCAGATCATGGCGGGCCTCACCCAGACCATCATGCTCTCGCTGTCGATGGTGGTCATCGCCGCGCTCGTCGGCGCCAAGGGCCTCGGCGTTCCCGTCGTGCGCGCGCTCAACACCGTGAACATCTCCATGGGCTTCGAAGCGGGTCTGTGTATCGTGATCCTCGCGATCATCCTCGACCGCCTCTTCCGCTCCTCCGACGAGGGAGACGCGAAATGACCGAGACCGTCGTTTTCAAGAACGTCTCCATCATCTTCGGCGACAACCCACAAAAGGCGCTGGCGATGGTCGACGCAGGCAGGACCCGCGACGAGATCGGTGCGGAAACCGGCCTCGTGCTCGGCGTTGCCGATGCCACGCTCTCCATCACCGAGGGCGAGATCCTCGTGCTGATGGGCCTTTCCGGCTCGGGCAAGTCGACGCTGCTGCGTGCCGTCAACGGGCTGGCGCCCGTGGTACGCGGCGAGGTGGAGGTCAAGGCCGGCGGCGCCAGCGTGAACCCCTATGCGTCGACGCCGAAGGCGCTGCGCGATTTCCGCATGCACACCGTCTCCATGGTGTTCCAGCAGTTCGCCCTGCTGCCCTGGCGCACCGTCGCCGACAATGTCGGCTTCGGGCTGGAGCTTGCCGGCGTGCCGGACGGCGAGCGCAAGGCGCGCGTCGCCGAACAGCTCGAACTCGTCAACCTCGCCAAATGGGCGGACCGCAAGGTGGACGAACTCTCCGGCGGCATGCAGCAGCGCGTCGGCCTTGCCCGCGCCTTCGCGACCGGCGCGCCGATCCTGCTCATGGACGAGCCGTTCTCGGCGCTCGACCCGCTGATCCGCACGCGCCTGCAGGACGAGTTGCTGGAGTTCCAGCGCCGGCTGAAGAAGACCATCATCTTCGTCAGCCACGACCTCGACGAGGCTTTCCGCATCGGCAACCGCATCGCCATCATGGAAGGCGGGCGCATCATCCAGTGCGGCACGCCGCAGGAGATCGTGAAGAACCCCGCCAACCAGTATGTCGCGGATTTCGTGCAGAACATGAACCCGATCAACATGCTGACGGCCGGGGACGTCATGCAGCAGGGCGCCTCCGGCGATGGCGGCGTCACGGCGACGGCGACGGCGGCGACGCCCCTCGTCGACGTGCTCGACGCCATGGCCCGCACGCCCGGCAATGTCGGCGTCGTCGACAACGGCACGGTGATCGGCACGATCAACGCGCAGGACATCGTGAACGGATTGACGCGGCATCGAAGACGCGGCTGACAGCCGGCCGCGATCGGATTAGATAGGGCAGCGCCCGCAGCAAGGGCGCTGCCTTTTTCATCGCCGCCAGCAGGAGAGCCGACATCATGAGCGAAAAGGACAAACCGGGCGTTCTGCGCGAAACGGACGACGAGGCGCGGAACCTCGCCCGCACCCTGCTGCGCTCGGCGCGAAGCTGCGCGCTCGCCGTGCTGGAGCCGGAAACCGGCGCGCCCTTCGCCAGCCGCACGCTGACGGGCACCGATACGGACGGCACGCCCGTCATCCTCGTCTCCGCGCTCTCCTCGCATACCCAGGCGCTGCGGGCCGACCCCCGCGCCTCGCTGCTGGCGGGCGAGCCCGGCAAGGGCGATCCCCTCGCCCACCCGCGCCTCACCGTCATCTGCACCGCCGAGGAAGTATCACGCGAAAGTGAAGCGCGCGCGGCGCTGCGCGAGCGCTTCGTCCGCCGCCACCCCAAGGCAAAACTCTACGTTGATTTCCCCGACTTCACCTTCTTCCGCCTGGTGCCCGAGCGCGCCTTCCTCAACGGCGGTTTCGGCAAGGCCTTTCTGCTCACCGCCGACGACCTTCTGATTCGCTCTCCCGCCCGCAGCGCGCTTGCGGCGATGGAAACCGGCGCCGTCGAGCACATGAACAGCGACCACGCAGAGGCCGCCGGCGTCTATGCCCGCCACTATTGCCGCGCGAGGGACGGCGACTGGATCATCGTCGGACTGGACGCGGCCGGCGTCGACCTTGCGAGCGGGGACAGGCTGAAGCGCCTCGAATTTCCCCATGAGCTTGAAAACGCCGGGGAACTTCGCAGCGAGCTTGCACGTTTGCTTCGGGAAGCAAGAGCAGCGGGCTGACCCGCCGACGAATTCGCTGTTCGCGCCCCCCGTCATTGCGGGGGGAATTTAGCGTCATACGTGCACCCTACCCCCATTTCTTGCTCTTGATGAGGTAGGTTTTGTTTATATGCTAACAAGCGGATTCACATAAAATCACATGATTTGAAAGCGGAAACGCCCAAAGGAGTTTCAGATGGACAAGATTTCAGACGCAGAACACGCACAGGCCGAAGTTGCATCCGATTTTCTTTCCGCCATGGCCAATCCCAAGCGCCTTCTCATCCTGAAGGTCCTGGTGAGCGGCGAAATCGCCGTCGGCGCGCTTGCAAATCAGGTCGGCCTCAGCCAGTCGGCCCTGTCGCAGCATCTTTCGAAACTGCGCGCGCAGAACCTCGTGACCACCCGTCGCGATGCGCAGACCATCTACTATTCCAGCAAGTCGGATGCCGTGATGACCATTCTCGAAGCGCTCGATCAAATCTACCGGGGCTCGAGCAACGGCGCGGCGGAAAAGAAGCTCCGCATCGCCTGAAATCCCCGAAATCCTCCGCCTTCCAGCGCCCCGGATGAAAATCCGGGGCGTTTCGCATGGAAGCTCCGCTTGACGCCTCCGGGCGCCTTGATAGTTTGACCATCGGGTAAAATCCCGCCCCTTCCGCACCGCCAGCCGGGACGGCCCCCGCATTCAAAGGCCATGGAGAGACCGCATGTCCAACCGCCTCAACACCCCCAACGATCTGCGTGCCTTCTGGATGCCCTTCACGGCGAACCGGCAGTTCAAGAAGGAGCCGCGCCTCTTCGTCGGCGCGAAGGACATGTACTACACCACCCATGACGGCCGTCAGGTGCTCGACGGCACGGCGGGCCTGTGGTGCGTCAACGCCGGCCACTGCCGGCCGAAGATCACCGAGGCGATCCGCGAGCAGGCGGGCGAGCTCGACTACGCCCCCGCCTTCCAGCTCGGCCATCCCAAGGCCTTCGAACTCGCCAACCGCCTCGTCGACATCGCCCCCGATGGCATGGACCACGTCCTCTACACCAATTCCGGCTCCGAATCGGTCGAGACCGCGCTGAAGGTGGCGCTCGCCTATCACCGCGCCAAGGGCGACGGCTCGCGCTTCCGCCTGATCGGCCGCGAGCGCGGCTATCACGGCGTCAATTTCGGCGGCATCTCCGTCGGCGGTATCGTCTCCAACCGCAAGATGTTTGGCACGCTGCTGACCGGCGTCGACCACATGCCGCACACGCACTTCCCGGACAAGAACGCCTTCTCCCGCGGCGAGCCGGAGCATGGCGGCGACATCGCCAGCGAACTCCAGCGCATCATCACCCTGCATGACGCCTCGACCATCGCGGCCGTCATCGTCGAGCCGGTCGCCGGCTCCACCGGCGTCCTCATCCCGCCGAAGGGCTATCTCCAGAAGCTGCGCGAGATCTGCACGCAGCACGGCATCCTCCTGATCTTCGACGAGGTCATCACCGGCTTCGGCCGCCTCGGCGCGCCCTTCGCCGCGCAGTATTTCGACGTGAAGCCTGATATCATCACCACCGCCAAGGGCCTCACCAACGGCGTGATCCCGATGGGTGCCGTCTTCGTGACGTCGGAAATCCACGACGCCTTCATGAACGGCCCGGAACACATGATCGAGTTCTTCCACGGCTATACCTATTCCGGCAACCCGATCGCCTGCGCCGCCGCCCTCGGCACGCTCGACACCTACAAGGAAGAGGGCCTTCTGACCCGCGCCAGCGAGCTTGCCTCCTATTGGGAAGAGGGCCTGCACTCGCTGAAGGATTGCCCGAACGTCATCGACATCCGCAATGTCGGCCTGATCGGCGCCGTCGAGCTCGCCTCCATCCCCGGCGAGCCGACCAAGCGCGCCTTCAACGCCTTCCTCAAGGCCTACGAGAAGGGCCTGCTCATCCGCACGACCGGCGACATCATCGCCCTCTCCCCGCCGCTCATCATCGAGAAGCCTGAGATCGACGAACTGTTCGGCAAGCTGCGCGAGGTCCTGCAGAACAATATCTGAGCCGGGCGGATTTTCAGGAAAATGGCGGCTTCGGCCGCCATTTTTGTTTCTCGCGGCACAGGGTGGCATTTGCCCCCTCTCCTGCTAGTGGCAGGGCTACCGGATATGGAATTCGAAGCAACCTCTCTTCCCTTCTCCCCTCGGGGAGAAGGTGGCCCGAAGGGTCGGATGAGGGGGCGAGTTACGGAAAGACTTCCCTTCTTCCCTTCGACATCCCCCTCATCCGCCTGCCGGCACCTTCTCCCCGCTGGGGAGCAGGGGAATGGGGCAACGTCGAAGTCTGCCGCTAGCGGGGAGACGAGTCTTGCTTCACGCAACGTTGACAACTTGGGGAAACCGGCGCGGCATATCCCCTTCGCCCCACAGCCGAGGAGAAGGTGGCCGGCAGGCCGGATGAGGGGCAAGCGGCACATGCCATCATCGACCGCCGCTCTTGCAAGTCCGCCCCGTTCAGCGCAATTGTGCGGCCACCACGACGAGGGCCAGCCGATGCCGACCATGACCCGCATAGCGAACGAATTCCTCTCCATCGAGGTCTCCGCCCTCGGCGCCGAGATGCAATCCGCGACGACGCGCGACGGGGCGGACTGGCTGTGGAACGGCGACGCCGCCTTCTGGACCGGCCGCTCGCCGGTCCTCTTCCCCATCGTCGGCAAGGCGCCGGACGATACGCTGGTGATCGACGGCAAGCCCTATCCGATGGCGCAGCACGGCTTTGCCCGCCGGCGGGAATTCTCGCTCGAAGCGGCCAAGGACAGCGCCTGCCGCTACGTGCTGGAAGCATCGGAGGAAACCCGCGCCGCCTATCCGTTCGATTTCCGGCTTTCCGTCGAGCACCGCCTGGATGGCCCGGCGCTGACCGTCTCCGCCGAAGTGGAGAACCGCGGCGCGGTCCCCATGCCCTTCGGCTGCGGCTTCCACCCCGCCTTCCTCTGGCCCCTGCCGGGCGCCGCCGGCCGGCCGCACACCGTCACGCTCGACAATGGAGGAATGCCGGAGCGCCAGCCGCTGGAAAAGGGCCTCCTCTCGCCCCACCGGCTCCCCTCGCCCTTCAGCGATGGCCGGCTCACGCTCGCCCATGCGCTCTTCGAAAACGACGCCCTCGTCTTCCCGCAAGGCGCCGGCACCGGCCTCAGCTATGCCGCCGAGGATGGCCCGGCGCTGCGCTTCCGTTTCGAAAGCCTGCCGAACCTCGCGCTCTGGACCAAGCCCGGCGCGCCCTTCCTTTGCATCGAGCCGTGGCATGGCACGGCCGCCGAATATGGCGGCGCGCGCGAGCTGAAGGACCGGCCCTTCACCACCCTGCTTGCCGCGGGCGCACGCACGCGCTTCGCCTTCACCGTGACCTTCCCGCGCTGAAGATCCGCCGCCCCGGCCCTTTCTTCCTGCGGCGGCCAGAGCATTTCCAGCAAAAATGCGAAGCGATTTTGCGTAGGGAAATGCGGCAAGCAAAGAGTTGGCGCATTTTCGCGACTCGGAGAAAAGCGGAAATGCTCTAGAGTCTGCGAAAAGGATTCGGAGACCAGCCATGACCGACTTGGAACGCTTCATCGACCAGGGAACCGGCCGCGAGGATGCCGATATCGTGCTGAAGGGCGGGCAGTTCTTCGACCTCGTGACGGGCGAGCTCGTCGCCTCCGATATCGCCATCTGCGGCGAGCGCATCGTCGGCACCTGCGGCGAATACAAGGGCCGGACGGAAATCGACATCACCGACCGCATCGTCGTGCCCGGCTTCATCGATACGCATCTCCATATCGAATCCTCGCTGGTGACGCCGCACGAATTCGACCGCTGCGTGCTGCCCTATGGCGTCACCACCGTCATCTGCGACCCGCATGAGATCGCCAACGTGCTCGGCACCGAAGGCATCCAGTTCTTCCTCGACAGCGCGATGGAAACGATCATGGATATCCGCGTGCAGCTGTCGAGCTGCGTGCCGGCAACGCATCTGGAAACCTCCGGCGCCGACCTGCCGGTCGAGCGCCTGCTCCCCTTCCGCGACCATCCCAAGGTCATCGGCCTTGCCGAATTCATGAATTTCCCGGGCGTCATCCACAAGGATCCCGTCTGCCTCGCCAAGCTGGAGGCCTTCCAGGGCGGCCATATCGACGGCCACGCGCCGCTCCTTCGCGGCAACGACCTCAACGGCTATCTTTCCGCCGGCATCCGCACCGAGCACGAATGCACGACGGCCGAGGAAGCGCTGGAGAAGATCCGCAAGGGCATGCACATCCTCATCCGCGAGGGCTCCGTCTCCAAGGACCTCCTCGCCCTGATGCCGATCCTCACCGAACGGCTCTCGCCCTTCCTCGCCCTCTGCACCGACGACCGCAACCCGCTCGACATCGCCGAGCAGGGCCATCTCGACTACATGATCCGCACGGCCATCGCCCACGGCCGCGCCCCGCTCGCCGTCTACCGCGCCGCCTCCATCTCCGCGGCCAAGGCCTTCGGCCTCCGCGACCGCGGCCTCGTCGCCCCCGGCTGGCGGGCCGACCTCGTCGTCGTCGATACGCTGGAGACCTGCAAGGCCGGGATGGTCTTCTCCGCCGGCCGCAAGGTGGACGACGCGCTCTTCGCGACCCGCAAGACGGTCGAGCCGGTCGGCCTCGACAGCGTCAAGGCTCGCCCCGTCAGCGCCGCCCATTTCGCCGTCCCCGTCACCGAAGGCGAGACTTCGGTCATCGGTGTCCTGCCCGGCAAGATCATCACCGAGCACCGCCGCTACCGCCTGCCGGCCGGCGGCAACCAGACCGCCGTCGACCTCGCACAGGATATCATCAAGGTCGCCGTCATCGAGCGCCACGGCAAGAACGGCAACCACGCCAACGGCTTCGTGCAGGGCTTCGGCCTCAAGAAGGGCGCCATCGCCTCGACGGTCGGGCACGACAGCCACAATATCTGCGTCGTCGGCGTCGACGAGGACGACATGGCGCTCGCGGCGAACCGCCTCGGCGAGATCAAGGGCGGCTTCGTCGTGGTGGAGAACGGCAAGGTCACCGGCGAGATCGCCCTGCCCGTCGCCGGCCTGATGAGCCTCGAACCCTACGAGGCCGTGCGCGACACCCTGCATCACCTGCGCCAGGCCGCCTTCGCCCTCGGCGCTACGCTGGAAGAACCCTTCCTCCAGCTCGCCTTCCTGCCGCTACCGGTCATCCCGCACCTGAAGATTTCCGACAGGGGGATGGTGGATGTGGACCGGTTCGCGCTGATCGGGTGAGGCCGGCTTTCCGTATAATCCTTCTTCCCGTACAATATGTACGAAAGGATCGCGGATATGACGAAGCTGGAGCAGATCGAAAAAAGCGTATCGGAACTCAGCCCGGAGGAATTCGAGCGATTTTCCGCATGGTTCGAGGCGCTTCAGGCCGAGCGCTGGGATCGAGACATGGCGGAAGACGTCGCCAACGGAACGCTGGATGAACTTGCGGAACTTGCCCTCGCCCAGTTCCGTAGCCAACGGACGCGTCCGCTTTGAAACACCACGCAACGGAAGCATTCTGGAAATGCTACGATGCGCTTCCCCCGCATATACGCCAGCAGGCAGACAAGAACTTTGATCTGCTCAAGGCGAATCCCGAACATCCGTCCCTTCAGCTGAAGCCTGTCGGTCGATTCTGGTCCGCGCGGGTTGGCCTTTCCTGGCGGGCATTGGCCGTCAAGGTTCCTGAGAGCGAAACGCTCGTCTGGTTCTGGATAGGCTCGCACGCCGAATACGACCGGCTCGTCGGACGCAAACGCTAAAGCATTTCGAGCAAAAGCGCGCGGCAGTCTTGCCATCCGGAAAGCCTCTCCTTCGTCATGCTCGGGCTTGACCCGAGCATCCATAACCCTTTGAGGAAAATGAATCCTCGGCTCAAGGCCGAGGATGACGGCAGTGCGCGTGGCGAGGTCAATCAGCAGTCTGTTAGAGCCGCACGCAGGCCATGTCCAGCGCGTCCAGCTCGATCGTCCCGTCCTTCAGCTTCGCGCCGAAGCCGGGGACCGGCAGCGGTTCGCCGAGCTTCAGCGATTTCGCCGGCACGAATTCCGCCTTCTCGCGCGTCAGGTTGAAGACGAAGAGCAGCTTCTCGCCGGCCTTCTCGCGGGTGAAGGCGAGGATGTCGTGGTTGGAATGGAGGAAGGACATGTCGCCGTCGTGCAGTGTTTCGTGCTCTTTGCGGAAGGCGAGCGTCGCGCGGTAGTGATTGAGCACGGAGCCGGCGATCTTCTCCTGCGTATCGACGGCAAGGCGGGCGTGGTCCTCCGGCACCGGCAGCCAGGGCTTGGCGGTGCTGAAGCCGGCATGGGCCTCGCCGCGCTGCCAGGGCATCGGCGTGCGGCATCCGTCGCGGCCCTTGAAGGCCGGCCAGAAGCGGATGCCATAGGGATCGCGCAGGTCCTCGAACGCAAGCTCGGCCTCCGTGAGACCCAGTTCCTCGCCCTGGTAGAGGCAGATCGAGCCGCGCAGCGTCGAAAGCAGGGTAATCGCCAGCTTGGCGACGCGCTCGCGCTCCTCCGGGGCATGGATGAAGCGGCTGACATGGCGGTTGACGTCGTGGTTGGAGAAGGCCCAGCAGACCCAGCCGTCCGTCACCGCCCGCTGGAAGCCCTGCACGCATTTGCGGATATGGTCGGCGGTGAAATCCGGCCCGAGCAGGTCGAACGTGTAGCACATGTTCAGCTTGTCGCCGCCGCCCGTGTATTCGGCGACCGTCTTCAGCGAGCGCGCGCCGTCGCCGACCTCGCCCACCGTCATGCGCCCCTCGTATTCGTCGAGCAGCGCGCGGAAGCGCCTGAGGAAATCGACATTCTCCGGCTGCGTCTTGTCGTAGCGATGCGTCTGCATGCCATAAGGGTTCACATCAGGCGCATCGAGGCCGATCTCGTCCGGGTTCGGCTCGTGGGGCGGGTTGTCGCGCAGCTTCCGGTCGTGGAAATAGAAGTTCACCGTGTCGAGGCGGAAGCCGTCCACGCCGCGGTCGAGCCAGAAGCGCACGGTCTTCAGCAGCGCGTCCCGCACGGCCTTGTTATGGAAGTTGAGATCCGGCTGCGAGGTCAGGAAGTTGTGCATGTAATATTGCTTGCGCACGCCGTCCCATTCCCAGCCCGGCCCGCCGAAGATCGACAGCCAGTTGTTGGGCGCCGTGCCGTCCGGCTTGGGATCGGCCCAGACATACCAGTCCGCCTTCGGGTTGGATCGGCTGGACCGGCTCTCGACGAACCAGGGATGCTGGTCGGACGTGTGCGAGATCACCTGGTCGATGATGACCTTGATGCCGAGGCGATGGGCCTCGGCCAGCATCGCGTCGAAATCGGCGAGCGTGCCGAACATCGGATCGACATCGCAATAGTCCGAGACGTCATAGCCCATGTCCGCCATCGGCGACTTGAAGAAGGGCGAAAGCCAGATGGCGTCGACGCCGAGCGAGGCGATGTGCCCGAGCCGCCTGGTGATGCCCCTGAGGTCCCCCATGCCGTCGCCGGTCGTGTCCTGGAACGAGCGGGGATAGACCTGGTAGATGACCGCGCCGCGCCACCAGTCGTCGATCTTCTTATGGGGCTTTGCCATGCGTTCCTGCTCCGCTGCTGTTTGTCTCGGGCAAGATGTAACGCGCACCCCCCGGAGCGTAAACGGCACATGCCCCGATTTTTCGAAGGTTGACGAAAGACCGGCCGGTCTCGATGATGCCGGCCAATTCCATAGAGAAGGTTGACCATATGGCCGATAACGTCACCCTTTCCCCGACCGAGGCGATCGACTTCGCCCGTGCCGCGCTTGCGCGCGTGGGCATGGCGGAGGCCGCCGCCGCGGCGCTCGCCCGCGCCACCGTCGATGCCGAGATGGCCGGCAGGCGGACCATGGGCCTCCAGCACCTCACGGACTACATGCGCGGCCTCGTCGACGGCCGCATCGCAGGCCGGGCCGAGCCGCTCATCACCTCGCCCGTGCCCGCCATCATGAAATGCGACGCGATGGGCGGCGTGGCGCAGCACGGCTTCTCGGCCGCCTGCGAGGAACTGGTATCGAAGGCCAAGACCTTCGGCATCGCCGTCTTCGCCTCGCAAAACAGCTATACCGCCGGCGAGCTCGGCTGGTATGCCGCCCGCCTCGCCGAAGAAGGCCTCGTGGCGCTGGCCGCCACCAACGGCCCGGCGCTTCTCGCCGGTTCGGGCAGCCGCCAGCCGGTCTACTGCACCAATCCGCTCGCCTTCGCCGCCCCGTTGGCGGACGGCCGGCTGCTGCTGGTCGACCAGGCCTCGAGCGCCACCGCCTTCGTCAACATCCGCGCGGCCGCGGCGCGCGGCGAGGCGCTTCCCGAGGGCTGGGCGCTCGATCAGGACGGCGAGCCGACCACCGACCCCTTCGCGGCCATGCAGGGCGCGCTGCTGGCCTTCGGCGGCGCGCGTGGGGCGAACATCGCCCTCATGGTGGAGGTTCTGGCCGCGGGCCTCACGGGTGCTAACTGGTCGCTCGACGCGCCGGACTTCCAGGCGGGCGAGGTCACGCCCGGCGTCGGCCTCTTCGTCCTTGCCCTCTCGCCGACGCTTTTCGCCGACGACTTCCCGGCCCGGCTCTCCGGCCAGGTGCAGCGCCTTTCCGGCGATTACGGCGTCTACATTCCCGGCCTCGAACGCCTGGAGCGTCGGCGGCAGGCAGAAAGCGCCGGCATCGTCTTGCCCCGCCAACTCTTTGACAGTATTTCCTCTTTCCGGCGAAGTTGACCGGGAGGAACGGGCATGGCGGGACGGCTGCTGGCGATCGGCGAGTGCATGGTGGAACTGATGCAGGCCGAAGGCGGCCTGATGCGCAAGAGCTTCGCCGGCGACACGTTCAACACCGCCTATTACGCCCGCCAGTACCTGCCGTCCGACTGGAGCGTCGATTATCTCTCCGCCGTCGGCACGGACACGATCTCTGGCGAGATGCTGGCCTTCATGGAGGGCCACGGCATCGGCACGACCCATGTCGCCCGCATCGAAGGCCGCGCGCCGGGCCTCTACATGATCCACCTCAAGGACGGCGAGCGCAGCTTCTCCTACTGGCGCTCGGCATCCGCCGCAAAGCGCCTCGCACAGGACGGCGACCGGCTGCGTGCCGCGATTGAGGCCTCGGACATCATCGTCTTTTCCGGCATCACGCTCGCCATCCTGCCCCCGGAGGACGTGGAGACCCTGCTTGCAGAACTGCGCCGTGCCAGGGCCGCCGGCAAGCGCGTCGTCTTCGATCCCAATATCCGCCCGCGCCTGTGGGACGATGCGGAGCGCATGCGCGCGACGATCACCGAGGGCGCGCGCGCCGCCACGCTCGTCATGCCGAGCCTCGACGACGAGACGACCCATTTCGGCGACGCCTCGCTGGAGGAAACCATCGGCCGTTACAATGCGCTCGGCGTCGCGGAACAGGTGGTCAAGGATGGCGGCAAGGGCGCGACGCTCGTCTTCGGCGAAAAGCGCAGCCATGTGCCTTCGGCGCAGGTGGAGAAGATCGTCGACACGACGAGCGCGGGCGACAGCTTCAACGGCGCATTCCTGGCCCGTCTCGCAACGGGCGCAACGCCAGGGGACGCCGCCCGCTTCGCGGCAAAGGTCGCCGCCGCCGTCATCCAGCATCACGGCGCGCTGGTGGCGAAGGACAGGCTGCCGGAGGGATGAGCGCTCAGCGCTTCTTCTTGGCCTTGCCGGCGAACGGGTTGTCCGCCGCCTTGAAATGGATGCGGATCGGCACGCCCGGCAGGTTGAAGTCGTTGCGCAGGCCGTTGGTGAGATAGCGGATATAGGATTCCGGCAGCGCGTCGGGACGCGTGCAGGAGATCATGAAGCCCGGCGGGCGGGCCTTCACCTGCGTCATGTATTTCAGCTTCAGGCGGCGGCCGGAGACGGCCGGCGGCGGATGCTGCGTCTGCACCGCATCCAGCCAGCGGTTGAGCTTGGCGGTGGAGATGCGGCGGTTCCAGGTGCGGTCCGTGTCGATGACGGCCTGCATCAGCTTGTCGAGGCCGCGGCCCGTCTGGCCGGAGACCGGCACGGCGCGGATGCCGCGCGCCTGCGGCAGGAGGCGGTCGGTCTTCTCGCGAAGTTCGGCAAGCACGGCCTGCGGGTCGTCGATCAGGTCCCACTTGTTGAAGGCGAGCACGGCGGCGCGTCCCTCGCGCAGCACGAGGTCGACGATCTGCAGGTCCTGCTTCTCGAACGGAATGGTGGAATCGAAGACGATGACCACGGTCTCGGCAAAACGGATGGCGCGCAGGCCGTCGGCGACGGAAAGCTTTTCCAGCTTCTCCTGCACCTTCGCCTTGCGCCGCATGCCGGCCGTGTCGAACATCTTGATGGTGCGGCCCTTCCAGTCCCATTCGACGGAAATGGAATCGCGCGTGATGCCGGCCTCCGGGCCGGTCAGCAGGCGGTCCTCGCCGAGGAAACGGTTGATCAGCGTCGACTTGCCGGCATTCGGACGACCGACGATGGCCACGCGCAGCGGCTTCGTCTCGTCGTATTCCGGCTCGAAGTCCTCGTCCGCTTCCGCGCCTTCGGCCAATTCGGCGCGCACATCGATATTGGTGACGGCCTCGTCGTCCTCGGGATAGGCCCGCTCTTCGCCGATGGCGGCGACGATGGCGTCGCGCAGGTCCAGCATGCCCTGGCCGTGCTCGGCGGAGATCGGCGTCGGCTCGCCGAGGCCGAGCGTATAGGAATCGTAGAAGCCGCCGTCGGAGCCGCGGGCTTCCGACTTGTTGGCGACCAGCACGACCGGCTTGCCCTTGCGGCGCAGCATCTCGGCAAGCGTCTGGTCGACGGGGGTGAGGCCCATCTTGGCATCGACCACGAAGAGCGAGAGGTCGGCTTCCTCGATCGCCGCTTCCGTCTGGGCGCGCATGCGGCCCTGCAGCGTCTCCGGCGCGGCCTCTTCGAGACCGGCCGTATCGATGATGCGGAACTTCAGGTCGATGAGGCGGGCATCGCCCGGCCGGCGGTCACGGGTGACGCCGGGCGTGTCGTCGACGAGCGCGAGCTTCTTGCCCACGAGCCTGTTGAACAGGGTGGACTTGCCGACATTGGGGCGTCCGACAATGGCGACGGTGAAGCTCATGAACGTGTTCCGTTGTAGTGACCCGGCAGATGCCAGGTCAGGAGGACAGCTTGCCGCTTGCCGTAATCAGGTCAAGCAGCATCTGCGCGCGGTTGGCGACGTTGCGCGGGCTTTCGCTGTCGTTGAGGATGGCGTCGAACCATTCCTTGGCGCGCGCATAGTCCTGGTGCTTGTAGGCGGAAAGGCCGAGAACCTCGCGGGCGGAATGGCGCTGCGCGCCCTGGGGCGTGGCAAGCTGCTCGACCTCGGCGGAAACCTGTTCGTAGGTGCCCGTGTCGACCAGCAGGTAGGCGGCGCGAAGGCGCGCGGCATCGCGCAGCGCCTGCGGCACCGAGCTGTCCTTGGAGATCGCCGTGAAGGCGTTGATGGCGCCTTCGGCATCCGTTTCGGCCAGCAGCGAGGCCGAGCGCATGCGGGCGAGCACCGGATAGGAACCGAAGCCCTCCTTTTCCAGCTTGCCGAGCGCTGCCAGCGCCTCGTCCTTCTTGCCGTCGCGCGCAAGGGTGAGGGCAGCCAGGAACTCGTCGCCGGCAGCGGAAGCCTCGCTGTCGCGCCAGTACTCGTAGCCCACCTTGCCGATCGTGCCGAGCACGAGGAGAACGGCCGCGCCGATGAAGATGCGGCCGAAACGCTTCCAGACCAGGCGCATCTGGTCGGAGCGCAGTTCCTCGTTCACCTCGCGGATAAAGCTGTCGTCCTGATTTACCATGTCCTGCCCGGCGCCAACTGACGTTTGAAGTTAGCGCCTTCTACCCGATTTTCTCGGCGTTGTAAGGGGGCAGACGCGAAAAGCCCCGGGGAACGGCAATCGGTCAGCCGAGCGGCGCGACGCCGATCAGCCATTCGTGCAGCTTGAAGACGATCGCGGCATAGAGCGCAAGACCGACGACGATGGAGACGATGTCGTATTTCGCCGAGACGAAAACGGGCAGCACCGTCTCGCCGGCGGCGATGCGCCGCTTGAGCGTGATGCGCAGGATGACCGCCCAGGCGAGGATCGTCACGAAGAGCAGCACGGAATAGCTCTCGCCGTTCGACAGCAGGTGCGCCAGCGCCCAGATCTTGATGGCGACGAGGATCGGAAACTTCAGCTTCGTGCGGATATGGCCGGCAGGCAGGAAGCCCGCGACGAGACAGACCGAGGCGATCGCCATCAGCGTCAAAGTGATATGCGTCATGAAGGCCGGCGGGAAATAGAGCATCGCGCCGTCGTTCTCCCGCGCATAGATGAAGCCGTACACGATGAGGGCAAGGCTCACCAGCGAGACGATGCCGTGCAACGCCATCCAGCCCGGCTTGCCGAGCGCCGCGATGCCGGCATTGCGCAGGCCCGGCGCGACGGGGCGCAGCAGGTGGGTGACGATGAAGAGAACGAGACCGGCGATGAGTAACGTCATGGAAAACCCCTTGATGAATATCGGCCGACGGCCGCCGTCTATGGAATATCCGTCACCGGGCGACAATTCCAGCCCGATCAAAGGATTGCCGCATTCCGAACCGATGAGAGACCCTTTGCAAATTGTCACGGGTCGCCATGTTGTCGTTGTTTTCGCCTCGAATCCTCCTTCTCCCCCTCGCCCTGGCGCTTGCCGCAGGTACGGCCTCTGCAAAGGACGACGCGGTGGAGCCGGCAAGGCGCAAGCAACTCGTCATCGTCTCCTTCGACGGCGCGCACGACAACCAGCTCTGGGAAAAGAGCCGCGCCATGGCCAGGCGCACCGGCGCGCATTTCACCTATTTCCTCTCCTGCACCTTCCTGTTCCCGAAGGCCGAGCGCGCGAAGTACCAGGCGCCGCACGAAAAGCACGGCCGCTCCAATGTGGGCTTTTCGCAGGACAAGGACGAGACGATCCTGCGCCTCGGCGAGATCTGGCTGGCGAAACTCGAAGGCCACGACATCGGCAGCCATGCCTGCGGCCACTTCGACGGCGGCAAATGGAGCGCTGGGGACTGGAAGGCCGAATTCGCCTTCTTCCGCGACGCGCTGGAAAACGCCTGGCAGAATGCCGGCGTCGGCGAACGCGAGCCGGCGGACTGGAAGCGTTTCGCAAGGGAAGACATCAAAGGGTTCCGCGCGCCCTATCTTTCCGCCGGAAGCGGCCTCGTCAAGGCGCTGGAGGCGAACGGCTTCACATATGATGCAAGCCTCGTCACCAAGGGGCCGGCCATGCCGGTCGCAAGCGGCGACATCGCCCGCTTCGGCCTGCCACTCATCCCGGAGGGCGCGGCGCAGCGACCCGTCATCGCCATGGACTACAATCTCTATGTCCGCCATTCCAAGGGCAAGGAAGCCCCGGAAAAGAGCGCCGCCTTCGAGGAGAGCACCCTTACGGCCTATCGCGACGCCTTCGCCAAACAATATGACGGCGAACGCATCCCGCTGCAGCTCGGCTTCCATTTCGTGGAGATGAATGCCGGCGCCTACTGGCGGGCGCTCGACCGCTTCCTGACGGAAACCTGCGGCAAGGCGGATGTCGCCTGCGTCAGCTATGCCGGCGCGCTGGACATCCTCGCCAGGGAGAAGAAGGCGGCCGGAGCCGCCCTCTGAGGCTTACGGCTCGTTGGCCGCAAGCTCGCCTTCGACCGCCGCCTTTTGCAGGTAGCGCTCGTCGATATCGGGCAGCGGCTGGTCGTAGATCGCAGCCTCGAAGGCCTTGAGGCGCTTGTAGATCGACAAAAGCTCGACGATCGTCGTCCAGGAATTGACCAGATACTGGAACGACTCGCGCACCTGCCCGAACACGTTCTGGATCTGGCTCATCACGCCGAGCGTCAGCTTGCCCGCGACGATGGAGGGTACCAGAACGAAGGTGCCGAAGAGATTGTCGGCCTGCAGGTAGAAGATGCGGGCGACGTTGAAATAGAGATAGTGGAAATAAAGGCGGAAATAGTTCTTGCGCACATTGGCGAAGAGCTCGGCCACCGTCGGCGGCTGCGCCCGGTCGGCATGGTCCTCGCCATAGACCAGCTCCTTGCGGTAGGCCGCCTCGACGCGCTGGTTGCGGAATTCCAGGCCCGGCAGCTTGATGCCGACCGCGGCAAGGAACACCGTGCCGAACAGCGCCCAGCAGATCGCCGCCCAGACCAGCGCATGCGGAACCTCGCCGATGAAGGGCAGCACCGTCACCGTGCTGGAGAACTTGAAGAGCACCGGGAGGAAGGCGACGAGCGTCATGATCGAGGAAACGAGGCTGACGCCGAGACCTTCCACCGTGCGCGAGAAACGCATCGTATCGTCCTGCACGCGCTGCGAGGCGCCCTCGATATGGCGCAGCTTGTCCCAGTGGGACATGTAGAAATCGTTCATCGCCGTGCGCCAGCGGAAGACGTAGTGGCTGACGAAGAAGAGGTTCAGCGTGCCGACGGTGATCGCGACGAAGGCGATGCCCGCAAAGCCGATCATGCCGACATAGATCTCGGTTTCCGTCGGGATCGGCTCGGTGCGCGCGAGGCCGCGCTGGATCATGTCGTAGAACGGCCCGTACCAGGCGTTGATCGCAACGCTCACCTGCACCGAGAAATAGGTGTTGAAGATGATGAGCGCCGAACCGAGCACGGACCAGAACTGCCATTTATGCGGGCTGTAGGTGAACCAGAAGGCCGCGAACAGCCCGACCATCACCGCATAATAGATGTAGAACCAGAGGAAGGGCGCAGACCAGAAGACGGAGACCCCGATGATCGCCTCCTCGCCCGGTTTCAACGGCGGCAGCCCGATATAGGCGCCCAGACTTTCCCCGCCGGCGTACCAGATCGCCATGGCGAGGGCCGACCATAGGATGACGGAAGGGAAGAACAATCTGGGATAGGGAAAGAAGGAGACGAACAAAGGAATAGCTTTCGTTTCTCATAGGCCGGGCAGCGCGAAGCGCACCGAAGATGCGCAGAACCTAAAGGAGTTTGCGCAGCACAACAATTGGTGCCCTGAGGCATTACCGAGATTTAATGGAAAGCACCCCGCCGAGTGCGGTGATGGCCGCGGCAAGCAGGAGGATGCCGGCCGCGGCAAGGCTCGGCAGGACATAGCTGCCCGTGTGCGCGGCGAGGAAGCCGGCACCGAGCGGCCCGAGGATCTGCCCGATGCCGAAGGCCGCCGTCATCAGCGCCAGGGCGCGGCGCGGGCTTTCGCTGGCGAGCACGCGCCCAAGCTGCAGGCCATAGGCCGTGATGACGACGAAGGTCAGCCCCAGCAGCGCCCCGCCGATGAGCGCCGACGAGGGAAAGGGCAGCGTCACCGTCGCCACGACGCCCGCCATTTCCACGAGGATCGCAAGGAGATAGGCGGCAGCGACGCCGTGGCGCCGCTCCAGGGGTTTCCAGAGAAGCAGCGAGACCGCTGCAGCGACCCCGGTGACGAACCAGGTGAGGCATTCGAGCAGCGGGCTCCCGGCGCCTTCCCGGGCGATGGCGACGAGGAAGGTGGCGGTGACCACGTAGCCGATGCCGAAGAGGCCATAGCTCAGCATCAGGGCCACCAGCGGCCGCGTCCAGGCGATAGGCCGCTCGCGCACGGCCCTGGCGCTGCCCGTCGGTCGCGGCAGAAGCCATGCGACGGCGGCAAGCCCGCCCGCGCCCAGAAGCGCGCCGGCGATCCAGTCCACCCGCCATGCCGGGATGGCGCAGACGGGCGCCAGCGAAAGGAGGTAGACCAGCACCGCCGAAACCGCGATGCCGCCGCCGACCCCGGAGAAATGCGCCATCTGCACGCGCGGATCGCGATGCGCAAGGCCGATGGACAGCACGATGCCCGAGGTGAAGATAAGGCCGAAGGCACTGGCAAGGCCGGCCGCGAAGCGGACCAGCGAAAGCGCCCCGACACCGGAAAGAAGCCCCATGGCGAGGAGCAGCAGCACGGTCGCGGCGATCGCGCCGACCGCAAGGCGCCGCTCGTGGCCGGCCGCCCAGCCATAGGCGGCCAGCACCGCGCCGAGGAGATAACCGGCGAAATTCGCCGCCGCGATGATGCCGGCATCGGCGGCATTGAGGCCGAGGCCCGCCATCATGCCGGGCAGGACGGGCGTGTAGAAGAAGCGGCCGAGCCCCATGGCCACCGCCATGGCGAGCGCGCCGGCAATGGCGGCGCGCAGGATCTCGCGCGAAGAAGCGGCTGTGCGGTGCATCATGGCGGGACCATTGCACTGCAACATGGCCGCGGCAAACGACATTTATTGATCGACGGATCAGCGCCGGTGAAGGCTTTCAGCCCGGCAGCGTCACCACCAGCGGGCCGTTGCGCGTGGCGACGACCGTGTGCTCGAACTGCACCGTCGGCGCGCTCGGCTCGCTGTAGAGCGTCCATTCATCCTTGTCGCCGCCTTCGGCCCAGTTCGCCCCGAGCGAGAGGAACGGCTCGACAGTGAAGACGAGGCCTTCCGTCATGCGGCGCTTTTCCTGCGGGTCCGGCCAGGTGGCGATTTCCGTCGGCTCCTCGTGCAGCGAACGGCCGACGCCGTGGCTGGCGAGGTTGGCGATCAGCGTATAGCGGTTCTTGCGCGCGAAGGCGCCGATGGCGTTGCCGACTTCGGCCAGCGGCTTGCCGGCCTTGACTTCCTTGAGGCCGACCCAGAGCGCCCGCTTGCCGTCACGGCAGAGCCGCTCCACCGCCGGCACCGACCGGCCGACCGTGAAGGATGCGCCCGTATCGGCGAAATAGCCTTCGAGCTCGGCGGAAACGTCGATATTGACGAGGTCCCCTTCCTTGATCACCCGCTCGCCCGGAATGCCATGCGCCACCTCTTCGTTGATGGAAATGCAGGTCGCACCCGGAAAATTGTAGCAGCTTTCCGGCGCCGAGCGGGCGCCCGCCGCCTCCAGCATGCGCCGGCCGATCAGGTCGAGCTCGGCCGTCGTCATGCCGGGCCGGACGGCGGTCGACATGTGCTGCAGCACGTTCGCGCAGATCCGGCCGATCGCCTTCAGGCCGCTCAGGTCTTCATCGTTTCCAAGGGTCATCGCATCTCTCTTTCGCGGGGCGTCCTAGCACGTCCGCGCCGCGCTGTCAGGCGGAAGGGGCCATTTCCGCCCTGGGCTCGTCCGCCAGCATCTCGCGCACCAGCGGCGCGACCTTCGTGCCGTAAAGCTCGATCCCGCGCAGGATGCGGTCGTGTGGCATCATGCCGATGGCCATCTGGAGCAGGAAGCGGTCGTTGCGGAAGATCTTGTGGTGGGCGACGATCTTCTTCGCGACCGTCTCCGGATCGCCGAGGAAGAGATGGCCGTCCGGCCCGGTCGACTGGTCGAACTGCGCCCGGCTCGTCGGCCCCCAGCCGCGCTCGCGGCCGATGCGGTTCATCACCTCGGCCTGCGGCCCGTAGAAGGTGTCGGCCGCTTCCGCCGTCGTATCGGCGATGAAGCCGTGCACGTTGATGCTGGTCTTCAGCTTCGCCTCGTCCTGTCCCGCCCGCCGCGCGGCCTCGCGGTAGAGATCGAAGAGCGGCGCATAGCGCGCCGGCGTGCCGCCGATGATGGCGAGCGCCAGCGGCAGGCCATAGGCCCCTGCCCGCGCCACCGACTGCGGCGTGCCGCCGACGGCGATCCAGACAGGCAGCCGGCCATGGAGGGGCCGCGGATAGACGCCGATGCCCGAAAGCGGCGCGCGCATGACGCCGTTCCACGAGACCTTTTCACTTTCGTTGAGGGCGAGCAGCAGGTCGAGCTTTTCCTCGAAGAGCTGGTCGTAGTCGTCGAGCGCATAGCCGAAGAGCGGGAAGGATTCGATGAAGGAGCCGCGCCCCGCCATGATCTCCGCCCGGCCGCCGGACAGGAGATCGACCGTCGAGAACTGCTGGAACACGCGCACCGGATCGTCCGACGACAGCACCGTCACCGCGCTCGAAAGACGGATGGTCTTCGTGCGCGCCGCCGCCGCGGCCAGGATGACGGCCGGCGCCGAGGCCGCATAATCCGGCCGGTGATGCTCGCCGAGCCCGAAGACATCGAGCCCCACCTGATCGGCAAGCTCGATCTCTTCCAGCAGGTTCTTCAGCCGCCGCTCCCCTTCCCGCCCCTTGTCGGCGGCATTGGGATCGACATCGGCGAAGGTATAGAGGCCAAGTTCCATGGGATGTTCCATATGAGAGGATTTTCCCTCAGATATGGCGCGCGGGCGGAGGTTGGAAGAGGCGCCGGGGAAACAGTGTGTTCACGAGGCCGGAAACACCGCGCCGGCGGCCTCGCGCTGCATGCTGTCGAGGTGCTGGCGGATATGGGCCGCCTCGGCCGAGGTGGTGGCGAGCGCGATGGCGCGGTCGAAGGCCTGATGCGCCTCCGCATAGCGGCCAAGCTGCTTGAGGAGGCCGCCGCGCAGGCCATGGAAATAGAAATAGCCGTCGAGCTTTTCCGCCAGCGGCTCGATCAGCGCCAGCGCCGCCTCCGGCCCTTCGCGCTTGGAGACCGCGACGGCCCGGTTGAGCCGCACCACCGGCGAGGGCTGGAGGCGCTCCAGCGTCTGATAGAGAAGGTCGATCTCCACCCAGTCCGTCTCCGCCGCCGTCGCGGCGCGGGCATGCAGCGCGGCAATCGCCGCCTGTATCTGGAAGGGACCGGGCGCGCGGTGGCGCAGCGCCTTGTCGATCAGCACAAGCGCCTCGTCGATGAGCGCGCGATCCCAGAGCGAACGATCCTGATCCTCCAGCAGCACGATCTGCCCGTCCCCGTCGAAGCGGGCGGCGAGCCGGGAATGCTGGATGAGCAGCAGCGCCGTCAGCCCCATGATCTCCGGCTCCGCCGGAAAGAGCTTGAGCAGCAGCCGGGCGAGCCGGATCGCCTCCGTGCAGAAGGGCGTATCCGCCTTTTCCGGCACGCCGGCCGAATAACCCTCGTTGAAGACGAGATAGATCATCGCCGCGACGAGGCCGAGCCGTTCGGCCCGCGCCAACGCATCCGGCGTCTCGAAGGGAATGCCGGCCGCGCCGACCTTGGCCTTGGCGCGGGTGATGCGCTGCTCCATCGCCGCTTCGGAGACGAGGAAGGCCCGAGCGATCTGCCTGACCGAAAGCCCGGAGACGATGCGCAGCGCCAGCGCGATCTGCTGCGTCGCCGGCAGGTCCGGATGGCAGCAGACGAAGAGCAGGCGCAGGATGTCGTCGCGGTAATGCGCGCCGTCCAGCCGGTCGGCCAGGTCGCTCTCGGTGTCCTCAAGGTCGGACAGCACCTCCTCGGGCGGCAGCGGCCGGGTTTTCGCGCGCTTCCGCACCTGGTCGATGCCGCTGTTGCGGCCGACGAAGATGAGCCATGCTGCCGGATCGCGCGGCGGGCCCTTGTCGGGCCATGTCCTCAGCGCGCGAAGGCAGGCCTCCTGAAAGGCCTCCTGCGCCATGTCGAGGTCACGGAAGTAGCGCAGCAGCGCCCCCATGGCCTGCGGCCGCGCCGAGGTGAGCGCCAGGTCGATCCAGGCAAGGTCCGTCATGTTATGGGCACTCCCGGATTGAAGAACTGCAACGGCCGGATCTCATAGGTCCCGTTCGCCGGATTGGCGGCGGAAAGCTCGCGGGCGAACTGGATCGCCTCCTCCAGCGTTTCAGCCTGAAGCACGAAGAAGCCGAGGAACTGCTCCTTGGTCTCGGCGAAGGGACCGTCCATGACGATATTGTCCGTCGGGCCCTTGCGCACGGTGACGGCCGCCGTCGTCGGCATCAGCCGCGCGACGGGCCCGAGCTTGCCGGCCTCGGCATAACGCTGGTTGACCGCGCCGAGATCGGCCATGACCTTCTCGTCCAGCTCCTTCGACCAGGCGCAGACTTCGCTTTCGGCATCGTAACAAAGAACGGCATACAGCATGGTGAACTCCCGTGGTTGATAGACGCAGGAGTAACGCCTCAGCCGACAGGGCGCACCGGAATATTTTTGATTTTCGGCAGGAAGTGCCGCCCGCTCAGATCTTGAACACGTCGTCCTGCCGGAACACGATGACGTAGCCGCCCGTCGCTTCCGCTTCACGCGCCCAGTCCAGCAATTGCGAATGGTACGGCTCGCGCCGCCAAATATCGGGGTGGTCGGGATCGACCAGCACCGTAACCTGCGGCCCCTGCCGGTATATCATCATGTGCGAGCGCGACGGCTCCCACGCTTCCGCGAGCCCTTCGTCGGTCATCCACAAACAGAGGAAATCCCGGCAGACCGATGGCCGATCCGCATAGATCGAGCACCCTTCGCCCGCGACGCAGTGCCGGCACCAGGCATTCGCCGGCTTGTCGAGGAGATCGATGTCGGGCAGCCGGCAGCAGAGCGTGCAGGTCCCGCAGGATCGGCCCGCGGCGATGGTCGGGGATGGTTGCATGGCCGGTGCATAGCATCCGGCCGCCAAGCCTAGAAGCGCCGATTATGGGAATTACGCGCTCAGCGTCCGCCGCACCGCGTCCTTCCAGCCCCTGATCTTCACCGCGCGCGTCTTCTCGTCCATCTTGGGCGTGAAGCGCGTGTCGCGCGCCCAGGACTTGGCGAAGCCCTTGCGGTCCGGCCAGACGCCGGCGCGCTGGCCGGCGAGCCATGCCGCGCCGAGGGCGGTCGTTTCGAGGATGGTCGGTCGGTCGACGGGGGCGTCGAGGATGTCGGAAAGGCGCTGCATGGTCCAGTCGGAGGCGACCATGCCGCCGTCGACACGCAGCACCGTTTCCTTGCCGTTCGCCTTCCAGTCCTTGTGCATGGCGTCGAGCAGGTCGCGCGTCTGGTAGCAGACGGCCTCCAGCGCCGCGCGGGCGAATTCCGCCGGTCCCGTGTTGCGCGTCATGCCGTAGATCGCCGCGCGCGCCTCGGGGTCCCAGTGCGGCGCGCCGAGGCCGGTGAAGGCTGGCACGAGATAGACGTTCTGCGTCGGGTCGGCCTTGGCGGCAAGATCGCCGGTGTCGGGCGCGGCCTTGATGACCTTCAGCCCGTCGCGCAGCCATTGCACGGCGGCACCCGCGATGAAGATCGAGCCCTCCAGCGCATAGGTCGTCTCGCCGTCGAGCCGGTAGGCGATGGTGGTGAGCAGGCGGTTCTTCGAGCGCACCATGTCCGGGCCGGTATTGAGCAGCGCGAAGCAGCCGGTGCCGTAGGTGGATTTCATCATGCCCGGCTCGAAGCAGGCCTGGCCGATGGTCGCCGCCTGCTGGTCGCCGGCAACGCCGAGGATCGGGATTTCCGCGCCGAACAGGCCCTTCTCCGTCACTCCGAAATCGGCCGCGCAGTCCAGCACCTCCGGCAGCATGGCCTTCGGCACACGCAGGATCTCCAGCAGTTCGTCGTCCCATTCGTTCGCCGCGATGTTGTACATCAGCGTGCGGCTGGCATTGGTGGCGTCGGTGACATGGGACCGGCCGCCCGTCAGCCGCCAGATGAGGAACGTGTCGATGGTGCCGAAGCAGAGATCGCCTTTCGCGCCCCGCGCCCGCGCGCCCTTCACGTTGGAGAGCATCCAGGAGAGCTTGGTGCCGGAGAAATAGGGATCGAGCAGCAGGCCCGTCTTCTTCGTGAAGGTCTTTTCGAGGTCCTGCTTCTTCAGCTTCTCGCAATAGGAGGCGGTGCGGCGGTCCTGCCAGACGATGGCGTTGTGGATAGGCCTGCCGCTCTCGCGTTCCCAGACGACGACCGTCTCGCGCTGGTTGGTGATGCCGATGGCGGCGATGTCGGACGCCTTGACGCCGGCCTTCTTCAGCGCGGCCTTCACCGACCAGACGACGCTTTCCCAGATTTCCTCGGGATCGTGCTCGACCCAGCCGGATTGCGGAAAGATCTGCGTGAATTCCTTCTGGCCGGACCCGACGACCTTCTGGTTGCCGTCGAAGACGATCGCCCGGCTCGATGTCGTGCCCTGATCGATCGCGAGAACATATCCGCCCATGCTTCCCTCCCGGTGAAGGGCCGCTCCCAGGCCCTTCGGAATCTTCAATACGATACAAAAACGAATGTCAAAGGAAAATAAAACGCAAGTCGCGCTTTGCCTCCAGCGGGACTGTACCGCGCGGAAAACGCAATTGTCATCGCTTGAGTTTTAGGCGTAGGCTGCCGCAACGCAGCATATCGGGAGATAGTCATGAAGAGCGTCGTCGTCACCGGCTCCACCAGCGGCATCGGCCTTGCCATCGCCACCGCCTTTGCCGAAACCGGCGCCAATGTCGTCATCAACGGCTTCGGCGCGGCGGACGAGATCGAGGCCATCCGGGCAAAGCTCGACGGGCTCGGCAAGGGCCGCGTCATCTACCATCCCGCCGACATGACCAGGCCGCACGAGATCGCAGACCTCATCGAGACGGCGGTGGAGGAGTTCGACGGCGTCGACATCCTCGTCAACAATGCCGGCATCCAGCATGTCGAGAAGATCGAGGATTTTCCGGTCGAGAAATGGGACCAGATCATCGCGATCAACCTCTCCAGCTCCTTCCACACCATCCGCTGCGCCGTGCCGCACATGAAGCGCAAGGGCTGGGGCCGCATCGTCAACGTCGCCTCCGCGCACGGCCTCGTCGCCTCGCCCTTCAAGGCCGCCTATGTCGCGGCCAAGCACGGCGTCATGGGCCTCACAAAGACCGTCGCGCTGGAAGTCGCCGAGAACGGCATCACCGCCAACGCCATCTGCCCCGGCTACGTGCTGACGCCGCTCGTCGAAAAGCAGATCCCCGATACGGCCAAGGCCCGCGGCATCAGTGAGGCCGAGGTGAAGACCGACGTCATGCTGAAATTCCAGCCGACCAAGGAATTCGTCGGCACCGATGAGGTGGCGGCCATCGCACTGTTCCTCGCCTCGGATGCGGCAAAGTCGATCAACGGCACCCATATATCCGTCGACGGCGGCTGGACCGCCCAATAAGAAGGCGCCCCCGATGGCGGGGCGCGCAAGAAGGACGAAATGAACTTTCTACAGGACAGCCTCGAGGGCTTTCTCGCCCGCGAGCACCGTGTCGTCATCGTCGAGGTCAGTGCAACGAAAGGCTCCGCCCCGCGCGACAAGGGCACCTTCATGCTGGTCGCACCGACCGAGATCCACGGCACGATCGGCGGCGGCCAGCTCGAATATGTGGCAATCGAGAATGCCCGCAAGCTCCTGGCGGGCGCCGGCGGCGAGGCGAGCCTCGACATTCCCCTCGGCCCGGATATCGGCCAGTGTTGCGGCGGCCGCGTCGAGCTGACCTTCACCGTCGCCGACGAGGCGGCCCGCAAGGCCCTCGATGCAAGGCTGAAGGAAGAGGAACGGCGAAAGCCACAGGTCTGGGTGTTCGGCGCCGGTCATGTCGGCCGGGCGCTCGCCGAGGCGCTGACGCTCCTGCCGCTCAAGGTCTTCGTCGTCGAGGCGCGTGAGAGCGAACTCGACCAACTCACCTCCGAGGTGCACCACCGGCTGGACGCCATGCCGGAATCGCTCGTCGCCGATATCCCGCCGGGCTCGGCGGTGGTCATCGTCACCCATGACCACGCGCTCGATTTCCTGATCGGCCGCGAGGCGCTGGCCCGCACGGACCTTGCCTATATCGGCATGGTCGGCTCGAAATCGAAGCGCGGCAGCTTCCTCCACTATCTGGAGGAGGAAGGCGTCGACCGCGCCATGGCCGACCGGCTCGTCCTGCCCATCGGCGGAACGGCGGTCGACGACAAGCGCCCGGAGGTCATCGCCGCGATGACGGCGGCCGAGGTGCTGCTCGCCTTCGCCGCATGGCGGGGCGAGACGGTTTAGCGGCCGCTGCGCCCGTCGAGAAAACCGAGATCGCGCTTGATGTGATCGGACAGTTCCCGCGGATCGAGCCGCGGACGACGCTTCCTCGCACCCGGGCGCAAGGCGATGGAGAGCTTATGCCAGAGGCCGGGCTTGCGGAATAGCAGGGCGCCCGCCCGTGCCGGGTCGGCGATGCATGTCATGGGAAAACCTCGTGAATTCCATCCATTGCTTGCAGGGTGCGCCGAAAGATGATGGAATTCCAATCGAAGCTTCGTCTGCATGCATGAAGAGAACTTTGCCTTGAAGATGTCCCGCAACTTCCCGCTCAATGCGCTGCGCGTCTTCGACGCGGCGGCCCGGCATGCGAGCTTCACCCGCGCCGGCGACGAGCTGGGCATGACGCAGACGGCCGTCAGCTACCAGATCAAGCTGCTGGAGGAGACGCTCGGCGAGCCGCTGTTCCTGCGCCAGCCCCGGCAGGTCATCCTCAGCGAGGCGGGGGAACGCCTCGCGCCGAAGGTGGCCGAGGGGCTCGGCAAGCTCGCCGAGGCCGTCGCGGACCTGCGCGGCGCGACGGAGCAGAAGCTCTGCATCCACTCCACGCCCACCTTCGCCCTGCAATGGCTGAGCCGCACCGTCGGCGATTTCCAGCTCAGGCACCCGAACATCGCCGTCCGCCTCACCACCTCGCAGGACGTGATCGATTTCGCCAAGGAGGAGGCGGACGTCGCGATCCGCTGGGGCAAGGGCGACTGGCCCGGCCTTGCCAGTCACCGCGTCATGCGCATGAACTTCACCCCCATGCTGAGCCCGGCACTCGCCGAGACCATCGGCGGCGTGAAGGAGCCGGCCGACCTCCTGAAGCTGCCGATCATCAGCGCGCGCGACATCTGGTGGCGCACCTGGTTTTCCGCCGCCGGCGTCGACAATCCCGATCTCGAACGCTTCCCGCCCAACGAGCTCGGCACGCAGACCATCGACGCGCAGATCGCCATGGCCGGCCAGGGCGTCGCCGTCCTCAATCCCGGCCATTTCCGCATGGAGGTCGCCGCCGGCCAGCTCTTCCAGCCCTTCGCACTGACCTGCAACGACGGGCGGGACTATTGGCTCGCCTACCCGGAAAACCGCCGCAACATCCCGAAGATCAGGGCCTTCCGCGACTGGATCCTCGCGATCATGCCGCAGGAGGCATGAGCCACCGGCCGCCTTCGCTGCCGCAAGCCGTTGACTTGCCGTGCGGGAAAATCTATTGCGTTTTTACGCCAGTGTTCTGGCCGTAAGCGTCTGACGTCAAGCAACGCACAACGACCCTCGCCGGTCGGAGTGCGTTTTTCATGCGCCGTCGGACGAGGGAAAGCCTGGAGGAAACCATGGCTCCCCAATTCATGCGCGCGGCCCCGCCGGGCCGGCTTCTGTTGCTGACGGCCATCCTGCTCGTCTCCTATCTCTGCGTCGCGATCTCGCTGCCCATCGTTCCCGTCTTCGTCACGGGCTCGCTTGGCCTCGGCAATGTCTGGGCCGGGCTCGGCGTCGGCAGCGCCTTCCTGTCCACGATCCTGACGCGCGCCCATGCCGGCCGGCTTGCCGACGGCCGCGGCGCCAAGACCGCCGTCGCGCGGGGCCTTGTCTTCTACATCGCGGGCGCGCTGGCTTCGCTCGCCGCCGGCCTCTTGCCCGGCCAGCCCCTGGCCGCCTTCGCCATTCTCCTCGCCGGCCGCCTGCTTCTCGGCCTCGGCGAAAGCCTCGTCGCCGTCGGCGTCATCGCCTGGGGCGTCGGCATCGTCGGCCCTGCCAATTCGGGCCGCGTGCTGGCGATGGTCGGCGCGGCCATGTACGGCGCGCTCGCCATCGGCGGGCCGCTCGGCCTTGCGCTGCTCCAGTCGGTCGGCTTTGCCGGGGCGATGACGATCAGCGCCCTCCTGCCGGCGCTCGGCCTGCTGGCCATCTGGCGCATCCCGGCCGTCGCGCCCCATCCCGAACAGGAAAGGCCCTCGTTCCGCAACGTGATCAACCGCATCTGGCTGCACGGCACGATCATCTGCCTGCAGGGCATCGGCTTTGCCGCCATCGGCGCGTTCTTCGCCCTCTATTTCCGCGACCAGCACTGGAGCCATGCCGGCCTCGGCCTCACGGCCTTCGGCAGCGGCTTCGTGCTGATGCGCATCTTCTTCGGCCACCTGCCGGACCGCATCGGCGGCCTGCCGGTGGCGATCGGCTCGCTCGCCGTCGAGGCCGCCGGCCAGATGCTCATCTGGAGCGCGAACGATCCCACGCTCGCCCTCGTCGGCGCGTTCCTCACCGGCATCGGCTGCTCGATGATCTTTCCCTCGCTCGGGCGGGAGGTCGTGCATCGCGTGCCGCCGCATCTGCGCGGCACGGCGCTCGGCGGCTTCTCGGCCTTCCAGGACGCCGCCTATGGCCTCACCGGCCCCTTTGCTGGGCTGCTCGCCGACCATGCCGGCTATGACAGCGTCTTCCTCATCGGCGGCATCGCGGCGGCGGCGGGCTTCGTGATCGCGCTGTCGCTCAGGCGCAAAAGCCTCGCGGCCGCCGCATAGCAATCCACGGATGCGTGAAGATCGCCCGCGCGGACAGCCTTCGCGCGGGCGGAAAACCGGCACCCGCCCTTTCTTCGCCCGCAAAGCTTGCACAATATGGAAACAGATGACACACGCCCTCACCATCCCGTTCGAACCAGCCGCAGAAGGACGCCGACCGCCATGACCCAGACCCTGATCCGCGGACGCCTGCTCTCCTTCCTCCGCCGCCCTGAAGCCATCGACGACGCCGCAAGCTACCGCTACGAGGAGGACGGCGGCCTGCTGGTCGCCGACGGCAGGATCCTCGCCTCCGGCCCCTATGCCGCCGTCAGCGCCGAAGCCGCCGGGGATGCCGAGGAGATCGACCACCGCCCCCATCTCATCCTGCCGGGGCTCATAGACACGCACCTGCATTTCCCGCAGATGCAGGTGATCGGCTCCTATGCCGCCAACCTCCTGGAATGGCTGAACACCTACACCTTCCCCGAGGAATGCCGCTTCGTCGAGAGCGAGCACGCCGCCCGCATCGCCCGCCATTTCTACGACGAGATGATCCGCCACGGCACGACGACGGCGGTCGCCTACTGTTCCGTGCACAAGGCCTCGGCCGACGCCTATTTCGCCGAGGCGCTGAAGCGCGGCATGCGCATGATCGGCGGCAAGGTGATGATGGACCGCAACGCCCCGCAGGGCCTGCTCGACACGCCGCAAATGGGCTATGACGAGACCCGCGCGGTGATCGCCGAATGGCACGGCAAGGGCCGCAACCACGTCGCCATCACCCCGCGCTTCGCCATCACCTCGACGCCGGCGCAGATGGAAATGACCGCCGCGCTCGCCCGCGAGTTCCCGGACCTGCACATCCAGACCCATCTTTCGGAGAATCACGACGAGATCCGCTTCACCGGCGAGCTCTACCCGGACGCCATCGACTATACGGATGTCTATGCGAAATACGGCCTGCTCGGGCCGAAAAGCCTCTTCGGCCACTGCATCCATCTTTCCGAGCGCGAGGCGGATGCGATGAGCGAGGCGGGCGCGGTGGCGGTGCATTGCCCGACCTCCAACCTCTTCCTCGGCTCCGGCCTCTTCCCGCTGAAGAGCCTGTCGCGGCGGGAAAAGCCCGTGCGCATCGGCGTCGCCACCGATGTCGGCGGCGGCACGAGCTATTCCATGCTGAAGACGATGGACGAGGCCTACAAGATCCAGCAATTGCTCGGCGAGCGGCTGAACCCCTACGAGAGCTTCTACCACATGACCCTCGGCAATGCCGAAGCGCTCTCGCTGGCGGACCGCATCGGCACGCTGGAGGCCGGCACCGACGCCGATTTCGTGGTGCTCGACGCCGCCGCGACGCCGGCCATGGCGCTGAAGATGGAAGTGGTGCGCTCGCTCACCGACGAGCTCTTCCTGCTCCAGACCCTCGGCGACGACCGCGCCGTGCGCGAGACCTATGTGGCCGGCAGGCCGATGAAGGCGATGCTTTGAGATAAGGAGCGGCCGCTCCCCAGCTTACGGACAAGCTCGCCTCACCACTGCCGTCATCCTCGGCCTCGTGCCGAGGATCTGCCGATGCATTGTAAGATCGAGACGTTGCAGATGCTCGGGACAAGCCCGAGCATGACGAAAGAGAGGCTTTCACGCTATTTCGACAGTCGGGGGATCAGTCGCAAAGCGACCGTCCTCAAGCACGTCAGGGCCGCTCGACGATGAACGGCGTGTCGAAGAAGTATTCCTCAAGGTTCACACCGCCGCCGAGGCGGTCGACGACGATGAAGTCGCTGGTGGCGCCGACCGTCATCAGCGGGTGGTGCCAGACGTTGCGGCGGTAGTTCACGCCCTGCCGCCCGCCGGCGCGGAACACCTGCGGCCGGCCCGGCCTGCCGCCCTCGTCCTCCGCCACGATCACCAGCCAGGGCCGGTCGTCGATCGGCGAGAAGCTCTGGCTGCCGAAGGGGTGGCGCTCCATCATGTCGACGGCATAGGGGAAGCTTCGCGGGCTGCCGCGGAAGATGTTGATGATGACCTTCGCATCCTCGCCGACGGCTTCGGCCTCGGCGAGCGCATGGTAGCGCTCGGTGTTGCCGCCGTTGATATGGCGCATGGCGGCGGGATCGGCCTCGATCACCGTGCCGAACGGGGCGAAGGCTTCAGGAGTCAGCGGGCGGATCGTCAGTGTCTCAGCCATCGGACAGCCCTCCCGGGGAGAGGAAGGGCGGTCGTGGGTCGTCGGGCATTTTCAATCTCCGGGGAGCAGAGCAGTCAATCTCAGGAGCGCGATGCGCTCCACCTGGGCTTTCGCCGTCTGGAATTCCTTCTCGGCGGTGTTGCCGATGCGGGCCTCGAAGGCGGCGAGGATGTCGTCCTTGGTAAGCCCTTTCACCGCGATGATGAAGGGGAAACCGAATTTTTCCGTATAGGCGGTGTTGAGCTCCGTGAAGCGGGCGTGCTCGGCCGGGCTCAGCCGGTCGAGGCCGGCGCCGGCCTGTTCCTTGCGGCTGTCCTCCGTCAGTTCGCCGGAAATGGCGAGCTTGCCGGCAAGATCGGGATGCGCGGTGAGAACGCCCATCTGTTCGTCGCGGCTCGCCTTGCGGAAGGCATCGGTCAACGCCGCATGGACGCCCTGCGCGGTCAACGGCAGGGTGACCGCACCGGCATCGAGCGCGCTCTCGGCGATGAAGGGGGAATGCTCGAAGACGCCACCGAAGCGGTCGAGGAAGTCGGCGCGGTCGATCATGCGGTCTTGTCCTTCGAGGGGTGGTGATGCTCGATCCAGTGGCGGGCGATGTCGATGCGGCGCGGGATCCAGACCTTCTCGTGGCCGAGCACGTAGTCGACGAAGCGGGCGAGCGCCGCGACGCGGCCCGGGCGGCCGACGAGGCGGCAGTGCAGGCCGATGTTCAGCATCTTCGGGCTGCCTTCCTTGCCCTCCTGGTAGAGCACGTCGAAGGCGTCCTTCAGGTAGTTGAAGAACTGGTCGCCGGCATTGAAGCCCTGCGGCGTGGCGAAACGCATGTCGTTCGTTTCGAGCGTGTAGGGAATGATGAGGAAGGGCTCGCCGTCGACGCCCGGCACCCAGTAGGGCAGGTCGTCGGCGTAGGAATCGGAGGAATAGACGAAGCCGCCCTCCTCCATCACGAGCCGCAGCGTGTTGGACGACGGCTTGCCCTGGTACATGCCGAGCGGATGCGAGCCGGTCAGTTCCTTGTGCAGGCGCACGGCCTCGCGGATGTGCTCGCGCTCCTGCTCCTCGGAGAAGTCCTTGTATTCCAGCCAGCGATAGCCGTGGCTGGCGATCTCCCAGCCGGCTTCCTTCATGGCCGCGACGGCTTCCGGGTTGCGCGCCATGGCGAGCGTCACGCCGTAGACGGTCGTGGTGACGTTGCGGCTGGTGAAGAGCCGGTGCAGCCGCCAGAAGCCGGCGCGCGAGCCGTATTCGTAGATCGATTCCATGTTGAGGTTGCGCTGGCCTTGCCAGGGCTGCGCGCCGACGATTTCCGACAACAGGCATTCCGACGCCGCGTCGCCGTCGAGGATGCAGCTTTCGCCGCCCTCCTCGTAATTCACGACGAACTGCACGGCGATATTCGCATCGCCCGGCCAGCGCACCTGCGGCGGGTTGCGGCCGTAGCCGATCAGGTCGCGCGCATAGGTTTTCTCAGTCATTCGCTCACCTCGGGAATGGGCCACCCTAGCACCGGATGGCCGGAAGTCGAATTGAATCCGGGGCATAGATAGCCCCGTAGTGAGGAACCATTACCGCCTTGGCCCGTTTCCTGTCCATGACAACCAAGGAGAAACACTTATGGCCATGCAGGATGCAAACATTCGCGAAACCCAGGATCTGATCGCCAGCGACAAGGTCGAGGGCACGAACGTCTACGGCGCCGACGGCGAGCGCATCGGCTCGGTCGAACGCCTGATCCTCGACAAGCGGAGCGGCCACGTTTCCTATGCCGTCCTCAGCTTTGGCGGCTTCCTCGGCATCGGCCAGGACCATTATCCGCTGCCCTGGGCCAAGCTGAGCTATGACGAAGGCCTCGGCGGCTATCGCGTGGACGTGACGAAGGAACAGGTCGAAAACGCCCCGCACTACGAAAGTGACGCCGAATACGATTGGGACCGCCGCAACGGCAAGGCGATCCACGACTACTACGGTGTTCCCCCCTACTGGATGTAAGGCGTTTCACACCCGTCCGGCTTCCTCGAAGTGTGCCGGAACGGTGAAAGAGGGCGGCACGTCGAGCGTGCCGCCCTTTATTTCGTCGAGGACGGCACGGGCGAGCTCGTGCGCAAGCCCGAAGCTCACCTTGAAGCCGCCCGTCATCAGGCTGATATTCGCGTGCTCGGGATGCCGCCCGACCATCGGTTCGCGGCCGATCGCCTTGGGCCTGAGGCCAGCCCACCGCTCGACCACCGGAGCATCCGCAAGCGCCGGCGCCATGCGGCGCGCTCTCTCGACAAGCGCGTCCAGAAGCCCGTCGGTGCCCGTCGCATCGGCGAAATCGGTCTCGCTGGTGCTGCCGACGGCAACGAAGCCGGCCTCGTGCGGCACGATGTAGAGACCGTCGGCGAAGATCACCGGAAGAGCCGGGTCGATGGACGCCCGCAGCAGGGCCGCCTGCCCCTTCACCCCCATGCCGGAGGGCCTGGCGAGCGGTGGCCCGAGCGGCGCGACGAGGGCAAAGGTCTCCACGCCGGCCGCAAGAACGCAGTTGCCGAAGGCAAGGCTGCTCCCGTCATCCAGACGGGCAACGGCGGCGGCAGGATCGAGCGCCGCGATGCCGGTGCCTTCGACGATCGTGGCGTTGGGCAGGCGCGCAAGCGCGGCGCGCAGCGCAGCAAGAAGCGCGCGGGGAGCAAGGCGGGCCGAAAGTTGTTCCCGGACGAGCCCGCATTCCGTCGCCTCTTCTGAGGGCCAGCCTGCGACGGGCGCGGCATCGAGAACCTCGAAGGCGAAGGCGTGTTCACCGGCGTTCCACACCGAAAGCGCATCGCGCGCATGGCCGAGCGCAATGGCGCGGTTGTGCGGCCTTGCCAGCGGAATGTGGCGGCCGGCGCGTCGATAACCGGTGGAAAGCCCGGTCTCGTCCTCCAGCACGGCGACTTCCTCCTCCAGCGAAACAAGCGCGTCGAACTGGAATGCCTTCTTGGCGTTCCAGCGATCCGGCAGGTGGGGCATCAGGGCGCCGAGCAGGCCGCCGCTGGCGCCGGCCCCGATGCGGCTTCTTTCGAGGAGGCGCACGGAAAGCCCCTCCCGTGCTGCGCGGAGCGCGGTCCACAGGCCCATGACCCCGCCGCCCGCGACAAGGAGGTCGACGGCCGGTTGACCGGCGGCCTTCGCGCGATTATCGGCATCTGCCATGGCTGATCACAATCCTGAAAACCCGATCCGGACCGAAGCGATCCTCGACTGGCACGAGGGCGATATGCCCTATTCCCGCGCCTTTGACGATCACTTTTATTGTCGCAGCGACGGCCGCCTGGAATGCGCCCATGTCTTCCTCGCCGGCAACGACCTGCCGCGCCGGTGGCAGCGCCAGGCGCCGTTCCGCATCGCCGAGCTCGGCTTCGGCACCGGCCTCAATCTGGCGGAGACCTGGCGGCAATGGCGGGAGACGGCGCCGGAGGGCGCGAGCCTCCACTTCACCTCCTTCGAGCGCTTTCCCATGGCGCGCGCCGACATCGCCCGGGCGCTGGCGCACTGGCCGGAAATCGACCGGGAGCGCGCGATCCTGTCCGCCGCATGGCCGGACGCGCCGGCGGGCCGCGTCGAGATCGACCTCGAACCCGGCATGCGCCTTACCGTCGTCTGCGGCGCGGCGCTCGACAGCCTCTTGAGCGAACAGGAGCCGTTCGACGCCTGGTATCTCGACGGCTTTGCCCCCTCGCGCAATCCGGACATGTGGTCGGCCGAACTGATGGCGGAGGTCCATCGCCTGACCCTTCCGGGCGGGCGCTTCGCCACCTATGCGGCCGCAGGCTTCGTGCGGCGCAATCTTGCGGCGGCGGGCTTTTCGGTGGAACGCCGGCCGGGCTTTGCCGGCAAGCGCGAAATGCTCTGCGGGGAAAGGCCGCCGGCCTAGGTGCTCAGTGAAGCTTGCCCTTGGAGGCGGATGCGGGCGCGCGCTTCAGCCAGCGGTCGATCTTTTCCTCCAGCTTCTCGGCGCTGATCGGCTTCGTCAGGTAATCGTCCATGCCAGAAGCGAGGCATTCCTCGCGGTCGCCGTCCAGCACATGCGCGGTCACGGCGACGATCGGCACGCGGCGGCCCGTGCCGCTTTCCAGTTCGCGGATCTTCCGGCTTGCCTGCAGGCCGTCCATGACGGGCATTGAAATATCCATGAGGATCATGCCGGGACGGCGCATGCGGAAGGCCTCGACGGCCGCTTCGCCGTTCTCCACGATCTGGAAGCGCAGGCCCGACGCCATCAGCATCTGGGTGAAGAGGATCGTGTTGACCTCGTTGTCCTCGGCGACCAGCACGTCCAGCGACCCGCCTTCTTCCGCGGGCGCCGCCGCCTGCGGGCGCAGCGGCAGGACATTGTCCTCCTTCGCGGCCGGAGCGGAAGACGGCGCCGCGCCCCGCGCCACGCGCAGGACCTCGCAGACCGTCTCGCGCAGGAGGTCGGCGCGGACGGGCTTCATCAGATGGGCCTGGACGTCGTGCGAGGACAGCAGCGGATCCTCGGCGGAAAGGTTCATGGAGGCGAGCACGATCACGGAAATGCCGGCGATCGAGGCGCTTTCCCGCAACGATCGCACGAAGGCGGGCGACCGCTCCGGCTCGTAGTCGAGCAGGATCGCGTCCACGCACACCTTCATGTCCGCGGCCGCGGCGAGCACCGCCAGCGCCTCGGCCTCGGAGCCGACGGCGGTCGCGTCGTATCCCCAGTCGAGCAGCATGTCATGCGCGGCCTTGCGGGAAAGCGCGTGCGCGTCGACGACGAGAATGCGCGCGCCGGCCGCCTTCGCCGGCGCGATGCGGGCCGGCAGCGCGGCAGCGGCGAGCGCCATGGGCAGGCGCACCGTGAAGACGGACCCCTTGCCGACCTCGCTCTCCGCCTCCAGCGTGCCGCCGAAAAGGCGCGTCAGCCCTTCGGTGATGGCAAGGCCGAGGCCGGTGCCCTCGTGGCGGCGCGTCGAGGAGGCATCCACCTGCGAGAACTTCTCGAAGATCGAGTCCATCTTTTCGGGCGGGATGCCGGCGCCGGTATCCTCGACGCGGATGACGATCTCGACACCATCCCCGGTCGTCCGCGAGGAGAGGTCGATCAGCACATGGCCGCGGTCGGTGAACTTGACGGCATTGCCGACGAGATTGGTGACGATCTGCCGGAAGCGGCCGGCATCGCCCATGACAGAGGCCGGCATGCCCGCCGCCCCGCGCACGACGAGCTCGATGTCCTTTTCCGCCGCCTTTGCCGAAAGAAGCGTCGCCACGTCCTCGATCGCCTCGACCGGATTGAAGGCGACGTCGCGCAGGATCATCTGGCCGGCGTCGATCTTGGAGAAGTCGAGGATGTCGTTGATGATCGTCAGCAGCGCATTGCCGGACTTCACCATGATGTCGATGAAGGTCTTCTGGCGGGTATCGAGGTTCGATTTCGCGAGCAGTTCCGCCATGCCGAGCACGCCGTTCATCGGCGTGCGGATCTCGTGGCTCATGTTGGCAAGGAATTCCGACTTGGCCTTGTCGGCCGTCTCGGCGCGGGTGACGAGCCGGCGCAGTTCGTCCTCGCGGCTCTTCAGGTCCGTGATGTCGGAAAAGACCAGGACGCTGCGGCCGCGCCGCGTCGGCGTCACGTCGAGGCGCAGCCAGCGGCTGTAGCCGCTGAACACCGTCAACGAGGCCGGCAAACCGGTGAAAAGGATGGCCCCGAATTCGTCGGCCGCGACGGGCCGCTCGCCGAGATACCCGGAAATGCCCCGGTCGATGCAGCTCTGCAGCACATGCTTGACGGGCGTGCCGGGCCGCAGGAGTTCACGCGGCATGGCGATCATGGTGGAAAGCGCCTCGTTGGAGAGCACCACCGCATCGTCCTCGATGATCAGCAGGCCCTGGCTCATGGAGGAGACCGCGTCCTTGAGCAGGCTGCCGACCTCTTCCAGCGCGGTACGCGTCTCCAGCACCTCGCGTTCGCGCTCGCGCCGCTCCGTGATGTCGATATAGGTGAGCAGGCAGCGGCCGCCGGAGATCGCGCAGCCGGCCTCGATCACCGTCCGGCCGGTGGTATAGGTCACCTCGCGCACCGGCGTCTCGCCCGCGCGGATGCCGGCCAGATACCCCGCATGGCCGCCCGGATTGGGGCTGCCGTCCCAGCATATTCCGCCCTGCGCCTCCTGGAAGCGCAGGAGTTCGACGATGGGGCGGCCCTTCATCGGCAGCAGGGTACCACCCCACAGCTCCTCGAAGGCGCCGTTGACCAGCTCGATCGTGTCGTCCTCCTCGACGACGACGATCCCGACGGGAAGCGACTCCACGATGCTTTCCAGATCCGACCGCGCGGCTTCCCCCTGGCGCTGCGCCTCGATGAGCTGGTCCTCGCGCTTCTTCAGCACCGTCGTGTCGGTGAGCGAGCCGATCAGGTATCTTTTGTCGTCCAGCGTCGTGACGCGATAAAGCCGCGAGATCGTCGGCAGCACCGAGCCGTCCGCGCGGATATAGTCGATCTCGGATTCGAACAGTTCGCCGGTATCCAGCACGAGCTGGTTCTGCTGGTGGAATTCCTCTCCCTGCTTGGGATACATGTGGCGCGTGGTGACGCCGAGCAGGTCTTCCGGCGGCCGGCCCGTCATCTCGACATAGGCCCGGTTGGCGAAGATCATGCGCTGGTCCTCGTCACGCATGAAGCTTGCGACCGGCAACTCGTCGAGCAGCGCGCGATAGAGGCTGATCTCCTGCGAATGCTGCTTCAGCCGGCCTTCGCTCTCCTTGAGGGCGGTGACGTCCAGCCGCAGCACGACGAGCACGCCGTCCGGTCGGCGCTGCGTGACGAGGCGGCTCCAGTCGCCCGCCATGCGCGTCACCGATTCGTAGAGCGGCAGGTCGTAGCAGGCGAGCCGGGCGGCGACCCAGGGCGCACGCTCGGCTGCCGGTAGGCGCCCGACCTCCAGGTCGTGCAGGGCCTCGGTGATCGTGGCGAGGCTGACCGGACCGTCCGCGAGATCGCCGACGAGCACCCGGTAGAAATCCCGCATGTTGGGATTGGCATAGCACAGCCGGTTGTCCGCACCGAAAACGGCAACCCCCGCCCCCATCGCGTCGAGCGCGTCTTCGACATGCTCGGCCGCACGCGTCCTGCCGGGATCGGTCTCCGCGCCCGCCGTCCTCTGGAGGGTATCGGCATTCGCATTGGCGGCCAGACGGACCGCCGCCGCATCAACGCAAGGCGTGAAGAAGCCGACGAGGATGGAAAGCGTCGGGGAGATCCGCTCGCGCTTCAAGGATATTTCGAAACTGCCGCCGAAGGGATGCAGGTAACGGGCGCGCTCGGGATGGCCGAAGATCAGGCAGCGCCGTTCCGGATCATCCCGGTCGCTGTGGCCGGGCGCCTCGCCGACCTCGTCGCTGCGCAGGCCGATCATCTCCGCCGGGGCATGGCCGAACAGCAACGCATAGGCATCGTTCACCGCCAGATAGCGCAATTCGCTGCTCTTGACGTAGGCCGGATGCGGGTGCTCGCGAACGCGCGCACAGGCCGCCACCAGCAATTCGTCCTGAGATTCAGCCACGCCAGGCGCTCCCCAAAGCGGCAAGGAAGGAGGGATTCATACCCCTCGGGGAGTATCACCAATCCTTGAACGGATGGTTAACACTTCGTTGCCGGAACTGAAGGTGCCTGGCGCTTATCCGGTGAGGGCGCTTGCCTGTCGCAAATGACGGGACATGGCGCCCCGGGATGTGCGACAAGAACGCGAAGGCAAACCAGACCAGGGCTGCGCTGCATATGGGTGACGTGATCAAGCTCGAAAATCGCCAATCGACCGGCGCCGCGGGCGAAACGCCCGTCGAAAGGCGGCGGCACAGCGGGCGCGCCGCCGAGCATGGTCCCCGCGCACCGGCGACCTCGAAATACCTCAACCTCGTCAACGCCACCGCAAGGTCCGCCGTGCTGTCGGAGGATGCCTTGGAAGCCGTGCACCAGGCCTCCCTGACGATCCTCGAGGAAATCGGCATGGACATCATCCTGCCGGAGGCGCGCGACCGCATGAAGGCGGCCGGGGCGGAGGTGACGCCGGGCACCGACCGTGTGCGCTTCGACCGCGGCCTCATCATGGAGATGCTCGCCTCGGTCCCCCCGCGCTTCACCATGCACGCCCGCAACCCCGTGCGGAACGTGGAGATCGGCGGCGACAACCTCGTCTTCGCCCAGGTCGCCTCGGCCCCCTTCGTCGCGGACCGCGACGGCGGGCGCCGGGCCGGCAACCGGGAGGATTTCCGCAAGCTCGTCAAGCTCGCCCAGTGCTACGACATCGTCCACACGACGGGCGGCTACCCGGTCGAGCCGGTCGACATCCCCGCCCCGGTGCGCCATCTCGACTGCCTGTCCGACCTCGTGAAGCTGACGGACAAGGTTTTCCACGTCTATTCGCTCGGCCGCCAGCGCAACCGCGACGGCATCGAGATCGCCCGCATCGGCCGCGGCATCTCGATGGAGCAGATGGAGCGCGAGCCCTCGCTTTTCACCATCATCAACACCTCCTCGCCGCTGCGCCTCGACGCGCCGATGCTCCAGGGCATCATCGAGATGTCCGCACGGGGCCAGGTCGTGGTGGTGACGCCCTTCACGCTGGCCGGCGCCATGGCGCCCGTAACGATCGCCGGCGCGCTGGTGCAGCAGAATGCCGAGGCGCTGGCGGGCATCGCCTTCACGCAGATGGTGCGCAGGGGCGCGCCGGTCATGTATGGCGGCTTCACCTCCAATATCGACATGAAGACGGGCGCACCGGCCTTCGGCACGCCGGAATACATGAAGGCTGTCGTCGCCGGCGGCCAGCTCGCCCGCAAGTACGACATCCCCTACCGGACTTCCAACACCAACGCCTCCAACACGCTGGACGCACAGGCCGCCTACGAATCCGCCTTCTCCCTCTGGGCGCTGACCCAGGGCGGGGGCAATTTCATCATGCATTCGGCCGGCTGGACGGAGGGCGGGCTGACGGCTTCCTTCGAGAAATTCATCCTCGACGTCGACATGCTGCAGATGGTGGCGGAATACCTCGCGCCGCTCGACGTGAGCGCGGACGCCCTCGGCCTGGAAGCGATGCGCGACGTCGGCCCCGGCGGCCACTTCTTCGGCACGCCGCACACGCTGGCGCGCTACGAGACGGCCTTCTATTCACCGATCCTCTCCGACTGGCGCAACTTCGAGGCATGGTCCGAAGCCGGCCGGCCGACGACCTACGACCACGCCAACCGGATCTTCAAGGAAAAGCTCAACGCCTACGAAAGGCCGCCGCTCGACCCTGCGGTCGAGGACGAACTGGATGCGTTCGTCGCAAGACGCAAGGAAGAGGGCGGCGCTCCGGCACACCTTTAGAAGATCAGGCGTCGAACATGATCGACCGGACGGAGGAGATCAGCTTCTCCGTCGGCAGGTTGGAGAAGTTCTTGTCGATCTCGGCCGTGGTCAGCGTGCGGGCCTTGTCCGACAGCTTGCTGCGCAGGTCGCCCAGCGTCTGCGGGGCGGCGCACACGACGAGCCGGTCGAACGCGCCCTCGGCGGCATAGTCATCGATCCGGCTGGCCACCTCGGCGGTGAATTTCTGCTGCTCCTCGCGCACCGGATCGCTCGAATATTCCATGGCGGAGCGGCCGGGACCGACCGAGGAATGGCTGCGGCCGGGCTTGTCGGCCATGATGTCCTGCGCCTTCTTCGGCTCCCAGCGAAAGACCTCCTGCTCCGGGTTCTGCTGGCCATCCTTCAACAGGTTCACTCCCTTGAGCAGGCGGGCCTGATTTCCGTCGGCGGCGAGAATCCAAGTCGTAGCGGTCATTTTTCACTCCCGTGGCGAGGTTCATCGGAACGCAGATCCTTCTGCGTCGGCGAGCATCCAACAGGATTGTGGCAGGATGCGTGCTGACCCAACGCAACGCGCAGGCGCATGTTCCGGCAGGGTCGCGGCGAGGCCATCCTTTCGCGCGCTACGAAACTAGCACTTGACTTTTCGGCGCAAAACAACGACATGAGCCGAAGCGTCGCCCTTCGGCCGCCGCGTGAGCGAGCCTGCGATTTCCCGACCTTGGGATGCTAAGAAGGACAAGCGCAAGAGAACGATCCGCCTCGATTGCGGAAGACTGCGCTGACGATAGCCAACCAACCCACAAGTTCCCAATTCACGCGGGGTTCTTGACGCCAGACGAAACCGGAAGCGCATGGTGCGTTCCGGGCAATCGCGTTTGGCGCCCCGAAAGGTATTCACTTGACCACTTTCCACGACCTCGGCCTCTCGAAGACCATCGTCGCCACGCTCTCCACCCTCGGCTTTGAAAAAGCGACCCCGATCCAGGAAAAGGCCATTCCGCTCGTCATGGAAGGCAGCGACCTCATCGGCCTCGCCCAGACCGGCACCGGCAAGACGGCCGCCTTCGGCCTGCCGATGATCGAAAAGCTCCTCCTGGAAGCCCGCCGCCCCGACCCGCGCAACATCCGCGCCCTCATCCTCGCCCCGACCCGCGAACTGGTGAACCAGATCGCCGACAACCTGCGCGATTTCGTCAAGAAGACGCCGCTGCGCGTCGTCACCGTCGTCGGCGGCGCCTCGATCAACAAGCAGTCGGAAATGCTGAACCGCGGCACCGACATCCTCGTCGCCACCCCCGGCCGCCTGCTCGACCTTATCGCCCGCAAGTCCGTGACGCTGACGCAGGCACGCTACCTCGTGCTCGACGAGGCCGACCAGATGCTGGACCTCGGCTTCATCCACGACCTGCGCAAGATTTCGAAGATGGTGCCGAAGAACCGCCAGACGCTGCTCTTCTCGGCCACCATGCCCAAGCTGATCGCCGACCTTGCCGGCGAATACCTCGTCAACCCGAAGAAGGTCGAGGTCACCCCGCCCGGCAAGGCTGCCGACAAGGTGGAGCAGTACGTGCACTTCGTGCCCGGCAAGGACCAGAAGACGCAGATCCTCAAGCAGACGCTCACCGCCAATCCGGACGGCCTGTCGCTCGTCTTCTCGCGCACCAAGCACGGTGCGGAAAAGCTGATGAAGCACCTCGACCAGGTCGGCTTCAAGGCCGCCTCCATCCACGGCAACAAGAGCCAGGGCCAGCGCGAGCGCGCCCTCAAGGCCTTCCGTGACGGCGAAATCCGCGTGCTGGTGGCCACCGACGTCGCCGCCCGCGGCATCGACATCCCGGGCGTCACCCACGTCTACAACTACGACCTGCCGGAAGTGCCGGACGCCTATGTCCACCGCATCGGCCGCACGGCCCGCAACGGCCGCGACGGCATCGCCATCGCCTTCTGCGCACCGGACGAAGCGCATCTCCTGCGCGACATCGAGCGGCTGATGGGCATCAAGATCGCTGTCGCGAGCGGCGAGGCCCCGGCCGAAAGCACGGCAGGCCCCGGCGGCAAGTCGCGCAAGGGCCGCAACGCCGGCGGCCAGCGCGCCGGCAACGGCCGCGCCGGCCAGCGTCCGCAGCGCCAGCCCTTCGGCGACGGCGCGCAGGCGGAAGCCGGCGCACCGGCAGGCGCCAAGCGCCCGCAGCACGCCCGTCCCGCCCAGAAGCAGGGCGAGCGCCAGAACCGCAACCACGGCGGCGGCAACGGCCAGCCCGGCCGCCCGCAGCACCGCGGCAAGCCGCGCCGTGCTGAAGGCCAGCGCCGCGAACAGGCGTAAGCCGGTCGGTCATGAATTGAGAAACGGCGGGCCTCGGCCCGCCGTTTTCGTTTGTGGAGCGCCTCACTTCGCCGGCGCCGGGTCCTTGCGGTTCGTGAGATAGACGCCGACCGCCACGATGACGGTTCCGAGGATCATCGGGATCGTCAGCTCCTCCCCGAATATGGCGGCGGCCTGCAGGGCGGCGATGGGCGGGACAAGGTAGATGAGCGAGGCGGCGCGCGAGACCTGGCCGCGGCGCAGCAGATAGAGCAGCAGCAGGATCGCCCCCATCGAGATGCCGAGCACCGACCAGGCGAGCAGCGCGACGAAGGCGAAGCCGAAATCGACATGCAGGCTTTCGAGCGCGAGCGCGAAGGGGACGGTGACGATCAGCGCGCCGACATATTGCAGCGTCGCGATGGCGCGGATGTCGCCGGTATGCAGGTGCTGCTTCTGGTAGATGGTGCCGTAGGTGACGGCCGCCATGCCGAACATGTTGACGACGATGGCGAAGGCCGGGATCTCCGCCGAACCGTGGCCGAAGAATTTCGGCAGGACGGCGAGGAGCACGCCGAGGAAACCGAGACAGAGCCCGAGCTTCTGCGTCGTGCCCAGCCGCTCGCCGATGAAGAACGGCGCCGCCAGCGCCGTCATCAGGGGCTGGAGGGCGGCGATGATGGACGAGAGCGCCGCGGGAACCCCCTCGCCGATCGCCCACCAGACCGCGCCGAGATAGATGCCGTGCAGGAAGGCGCCGGAGACGACGGCATGCAGGACCGTGCGCGGATCGCGCGGCCAGGACACGCCGGATGCCACGCAAAGGCCGCCGAACAGCAGCGCGGCGACGACATAGCGGATGCTGAGGAAGGTCAGCGGCTCGGAGACGATGGCGCCGAACTTGGCGACGACCCAGCCGGTGGACCAGAGCAGGACGAAGATGACCGGGGCGAGGCGATCGAGGGACATGGTGTTTCCGCGGACGGGACAATCGATGCGCGAGCGATAGGCATCGCGCCGGTGATGGTCAAAGGAATTTCCTTGATGCTTAGGTTCAGGCAAAGGCAGCGCGAACAGTCTTTCGGCACCTGCCCATGTTTTCGGCAACCCCAATCGGGTGGGGCGCGACCTGCGGGGACATTTCCGGCAAGAACCGTCGCGATGGCCGGTTCTGGATGCTTCCAAAGCGGTGTGAGAATTCTTGACCGCTAATTGAGCATGGTTCTTGCATTGCCGGGGATGTTGTACTCAAATGACGAAAAATGGGGAACACGCCTTTGGCATTTGATGAAATGATGAACGCGGACTCCGGTGCGCGGCAGCCATATCAGAACTACCATGAATGGTACGCAGCACAGGATCGGGCCCGCCTGATCGCCAAATCGAGGGACGCCGAGAACCTCTTTCGCAAAACCGGCATCACCTTCGCGGTCTACGGGCACGCGGACAGCTCCGAAAAGCTCATCCCCTTCGACATCATTCCCCGCATCATCTCCGGCCGCGAATGGCGCAAGCTCGCCCAGGGCATCGAGCAGCGGGTCATCGCCCTCAACGCCTTCCTCGAAGACATCTACCACAAGCAGGAGATCATCAAGGCGGGCCGCATCCCGCGCGAGCTGATCGAGCGCAACGAGGCGTTCCTGCCGCAGATGATCGGCTTCAAGCCGCCGGGCGGCGTCTATACCCACATCGTCGGCACCGACATCGTGCGCACGGGCGAAGACCAGTTCTACGTGCTGGAGGACAATGCCCGCACCCCCTCCGGCGTCAGCTACATGCTGGAAAACCGCGAAACCATGATGCAGATGTTCCCCGAGCTGTTCCACCTCAACAAGGTGCGGCCGGTCGAGGACTACCCGAAGCTGCTGCGCCAGAGCCTTTCCTCGCTCGCCCCGCCCGGCTGTTCGGGCAAGCCGCGCGTGGCGGTGCTGACGCCCGGCATCTTCAACTCCGCCTATTACGAGCACGCCTTCCTCGCCGACATGATGGGCGTGGAACTGGTGGAAGGCTCGGACCTGCGCGTCGTCGACGGCAAGGTGAAGATGCGCACGACCCGCGGCTACGAGGCCATCGACGTCATCTATCGCCGTGTCGACGACGACTTCCTCGACCCCCTCACCTTCCGGCCGGATTCGGCCCTCGGCATTCCCGGCATCATGGATGTCTACAGGGCCGGCAACGTCACCATCGCCAATGCGCCGGGCACCGGCATTTCCGACGACAAGGCGATCTATTCTTACATGCCGGAGATCGTCGAGTTCTATACGGGCCGCAAGGCGCTTCTGGAAAACGTGCCGACCTGGCGCTGCTCGGAAGCGGACAGCCTGAAATACGTGCTCGAGCATCTGGAGGAACTGGTTGTCAAGGAAGTGCACGGCTCGGGCGGCTACGGCATGCTGGTGGGCCCGACCGCCTCGAAGAAGGAATGCGCGGCCTTCGCCGAAAAGCTGAAGGCCCGGCCGGCGAACTACATCGCCCAGCCGACACTCTCGCTCTCCACGGTCCCGATCCTCGTCAACAAGGGCATCGCGCCCCGGCATGTCGACCTCAGGCCCTATGTGCTGGTTTCCGACAAGGTGCAGATCATTCCCGGCGGGCTGACCCGCGTGGCGCTGAAGGAAGGCTCGCTGGTGGTCAATTCCAGCCAGGGCGGCGGCACGAAGGACACCTGGGTTCTGGAGGACTGAGCCGATGCTGGGAAGAACTGCAAACGGCCTCTACTGGATGTTCCGCTATATCGAGCGCGGCGAGAACATCGCCCGCCTCGTCGACGCGGGCCTGCGCATGGCGCTGACGCGCTCCGGCTCCTCCGACGAGGACTGGGACGGCGTCCTGCAAAGCGCCGGCGTGCGCGAGGATTTCGACAGCGTGCACGGTGCGCTGACGAGCGCCGACGCCATCGACTACCTCCTGCGCGACCGGTCCAATCCGTCGAGCGTCATGTCCTGCATCGAATCGGCGCGCAACAATGCCCGCATGGTCCGCACGGCGCTGACGCGCGAGACCTGGGAAGCGACGAACGAATGCTGGATCGAGTTCAAGGAGATGCTCGCCAGGCGCGTCCGCCCGGCCGAGATGCCGGAGGTGATCGATGCGATCAAGCGGCGCACGGGCCTCATCCGCGGCGCCTTCCACGGCACGATGCTGCGCGACGACATCTACAACTTCTCACGCATCGGCACCTTCATCGAGCGGGCGGACAACACGGCGCGCATCCTCGACGTGAAATACTACGTGCTGCTGCCGGCGATCGCCAAGGTGGGCTCTTCGCTCGACAACAGGCAGTGGGAATCGATCTTGCGCTCGGTCTCGGCGCACCGCTCCTATAGCTGGGTCTACGACGGCGACCATTCCGCGGCCAACATCGCCGACTTCCTGATCCTCAACGAGCGCATGCCGCGCTCGCTCGCCTACAGCTACGACAAGATCGTCAGCAATCTCGGCTATCTGGCAAAACTCTACGGCGAGACCCATGCCGCGCACGAGACCGCGTCCTCGACGCTGATGCTGCTGAGAAGCCGCAGCATGGACGACATCATGGAACAGGGGCTCCACGAGTTCATCGAGGAATTCATCGTGCACAACAATCGCCTCGGGGAGGAAATCTCCGAAGGCTACCGTTTCTATCGCTAGGGCCGGGGACGCGCGATGCGACTGAAGATCAGCCACACGACCGAATATCGCTATGACGACCCCGTCCAATATTCCCTGCAACGGCTGCGGCTGACGCCGAAGAACCAGCCGGGCCAGATCGTGCTGCACTGGAGGACCATCGTGGACGGCGCCCGCCAGGAGGCCGGCTATACCGATCATTTCGGCAACCATGTCGATCTCGTCAGCACCAATGCCGAGCAGGTGGCCATCCGCATCGTCGCCGAGGGCGAAGTGGAGACGGAGGACCGGGCGGGCGTCTTCGGCCCGCACCAGGGGTTCGTGCCGCTCTGGCTCTACCTGCGCGAAACGCCGCTGACCCGGCCGGGCAAGCTGATCCGCGACATGGCCAAGGCCTCCGCCGGCGACAACGAACTCGCGCGCATGCACGACCTGATGGCGATGCTGCACGAGACCGTCGCCTACAGGCCGGGCGAAACCGCGGCCACTACCACGGCCGAACAGGCGCTCGAAAGCAAGCAGGGCGTCTGCCAGGACCATGCGCACATCTTCATCGCCGCCGCCCGCCATCTCGGCATTCCGGCCCGCTATGTCTCCGGCTACCTTATGATGGAGACGCCCGAACAGACGGCGAGCCATGCCTGGGCCGAGGTGCACTTGCAGGGTCTCGGCTGGGTCGGTTTCGACGCGGCGAACAAGATCTGCCCGGATGCGCGCTACGTGCGCCTCTCGACGGGCCTCGACTACAAGGATGCGGCGCCCGTCTCCGGCATGGTGGTGGGCAAGGCGGCCGAGACGATGAGCGTCTCCATAACAGTGGCGCCGTCCGCCGGCCAGAGCCAGGCGCAGAGCCAGGCGCAGAGCCAGAGCTGAGGGCGGCAGCCTGCGGCCGCCGCCCCTCTCGTAACGCTCAGCGGGAGGCCGTCTGGAGCAGGCGGCAGAGCTTGACCAGGCCGGCATCATAGCCGCCGCTGCCGATGCCGCGGCAGCGCTTGATCATCTGCATTCGGTCGCGTTGGGGCAGTTGCGAGAACTCGCGCAGCACGGTGCGGTCGCCCGGCGTCAGGCCACCGCCCGCCCCGCCGCCGATACCGATGTCGATATTCGCATCGAGCAGGCTGCCGCCGCCGACATTCGCGCCGACGTTCGCTCCAAGCCCGCCGGTGCCACCGACATTGGCCCGCACATTGGCGTCCAGCAGCCCGTTGGATCCGCCGACATTGGCTTTCGCACGGGCATTCACGCCGTTTCTGCCGCCGACGGACGCGTTCACATCGGAATCGACGAGACCGCGCGTGCCGCCGACATTCGCTTTGACGCCGGCATTGATGCCATTCGACCCGCCGACGCTGGCGCCGACCCGCGCGCCGGCGAGCCCGTTGCCGCCGCCGACCGTTGCCCCGACGCCGGCCTTTACGCCGCCGACGCTGACACCCACGCCGAGCCCCCGGCCTTCCTGCGCCAGACCATGCGCCGGCACGGCAAGAACCGCCGCGACCAGAACAGCCGAAAGCCTGGGGATCGACACTGAACGTGATGCTGTGAACATGGGAACCTCCAATTCAGCATCCGGCCCGGGATTGAGCCGGCATCGCAAAACGGAAGGTTGAGCAGGCGCCGCTTGTTCCCGCGGAACGGCAGCCATTCTCCGGCAGGGAAAACGAAGGGTTTACACGGAAGAGCAAGCCACGCCGCCGTGCCGTTTCGAGACAGTTCGGGCGTGGCCCGCAAAGGCCACGCCCGAGCAAGGAAACGACTGCACGGCCTCAGGCCAGCGTATAGGCGGTCTTCACCGTGGTGTAGAACTCGTTGGCATATCTGCCCTGCTCGCGCGAACCGTGCGAGGAGCCCTTGCGGCCGCCGAAGGGCACATGGAAATCGACGCCCGCCGTCGGCAGGTTCACCATGACCATGCCGGCCTCCGCATTGCGCTTGAAGTGCGTCGCATGCTTGAGGCTGGTCGTCGCGATGCCCGAGGAAAGGCCGAAGGGCGTGTCGTTGGCGACGGCCAGCGCTTCCTCGTAGTCCTTGACGCGGATGACCGCGGCGACCGGGCCGAAGATCTCCTCGCGCGCGATGCGCATGTCGTTCGTCGCCTCGGTGAAGAGCGCGGGCGCTAGATAGAAGCCGGGCGTGTCGCGCTTGAGGAGCTCGCCGCCGAAGGCGAGCTTCGCGCCTTCCTGCCTGCCGATCTCGATATAGTCGGTATCCTGCTTGAGCTGGCTCTCGTCCACGACCGGGCCGATATGGGTGCCGGCCTTCAGTGCGTCGTCCACCACCACGCTCTTCAGCCGCTCGCCGACGGCGGCGACGAAGCGGTCATGGATGCCTTCCGTCACGATGACGCGCGAGGAGGCCGTGCAGCGCTGGCCGGTGGAGAAGAAGGCCGAGTTGACGGCGGCTTCCACCGCGACGGTGAGGTCCGCGTCGTCGAGCACGACGAAGGGGTTCTTGCCGCCCATTTCGAGCTGGTACTTGCGGTTATGCTCGACGGAGGCGGCAGCGACGCGCTTGCCCGTGCCCGTGGAGCCGGTGAAGGTGATGGCGTGGACGTCGGGGCTGTCGAGCATCGTCTGGCCGACGACCGAGCCCTTGCCCATGACGAGGTTGAGGACGCCCTTCGGCAGGCCGGCGCGCACGAGGATGTCGACGATGGCCCAGGAGCAGCCCGGCACCAGCTCGGCCGGCTTGAAGACGACCGTGTTGCCGTAGCAGAGCGCCGGCGCGATCTTCCAGGCGGGAATGGCGATGGGGAAGTTCCAGGGCGTGATGATGCCGACGACGCCGACCGGCTCGCGGGTGATCTCGACGCCGATATTCGGGCGCACGGACGGCAGCGTCTCCCCGGCAAGGCGAAGGCACTCGCCCGCAAAGAAATCGAAGATCTGGCCGGCGCGCACCGTCTCGCCGATCCCCTCGGCCAGCGTCTTGCCTTCCTCGCGCGAGAGCAGCCGGCCGAGTTCGTCCTTGCGGGCGAGGATCTCGTCGGCGGTCTTCCTCAGGATCGCGTGGCGCTCCAGGATGCCGGAACGCGACCAGGCCGGGAAGGCCGCCTTGGCGGCGGCGATCGCCGCCTTCGTGTCGTCGGCGGAGGCGCGGGCATATTCGCCGACCACGTCGTCGGTGTTCGACGGATTGACGTTCTTGATCGCCTCGGAGCCGACCCATTCGCCGGCAATCAGGTTCTGGTGGATGGTCATGGGCTCGACAAGCCTCCTGTCTGTCATGATGCGGCCCGATAAAACCGGGCCGCGACCGGAATTACAATTGGCGAATGACGATTTCTTCTTCCGTGGCGACCGCCAGCGGATTGCGCAGCGGCAGGCCGAAGCCCTCCGCGCCGATCTCGAACACGTCGCCCTCTTCCGTGCGGATGCCGTCGCCGAAGGACAGCGTCGCCGTGCCGAACATGTGCACATGCACGTCACCCGGCGAACGGAACAGGCCGTACTTGAAGTGATGGTATTCGAGATTGGCGAAGCTATGCGACATGTTCGCCTCGCCCGAGACGAACGGCTTTTCCCACAGCACCTTGCCCGCGCGCAGGATGCGCGAGAAGCCGCGGATATCCTCCGGCGCGGCACCGACGCGGATTTCCGGGCCGAAGCTCGCCTGCCGCAGCTTGGAATGGGCGAGGTAGAGATAGTTGATCCGCTCCGTCACATGGTCGGAGAACTCGTTCGACACGGCAAAGCCGATGCGGAAGGGCGAGCCGTCCTTCGCGATGACGTAGATGCCGGCCATTTCCGGCTCCTCGCCGCCGTCGAGCGCGAAGGAGGGCGAGGTCAATGCCGCGCCCGGCGCGACGGCCTGCGTCCCGTTGCCCTTGTAGAACCATTCGGGCTGCACGCCCTTCTCGCCGGCCTTCGGCTTGCCGTTCTCAAGACCCATGCGGAACATCTTCATCGAGTCCGTCAGCGTCTCCTCGGCCGCTTCCGCCGCCTTCTTGTGCATGGAATCGCGCGTGGCGGCGGAGCCGAGATGGGTCAAGCCCGTGCCGGTCAGGTGGAGGTGCGCGGCATCGGGATGGGTGATCGGCGACAGCAGCCGGCCCTCGGCATAGGCCGCTTCGAGATCGACCTCCGCGCCGAGACCTTTCGCGTCGATGACGGCCTTCAGCGATTGTCCGCCATTGGCCGCTTCCATAGCGAGCGCGTGAACGCTCTCCGCGCCCTTCACCGCACGGCCCCTGCCGCCCTCCTCGCGCACGACCACGGTGATCGAGCCATCGGCATTTCCTACCTGCGAAATCAGCATCTTCGTTTCCTTCCTGAAGCCGGCAGCAAGCCGAGCTCCGCACTTGCGGCGGACGAAGGTCCCCGCTCTGGCCGCGCTGGCGGCCGGTCAAATACGCTTGCGATGGGGCGGCCGGCCGGTTTCCCGGTCAGCCCTTGTTCTTGTTGTAGACGTCGAAGAACACGGCGGCGAGCAGCACCAGGCCCTTGATGAGCTGCTGGTAGTCGATGCCGATGCCCATGATCGACATGCCGTTGTTCATCACGCCCATGATGAAGGCACCGATGACCGCGCCGGTGATCTTGCCGACCCCGCCCGACGCCGAGGCGCCGCCGATGAAGCAGGCCGCGATGACGTCGAGCTCGAAGCCGACGCCGGCCTTCGGCGTCGCCGAGTTGAGGCGGGCCGCGATGATCATGCCGGCAAGCGCGGCGAGCGCGCCCATGTTGACGAAGGTGTAGAAGGTCAGCCGCTCGGTGTTGATGCCCGACAGCTTCGCCGCCTTCTCGTTGCCGCCCATCGCATAGATGCGCCGGCCGATGGTCGTGCGCGTCGTCACGAACGTATAGAGCGCGATCAGGAGGCCCATGACGACCAGCACGTTGGGCAGGCCGCGATAGGTCGAGAGCTGGAAGCCGAGGAAGATCGCCACGGCACCGATGACCGCCATCTGCACGGCGAAGAAGGCGAAGGGCTCGTTCTCCGTCTCGTGCAGCGTGTTCATGCGCCGCTCGCGCAGGCCCGCATAGACGGCATAGGCGACGAGCGCCAGCACGGCGATGAGCGCGACATAGTTCTTGATGAGGCTGGTCGCCGGGTCCGTGAACGACAGGAAGTCCGGCACGAAGCCCGTGGAGAGGATCTGGAACTCCTTCGGGAAAGGGCCGACCGGCCGGCCGCCGAGCACGACATAGGTCATGCCGCGGAAGACGAGCATGCCGGCCAGCGTCACGATGAAGGACGGGATCTTCTGGTAGGCGACCCAATAGCCCTGCGCCGCGCCCATGACAGCGCCGACGAGGATGCAGGCCGGCACGACGACGATCGCCGGCAGCCCCCATTTCACCAGCATGATCGCCGATATGGCGCCGATGAAGGCGACGATGGAGCCGACCGAGAGATCGATGTGCCCCGCCACGATGATCAGCAGCATGCCCAGCGCCATGATGACGATGAACGAGTTCTGCAGCACCAGGTTGGTGATGTTGATCGGGCGGAAGAGCACGCCGTTGGTGATGGCCTGGAAGAAGATCATGATCACGACGAGCGCCACGAGCAGGCCGTATTCGCGGATGTTCTTCCTGAGATAGTCCCCCACCGAGGTCTGGGTCGTCTTGGTCGCGGTGTCGGTGGCCATTAATGTTTCTCCCCGGAGCGCATGATGGCGCGCATGATGGATTCCTGGCTTGCTTCCGCCTTGGAGAGCTCGGCCACGATGCGTCCTTCGTTCATGACATAGATGCGATCGCAGGTCCCGAGCAGTTCCGGCATCTCCGACGAGATCATCAGGATGCCCTTGCCCTCGGCGGCAAGCTGGTTGATGATGGTATAGATTTCGAACTTGGCGCCGACATCGATGCCGCGCGTGGGTTCATCGAGGATCAGCACCTCGGGATTGGTGAAGAGCCACTTCGACAGCACCACCTTCTGCTGGTTGCCGCCCGAAAGGTTGACCGCTTCCTGGTAGATCGAATGCGAGCGGATGCGCAGCTTCTGGCGGTAGCCGGAGGCGACCTTCGCTTCCTGCCGGTTGTCGATCACGCTCGCCCGGGAAACGTCGTTCAGGTTGGCGAGCGTCGTGTTGTGCATGATGTTGTCGATCAGCACGAGGCCGAGCTGCTTGCGGTCTTCCGTCACATAGGCAAGGCCCGCGTCGATGGCCTTCGGGATCGTGCTCACGTCCACGGGCTTGCCGCGCATGGTGACGTCGCCGGTGATCTTGTGGCCCCAGCTCCTGCCGAAGAGGCTCATCGCCGTCTCGGTGCGCCCGGCCCCCATGAGGCCGGCGATGCCGACCACCTCGCCGGCGCGCACGGTGAAGCTCACGTCATGCAGGAACTGCCGGTCGCGGTGCTGCTGGTGGAAGACGTTCCAGTTCTTCACCTCCAGGAGCGTCTCGCCGATCGCGACCTCGCGCGGCGGATAGCGGTCTTCCATCTCGCGGCCGACCATGCCCTTGATGATGCGGTCTTCCGAGATATCCCCGGTGTGGCAGTCGAGCGTCTCGACCGTGCCGCCGTCGCGCAGGATGGTGATCTGGTCGGCGACCTTTTTGATTTCGTTCAGCTTGTGCGAGATGATGATCGAGGTCATGCCCTGCGTGCGAAACTCCACGAGCAGCTTGAGCAGCGCGTCGGAGTCCTTCTCGTTCAGCGAGGCGGTCGGCTCGTCGAGGATGAGCAGGCGCACCTTCTTGGAGAGCGCCTTGGCGATCTCGACGAGCTGCTGCTTGCCGACGCCGATATTGGTGATCAGCGTGCCCGGCGGCTCCCTGAGGCCCACCTTGTCGAGCAGTTCCTGCGTGCGGCGGAAGGTGGCCTTCCAGTCGATCACGCCGTTCGTCGCCACCTCGTTGCCGAGGAAGATGTTCTCGGCGATCGACAGGAGCGGCACCAGCGCCAGTTCCTGGTGGATGATGATGATGCCCAGATGCTCGCTGTCGGAGATCGTGGAGAAATGGCGGACCTCGCCGTCGAAATGGATTTCCCCCTCGTAGGAGCCGTCCGGATAGACGCCGCTCAGTACTTTCATGAGGGTGGATTTGCCTGCGCCGTTCTCGCCGACAAGCGCGTGGATCTCGCCTTCGCGGACCTTCAGGTTGACGTTGTCGAGCGCCTTTACGCCGGGGAACGTCTTCGTGATGCCGCGCATTTCGAGAAGGGTCTTGCTCATATACCAGTTTCCAGCGGCCATCGCCTGCAAGAGGGCAGGCAAGGCGAGCCTATTCGCTCTGCGATCCGGATAAAAGAGGGTTCGCGCGGGAAGCGCGAACCCCTTGCAATGGAAGAACGATCAGTTCTTGAGCTGGTCGGCCGTGTAGTAGCCGGAGTCCTCGACGAGGATCTTCTCGGCGTTGGACTTGTCGACGGCGACCGGCTTCAGCAGGTAGGACGGAACGACCTTGACGCCGTTGTCGTAGGTCTTGGTGTCGTTCACTTCCGGTTCCTTGCCTTCCATGATCGCGTTGACCATGTTGACAGCGACCTTGGCGAGTTCGCGCGTGTCCTTGAAGACCGTCGAATACTGCTCGTCGGCGAGGATCGACTTGACCGACGGAAGCTCGGCGTCCTGGCCGGTGACAACAGCCATCGGCTGGTCGCCCGAGCCGTAGCCGACGCCCTTCAGGGCCGACAGGATGCCGATGGACAGGCCGTCATAGGGCGAAAGCACGCCATCGACGCGGCCATCGGTGTAGGTCGAGGAGAGAAGGTTCTCCATGCGGGCCTGCGCGACCGCGCCGTCCCAGCGCAGCGTGCCGACGGTTTCCATGCCGGTCTGGCCCGACTTGATGACGATGTCGCCCTTGTCGATCAGCGGCTGGATGACCGACATGGCGCCGTCATAGAAGAAGAAGGCGTTGTTGTCGTCCGGCGAACCGCCGAAGAGCTCGACGTTCCACGGCTTGGTGTCCGGGAACTTCGCCTTCAGGCCGTCGACGAGGCTGGTGGCCTGCAGGACGCCGACCTGGAAGTTGTCGAAGGTGGCGTAGTAGTCGACATTGCCCGAATCGCGGATCAGGCGGTCATAGGCGATGACCTTGACGCCGGCATCGGCAGACTTCTGGAGGATGTCCGAGAGCGTCGTGCCGTCGATGGCGCCGATCACGAGGACCTTGGCGCCCTTGGTGACCATGTTCTCGATCTGGGCAAGCTGGTTCGGGATGTCGTCGTCAGCGAACTGCAGGTCCGGCGTGTAGCCGGCGTCCTTGAACAGCTTTTCCATCGTCTCGCCGTCCGAGATCCAGCGGGTCGAGGTCTTGGTGGGCATGGAAATGCCGACCATGCCCTTGTCCTGGGCAAAGGACGGCGCCACGAACGACGCGACGCTGATGGCAGCGGCGGCGAGAAGCGAAGTGATCATTTTCATTGAACGGTCTCTCCCTGGTGCGCACTGGCCGAAATTGCAGCCAGGCATTGTTCCGTGCGCCGGCGGGGCCGCATTCAGGCGACGCCTGGACTGGTCGGGCAAAAGCCCGCCGATCCCCACTCCCAAGGACCCCAGCGCACATTGGCGCAAGGTCTACCGAATTGCCATAACTGTCAAATGCAATGAACTTCTAAACCGATATCAAATTTGATATGTAGTGACCGAAATATACTATTTTTTATCGATCGGAGAAACCATGCATCTGCACGGCGATGGCCAGGAGCAACTTTTTGCCGGCGAGGGCTTCGACAACCTGCAGGGGGTGGGCCTTCTGCGCAGCGGCCTGAAGCTCAGCCACCTGCGCATGATCGTCGCCATCGAGGAGCACAAGCAGGTGAGCGCGGCCGCCGACGCGCTCAACATCTCCCAGCCCGCCGCCTCGCGCATGCTGACGGAAATGGAGACGATCCTCAAGGCCCAGCTCTGCGAGCGCGTCTCGCGCGGCGTCGCCCTCACCGCCTTCGGCCGCGCCTTCGCGCGCCGCGCCCGCACCATCCTGCTCGAACTGCGCGAGGTCGACCGCGAGCTCTCGGCGCTGAAATCCGGCACCGGCGGCTCGGTCTTCCTCGGCTCGGTGACGGCGCCCGCCATCAGCCTCGCCGTGCCGGCGATCCAGCAGGTCAGCGCCGCCTATCCCGGCATCGAGGTGAACGTGCGGGTGGAGACGAGCAACGTGCTCGCCCGCGAGCTGCTCGCCGCCCAGCAGGACTTCATCATCGCCCGCGTGCCGGACGACCTCAACCCGCGCCTCTTCAACGTCACCGAGATCGGCATCGAGCGGGCCTGTCTCATCGTGCGCAAGGGGCATCCGCTGACGGAAAAACCGGTCGTCGGCCTTGCCGACCTGCCGCATTACGACTGGGTGTTCCAGCCGGCGGGCACGCTGCTGCGGCGCCGCATCGAGGAGCTTTTCATCGCGGCGGGCGTGCCGCTCCCCTCCACCGTGGTCAACACCTCGTCCATCCTGCTCACCACCGCCATCGTCTGCGGCTCCAATGCGATCGCGCCCGTCGCGCGCGACATGGCGACCTTCATCGCGGATGTCGGCGCGCAGGCCGGCGAGATCCGCATCCTCGACACGGATTTCGAGATCGACATCAAGCCCTACAGCCTCATTTCCGTCAAAGGCCGGGCGCTCCCCCCGAGCGCCAAACTGCTCTATGATCTCATCCTGCAACGCAGCCGGATGCTTTCGCCGGACTGATCGATCGGAGAGACCATGTTCGGCATGACCGTATTCGAATCCGTGCTGGAACGGCTGCGGGCCGAGGCGCGCGAGGCGGAAGAAGAGATAACGGAAGAGCAGGGCCCCGCCGCTGTTCGCGGCCTCACCTCCGGCTTTGCCGGCCTCGGCGCGACGGGCGCCTTCATGTCCGGCTCGCAGGCCGCCGCCGCCTATCTCGACCTCTACGAGGCGCCCGTCCCGCCGGAGCCGGAAAGCCCGCCGGAAGAGCCCGCCACCGTGCCGGAACATTTCCTGCGCATCACGCCGGAGGCGGTCGCGGAAGACCTTGCCCTTGCCGGACGCGAAAGCATCGACGACCTCGCCGCGCGCCGCCGCAGCTTCGCACGCGAAAACCACCCGGACCGCGCCCCGGCCGAGCTGCGCGCCAATGCGACGCTCCGCATGAAGATCGCCAACATGCTGATCGACGAGACGATCCGGCGGATCCATGTGGAAAAGAGCCTCGGCCTCTAGCCCCGGCTGCCGGCAATGTCCGCCCCCCTCTTCCGTCATGCTCGTGCCTGTCCCGGGCATCCGCAAACGTTGCGATCTTTCAAAGCGCTGGCAGACCCTCGGCACAAGACCGAGGATGACGAAGCAAGGTTTGCCGATGAACTGCCTTAGCCGTCGCTCTTCGTTTCGCCGCCCTCGACCGGCGGTGTGGCGGCCGGCGCGGAGGGCTTGAAGAAGAGGATGAGGTTGGCGAAGGCATAGGCGGTCACGATGAGGAAGATCGTACCCCAGGCCTGCTCGCCGTTGTAGAACTCCACCGCCGTCCATGCCGCGCAGGCCCCGACCAGGAGCAGCCGCCGCCAGAGCGGGCGGTAGAACGGATGGTCGGGATCGATGAATTTCATGAACGTCTCCTCGCGCGTCCAGGGCGTTTCCCGCTTTTCTCGGAAATCGCGAAAGCGCCCTATCCCGGCTCCCCGCAATTCCGGACGCAAAACCGCTGCGCACGTTTTCCGGAATTGCTTCAGCGCTTACATAGGTGGTTTTCCGGCGCGAGGAAACCGGCTTTCAACCATCCAGCCGTTCGAGGAAGGCGGCAAGCTCCGCCGCCTCGATGCCGACGAGATGGCCCTTTTCCGGATAGGCGCCGGAGCGCACGTCGTCGGCATATTCGCGGAAGGCGGCGATGCGCTCCTGCTGCAGCCGGTCGTATTCGGCGGCGAAGTTGCGGTAAACCTTGGCATGGCGTGGATAGTGGCCGCGGTTCTGGCCGAGCACGTCCTCGGCGAAGAGATATTGCGCGTCGCAGCCGGTGCCCGCGCCCATGGAGAGCATGACGAGCGACGTCTTCGCGCTGATCGCGGCGGCGACCTCGCCCGGCACGACCTCGATCTCGGCCGCGAAGGCGCCCGCCTCCTCCAGCGCCTTGACCTGCCGGAAGATATCCAGCGCGCTCTCCGCCGTCTTGCCGACGGCGCGGAAGCCGCCCGTCCACGTCGCCTTGGAGGGGATGAGGCCGACATGGCCGCAGACCGGGATGCCCTCCTCGCGCAGGCGCCGCACGGTCGAAAGGCCGGCCGCGCAATAGACGGCATCGCCCCCCGCCTTCATCGCCTGGAAGGCGCCGCGCAGGTAATCGTCGGCGGTGACGAAGTCGCCATATTCGAGGCCCGGGAAGGCGAAGACCGTCGGCGCGGCCTCGCGGAAGGCAGGCCCCAGCAGGGCGGGCGGCACGGAGACGAGGTCGATGCCCGCCTGCTCGGCGGCCTCCGCCTCCTCCAGCGTCACGACGCGCAGCATGGTGAGCTGGCGCTTGCCCTTCATGGCCTGGAGGTCGGCGACGGTCGGTCTCTTGGTCTTCACGGGGTGTTCTCCTCAGGCGGCGAGCAGTTTCTTGAGCTTGGTTTCCGGCGCGGCGAGCTCCGCCGGGTCGGGATGGATGCGGGCGGCGATCAGCATTTCCGCAAGGCGGATGTCGCGGGCAACCGCATTGCCCGGCCCGATGCCGCTCGCCGCGATCAGCCGACCCTCGCCGTCGAGATGGAAGAGGATGAAGGCTCCCTCGCCCATCTCGCGCCGCACCGTCGTCACCGTCCCGTCGGCAAGACCGGCGATCTGGAGCGTCATGTCGTACTGGTCCGACCAGAACCATGGCACGGCCGAATGAACGTCCTCGCCGCCCAGCATGTTGGCGGCGGCAAGCTGGCCCTGCTCCTGCGCGTTGCGCCAGGATTCGAGGCGAATGCGGCGGTCGCCGTAAAGCGGAAGCGGCCAGGACGTGCAGTCTCCCGCAGCGAAGATATCAGCATCGGAGGTGCGCAGATGGCCGTCGACGGCAATGCCGTTGTCCACCGCAAGGCCGGCGGCCTCCGCCAGCTCCGTGTTCGGCACCGCGCCGATACCGACGACGAGGAGGCTTGCCGAAACGACGCGGCCATCCTCCAGCGCAATGCGCACCTCACCCGGCAGGTCCTCGATCCCCGTGACCTTCGCGCCGCAGAGGATTTCCACGCCTTCGGCCATGTGCCGGTTGGCGACGATCTCGGCGATCTCGGGCGGCACGCCCCGCGTCAGCACGCGCGGCAGGCCCTCGACCAGCGTGACGGAAGCGCCGAGCTTGCGGGCGCTCGCGGCAAGTTCCAGCCCGATGAAGCCGCCGCCGAGAATGGCGACGTGGCTGCCCTCCACCAGATGCGCGCGGATGCGGGCCGTATCGTCATGGCTGCGCAGCGTCGCGATGCGGCCGCCATAGTTCGTTCCCGGCAGGGCGCGCGGGCGCGCGCCGGTGGCAATCAGCAGCCTGTCATAGGCAACGACCGTGCCGTCCCCCAGCACGACATGCCTTGCGGCGCGGTCGATCTCGGAGACCGTGCGGCCGAGCAGAAGGTCGATGCCGGCCTCGACATAGCGTTCCGCCTGCGCGACCAGCTTCGGGCCGGCGCCCGCGACCAGCGCCTCCTTGGAGAGCGGCGGGCGCTCATAGGGCAGATGGGTTTCGCTGCCGATCAGGGTGATCGCGCCGTCGAAGCCCCTTTCGCGCAGCGCGAAGGCCGCGCGTGCGCCGCATTCGCCGGCACCGACGATGACGAAGCTCATCATGGCGATATCCTCTATCTCTTTGTTTCCACGCAATTCCGGACGCAAAACCGCTGCACACTTTTGCCGGAATTGCTCTAGAGACCGATGAAGACGGTGCCGCCCTCGACCTTGACCGGATAGGTCTTGAGGTCGATGCAGACCGGCGCGCCCAGCGCCTCGCCGCTCTTGTAGTTGAAGCGGCCGTTGTGCTTGGGACATTCGATGACGTGGTCCATCACGAGGCCGTCGGCGAGGTGGATCTTCTCGTGCGTGCAGAGCCCGTCCGTCGCGTAATAGGTGTCTTCCGGGCTGCGGTAGATCGCGAAGGTCCGGCCCGCATGGTCGAAGCGGATGACGTCCTCCTCGTCGATCTCGTCCGCCGCGCAGACCTCGATCCAGGTGTCGCTCATGGTCTCTCCTCCAGTGACTGTTGGTTATTCGGCGGCAGCAAAGGCCGGTTCCGCGTGGAGTTCTTCCTTGTAGGGCCGCGCCGTCGGCGGCAGCTCGCGCTTCAGGAAGTAATCCTCGTTGCGAAGCTGGCGCAGGAAGGCCGGGATCATCTCCCTGTAGCCGTGCCACATCGACGGGTTCGGTTCCGGCAGGTCGTGCCTGATCATGGCGTGCAGCCTCGGCAGCGCATGGTAGGGCACCATCGGGAACATGTGGTGCTCCACATGGTAGTTCATGTTCCAGTAGATGAAGCGGCTGACCGGGTTCATGTAGACCGTGCGGCTGTTCAGCCGGTGGTCGATGACATTGTCGGCAAGGCCGCCGTGCTGGAGAAGGCCCGTCAGCACATGATGCCAGGCACCGTAGAGCCGCGGCAGGCCGATCAGCATGGCCGGCAGGATCGAGCCGAAGGCGAAGCAGGCGGCGATGGTGGCGACATGGATGGCGAGCCAGATGCGGGCAATGCGGATCGCCTTCGGCTGCTCGGATTCGGGAATGAAGGTCTTTTCGGCGGCGCTCATCCTGCCTGCCGCATTGAGCAGCATGTCGATGACGGCATGCCAGGCATCGAGAAGGCCGAAGACGTTCAGCACGAGGCGCGCAAGATCCGGCGGGCGCATGACGGCGATTTCCGGATCGCGGCCGACGATCACCGTATCCGTATGGTGGCGCGTATGGCTCCAGCGCCAGGTCACCGGATTGCGCATGATCATGAAGCAGGCGATCTGGTAGACCGCATTGTTCATCCACATCGTCTTGAAGGCCGTGCCGTGGCCGCATTCGTGCCAGCGGCTGTCGGAGGCCGAGCCGTAGAGCACGCCATAGATGAGGAAGAACGGCACGCAGGCCCAGGTTCCCCAGAACCACGCGCCGAGCCCGCCGGACACGACGAGACAGCCGAGCCAGATCGCGGTGTCGCGGATCGCCGGGGCGTCGCTGCGCTGCATCAACGCCTTCATCTCCTTGCGGGGGATTTCGGTGTGGTACCACTCGGCTGCCGCAAGACCGTTGGCAACGGCGGCCTCGGCATCCCGGCCAAGAAGGCTGTAGTCCCGCTTCGTCGGCTTCATCGCTCGTCTCCTCCATGAGGGGGCGTTTCCGCTCCACGCCTCGTCCAGTGACCAAACGATAGCGCCGCTCCTTGCGTCTCTCAATCCTGCCATGATAGAATGCATCAAATTCCATCATCCGCTATCATTCGTCCTTGATGGAAAGATTTCAGGGAGGGGAAAATGGCATCGAGACCCACCATCTCGGATCTCGCCCGGGCCGCCGGCGTCAGCGTCGCGACGGTCGACCGGGTGCTGAACGGCCGCCATAAGGTCCGCGAGGAGACGGCGCGCCGGGTCTACGAGGCGGCCAATGCGATCGGCTACCATGCCATCGGCCTCATCCGGCAGCGCGTCTTCGAGGACCTGCCGCAATATAGGCTCGGCTTCAGCCTGCAGCGCCCGAGCCAGGCCTTCTACCAGAACTTCGCCCGCGAGATCGAGATCGCCTGCAATGCCTGCACGACCGCCCGCATCGTGCCGCAGGTCGACTTCATCAACGCGCAGACCCCGGCGGCGATGACGGAGATGCTGCGCCAGCTTTCCGCGCGCAACCAGGCGCTCGCCGTCGTCGCGCCGGACTATCCGGCGACGACCGCCATGGTGGAGGAACTGAAGGACCGCGGCCTTCCGCTGTTCTGCCTGCTCTCCGACTTCGCCATGGACGTGCGGCAGGGCTATATCGGCCTCAACAACATGAAGGTCGGGCGCACGGCGGCCTGGATGATCGCCAAGGGTGCGAAACGGCCGGGCAAGGTGGCGATCTTCGTCGGCAGCCACCGCTTCCACGGCCACGAGCTGCGCGAGATGGGCTTCCGCTCCTTCTTCCGCGAGAAGGGCCAGGATTTCGAGGTGCTGGACACGCTGGTCAATCTCGATACCAGCGAGATCACCCACGAGGCGACGGCGAACCTTCTCGCCCAGCATCCCGACCTCGTCGGCCTCTATGTCGCCGGCGGCGGCATGGAGGGGGCGATCTCGGCGATCCGCGAGGAAGGTTACGCCGGACGGATCCAGCTCATCGTCAACGAGCTGACGCCCGAATCGAAGGCCGGCCTTGCCGACGACGTCGTTACCATGGCGATCAATACCCCGCTGCCGGCCCTCTGCCGCGAGCTCGTCTCGCTGATGGTCACCGCCATCGAGAAGGGTGGCAATGCCGTGCCGGGGCAGACCTTCCTGCCCTTCGACATCCTCCTGCCGGAAAATATCTGACGCCGGGATGAGGGTTTTCCATCACGCCCTTGGCCAAATCTCTCAGCGATGAAGGTGCCCGCCGCGCCTTCGGCTTTGACGCCCGTCAAGTGCGTCCCGATCCTCATGCGTGCATGCGAGGCCCCCTGTCGGCGGCCTCGAAAATCGGAGGACACCCATTCCATGCCGCCCCTTGATTTCGCCCTGAACCACATGACGGCCCCCGGCCTCAAGCTGGACGCCTTCTTCGCCCTTGCCGTCTCCCTCGGCATGAAGGCGGTGGAGATTCGCAACGACCTCGACGGCAACGCCATCCTCGACGGCACGACGCCGGCCCAGGTGAAGGCGCTCGCCGAGCGCCACGGCGTCACGATCATCTCGATCAACGCGCTCCAGCGCTTCAACGAATGGACGCCCGCCCGCGTCGCCGAGGCGAAGGACCTCATCGACTATGCGAGCGCCTGCGGCGCCCGCGCGCTCGTGCTCGTGCCGAAGAACGACGGCACCGGCCAGGCTGACGGCGAGCGGCAGGAGAACCTGCGCACGGCGTTGACGGCCCTGAAGCCCCTGCTCGACGCCGCCGGCATCATCGGCCTCGTCGAGCCGCTCGGCTTTGAGATCTGCTCGCTGCGCTCCAAGCGCGAGGCGGCCGAGGCGATCCGCGCCGTCGGCGGCGAAGCGACGTTCCGCCTGGTGCACGATACGTTCCACCACCACCTTGCCGGCGAGCCCGACCTCTTCGCCGGCCTCACCGGCCTCGTGCACATTTCCGGCGTCGAGGACCCGGCGGTCTCCGTTTCCGACATGCGCGACGGCCACCGCGTCCTCGTCGGCCCGAAGGACCGTCTCGATAATGCCGGCCAGATCAAGGCCCTGCTGGCCGCCGGCTATGCCGGCCCGCTCTCCTTCGAGCCCTTCTCGCCTTCGGTCCACGACGTCGCGGACCCGAAGGCCGCCGTTGCCGAAAGCGTCGCTTTCCTCAGCGCAAATATCTGAAAAGCCTCACGCCGGCGGCCCCGCCGCCGGTATTTTTCCCCAGGACCCGGGCCTTGCCTTATCGCCGAAATGGAACGGGCTTGACGTCCCGGGCAGAAAATGGAATAAACATTCCGCAATACGGAATTCGCGGTTTGTTTATTCTGTTTTGACCTTTTGCATCCCGGGAGGAGCAAGGGGCGGGCCGTCCCGCAAGGGCCGGTCATCCGGTTGATCTGTGGTGCCGCCGGACACCATGTTGAGGAGGAGAACAACATGAAAAAATTCATTCTTGGTTCGGCGCTCGCCGTCATGATGTCCACGGCCGCCCATGCCGAAACGATCGGCGTTTCCATGGCGCTGTTCGACGACAACTTCCTGACCGTCCTGCGCAACGGCATGTCCGACTATGCCAAGACGCTCGACGGCGTCGAGCTGCAGATCGAGGACGCCCAGAACGACGTCGCCAAGCAGCAGAGCCAGGTCCAGAACTTCATCGCCTCGGGCGTCAGCGCCATCATCGTGAACCCGGTCGATACCGACGCGACCGCCGCGCTCTCCAAGGCCGCCGCCGATGCCGGCATTCCGCTGGTCTATGTCAACCGCGAGCCGGTCAACATCAACGAGCTGCCGGAAAAGCAGGCCTTCGTCGCCTCCAACGAGCAGGAATCCGGCACGCTGGAAACCCAGGAAGTCTGCCGCCTGCTGAACGGCAAGGGCAAGGTCGTCGTCATGATGGGCGAGCTGTCCAACCAGGCCGCCCGCATGCGCACGCAGGACATCAAGGACGTGATCGCGACCGACGAGTGCAAGGGCCTCGAGATCGTCGAGGAGCAGACCGCCAACTGGTCGCGCACCCAGGGCTCGGACCTGATGACCAACTGGCTCTCCGCCGGCCTGGAATTCGACGCCGTCATTTCCAACAATGACGAAATGGCCATCGGCGCCATCCAGGCCCTGAAGGCCGCAGGGCGCTCGATGGACAGCGTCGTCGTCGCCGGTGTCGACGCCACGCAGGACGCGCTTGCCGCCATGGCTGCCGGCGACCTCGACGTCACCGTGTTCCAGGATGCCGCCGGCCAGGGCAAGGGCTCGGTCGACGCCGCGCTGAAGCTCGCCAAGGGCGAGAAGGTGGATACCAAGGTCTACATCCCCTTCCAGCTCGTGACCCCGGCGAACATCGCCGACTTCCAGGCGAAGAACTGACCGGCTCGCCGGCAAACGAAACCCGATTAGACTGCCATGGACGCGCGCACGCCTGCGTGCGCGCGTCCGACCCGTTTCAGGTGCTCCGGGAGGGAGGAACACGATGGTCAGTCCGACCACCATGGCCGCGGTTCGTGCAAGCGGCGCCATTCCGAATGCGGATTATCTTCTGTCCGCGGAAGGCATCCGCAAGGAATTCCCCGGCGTCGTCGCGCTCGACGACGTCCAGTTCAAGCTGAAGCGCGGCACCGTGCATGCCCTGATGGGCGAGAACGGCGCCGGCAAGTCCACCCTGATGAAGATCCTCGCCGGCATCTACACGCCCGACCAGGGCGAGGTGCTGCTGAAGGGCCAGAAGATCCGGCTCGCATCGCCGCTGGACGCGCTGGAGAACGGCATCGCCATGATCCATCAGGAGCTCAACCTGATGCCCTTCATGACGGTCGCGGAGAACATCTGGATCCGCCGCGAGCCGAAGAACCGCTTCGGCTTCGTCGATCACGGCGAGATGCACCGCAAGACGGCCGAGCTCTTCAAGCGCCTCAACATCGCGATGGACCCGGAAACGCAGGTGCGCGACCTCTCCGTCGCCAACCGCCAGATGGTCGAGATCGCGAAAGCCGTCTCCTACGAGAGCGACGTCCTCATCATGGACGAGCCGACCTCGGCCCTGACGGAACGCGAGGTGGAACACCTCTTCACGATCATCCGCGACCTGCGCTCGCAGGGCATCGGCATCGTCTACATCACCCACAAGATGAACGAGCTGTTCGAGATCGCCGACGAATTCTCGGTGTTCCGCGACGGCAAGTATATCGGCACCCACGCCTCGACCGACGTGACGCGCGACGACATCATCCGCATGATGGTCGGCCGCGAGATCACCCAGATGTTCCCGAAGGAGGAGGTGCCGATCGGCGACGTCGTCCTGTCGGTAAAGAACCTCACTCTCAAGGGCGTCTTCCACGACGTTTCCTTCGACGTGCGCGCCGGCGAGATCCTCGGCCTAGCCGGCCTCGTCGGCTCGGGCCGCTCGAATGTCGCCGAGACGATCTTCGGCGTGACGCCCGCCACGTCAGGCACGATCTCGATCAACGGCAAGCAGGTAAACATCGACAGCCCGAACACGGCGATCCGCCACCGCATGGCCTTCCTGACGGAAGACCGCAAGGACACCGGCTGTCTCCTGATCCTCGATATTCTGGAGAACATGCAGATCGCCGTCCTCCAGGACAAGTTCGTCAAGAACGGCTTCGTCCAGGAGGGCGCGCTGAGCAAGGTCTGCGAGGAGATGAGCCGGAAGCTGCGCGTCAAGACGCCGAACCTTTCCGAAAGGATCGAGAACCTTTCGGGCGGCAACCAGCAGAAGGTGCTGATCGGCCGCTGGCTGCTCACCAATCCGCGCATCCTCATCCTCGACGAGCCGACGCGCGGCATCGACGTCGGCGCGAAGGCGGAAATCCACCGCTTCGTCACGGAGCTTGCCCGCGACGGCGTCGCCGTCGTCATGATCTCGTCGGAAATGCCGGAAGTGCTCGGCATGAGCGACCGCGTCATGGTCATGCACGAGGGCCGCGTCACCGGCATCCTCGACCGCGCCGAGGCGACGCAGGTCAAGGTCATGGAACTGGCGGCCCAATAAGTTCAGGGCCGCCGAGCGGCCGCAAGGGAGGTAATCATGAGCACGAATTCCGCAGCGCAGGCCCAGGTCGCCGCGCAGAAATCTGCCCGCCGGCTGCCGCCGGAACTCAGCATCTTTCTCGTCCTCGTCGGCATCGCGCTGGTCTACGAGATCCTCGGCTGGATCTTCGTCGGCCAGAGCTTCCTGATGAACTCGCAGCGCCTGACGATCATCATCCTTCAGGTCTCGGTCATCGGCATCATCGCCGTCGGGGTGACGCAGGTCATCATCACCGGCGGCATCGACCTGTCGTCCGGCTCGGTGGTCGGCATGACGGCGATGTTCACCGCCTCGCTCGCCCAGGCCTCGACATGGCCGCGCGCGCTCTATCCCTCGCTGACCGACCTTCCGGTCATCGTGCCGGTCGTCGTCGGCATCGGCGTCGGCCTTCTGGCCGGCTTCATCAACGGCCAACTCATCGCCAAGACCAAGATCCCGCCCTTCATCGCCACGCTCGGCATGATGGTCTCCGCCCGCGGCATCTCCAAGTGGTATACCAAGGGCCAGCCAGTCTCGGGCCTCACCGAGCAGTTCAACTTCATCGGCACCGGCATCTGGCCCGTCGTGATCTTCCTCGTCGTCGCGGTGATCTTCCACATCGCGCTGCGCTACACCCGCTACGGCAAGTTCACCTATGCCATCGGCGCCAACGTGCAGGCTGCCCGCGTCTCCGGCATCAACGTCGAGTCCCACCTCGTGAAGGTCTATGCCATTGCCGGGGCGCTTGCCGGTCTTGCCGGCGTCGTCACCGCGGCGAGAGCTCAGACCGCGCAGGCCGGCATGGGCGTGATGTACGAACTCGACGCCATCGCCGCGACCGTCATCGGCGGCACCTCGCTTGCCGGCGGCGTCGGCCGCATCACCGGCACGGTCATCGGCACCGTCATCCTCGGCGTCATGACATCGGGCTTTACGTTCCTGCGCGTCGATGCTTTCTACCAGGAGATCGTCAAGGGCGTGATCATCGTCGCCGCCGTCGTCGTCGACGTCTACCGCCAGAAGAAGCGCAAGGTCTGATCCCAATCTCCGCGGCCCCGGCCGCGGCGCCTTCGCGGGGCGAGCGCATCGCCCCGTCCCTCCCCGCCGGCGCGGCCGGCAGTACACCAGAGAGAATGAAGATGACTGTGAGATTTGGTCTTCTCGGCGCAGGCCGTATCGGCAAGGTCCACGCCAAGGCCGTGACCGGCAATCCCGATGCCGTGCTCGTCGCCGTCGCCGATGCCTTCCCCGCCGCTGCCGACGCCATCGCCAAGCAGTATGGCTGCGAGGTCCGCACCATCGAGGCGATCGAAGCCGCCAAGGACATCGACGCCGTCGTGATCTGCACGCCGACCGACACCCATGCCGACCTCATCGAGCGCTTCTCCCGCGCCGGCAAGGCGATCTTCTGCGAAAAGCCCATCGACCTCGACGTCGACCGCGTCCGCGCCTGCATGAAGGTGGTCGAGGAGACCAGGGGCAAGCTGATGGTCGGCTTCAACCGCCGCTTCGACCCGCATTTCATGGCCGTCCGCAAGGCAATCGACGACGGCCGGATCGGCGACGTCGAGATGGTGACGATCACCTCGCGCGACCCCGGCGCCCCGCCGGTCGACTATATCAAGCGCTCCGGCGGCATCTTCCGCGACATGACGATCCACGACTTCGACATGGCCCGCTTCCTGCTCGGCGAGGAGGTCGCCTCGGTCTTCGCGACGGCCGCCGTGCTGGTCGATCCGGAGATCGGCAAGGCCGGCGACTATGACAGCGTCTCCGTCATCCTCCAGACGAAGTCCGGCAAGCAGGCGATCATCTCGAACTCCCGCCGCGCCACCTACGGCTACGACCAGCGCATCGAGGTGCACGGCTCCAAGGGCGTCGTCTCCGCCGAGAACCAGCGCCCGGTCTCCATCGAGATCGCCAACGGCGACGGCTACACCCGCCCGCCGCTGCACGATTTCTTCATGACCCGCTACACCGAAGCCTATGCCAACGAGATCGCGGCCTTCATCGCCGCCATCGAGAAGGGCGCCGCCATCTCGCCCTCCGGCGCCGACGGCCTCGCCGCCCTCGCGCTGGCCGATGCGGCCGTGAAGTCGGTGGAAGAAAAGCGCCAGATCTCCGTCGCCTGACGGAAGACGACTCCCAAGGCACCTGACCGGGCGGTTCCATCGCCCGGTCTTTTTGCGTCCGGCGAGCGCGCCCTAATCCCCGCTCGTCCGCGCCGCGATGATGTCATGGTCCATCTCCGCCAATGCCCGGTCGAGATGCCCCTCCAGCACCAGCGTCGCCTCCTCCGGCACGACGGTGATCGGCGGCGCGCCGAAGAGGCGGACCTGCTGCGATTGCGCCAGCCCCTCCTCGAGGCCGCGCCGCATGAGATCGAAATAGCGCGTGCCCGGTCCGGTGATGGCGATGGGCATGCTCTCGTGGAGGCTGACCATGCGCGACAGCCCCTGCCCCAGCGCAAGGCCGGCCTGGCGGAAGGCATATTCCGACATGCGGTGCCCCTGCCGGGCCCGGAGCGCGATCTTGTCCATCTCGGCCAGCGGCACGAACTTGGCGGGAATCGTATCCGGCGGCACCTCGAAGGCCGTGCGCAGGATGCCGTAGAAGCCGGCGGAGGCCTCGATGCACCCCTGCGAGCCGCAGCGGCAGAGCTTGCCGTCCGACGAATTCAGCATGTGCCCGAAATTCGGCGCCGTCACCGACAGTTCGCCGGAGCGGTCGAACCGTGCGATGCCGAGCCCGATGCTGTGGCCGAGCGACAGCGCGGCGACGGAATGCAGGTTTTCCATGCCGGCCCGCTCCATGCGCAGCGCCATGGCATGGGCCACGAGCAGCGTCTCGTTGCTGAGCAGGATCTTCGCCCGCCAGGGCGGCTGGAGCAGCGCGGCGAAATCCACCTGCTGCGAACCGAAGATCGGCGACCAGACGAGCCGCGCAAGCGCCGGAACGACGAGCCCCTTGCTGCTGATCGAAACGACGAGCACGTCTTCCCGCGCGATCCGCGACCGGCTCGCAAGCTTCTCCAGCGCCGCCACGAAGGCCTCCGCAAAGGGCTGCGTCGAGCTGTCCGCGTGATTACGCGCTTCCTCGAACCGGTCGATCAGCGTGCCGCCATAGTCCGCCAGCGAATATTGCACGATGTCGGAGGAAATGCGCACCGCGATGAGATAGCCCGCCGCACGCCGCTGGCCGAAGATGACGCGGGGCCGCCCACGCATCGCGGTCGCCTGCTGCTCGCGCCGCTCCAGCACATCGGCCTTTTCGAGCTCCGCCGTGATGGCCGAGACGGTCGCCGAGGCAAGGCCGGTATGCTGGGAAATGTCGGTATGGGCGAGCGGTCCATGCCGGCGCAGCGAGGCGAGCACGAGCGCGCTGTTCTGCTGACGCACTAGCTCCGTGCTCGACTTCACCAGCATCGCCTGTTTCCGCTCGCTTTCATGAGATGCAACACATGCCCCTCCAAAGCACCTGTCACGCCGCCGTTCAAGAGCCGTCAAAGGCTTGTTGACAGCCTTCGAAAGATCTGACATTTATTTTCTCGACTGTCGAGAAAAAAGTCCCGACGTGTCGGGAGGGGTTGTCGAGACAGTGCTATCGTGGCCGGTCGTTGAAAGGACGGGGTTCGTCCAGGCGGCCGGTGTTCACTTGGGAGGAGATAAGATGAAATCCGTTTTGAAGCTGATGGCAGGGGCTGCCTTCATCGTTTCCATGCATTCCGCCGTTCACGCCAAGGACCTCGTCGTCGGCGTCTCCTGGTCCAACTTCCAGGAAGAGCGCTGGAAAACCGACGAAGCCGCCATCAAGGCAGCGCTCGAGGCTTCCGGCGACAAGTACATTTCCGCTGACGCCCAGTCGTCCGCCGCAAAGCAGCTCACCGACGTCGAATCGCTGATCTCGCAGGGCGCCAACGCCATCATCGTCCTGGCGCAGGATTCGGATGCCATCGGCCCGGCCATCGAGAAGGCCGCGGCGGAAGGCATCCCGGTCGTCGGCTACGACCGCCTGATCGAAAACCCGGCCGCCTTCTACATCACCTTCGACAACAAGGAAGTCGGCCGCATGCAGGCCCGCGAAGTGTTCAAGGTGAAGCCGGAAGGCAACTATGTCTTCATCAAGGGCAACTCCGCCGACCCGAACGCCGACTTCCTCTTCGCTGGCCAGCAGGAAGTGCTGAAGGAAGCGATCGACGCCGGCAAGATCAAGAATGTCGGCGAAGCCTATACCGACGGCTGGAAGCCGGAAAATGCCCAGAAGAACATGGAGCAGTTCCTGACGGCGAACGACAACAAGGTCGACGCGGTCGTCGCCTCGAACGACGGCACCGCCGGCGGCGCGATCGCGGCGCTCGCGGCCCAGGGCCTTGCCGGCTCCGTTCCGGTCTCCGGCCAGGACGCCGACCACGCCGCGCTCAACCGCGTCGCGCTCGGCACGCAGACCGTCTCGGTCTGGAAGGACTCGCGTGAACTCGGCAAGCGCGCCGCGGAAATCGCGGCCGAGCTCGCCGGCGGCAAGACCATGGACGAGATCGAAGGCGTCACCACCTTCAACGGCGGCCCGAAGGGCGTCGAGATGAAGTCCGTCTTCCTCGCCCCCCTGCCCGTCACCAAGGACAACCTGAACGTCGTCATCGACGCCGGCTGGATCTCCAAGGACGCGGCCTGCCAGGGCGTGAAGGCCGGCTCGGTCGCAGCCTGCGACTGAGCCCGATCAACCGGTAACGACCTGACCATCGCCAGGCGCCGCAACGACATCGTTGCGGCGCTTGCGCAAGATGGGCAGCGGGCGGAGGATGATGCGGATCCATCCTTTCAAGAAGCAGCACCCGAACTGTGCGCCCGAAACGAACGTTCAACAGAAGTGAGGGGGACGGCAAGACCATGGCCGACATCACGAATACCGCACATGCCAACCGTGCGCGCTCGGCGAGCGAGAATCCGGTAAAGCGCTTCTTCCGCGCGACCGAGATCGATACGCGCCTGCTCGGCATGGTCGGCGCGCTGCTGATCATCTGGATCGGCTTCAACTTCCTGTCCGGCGGCCTCTTCCTGACGCCGCGAAACCTCTGGAACCTCTCCGTCCAGACCGCCTCCGTCGCCGTGATGGCGACCGGCATGGTGCTGGTCATCGTCACGCGCAACATCGATCTTTCCGTCGGCTCGATCCTCGGTTTCGTCGGCATGATCATGGGCGTGCTGCAGGCCGAGCTGCTGCCGCAGCTTCTCGGCTTCAACCATCCGGCCACCTGGATCGTCACGCTGCTCGCCGGCCTTCTGCTCGGCGCCGCCATCGGCGCGCTGCAAGGCTCGATCATCGCCTTCATGAACGTGCCGTCCTTCATCGTGACGCTCGGGGGCCTGCTCGTCTGGCGCGGCGCCACCTGGTTCGTCACGAGCGGGCGCACCGTCGCCCCGATGGACGCCACCTTCCGCCTGATGGGCGGCGGCACCGAGGGCTCGATCGGCGCGACGGCGAGCTGGATCGTCGGCGCCCTCGCCTGCGTCGCCATCGTCGCGACGATCGCCAATTCCCGCAAGCAGCGCAAGCGCTTCGGCTTTCCGCTGCGCCCCATGTGGGCCGAATATTTCCTCGTCGCCATCGGCTGCGCGCTGGTGCTCGGCGCCGTCGGGGTCGTCAACAGCTACCCCTGGCCCGTCGCCATCGCCCGCAGATATGCCGATGCCAACGGCATCGCTTGGCCGGACGGCGGCCTCTTCATCCCGCACGGCATCGCCATTCCCGTGCTGATCGCCATCGTCGTCGGCATCGTCATGACCTTCATCTCGACGCGCCTGCGCTTCGGCCGCTATGTCTTCGCCATCGGCGGCAACCAGGAAGCCGCCGAGCTCGCCGGCATCAAGACGCGCTGGGTCACGGTCAAGATCTTCGCGCTGATGGGCATGCTCTGCGCCATCGCCGCCGCCATCTCGACCGCCCGCCTCAACGCCGCGACCAATGCGCAGGGCGAGCTCGACGAGCTCTACACCATCGCGGCCGCCGTCATCGGCGGCACCTCGCTCGGCGGCGGCATGGGCACCATCGCGGGCGCCATGCTCGGCGCCCTCGTCATGCAATCGCTGCAATCGGGCATGGTGCTGGTCGGCATCGACACCCCGTTCCAGCGCATCGTTGTCGGTGTGGTCCTCGTGGTCGCCGTCTGGCTCGACACGATCTACCGCGCCCGCGCCAAGTAAGAGGAGCCCACCCAATGACGGACACCCGTACGCCCCTCGTGGAGATGAAGAACATCTCCATCTCCTTCGGCGGCATCCATGCCGTGGACAATGCCTCTATCGATCTCTATCCCGGAGAGGTCGTCGCCCTGCTCGGCCACAACGGCGCCGGCAAGTCGACGCTGATCAAGATCCTCTCCGGCGCCTACAGGCGCGACGGCGGCGAGATCCTGATCAACGGCGAACCCGCCGAGATAAGCAACCCGCGCGACGCCAAGAAATACGGCATCGAGACGATCTACCAGACGCTCGCCGTCGCCGACAATGTCGACGCCGCCGCCAACCTCTATCTCGGCCGCGAGTTGCGCACCCCCTGGGGCACGCTCGACGACGTCGCGATGGAGGCCAAGACCCGCGAGGTGATGGGCCGCCTCAACCCCAACTTCCAGCGCTTCAAGGAACCGGTGAAGGCGCTTTCCGGCGGCCAGCGCCAGTCGGTGGCGATCGCAAGGGCCATCCTCTTCAACGCCCGCATCCTCATCATGGACGAGCCGACAGCGGCGCTCGGCCCCCAGGAGACTGCACAGGTCGGCGAGCTGATCAAGCAGCTCAAGAAGGAAGGCATCGGCATCTTCCTCATCAGCCACGACATCCACGACGTCTTCGACCTCGCCGACCGCGTCTCTGTCATGAAGAATGGCCAGGTGGTGGGCCACGCCCGCACCGAGGACGTCACCAAGGACGAGGTGCTCGGCATGATCATCCTCGGCAAGGTCCCGGAAAAAGCCATCCCCGGCCCCGGCGCCATGCAGACCGCCTGATCCCCTCGCCAAGGCCGCCCCAATGGGCGGCCTTTTCATCTCATCACCGGCAAACCCATAACAGTTTGCCATTTCCGCAATTTCCGCATTGAAGCCCGCCCCCACCTGGGTTAAGAACCCTTTCATCGGACAGGCGAGTCATCGCCCTGCATGCACCCGTAGCTCAGCTGGATAGAGTGTTGGATTCCGATTCCAAAGGTCACAGGTTCGAATCCTGTCGGGTGCGCCATTCTTCGCCAAGATCAATTGTTCTCCGGGATACTCCGCCAAAAGACGTATCGATGATAACGCCCCCTCGCTCGGAACGCTTTCGGCTTCAACTACTTGGTGGCGTGCGGGGATAGGTGGCAACCTTGACCTTGCTGGCTGAACCGTTAGCCTCGATACCGTTCAACAGGATCCACGATCAGCGACAGGATTGCGTCGATGTCGAGACCACGCGTTCTTCTGCTGGCGGAAATCTGTAATCCGGAATGGCCGTCCCTGCCGGTGGTGGGCTACAAATATGCGCGGGCGCTCGCGTCGGTCGCGGATGTGAAGGTCGCGACCCATGTGCGCAACCGGCCGGCGATCGAGGCGGCCGGTGAGTTTGGCGACAAGGTTGTCTACATCGACAATGAGTGGATCGCGGGAAGGATGCACAAGCTGTCGGAGATCTTGCGCGGCGGCTCGGAAGTGGCGTGGTCGACGCACCAGATCATGGCCTACCTGCCCTATCTCGAATTCGAGCGACAGGCCCTGCGCACTTTTCGGGAGGAACTCGCCGATGGTGCGTTCGATCTTGTCCATCGCATAACGCCGATGTCGCCGACGCTGCCGAGCATCGCGGCCAGCCGTGGTCCCGTCCCCTTCGTGATCGGCCCGCTCAACGGCAACCTCGACTGGCCACGCGCCTTCCAGTCGGAGCAGAAGCGGGAACGGGAAGGCATGCGCCGCCTGCGGAACCTTTACAAGGCGCTGCCCTTTGCCCGGACTACTTTCACCAAGGCCGCCGCGATCCTGGCAGCCTTCCGGCATACGGTCGACGATCTGCCGCCTGGGGTAGATGCCCGCGTCGTCCCCTTTCCCGAGGTGGGATTCGATCCCGCCATCTTTCATTCGGACGGCCGCCGCCGCCCGTTTTCGGGGGGCGGTCCCTACCGGTTCCTCTATGCCGGCCGCCTCGTGCCTTACAAGGTTCCCGAAGTGGCGGTCCGCGCCTTCGTCGGCTCCGATGCATTGCGGCCCCACCGCCTGCACATCGTCGGCGACGGCCCCGAAGAGCCGCGCCTGCGCCAGATCGTGGCGGAGGCGCATGCGCAGGACAGGGTGATCTTCGAGGGGCGGAAAAGCCAGGCCGAGGTCGCCGGGATGATGCGCGGCGTCGATGCCTTCATATTCCCCTCCATCCGGGAGCTTGGCGCGGGCGTGGTCGTCGAAGCCATGGCCTGCGGCCCGGTCTGCATCGTCACCGCCTATGGCGCACCGGGCGACCTGACGGCCAACGGACGGGGCGTCCGGGTGCCCTTGCAGCCGCTCGACGGGCTCGTTGCCGCAAATCGCGCCGCGATGGAGGCATGCCTTGCCGATCCCGAAGCGCATGCCGCCATGGCAAGCGCGGCCCATGATTATGCCGTTGGGCTATACACCTGGGAGGCCAAGGCCGCCTATACGGCCAGGATCTACGATGCCGTCATGGCGCGTCGTTCGCTTGCGGACCTCACCGACTATCTCTGATCCGCTGTCACGATTCGGCCGCCGGCAGTCGGATCAGCGATCGACAAATCGTTGCGGCTGGAGGTCGGGCAGGCATCGGACGATGTCTGCTTCCAGCTTGTCCAGGAAGCGGTAGCGGGACCTGTACAGCGACCGCTTGTTCGGCTTGATGCTGTCGGTGTCCCTTTGCCCGGTCGCCAGCGGCAAGGCATAGAAGTACGGGCCGTCCTCGACGCCTCCCCGGTCTTCCCATATGCGGTCGTAATCCTGCGTCGTCGCGGGATGCCCGCCAAAGAAGGGGTGCCGGTCGTAGCGCTCGCTGTCCCGCACACCGAGAAGCCGCTGCACCTGCCAGTGACGGCAGAGCATCCGGCAAAGCTCGATCAAAAGATCCCTGGGACGAAGACCGTAGGCCGCCTTGGTCAACTGGCGATAGAGGTCCTTGGCCTCGTCGGTATTGCGTCCCTGCACCGAGCCGATCAGGCAATGAATCCCCCGCCCCCTCACGACTTCCATGAAGGAGAAGGCCAGGGAATAGGCGCGAAAGTCTTCGACGAACAGGTTGAGCGTCAGCCCGCCTTCCCGGATGAGCCAGTGCGGCTGGTCGATGACGACGCGCAAGCCGGGATAGATCTCGTCCAGCGACGTGATGACCAGCCGCTCGGCGACGGCGATGGGGAAAGGGCCATCCAGCAGGCCGACGATCCGGTAGTGGTCGCTTATGCACCGCAGCCGTTCCTTCACGCTCCAGCTCGCGCAGAGATAGGACCACAGCAGAGGGCCGACCACGGCCTCGGGCCGTTCGCGCGCGATGCGTTGCAGCGCGGGCGCGCTCTGGCGAAACAACGTCGCCACCTGCGAAGCGTGACGCACGGCCGCCACCAGGAGCTGGACGCGCAGCTTGAAGTGCTCCAGGTCGCGCCTGAACGCGATGCGCGGCATTGCGCGGATGACGAGCCCCGCCATCCAGAGATAGGACATGATCTTCATCTTGAGGCTATGGGCCTCTCCGACGGCCGGCGCCGAGGCGCCAGCCGTCTCCGCATCGAAAGGTCCGGCCCTTTCGTCACATGCCTCGTCCGAAGCGTAGAGATTGCTAAACATCGGGATAAACACCGCGTTGCCCGAACCGCCGAAACGGAGCTTCCTGTCGGCGACGGCTGTCACCCGCCTCCATCCCCGGAAAGAGCGACAGCCTTTCCGCTACCCGACGATGCTCCATGCAAGCCTCCCTTCGACGAGGTTCGAACGAACCGTATCCTGGCGTCTGCCTTGCCCATCCTGAAGTACATCTTCCGTCAAAGGACGACACCTCCAAGGTTGGGCAAGCTCTCCAGCGCGTAAGCAAGCAGTCTGCCTGTCGCGTAGCCGATGGGCCACAGCAACAGAATCCCCGCCTCGAAGGCGAGGCTGTTGAACTGGTACCGCCGATTGAAGTATATGATCATCGGAACCGTCGGCAATGCATGCAGTGCAATGGCCCATAGTGCGCCATCGAAGCCGAATATCCAATAGCAAAGCGGAACGATGGTGAAGAGACACAGCGCCTTGACGATATTGAGGATGCTCAGGTAACGCGGTTCGCCGAGCGCGAGATAGGCCAGCGAGAATACGGTGAAGCGGGAGACCAGAAGCCCGCAGGACAATATTTCGAGCACGGTGGCGGCGCCCATGTAGCGATCGTCGTAGAGCACGTCGATGATCGCCTCGCCGGACCCGTAGAGAAGGCCGGCCCCGCCCACGAAGAACATGTCGAACGGCAGGCGGAACTTGTAATAGACGCTGCGCAGCATTTCCGGACGCTCGCGCGCCACCTTGCTGAGCGCGGGAGAGGCGACGGACGTGAAGAGGCGGCCGCCTGCCCCCTCCAGGATGGCAACGAGACTGTATGCCAGGACGTAAAGGCCGAGGGCGGCCTGGCTGATCCAGCCGGCCAGCAGCATCCTGTCCCCGTTGGAGGCCAGCACCGACGTGGTCGACGACAGCATGATCCAGCGGCCGAACCGGAGAAGCTCTCCCGCCGCCGTGGGCTCCAGGCGGAAGCGGTTGCCCCGGCCTGCCAGGTGGGTATGGCTCAAGACGGTGAGAGCGAGCGAGGAAGCCAGCGCCGAGGCGACGAAGGACCAGATCGACCGCGTGTACCATGCAAGCAGAATGGCAACGGCAAGGCCCAGCACCTGCGCAAACATCTCGATGGCCGTCGCACGCCCCAGATCGAGATGGCGTGCGCAGGATATGAGCTTCGTCGACTGGAAACCGCCGATGACGGCCGTGAACGCCACGGCGATGATGATCGGCGGCAGCTCGGGCGAGGTATAGACGGACCCGGCCTTGAAGGCACCGAAGCGGTCCGCCTGCGCGATGCCGAACGCGACGGCGATGCAGGCGAGCCAGATCAGGAAGCCGCGTATCGCCTGCAGCGTCCATGCGGTATCGAGAAAATCCGGGGTGTCCCCTTTCGCGCTCTGAACGACCGCCTGGCGCAGGCCGATATCGGACAGCATGAAGATGATGACCTGCACCATCATGGCGACGGCCATGAGACCGAACATTTCGGGAATGAGCAGCCGCGTCAGGATGAGGTTGCTCAGGATTCGCAGGAACTGGGAGGCGATGTAGCCGCCCATGGACCATCCGGCCGCGCGCAGGACCAGGCCCCGGATGCCTTCCCAGCTCGTCGGCGCGCGGGCACTCTCGACCTCGGGCGGCGGGAGGGTATCAGAACACGGCTGACCCTGTTCCTCGTCGATCGGATACAGCTTTGCGGCGCCCCTGACGGAACGCGTGACAGACGCCAATAGCCCTCTCCCTCTTCAACATCTCTGGCCCCTTTGTTTCCTACGCGGGCTCGACGAGCCTCTGCTGGCGAACGTGAACCGGCATTTCGCATATCTTCTCATCGCGCCGGACGAGGTCCACGACGGGCGCCGCGACACGGATCGCGGTCAAAACCCGCTCCGCGAGAACACGCACATAGGGTTCCAGAACCATGCTGTCGTGATCGCCGGGAACCTCATGGACGCACAGATTGGGAATGTGCGGCGTCCAGCCGTTGTCGTCGAGCAGGATGTTGCGGCTCTTCTGCAGCCGCCGCCCGCCCGTCAACCGGTAGTGGACGACGGGCTTCGGCCGCAGAAGCGTGACCGCGCCCGCATAGGGCTTCAGCTCGTAGCGCTGCAAGGCGCGCAGGAAGGCGCTCTCGATCCGGCTGTTGTTGAACTGGTCGGGCGCGGTGTCGCGCGCCTGTGCAAGGCGCTTCTCGCGCTTTTCCGCCTCCCAGCACCTGCGGTCGTGCAGCCATTTCTGTACGAAGGCGCCCTTGTGACGGCGAATGTCCTGCAGCTTCATCAGGATCCGGTCCTGCAACCCCAATGGCGGCTGGGTCGGCAGGGGCGTGTCGAGCATCACGAGATGGGCGACCTCCTCATCCAGCGCCGAAAGCTGGTGGGCGATTTCATAGGCGACGATGCCGCCGCCGGAATAGCCGGCCAGAAGATAGGGGCCGGACGGCTGGACCGTGCGGATTTCCGCGATGTAGTCGCGCGCCATGTCCTCGAAGGTCTCGTGCGGATCGAGCCCGCCGTAAAGCCCGCGCGCCTGCAGGCCGTAGACGGGCCTGTCGCCCCCGAGGATCTGCGCCAGGTGCCTCAGGTTGAGCACGTTGCCGAACATGCCGGCGCAGATGAAGAGAGGCGTCGCCCGGCTGTCGCGGCCGGGATGCATCAGGACGACATGGGTGGGCTTGGCCTGCGGCGGAGGCGCGTCGATCGCGATTGCCGCTTCATCCACGGCGCCGTTCGCCTGGGGAACCTGCGCGAGGACGAGATCGGCGCACAGGGCAATGGTCGGCGCCTCGAACAGCGTCGAGATCGGAAGATCCAGCCCGTACTGTGCCTTGATCATGCGGAACAGGCGCACGGCGATCAACGAATGTCCGCCCATGTCGAAGAAGCTGTCATGGACACCGACCTGCCCGACGCCGAGCAGTTCCCGCCAATATCCCGCAAGCGTCTCCTCCACCGGATTGCGCGGCGCGATATATTCGCTTTCGAGGTCCGGGCGCTCGAAGCCGATGCTCCGCGACGGCGCCTCCTCGGCGGACATCGCGGCGTGGCGGCAAAGGGCGTCGAGATCGATGGAACTGACGATGGGCTGCACCTCCGCGGTGGCGAGCGCCCGCACAAGGGCCTCGAAACCTTCGCCGGGCCGAATTCCCTGGTGCACCATCGCATCCAGCTTCAGCATGGCCGGTGACGGCGGCGGCCGCCTCGTTCCGGCAACGGCCGCAGGCGCCTCGGCCAGGGCGGGCGGATCGGCGAAACTGAGATCGTGATCCAGCCGCCGGACGACGAAACGCCGGATGTCCAGCAGGACCTCGCCATCCGGCGCCACGATCGTGACGTCGAAGGCCGCATAGCCCTCGCCGAAATCGCTGCTGTCGGCAAGGCGGACCCAGCTCAGGATGCGTGAGGGAAGCGGCTTGAACAGCGAAACATGGCCATAGGCGGCGGGCGCCCAGAGGACCGCCGCCGGATCGTATCCGGCAATCAGTTCCATCGCAAAGCCGGTGGCAAGGTCGAGCATCGCAGGGTGGACCAGAACGCCGTCCGCGCTGTCGTGCCGGTAGTCCGCCGGCAGTTCGAGCTCCGCAAGGGCCTCTCCGTCTCCATAGGCGACGGATTTCAGGACGCCCCAGCGCGGCCCGAAGCGGATGTGGTCCTCCTGCGCCGCGCGCAGGCTGGAGCCGGGCCGGGCCGTCTGCCACCTGCCGCACCGGGCAACGACCGGGGCAACGTCACGGACGGCGGGCGCCGCTTCGTCACGGAAGCGCAGGTGCGCTTCCACGATCTTCTCGAACCCGCCGTCGGCCCGCGCGGCCGAGAGCGTGATACGATATCCGTCCCGGGCCGCCGCATGCCGCAGCCGGACGACCCGCGTTTCTCCGTCGGCGACGACGAGCGGCCGCAGGAAGACCAGCTCGGTGACGTCGGCAGAAAACGACAGGCCGTATTCCCGCGCCGATTGCGCGACGAGATCGATATAGGCCGCACCGGGCATGACCGACTGGCCGGACACGAGCCGATGCTCGTCCAGAACCCAATGCGTTTGCGGGCCGACCACGGCTTCCAGCCACGGCACGCCATCCTCGTCCTCGACCCAGCGTTCGAAGAACGGCCCCTTCGTTGCCGCGTCAACCGGCAGGACGATGCTCTCGCGTGCCGCGGCGCTCGACGCGCGGGCGGCTATCCCGACCTCGTTCCAGATGCCCCAGTGAAGCGCGATGGTACGGCGATCGGTCCTCTGCGACCGGCTTTCGGCATAGGCGTTGAGATAGGCGTTGGCCGCCACGTAGTCCACCTGCCCTGCCGGCGCGGTGTCGGTGCTGGTCGAGGAGAACAGGAGGACGAAATCGAGCGCCACGGCCTCCAGCGCCGCGTCCAGGACCGTCGTGCCGAGCACCTTCGGCGCCAGGACCCGCTCGATGCCTTCCTGCGACTTGCCCTGGATGAGGCCGTCGTCGACGATCCCGGCGGCATGGAAGACGCCGTTGATCTCGCCATACTGCGCAAGCGTCGCGGCGACGATGTCGTCCATCTCCTGCGGGTTGGTCACATCGCCGGAAAGGTAAAGCACCTCGGCCCCTTGCGCCTCCAGCCTGCGGATTGCCGAGGTCGCGCGGCGCACGGCGTCGTGGCCGTGCAGCCGGTCGTAAGCCTGCCATTCCTCGCGTGGCGGAAGCGCGGTTCGCCCGACAAGCACGAGCCTGGCCCTGAACCGCGCGGCAAGTTCGTTCTCGATGACGAAGGCGAGGTCCCCGAGACCGCCGGTGAACAGATAGACGCCCTTCTCCCGGAACAGCGCGGCACCGTCGGCGCCGCCTTCGAGCGCCAGCCTGTCGTGGAACCGCAGCCAGCGGCGCCCCTTGCGATAGGCGACGACTTCCGAGGCCGGCCGGGACAGCAGGTCCTCCCACAATGTGTCGGTGAGCGCCTGCCGCTGTCCGCCCGGCTCGGCAGGCGCGGGGCTCCTGCGCCAGCGCTCGGCAAATCGCCGCGCCGCGACCGGCTTGTCGAGTTGGACATCGACAAGCTTGACCGTCGTGCCGGGCATTTCCCGGGGGATCACCAGGGCCGGGCCCAGCACGGTCGCCTTTTCCGGATAGGCAAGGGCCTCGTCGAAAACGCGCTGCATGCCGTTGGCCACGACCGTGACATGCAGGTCCTCGGCCCTTGCAACGTCGCCCAGCGCCTGCGCCAGGTGCAGCAGGCTGTAGAAACCGCATTCCTGATTGCGATGGAAGAAGTTCGAGCCGGGACGGAAGCTTTCCGTCTCGGTCAGCAGCCACATGTGAACGATGCGGGACGGCAGGGCATCGTCGGCGGCCAGCGCCGATACGAGCGCATCGTATCCCGCCTTTCCGGCTTCCGCGCAAAGCACGTAATGGTCGCCATCGTGCCGGAAGAACGCGTCGCCCAGGGAAACGGTGACGACCCGGTGGCCGAGCCCGCGCAGCCGCGTGGCCAGTTGCATGCCGACCCCCGCCTCATCGAGGAAGAAAAGCCACGAACGCGGGGTCGCCTCCGCGCCGCTGACATAATCGACGAGCGCCTGCTTCCAGGCCGGCCTGTAGCCCCAGCGGGCCATGTCGGGCTCCCTGGTGACGGCCTTTTCGTCCTCGCGCCGTTCATCGGCGCCCGAAGCCCTTTCGATGAAGTAGCGCCGATGCTGGAACGGATAGGCCGGCAGCGTCACGAAGCTGGGCCTGCCGCCCTCCCACAGGCGCGATACGGCGACGGGAAGGCCGGTCGCCCAGCCGCGCCCCAGCGCGCACAGGAAGTGGCGCCTGTCGTCCCACTCTTCGTCGGGATGCGGCAGGCTGTTGATGATCTGGTTGGCCTCGATGCTGCCCTGCGCCTTGGCGAGCGAGGACAGGACGCGGCCCGGCCCGGCCTCGATGTAGATGTACGGCGCGCTCTTCGCGAGCGTTTCCATGCCCTTGGCAAAGAGCACCGTTGAGCGCAGGTGATCGACCCAGTAGGCGGGATCGGTCGCCTCCTCGGCGGTCAGCCAGCCGCCGCTGCGGTTGGAAACGATCGGGATTTCCGGCGCCCGCAGGGAGAGGCCCCGAAGGAATGCCTCGAAGCGCGGCAGAATGGGTTCGAGCATGCGCGAATGCGCGGCGATGTCGATCGGAATGCGGGTGGCATCCACGCCGCGTTCCTCCAGGCGCGTCCGGAAGCGGTCGAGGTCCCGATTGCGGCCCGACACCACGCACAGCCCGGGTGCGTTGACGGAGGCGACATCGAGTTCGGGCGGCAACAGCGCCAGCAGGCTTTCGTGGTCCATGGGAACGCTGAGCATGCCGCCCGGTTCGACGCTGTCGAAAAGCTCGCCTCTCAGCCGCACCAGATGCACCGCATCGCGGAAGCTCATCACGCCCGCAATGCAGGCGGCGGCGTTCTCGCCCATCGAATGGCCGTGCAGGGCCGCCGGAACCACGCCCCAGGACATCCATGCCCGGGCGAGCGCGACTTCGAGGATCAGGATGGCCGGCAATTGCACCGACGGCCGCTGGAATGCCCGGCCGGCATCCTCGCCGCCGGACCCGAGCCACACGCCGCGTATTTCCTCGGCGGCCGCGGCCGGAAGATAGGACAACCCCTCATCGATGGTCGCGCGGAAGGCGGCATCGTCCCGGTAGAGGCAGCGCGCCATGCCGGGGTGCTGAACCCCGCCGCCGGGAAACAGGAAGACGGCGCCCGCATTCGCCTCGACCGGCACATGGAAGAAGGCCCGTTTCGACTTCGGATCGGAAAGGATCGCGACGGCCTCCTCGCCGCTTGCCGCGGCCAGCACCATGCGATGCTCGAAATGCCTTCGGCCGGAAAACAGCGTATGGGCGACATCGCCGAGCGCGAGGCCCGGCTGGTCCGAAAGCGCGGAGGCCAGCCGCGTCGCGGCCTGCTCCACGGCCTTGCGCTGGCGCGCCGAAAGGAACAGCAGCAGGGGCTCCTGCGCGGCGACGAGACCGGCCTGGCGGACGGGCGGCTGCTCCAGGATGACATGGGCGTTCGTTCCGCCGACACCGAGCGAGTTGACGGCCGCCCGGCGCGGCCCGCCGCCGGCCGGCCAAGCCGCCAGCCTGTCGGCGACGAGGAAGGGGCTGGCCGCGAAATCGATCGCCGGATTGGGCTTTTCGAACCCCAGCGTGGGCGGGATTTCCCCATGCCTGACGGCCAATGCCGCCTTGATGACGCCGACGACCCCGGCCGCGGTGTCGAGGTGCCCGATATTGGTCTTCACCGAGCCGACATAGCAGAACCCGGTCCGCTTCGTGCTTTGCCGGAAGGCCTGCGTGAGCGCTTCGATCTCGATGGGATCGCCGATGGCGGTGCCCGTGCCGTGGCATTCGACATACTGGATGGAATCGGCGGAAATGCCCCCGAGCGCCTGCGCCTCGATGATCGCTTCCGCCTGGCCCGTCACGCTCGGCGCCAGGTAGCCCGCCTTGTTGCCGCCGTCATTGTTGATCGCCGAGCTCTTGATGACCGCATGGATGATGTCGCCATCGGCCAGCGCATCCGCCAGCCGCCGCAGGACCACGACACCGACGCCGCTGCCGAAGACGGTTCCGGCCGCGCGATGGTCGAAGGCGCGGCAATGCCCGTCCGGCGAGAGGATCTCGCCCTCCTGGTAGAGATAGCCCCTGCCATGGGGAAACTCGATGGTGACGCCGCCCGCCAGCGCCATGTCGCACTCGCCGTTCAGCAGGCTCTGGCTGGCATAGTGGATGGCCACCAGCGACGTGGAACAGGCCGTCTGGACATTGACGCTCGGGCCACGCAGGTTGAACGTGAACGAGGCGCGCGTCGACAGGAAATCCTTGTCGTTGCCGGTATGGCGCAGCAGGAACATGCCGATCTGGTCGACGAGCTGCCTGTTGCTGCAGACGTTGAAGTAGAAGTAGCTCCCCATCCCGCAGCCGGCGAAGACCCCGACGGGGCCGCTGTTGCGGTCGGGCGTGCGGTTGGCGTCCTCCATCGCCTCCCAGGCGCATTCGAGGAACTGGCGGTGCTGGGGATCCATGATCGCGGCATCCTTGGGGCTGAGCCCGAAGAAATCGGCGTCGAACTGATCCATTCCCGGCAGGTCCGCGGTACGTCGCACATAATGCGGGTGGTGGAGGCGATCGGGAGCCTCCCCGGCCTGCATCAGCTCGTCCGGCGTAAGGCTGCGGATGGATTCCACTCCTTCACGCAGATTGCGCCAGAACTCCCCCACATTGCGGGCTCCCGGCACGCGCAGCGCCATGCCCACGATGGCGATGTCGCTGATGGCGTCCTGACCTGTACTGTCCAGCATATTACTCAACCGCCGAACCACTGCGGATATTCTTGACGAATGACCGCCAGACTTGCGGCTCCCTTTTGTGATCGGATCCCCAAAATGCCTGTACGGCTGAAACAGCGCCGCAGTCTCCGATTGTGACCTGCGGGCGCGCAAGTACAATTACCTCTTTCGGTGAGGGGAGTTAGAAGCGCCTACGCCAAAAGGAAGCCTCGGTTCGTCCCGCGCCTTCGATCAGCCGCAGCGTCTAAACCTTATGCGCAAGGTCGCGCATGTTGATCTTTCAACTGTCGGGGGATTTCATCGAAACGATCGTGTTTCAGGCTTTGGATGGTGGCGTAGATGACAAAGCTGACCTGCGTAATGATCGGCGACGAACTGCTTCTGGCGCAATGCGGAGAAATCCTTCTTTCCCACGGGCACGCGATCGAGGCTGTCGTGACCGCCAGCCCTGCGGTTGGCAACTGGGCAAGGCAGAAGGCGATCCCCGTCCTCGATCCGGAAGGCGACCTCACCGCAAGCCTCGCCCCCTTCCACTATGACTGGCTCTTCAGCATCGCAAATCTGAGGATCGTGCCGGAGCCCGTCTGGCGCAGCGCACGCCGCGGGGCGATCAATTTCCACGACGGTCCGCTGCCGAAGCTCGCCGGCCTCAACACGCCGAGCTGGGCGATCCTGAACGGCGCCGACCGCCACGGCGTGAGCTGGCATGCGATCACCGCCGGCATCGACGAAGGGGACATCCATGCATCGCGCGACTTCGACATCGATCCCGAAGAAACGGCGCTGACGCTGAACACAAAGTGTTTCGAGGCCGGCATCGCGACGTTCGACGCCATGCTGGCCGGTCTGGAATCCGGGTCGCTCGCCCCGCGCCGGCAGGACATTGCCGGCCGCGCCTATTTCGGACGGAACGACCGACCCCTCGCTCTCCTGCGCCTCGACCGGCCGGCCGAAGAGCTCTCCCGCCTCGTGCGCGCCCTCGATTTCGGTCAGAACTATACGAACAGGCTGGCGCTTCCGCGACTTCGCGTCGGCGCGGACCTCTTCACCGTTTCGCGCCTGCGGGTCCTTGACGCCTGCACCGGGGAGCCGGGCACCGTCATTTCAGTCGATGCGGATGAGGCGATCATCGCAACGGCGGACAGGGCGGTCGCCCTGCGCGGCGCGCGGCGCACCGACGGCGGCACCGTCCCGCTTTCCGCCGCCCTTGCCCCCGGCATGAGGCTTCCCATCCCGAGCGAGGCCGAGGTGGCGGCCCTGGAAGCCGCCATTGCCACCGTGACACCGCATGAGGCGGCCTTCCGGCAGGCGCTGGAGGCCTGCGAGGACGTCGACCTCGGCGACATCAAGGCGCACGACCCCGCCGCAACACCCGAAATCCGGACCATGCCGCTCCCGGCGCCCGATGGAATGCCGGTCGGCGAACGCATCGCCCTGCTCGGCGCGCTGCTGACCCGGCTTACCGGCCAGAAGACGTTCGATCTCGCTTATTCCGGCAACCGCATGCGGGAGCTCTGCGCCCGCCATCCGGGGCATTTCGCAACGTCCGTCCCCCTGCGGATCGATGTTGCCGACGGCATGACGGTTTCGGGCTTCAAGGCCGCCGTGCAAGGCACGCTCGAAAGGGTGACGAGACGGATCACCTACCTGACCGACATCGTGGACCGCTATCCGTCCCTGCGGGCGGCGCGCCTCTCCATCGGCATCGCGGACGGCCCGGCCGCCGACGAGAACGCGGCGTTGGGCACATGCGCCCTCGTCTTCGAATTCAGCCCGCAGGGCAGCCGGCTTGTCTATGACGGTACCCGCATCAGCGAGGAAAGCGTGGAGGCGCTCGCCCGCCGTTTCGCCATCCTCGCCGGCCATTTCGACGATGGCGAAGGCCTCGTCGGGCAGCTCCCGCTGCTTTCGGCGGACGAGCGCCGGGAAATTCTGCACGATGCGAACAGAACCGAACGGGACTATGACCGCGACGCCTGCGTCCACGAGCTCATCGAGCGGCAGGTCGACCTCACGCCCGACGCGCCCGCCCTTTGCTTCGGCGCGCAGACCCTCACCTACCGCCAGATGGATGAGCGGGCGAACCGCATGGCGCGCGCGCTGGTCAGGCGCGGCGTCGGGCCGGACGTTCTGGTCGGGCTGCACCTGCCGCGCTCGCTCGACCTGGTGGTGGGCGCGCTCGCGATCCAGAAGGCCGGCGGGGCCTATGTGCCCCTCGACCCCGATTTCCCGGCGGAACGGCTTGCCTTCATGGCACGCGATTCCGGCGCCAGGTTCGTGCTGACAGGAAGCGATCAATCCGGCTTCGCTGGGCTTGCCGGCGTGGAGACGCTCGCCATCGCGGATGTCCTGGCGCAGGAGCCCGAGGGCGAGCGTCTCTCGCACCGCAGCGCGCCGGAAAACCTTGCCTATGTGATCTATACATCGGGCTCGACGGGGCAGCCGAAGGGCGTGATGGTCGAGCATCGCAACGTCGTCAACTTCTTCGCCGGCATGGACGAGCGCATCCCGAGGAGCGCGGAGGCGCAGGACGTCTGGCTCGCCGTCACCAGCCTCTCCTTCGACATTTCCGTCCTGGAGCTTTTCTGGACGCTGGCGCGCGGCTTCAAGGTCGTCATCCATGTCAATCAGGCGAGCCTTGCCAAGGCGCACACATCGCGCACCGCCAGCGGCAAGCCGATGGATTTCGGCCTCTTCTACTGGGGCAACGATGCCGGCGCAGGCCCGGCAAAATACCGGCTCCTCCTCGAGGGCGCGAAATTCGCCGACCGCAACGGCTTCCAGTCCCTGTGGACGCCCGAACGGCATTTCCATGCCTTCGGCGGCCCCTATCCGAACCCCTCCGTCACCGGCGCGGCCGTGGCGGCGGTGACGAGCAGCCTCTCGATCCGGGCCGGAAGCTGCGTGCTGCCGCTGCATCATCCCCTGCGCGTCGCCGAGGAATGGGCGGTCATCGACAATATCAGCAATGGCCGTGCCGCCATCGCCTTTGCCTCCGGCTGGATGCCCGAGGACTTCGTCCTGCGCCCCGAGAATGCCCCGCCCCACAACAAGGCGAGCATGATCCGGGACATCGAGACGGTCCGCAAACTGTGGCGCGGCGAAAGCGTCGAGTTCGATTTCGGGGCGGGGCGCGTCGGGGTCGTCACCCAGCCGCGGCCCGTGCAGAAGGAACTGCCCGTCTGGCTGACGACGGCGGGCAATCCCGAGACCTATCGCGAAGCCGCGCGCCTCGGCGCCAATGTGCTGACGCATCTCCTCGGCCAGTCCATAGACGAATTGGAGGAGAAGATCCGCATCTACAGGCAGACGCTGGCGGAAACCGAGCGCGACCCGCGCGACCATACCGTCACCGTCATGCTGCATACGTTGCTCGGCGAGGACCGCGAGGAGGTGCGCGCTCTCGCGCGTGAACCGATGAAGGACTACCTGCGCAGCGCGGCGGCCCTCATCAAGCAATATGCCTGGGCCTTCCCCGCCTTCAAGAAGCCGCAGGGCGTCTCCCAGCCGATGGACATCGACCTGCAATCGCTGGCGCCGGAGGAAATGGACGCCATCCTCGAATTCGCCTTCCTGCGTTACTTCGAGGACAGCGGCCTGTTCGGAACGGTCGCCGACGCGAAGGCGCGCATCGAGCGGCTGGCCGCCATCGGCGTGGATGACGTCGCCTGCCTGATCGACTTCGGCCTGTCGTCCGACATCGTGCTCGAACGGCTGGAACCGCTCGCAAAGCTCGTCGGGCAGGTGCGCGCACCCATCCCCGAAGAGGCCGGCGACGATTTCAGCCTGACCGCGCAGATCGACCGGCATGGCGTGACGCATCTGCAATGCACGCCCTCCATGGTGCGCATGTTCATGGTCACGCCGGAGGATCGCAAGGCGCTCGGAGCGGTCAGGCATATGTTCATCGGCGGCGAGGCCTTGCCCGGATCGCTCCTTGCCGAGCTTGCGCGCGTCACCGATGCCAGCGTCGAGAACATGTACGGCCCGACGGAGACGACCATATGGTCCTCCACATGCACCGCCGCCCCGACGGACGGCGTGGTACCGCTCGGCCGCCCGATCGCCAACACCCGGCTCTACGTTCTGGACGAGGCGCTGGAGCCCGTTCCCCCCGGCACGCCGGGAGAACTGTATATCGGCGGCGACGGCGTCGCGCGCGGCTACCTGCACCGCGAGGAATTGACGGCCGAGCGCTTCCTGCCGAACCCCTTCGCACCGGGCCGGATCTACCGCACGGGCGACCTCGTTCGCTTGACCGCACAGGGCGAATTTCAGTTCCTCGGCCGGGCGGATCACCAGGTCAAGGTGCGCGGCTACCGGATAGAACTCGGGGAGATCGAGGCGAAGATCGCGGCCTTCCCCGGCGTTCTCGAAGCGGTGGCGATGTCGCGCGAGGACAAGGCCGGCGACGTGCGCATCGTGGCCTACATGCGCACGGCGGCAGCCGTCGATGACGCGGCCCTGCGGCAGCATCTGGCGACGGTGCTGCCGGATTATATGATCCCCGGCCACTTCGTCACGCTCGCCGAATTCCCGCTGACCCCAAACGCCAAGGTAGACCGCAAGCGGCTTCCAAGGCCCGAGGAGGCCAGGAAACCCCACGTCGCCGAGGCCTTCGTCGCACCCGCCGATGCGCTCCAGCAGACGATTGCCGAGACGTTCCGCCGGGCGCTCGGGCTCGACCGCGTCGGCATCTTCGACAGTTTCTTCGCGCTGGGAGGGCATTCGCTGCTCGCCGTCCAGGTGCATCGCGAATTGAAGGCCGGCCTCGCGCCCGACCTGACCATCACCGACATCTTCCGCTTCCCGACGGTTTCGGCGCTCGCGGGCCATCTTTCCGACCGCGGCAAGGCCAGCGCGGAACTCAGCAAGGTCGCGGACCGCGCCGCCATGCGCCGCAACGCGCTTGGACAGCGCCGGGCAGACCTGCAGCGCGTGCGCGATACGGTGTGACATGCTGCTGGAAGGTCTGTTCGCGGCGGGGATTCGCACGAGCGAGAGCATGATCGCCGGCCAGGGCGCAGCCTTGCATCCGGAAGAAGCGGCGGCCGTTGCCGGCGCCGTGGCGAACCGGCGGCACGAATTTTCCGCCGGCCGCGCCTGTGCCCGAAATGCCATGGAGCGATTGGGCCTGCCGGCGCTTGCGTTGCCGATGGGGAGCGACCGCGCGCCCGTATGGCCGCAGGGACTTGTCGGCACGATCAGCCATGACCGCACCCATTGCGCCGCAGCCGTCGCCTTGAGGTCCGACGGCTTCCTCGCCCTCGGCCTCGACATCGAGGAAGCCGAACCGGTCGAGGAAGGTCTTGCGGACGACATCTGCACCGCCGGGGAACGCGACTGGCTTGCGCGGCAACCGGCAGGGCACCGTGGACTGCTGCTCAAGGCGATCTTCAGCGCGAAGGAATGCGCCTACAAATGCCAGTATCCGCTGAGCGGGACGTTGCTGGATTTTCAGGATCTTTCGCTCGATCTGGATATGGCGGGAGAACGCTTCACCGCACAGTTCCTGAAGGATGCCCTTCCCTTCGGATGCGGCGATCGCCTTGCCGGACGCATCCGCCTGAGACACGGCCATATCGTCTCGGCCATGTCCATCCGGGACGATGGAAAGGATCGCGCGGCTCCCGTCTAGCCCGGCCGCTTCTGCCGCCCGGAGATCTCGCCCGAGAACAGCAACAGCAGCGGCAGCACCGACGAGGCGTAGCGATGCCAGAGCCGCCTCGGGTCGGACGACAGCCTGTGCAGCCATTCAAGGCCCGCACGGCGCATCCAGGACGGCGCGCGCTTCTTGGCTCCGACCAGGAATTCCAGCGCGGCGCCGACGCAGAACGCCGTTCCGCTTGCCTGGGCATGCAGGGTCAGCGCAGACGCGATCCTCTCCGATTGCGGCGAGCCGATGCAGATGAAGATGAACCGCGCCCTTTCCTTGGCGACGAACTCCACGCAATCGCGCAACGCCTGCTCGTTGGAAAGGACATCGGGCGGCGGCACGAAGGCGCAAAACCGGAGGGACGGATAAGACCGCTCCAGGGACCGCACCAGCGCCTGGTTGGCAGCGATCACGCTGATGACATCGCCGCTCTGGATGACCGACTGGAACAGGGCCACGGTCAGGTCGGAGCCCGTCACCAGCGGCAACCGTACGGAGGCAAGGCGGGCGAGCGTCGCGATCGGCCGGCTGTCGCACAGCGACAGCCACGCCTTGTTGTAGTGCCGCGCCAGCGTGCGGTCCTTGTTGAGCCGGACGACATGATCGACATTCGGCGTCACCACGTAGCGGAACCGCACGCCCGGACCGGATGCCTTGAGCAGGTCCACCACGTTTTCGGGGGTCAACGCGTCGAAAGGCGCGCCGAGAAACGCCGTACGGCTTCGATTGCCGGAAGGCACCATGACAGGCGGCTGCGTTTCTGCGATTGCCATCGAACCAGACTCCCTGACTGACGGAAAAGTCTAGCTCCGGCCGGTTCCGGCTCAATTCTCCCCACGCGCATCAAAACGGGTTAGCAGGCCGCAATATCGGCAGGCACCGGCAAGAAAGCACTAGCGCCCCTTCAACCGAAGGTCTTAGCCAGGCGTCTTGAGGTGTAATTTAGGTTCCCTTTACATTAATCCCATGGAAACCCGGACGTATCACCGGGGCGGGGGGTCATGTGCTCGATAGTCTCCTGAACACCGTCGCCGTTTCCCTGTCGGCCCTGCTTTCCGTTCCGACGGCGGTTTACGCGGCCGAATGCGCGGCGGCCGCCTTTTCCCGCAAGGGTGAACGGCGCGCCCCCGAAGCGCGCCCCGCCGTGGCCGTCGTGGTGCCGGCGCACAACGAGGAAGACGGGATTTCCCGCACATTGTCGACCATATGGCCGCAACTGCGCGAAGGCGACCGGCTGGTCGTGGTCGCCGACAACTGCGACGACCGGACGGCCCTGCTAGCGCGCGAAGCCGGCGCCGAAGTCATCGAACGACACGATGCGGCGCGCCGGGGCAAGGGCTACGCGCTCGATGCCGGGATTGCCGGACTGGCGAACGCACCGCCACCCGTCGTCATCCTGGTCGATGCGGATTGCCGGGTCGGCCCCGATGCCGTCGACCTTTTGGCCCGGCAGGCGCTCGCGTCGGGCAGGCCGGTCCAGGCCCGCTACCTGATGACGGCGCCGGCGGACGCTTCGCTGGGGCAGACGGTGGCGGCCTTCGCCTTTCTCGTCAAGAACCGGGTGAGGCCCCTGGGGCTGGACGCGCTCGGCCTGCCCTGCCAGCTCACCGGGTCCGGCATGGCCTTTCCATGGGAACTGCTCAGGAGCGCCCCGCTTGCCAATGCGCACCTAGTCGAGGACATGAAGCTCGGTCTCGATCTGGCGCGCGCGGGGCACGCACCCTGCTTCTGCGACGAAGCGCTGGTCACCAGCCGGTTTCCCGCCTCCGAAAAGGGAACACGCACGCAGCGGCAACGCTGGGAAAGCGGGCACCTTGCCATGGGACGCGTCGCGCTCGGCGCATTGCTGGAGACTGCCACCTATCGCAATCCGGCCTACCTCGCCATGATCCTCGACGTGATCGTGCCCCCGCTGTCGCTTCTTTGCCTGCTTCTCGGATTGGCCCTTGTCGCAGGCGCGGCCCTGGCGGCGGGCGGTGCCTCGCTCGCATCGCTCATCCTTGCGGCCATCAATCTCTTCCTTCTCGTCGCAGCGAGCATGCTTGCATGGTCGGCTTTCGGCCGCACGGTGCTGCCCGCGCGCGCCCTCGCCGCCGTGCCCGTCTATGCGCTGGGGAAAATCGGGCTCTATCCGCGCCTGATCCTCGGGCGGACGCGGAGCGGCTGGATTCGAACGGATCGCTCGGGCAGCGACGACCGCTGATAGCGTCTGGCTCCCCTCTTTCAGAGGCCTTCCAAGCCCGCCACCGGCCGCTCTCCGGCCGGCGTGGCGCCGGGTACGGCGGCCTACCCCGGCAAGCCGGGTCTGTGTCCCCCCCATCCTATCCGCAAAAGTATCCGATCCACCGAAAGTCTGAACCGGGATTGCGCTTCTTCCAAGGGCTTACCTCCGGCATGCTGAGGCAGGCCGCGGGTACACCTCTTAAGGCGTAGTCCCCGCCGCGTTGTTGCCCTCGCGGCCCCCGTGATATTTTCCGATGTCAACCTGGGGCTGAATAAATGGTTATGCATATCGACCCTGTGGCGGGGCTATCCTATTCTTCGCTGAAGCGCTCCCGCGCGCGCGGCGGGCTGAGCTACGAGGCTATCGCCTACATCGCCGCCGCCATCGACTTCCTGTGGCTCTTCAGCGCAAGCACCCTCGGCTATATCGCCTATGAATATGTCGCCTTCGGCATCTATGACGACCTGTCCCTCCATGTCGGGATCGGGTTGGTGGTTTCCACGATCTTCGTCCTCGCCATGAGCGGGGCCGGCGCGTACCAGCCGGAAAAGCTGGTCCTGCCGGGACAGCAGATCTTCAGTATCTGCGTGCTCTTCACCAGCACGCTCGCCTTCCTGTTCACCGTGCTTTTCTTCCTGAAGCTCGGCTCGACCTTCTCGCGCGGCGCGACGCTTTTCGCGGCCTCCGGCTCGCTCGCCGGCCTTGTGAGCATGCGCTATCTCTGGCGCTATCGCCTTCCCCATGCCATCGCGCGCGGCACGTTCCTGATGAAGCAGGTTCTGCTGATCTGCCGGGACGAGTTCTCCGTCGAGCCGCTGGAATGGAGGGCCGCCGAAAGCGGCATGGCCATCGCGCAGGTCATCCGGCTTTCGGGCGACGACGCGACGATGCCGTGTTCCAGCGAAATTCTCCACAGCGTCTATTCCGGCGGCATCGATGAGGTGCTGATCGTATGGAGCGAGGCCAACAGCGCGGCCCTGAAGGAGTGTCTCGTGGCGTTGAGACGCTCGACCCTGCCCGTGAACGTCGTCTTCGACGGCTTCATGGCCGGCATCATGTGCTACGGCTGCGAGCGCATCGGCGGCATGGCCGCATTCCAGACGCAGCGCCCGCCCCTGACATTCCTCGAGCGCAGCCTGAAAAGGGCGTTCGACGTCGTCTTCGCGCTGGTGTCGCTGGCGGTCCTCAGCCCGATGCTCCTCATCGTGGCGCTCGCGGTCAGGATCGAGAGCAAGGGGCCCGCCTTGTTCGTCCAGTCGCGCAACGGTCACGGCAACCGAGCCTTCCGCATCCTGAAATTCCGCAGCATGACCGTCATGGAAGACGGCAGCGAAATCCAGCAGGCGACACGGAACGACAAGCGCGTCACCCGGGTGGGCCGCTTCATCCGCTCCACGAGCATCGACGAGTTGCCGCAGCTCTGGAACGTGCTGTGCGGCGACATGTCCGTGGTCGGCCCCCGTCCGCACGCTCTCGCCCACGATCAGCTCTACAGCAACCTGATAGAGCAGTACGCCTTCCGCCGTCACGTCAAGCCCGGTCTGACCGGATGGGCTCAGGTCAACGGCTGCCGCGGCGAAACGCCGACGGTCGACCGGATGGAGGAACGCATCAGTTACGATCTCTGGTACATCGACAACTGGTCGTTCTGGCTGGACATCAAGATCATCTGCCGCACGTTCGTCTGCCTGCAGGACGTCAGCAAAGTCTATTGATCGCCGTCCCGGTTTCCTCGGCATTTGCCGGAGCGCCGCAGCGCTCCTAACGGCGCGTTAACCAAACATGCCTATAGGGATGAAGGGACGCGAACTGCAAAAGCCAGCAACCCTACCGGCCCACACGATGTTTCTCGCCTTCCTCGTCGGCATGTCGACTGGCTTCTTCCTGGCACCGATCGCGCTCGTCCCGGTCTCTGCCCTGTTCCTCGCCATGACCGCGGCCTATTGGGTGCTGAACGGCGGCCTCAGCATGGAAAAGCTCGTCATAGGCCTCCTCTACCTCGTCATCCTGAATATCGGCTATCTCCTGGGCGCCCTGGTCCGCCGCTGGTGGTCCGCGCCGCGTTAGGCGATGTCCCCCGAACCTTCCACCATCTACTTTCGAAGGACCCTCGGCCCTCCTCCTCATCCTATTGTGGAGTAAGCGGCGATGGTCGCGTTTTGCTATACATGACATCGAGAGCCCGGGGAGCCTCGAGCCTGTCGCGGAGAACCTCGACAGGCGCGGCAGCGCGCCTCGACCATCGGCTCCACAGGGGTTCGCTAGAGTGGAGTTCATGCGTAACGGGCGGGCACGCAAATCTGTTTTCCTGACGGGATGCGGCTTCGTTGCCGACCTCTACATGCGTTCCCTCGCAAGCTTTCCCGACATCGTCCTGCTCGGCGCCCACGACCTTCAGCCCGATCGGCTGGCGACCTTCTGCCGGCGATGGAAAATACCGGCCTTTGCCACGCTGGAAGAGGCCTTTGCGGCCGCGGACGACAAGACCGTTTTCCTCAACCTTACCAATCCGTCCCAGCACTATGCCGTAAACCGCGCCATTCTGGAGGCGGGGTTTGCCTGCTGGTCGGAAAAGCCGCTGGCGATGGCCATGCCGGAGGCCGAGGCGCTCTGCATGCTCGCCCGCGAAAAGCGCCTACTCCTCGCCTCCGCCCCCTGCTCGGTGCTGGGCGAGGCGGCGCAAACCCTTGGCCACGCCCTGCGCCACGATCTAGCCGGGCAGCCGCGGCTGATCTATGCCGAACTGGACGACGGCTTCATTCCGCAGGCGCCGATCGAAAAATGGCAGAGCGAAAGCGGCGCGCCCTGGCATTACCAGGACGAGTTCAGGACGGGCTGCACGCTGGAACATGCAGGCTACTACCTGAGCTGGCTCATCGCCTTCTTCGGGCCGGTGGAAAGCGTGACCGCCGCCTCCGCGACCACCCAGCCCGACAAGCGGGGGGTCAGCGATTGCGCGCCCGATTTCTCGACGGCAACGCTGTTCTTCAGGGAAGGCATGGTCGCACGGCTGACCTGCTCGATCACGGCCAGCCACGATCACCGGATCAGGATCTTCACCGACAGGGGCGTTCTGGAGCTCGACCGTGCCTGGGACAACTTCGCCCCCCTTCGCTTCCGCCGCCGCTTCGCGCTGCGCCGTCGGCTCGTGGAAAGCCCGTTTCGCAAGAAGCTGCGATTGAAGGGACCGACCCATCCGCGGGTGGGGCGCACCGGCGCGGCGTCGATGAATTTCGCGCTCGGCCCCGCCGAGATGCTGGAAGCCCTGCACGAGGACCGCCCCTGCCGGCTGACCGCCGACTTCGCCCTTCACCTGAACGAGGTCACGCTCGCCATCCAGTCGGCCGGCCAATGGGGCGGAGCGACGAAGATGACGACCAGTTGCACGCCGATGGAGCCGATGCCATGGGCGGTCTGATTATCGGCATAACCGGTGCAGGAGGCTTTCTGGGACAGGCGGCCGTCCTTGAGGCGCGTCGCCGCGGTTATGAGGTGCGCGCCCTCCTGCGACGTGAATCCCGGGCCCCCGCCGCATGGGCCGGCGATGCGGGGATCACGGTTGTGGCGGCAGACCTTTCCGATCCGGGGCATGCGGCGCGGCAGGCGATTGCCGAAGCCGACTGCCTCCTGCATCTCGCCGCGCGAATGACGGGCAACGACGCGCAGATGCGCGAGGGGACGCTTGCGCCTACCCGCGCCCTGCTCGCCCTCCCGCCCCGCCGCCTGGTGCTGGCAAGCTCGATGGCGGTCTACGATGCGGGAACGCTGTCGCCCCACGGCAGGATCGACGAAAGCAGCGGCACGGAACAGGCGGCGGATCTGCGCGACGCCTATTGCCGCGCCAAACTCGCCCAGGAGGCCGCGGTGCTGCAATCGGGCGTGAGCGCATGGATCCTGCGGATCGGCATTCTCTACGGCGCGGGCCGGCTGTGGAACCCCCATCTCGGCCAGCGGATCGGCCGCCTCGTCGTCGGTCCCGGCAAGGGAGAGTTGCCGCTATGCCATGTACGCACCGCCGCGGCCGCCTTGATCGGCGCTGCGGAGCGCCCGTCCCGGGGCACCGAGATCGTCAATGTCGTCGACGATCCGCTGCCGGACCGCAAAGCGTATATCGCCGCCCTGAAGGCCCGCGGCGACGTCGCCTGTCACCTGCCGCTCGAGTGGCGCATACCGCACTTCTTCGCCGGCCTGCTGCATGATCGGGGGCCGGGCCTGCTGCGGCGCCCGGTGATCGCCGCCCGCCTGAAGCCCCTTTCCTACCCCAACACGCACATGCAGGCCCGTCTCGGCCCCATCCCCGCCGTGGATTGGCGCACAGTCATGGAGGAACCGGCATGAGCGCCTCGCGTCCCGTCACGGCCTTCCTGACCGGGGAATATCCGCGCGCCACGGATACGTTCATCCAGCGCGAGGTCGCGGCGCTCCGCAGGCAGGGCCTCGATGTGCGGACCTGCTCCATCCGCCGCACCGGCGCCGAACATCTGGTCGGCGCCGAACAGAAGGCCGAGGCCGCAAGCACCTTCCATGTCCTGGAAGCCGCATCGCGCCCCCTGACGCTTCTCGGCGCGCATCTTGCCGCGCTGAAACACCCGCTGCGCTATCTGCATGGCTTGCGGCTGGCATGGAAGACCGCCCCGGGCGGCGTGAAGGGACATCTCTACAACCTGATCTATTTCGCCGAAGCCGTGGTCCTCGCCGGATGGATGGCGCGGAACGGCGTCACGCATCTCCACAATCACATCGCAAAGTCGAGTTGCACCGTGGCGATGCTGGCAAGCGCGGTCTCCGGCATACCCTATTCCTTTACGCTGCACGGCCCGGACATCTTCTTCGAACCCTACCACTGGCGTCTCGACGAAAAGATCGCCCGCGCGCGTTTCGTGGCCTGCATCTCGCGGTTCTGCCGGTCGCAGGCCATGCTGTTTTCGCCGCCGGAGCACTGGAACAAGCTGCACATCGTTCACTGCGGCATCGACCCGGCGCGGTACGACCGGCCGAAAGCCGAAAGCGGCCGGGAACTGCTGTTCATCGGGCGCCTCGCGGCGGTCAAGGGCGTGCCGGTCCTGTTCGAGGCGCTGGAGACGCTCCTCGACCTGGAAGGCATCCGGCTGACGCTGATCGGAGACGGACCGGACCGCGAGATGCTCGAAGCACGCGCGCGCACGCAGGGTCTGCCGGTCCGCTTTCTCGGCTACCGCTCGCAGGACGACGTGGCCGACGCTCTTGCGCAGGCGGACGCCCTGGTGCTGGCCTCCTTCGCGGAAGGATTGCCGATCGTGCTGATGGAGGCGCTTGCTGCCCGTTTGCCGGTCATCGCCCCGCAGATCGCCGGCATCCCCGAACTGGTGGAAGAGGGCGTGACCGGAGCGCTTGTACCGCCGGGCGATCCCTTTGCCCTGGCGGCCGCGATCCGCCGCGTTTTCGCCGACGGCGCCGAGGCGCGGCGCATGGGCGAAAACGGACGGGAAAGGGTCGCGCGGGACTTCGACAGCATGACGGAGGCGGCGAAGCTGATGCGTCTCATCGAGGCGGGCGCCCGTGTCGAGAACGCCGGCCGGCGACCGGCCACCCGGCGAAAAGAGACGCCGGTCCCGACGCTCGGCGCCGTGGTGATCGGCCGCAATGAAGGGGAAAGGCTGAAGGCGTGCCTCGCCTCGCTCGCACCGCTTGGCCGACGGGTCGTCTATGTCGACAGCGGCTCTGCCGATGGCAGCCCCGACTTCGCCCGCAGCCTCGGCCTTACCGTCGTCGAGCTCGATACGGCAACCCCCTTCTCGGCCGCGAAGGCACGCAACGCGGGTTTCCAGGCGCTCCTCGATACCGAGCCGGTCGATGCGGTGCAATTCGTCGATGGCGATTGCGTGGTCGCCGGGCAATGGCTGCGGACCGGTGCCGAAACGCTCGCCGCTGACCCGGAGCTCGGGCTCGTCACGGGCTGGCGCTCGGAGCTTCACCCGCAGGCAAGCGTCTACAACGCCATGTGCGAGGTCGAATGGCATCGCCCCGCCGGGGACATATCGACATGCGGCGGCGACATGATGGTGCGGGCGGAAGCCTTCGCCGCCGTCGGAGGCTTCGATCCGACCGTGATCGCGGCGGAAGACGACGAATTCTGCCTGCGCCTCGGCAAGGCCGGCTGGCGGCTGCGGCGCCTGCCGGTTTCCATGACCCTGCACGACGCCGACATGCGGCGTTTCAGCCAATGGTGGAAGCGCTCGGTGCGCAACGGCCACGGCTTCGCCCAGCTGGGCGTCATGCATCCGCCCCACCTGCAACGCGAGCGCCTCCGCGTCTGGCTCTACGGCTCGACGCTGCCGCTGGTCTTTCTTCTCGGCTATGTCATAACCCCGTGGTTGTCGCTGGCGGCCTTGTCGGTCTACGCGCTCTCCTTCACCAAGACCGCGCGCGATCTCAACCGGAAGGGCCTCGGCCGGACCCTGGCGATCAAGCAGGCCGCGCTTCTGACGCTGGCGAAACTGCCGAACCTCCTGGGAATGCTCACCTATTACCGGCGAAGCTGGGCGGGGCGGGATATGCAGATCATCGAGTACAAGTAAGGATGCCATGTCCATGCAGGCGGCCGTCAGGATCGGAATCATCGGCGCGGGATATATCGCGACCTGGCATGCGGACGCCATCCGCGCCACCGCGGGGCTGGCCCTTGCCGCGGTCTGCGACCCCGCGGAAGAGGCCGCCGGATCCCTCGCCCGCACCTATGGCGTGCCCGCCTTCACCGACCTCGACACGATGATCACCGCCGGCCTCTGCGATGCGGTGCATATCCTCACGCCGCCGAACCTTCATCGCGACCTTGCCGAGAAATGCCTGAAGGCCGGCCTGCATGTGTTCATCGAAAAGCCGGTCGCCTTGTCGGCGCGGGAGGTGGAAACCATCATCGCCGCCGCGGAAGCGGCCGGCCGCGGTTTCGGCGTCAGCCACAACTTCCTGGGGCTTCCCGCCTATGAACGGCTCCGGAAGCTGAAGCAGGAAGGAGAACTCGGGCTGGTTTCGCGCGCCCAGATAGACTGGTCGCTGCCGCTCGCGCCGCTGCGTTCCGGCCCATACGGCATCTGGCTCATGCGCGACACGCGCAACCTCCTGCTCGAACTCGGACCGCATCCCTTCTCCTTCGCCATCGACCTGTTCGGCCCGCTCGATGTCGAGCATGTCAGCCTCGGCCAATGGATCACCCTGCCGGGCGGCGAGCGCAGGCCGCAAAGCTGGCGGATCCTCGCACGCGCCGGCAATGTCGACATCACCCTCTCGCTGTCCCTGGTGGAGACGTACGACGACCGGTCCGTCACCCTGCGGGGCTCCTCCGCCACGGCAAGGCTCGACTACGCCGCCGACACGCTCGTCGTGTCGAAGGACAACACCGCCGACCTCGTGGCCAATGCGTTCCTGAAGGAAATGGGAAAGGCCGCAAGCCACGCCCGGGAAGCCGTCGTCAACGGGTTCCGCCAGGCCAGCTCGCTGAACCGGAAAAGCCCCTACGGCCTGAGCTTCCGCAATACGATACGAGCATTCTATCGCGGTCTGGCGAGCGGCGTTCCCGACGAGCGTTTCTCTCCCCGTTCCGCCTTGCAGGTCATGCAGGCGATCGATGCCAGCCTTGAGAAGATCCCCGCCCCGCCGGCGCCGCTTCCGGCCCCCGCGCGCAAGCCGCAGCCGCGCGTCATGGTCATCGGCGGCACGGGCTTCATCGGCCGCAACCTAACCCGCAGCCTGGTGCGGAAAGGCATCGATGTCCGCGTCCTCTCGCGTGGCGGGCCCGGTCCCTTCGCCGACATCGCCGCCCATGTCGAGACCGTCGGCGTGTCGCTGCGGGACGAAGACGGGCTGGCGCGCGCGATGGAGGGCATCGATTGCGTCTTCAATCTTGCCAGGTCCATGGACAAGACATGGGATGCCGCGCTCGAAAACGACGTCGGAACGGCCCTTCGCATCGCCCGCGCCTGCCGCAGGGCTGGCGTCGGACGCCTGATCTATACCGGCACCATCGCCTCCTATGACATGTCGCGGCCGGATCGCCCGATTACCGAGGACATGCCCTTCGGCGACCTGACTTCGCGCAATCTCTACGCCCGTTCCAAGGCGGAATGCGAGAAGCGCCTCAGGGAGACCGATGGCCTTTCCCTCGTCATCGCCCGCCCCGGCATCGTCGTCGGCGACGGCGGCCCGCTGCAGCATTGGGGGATCGGCCGCTGGCACGGGCCCGGGGCGGTCAAGCTCTGGGGCAACGGACGCAACATCCTGCCCTTCGTGCTGGCGGACGACGTGTCGGACGGTCTGATCGCGATGATGGAGCATCCGCAGGCCATCGGCGAGAGCTTCAACCTGACCGGCGAGCCCATGTTCACCGGCCATGACTATTTCGAGGCGATCCATCGCCGGGCGGGCGCGAAGCTGAAGGTCACGGGATCCAGCCTTGCGGCCCTCTGGCTGGCGGACGGCGGCAAGTACCTGCTCAAGCGCTATGGGCTGCAACGCAAGGGAACGACGCGCCCCTCGCTTGCCGACTGGAAATCGCGAGGGCATCTATCGCCCTTCGACAACGGCAAGCCGAAGCGCCTCCTCGGCTGGCAGCCGGAGACCGACCGCGAGGCCTTCCTTCGCCGCGCGATCGACGAGGCCCATCTCTTCTGGTGATGTTGCAATCCCCTCGATTCAGGGGGCTTTCGGCACGCCCGCATGGCGGATGAAGTCGCGCAGGAGATGGGGCGGATCGATCGCGGGCCTGCGTTGAAGCCGCTGCCGCGCCTGCCAAAGAGATTGCCCCGCTATCCAGGCCATGTCGGCCAGCCGCCCGTAGAGCCGGCGATGATGCTTGGAATAGTAGCGCTGGCGCGATTCGAACCAGTAGGGCGGGCGACGCCCGATCTTCCGGTCGCGCGCCGTTACCCCCGTCGACTGCCCGACGAGGTGAACCACCCTGCTCTCCGGCACATGCCAGCATTCCCATCCACGGCGGGCGGCGCGCCGGCAGAAATCGACTTCCTCGTAGTAGAGGAAGAAATCCTCGTCCATCCCGCCGATCTCGTCGATGACCTCCATGCGGACGATCATGCTGGCGCCCGATACCCAGTCGACGCGAATGGGCGCCTCGCTGAATTCCCGCACGACCCGCCACCGCTCAAGGATCCGGGTCATCGGGCCGAAGCGGACCTGGCTCTCGAATTCGGCGATCGGCGAGGGAAAGCGGAAGGCGCAGGCCTGCTGCGTCCCGTCGGGATCCTCCAGCCGGCTGCCGGCGATGCCGGTACGCGGCGAGGCATCCATGAACGCGACGAGGGGCGACACGCCGCCGGGCCGCGGCACCGTGTCGGGATTGAGAAACAACACATAGTCCGGCTTGCCGAACCGCCCGATGGCATGTTCCATCCCCCGGTTGTTGCCGTAGGCAAAACCGCCGTTGACGGCGAGCGGCAGGAAACTCATCCGGTCCGACAGGGCATTTTGCCGGATCGCTGCCGGAATGACCTCGGTGGAATCGTCGCCCGACGCACCGTCGACGACGACGATCTGCGTATCCTGCGGAACCGTTCCGGGCACCGCCAGCGCCGCAAGGCAATCCGACACCATTCGGGCGGTCCGGTAATTGACGATGACGACCAGCAGTTTCGGAGAGGAACGCATGAAACCTCCGCGGCGTTACTCGATATGCATCACCAGCATGCCCCCGCGTTCAGAGGCCGTGCTTCCCGCTCTTGTTCAACACGAACTGGACGTTCGTCCTCGATCCGAGCAGGGTCTGGCAGACCTCGACATCGGAAAGCTTCGTACCGTCGGCGGCCAGCACCATAACGACGCAATCCGCATCCAGAACGAGAGGAACCGTCTCATCCGTTTCCAGCATCGGCGCCACGTCCAGGATGACGACCGACGGCTTCAGGCATTGCCTGGCATATTCGACCTGGGTCTTGAGGCGCTGGAGGGCGCTTGCCGGGGTCATGTTCATGTCGTCCCAGCAGGGGCGCAGGAAATGGGTCCTGATATTGCCGAATTCCAGCGTCGTCAGCATGTCCGGCACCATCTCGTTGTCGGCCCGCCTGCGCGTCAGGGACGGCAGCCCGAACAGCCGGGCCATGGCGGGAAACCGTATGTTGGCATCCACGAGAAGGACGCTGGCCCCCGGCATGCGGGCGAAGCTGAGCGCGAGATTGACGGCTGAAACCGTGGCCCCGCAGCCGGCCGTGGGCGAGGTGACCGCGATCGTGTACGGCTGCCCCTCGCAGGCATCGCGCAGCAGGTTGCGGAGCATGTCGTAGTAGCGCGTCACCCAATGGCTGTTGTCGAACGCGACCACCCGCTGTGACCGCAGGAACGTCATCGACGGCCGGTTGACCTCCACGGGACCGAGCGCCGTCGAAAGATCGACCGTCAGGACCAGAGCACCCAGGTTCTCGGGAACAGTCGGATTTGGCGAGGCGAAATCCGCTGCCATCGATGCCGCCTCCCCTCTGGATCGCTGGAACAGCTTGGTCGTCGTATCCATGGTACCCGTACTCCCGATCGTCATCAGCCTACGCGGAAAAAGTGCTGAAACTGCCATTCATATTCCTCTCGGTGCTCGTCTCCCGCCCAGCCAGGACCGCAGCCACCCCCGCCGCCTGGGATCCCATTCCGGGATGAGCACGAGGGCCCGCCCCTGAAGCAACTCCTCCAGATCGAACGCGCCGCGAACCGTTTTCCGGAAGAAATCCCCGAGATAGACGCCGGCCATGCCCGCAAGGCCCGCAAGCCCCACGACGGCGATGATCGCCGTCCGCCAGGAATTGGTCGGATAAGCCGGCAGGTCGGGCGCCTCGATCATTTCGATGGGGGACGCCGTCTCGCTCTGCTCCAGCCTCTGGCCGAGCCGGGCCGCCTCATAACGGTTCGTCATGTCCTGCAGGCTGCGTGACAGGCTTTCCTTCTCGGCCCGGATCGCGTCGAACTGCGCCTCCACTTCCGGCGCGCGCGCCACCGATGCGTTGAGCTGCGCGATGCGAGCGACCAGGCGCTGCCGCTGTTCGTTCAGGGCATCCTGCCGCACGCCGGTATTGGTGATCCGCTCGGCGATGAGCGCCAGCCCCTCGGGCAGGCTCGACACGTCGCTGCGGGCAGGCAATGCCGTGGCCTCATCCGGCTTTTCCCTGCCGACCTGGATTTCCAGCTCCTGCGCCTTCTGCTTCAGGGCGACCAGCTCGGGATGCGTCGGCGCATACGTCAGGGACTTCTGCGCGATTTCCTCGCGCAGCAGGGTAAGCTGGGTCCGCGCGCGCGAAGGCAGGCTGGACTGTTCGATGCCGAGCCGCAACTGCCCTTCCAGAAGGCTGCGCTCGGCATTGAGGGAGGAAATCGACTGGTCCAGCGCGGTCAGTTCCTGTCCCTTGGCCTGCAATTCCACGAGAACGGCCGAGACACGGTTGGGCAAGGCCTCCTGGTTGGCCGTCAGGTAACGCGTCCACTCGGCTTCCCGCTCCGCCATGCGGGCGTCCAGCTTGCTCACCTCGCTTCCGAGAAACTCCACCGCCTCGGCGGCGCGGGCCAGCCGGGCTCGCCGGTGCTCGTCCATGATGCGGTCCGTCAGGTCCCGGGCAACGCTGGCGGCGGTCTCGGGATCACCGTAGTTGAAGCCGATGCGGATGGTGGCGCTGCCGCCGTATTGTGCCGTGGCTTCCGCGACCATCGTATCGAGCACCAGATGGTTGCGCACCAGCTCGGCCAGTTTGGCCTTGGGAAGCGTTGCCCGCGCTTCCGGGAACAGGTTGAACTTGTCGGCAAGGGCAAGCAGGCTCTCGCGCGTCAGCAGACGCTGCTCGATGAGCTGCAATCGTTCGTTCCCCACGGTCGGATTGACCAGCGACGACGGAATCTGCTGGAATTCCATGCTGAGAATTCCCTCGGAATAATAATTCCTGGTGATTTTCGAGATAAAGAAGCCGCCCACGAGAAGAACGATCGCAACAGGCAACAGGAAATACAACGGCCGCTTGATAACCAGTTCGGCATAGTAACGAATGTTGCGGATTACCTCGTCCATACGAGCCTCTCTTGAGCCGGAACCTGAAAATTACTGGACCTGGGTCGTGGCCGTGGCTTCCGAACGTGCCGACCCCGCACCCGCACCTTCCGGCAGTTCCGGACCGGGTATCGCCCCCGTTTGGCGGGCGACGGCTTCGCCCACGCTCATGTAATGCACGCGCACAAGATCGCCGGGCTGCACCAGGCTCGTCTCCGTCGCCTCGATCTCGCCCGTCGTTCCGCCGGCCGAGCGAATGATGCTGTAGGCAAGCTCCTGTGTCTGGCCGCGCGAGCCCGCATTGGCATTCTGCCCGTAGATGGCAAGGATACCCTCGCTGTTGGCGATGCCGGCGCGCGTTTCCTCCTGCAGGCGGCGCGCCTCCTGCAACTCGACAAGCAGTTGCGTCTTGCGCTCCTCCATCAGCGTCTTGAACCGTGCCTCCTCGGCGACGACAGCCCGGTCGGATGCCGCCATTTCGGTTTTCAACTGGCTCAGCCGGCCTTCCAGCTCCGCGATCTCGCTTTCCCGCTCGATCAGCCGCGACGCTTCCGCCCCACCCTTGGCGATCAGTCGCGCGGTGGTGTCGTAGCGTTGCCTGGCCAGTCCGATCTGCCGCTCGACCGCCTGAACCTGCTCGCGCAGCGCAGCGCTTCCCTGGCCGTACAACTGCCCCGCCTGGCGGCGGGCGTCTTCCTGCGTCGCCAATGCCTGGCGGCGGGCGTCCATCAGGACCTGCTCCTGCGCCAGCAGGGGATCGCTGCCGTCCTCCTGCGTCATGTTGATGGAGGTTTCCCCCTTGATTTCCGCCTCGAGGCGCTTGATGCGGGCCGCGGTCATCCGTTCCCGTTCCTGGGCCACCTCGATGGCGCGCCGGACGGTCACGACGCGGTCCTGGTCCGTCGCCGAGACGACGGCGCGGTAGCGCCCGCCCGCAACGCTGATCGCGTGCAGCACCGTCATGCCCGCGCGGTAAGGAAAGGCGCCCGGCGTCATGACGTCTCCCGCGACATAGATCGTCTGGAGATGCATGGGATTGGGCTGCAGCATGATGGTGAGGTTCACGGAATTCTTGAAATAGACGCGAAGCCTCTCGGAGAGCGCGGCCTCCAGTTCCTCCAGGGAAAGCCCCTCCCCCTTCAGGTGCCCCGCGAGGGGAAAGGACAGCCAGCCGTCCGGCCCGATGGTAACCTGCCGGCGAAGGCCTTCCTGTTCGGAGACCCAGATCGCGATGCTGTCCCCCGGTTGCAGGCGATAGGTGCTCTGGCCGCTCGCACTGCCCATCATGAGGCATAGGAGCATTCCCGCCAAACCGAGCATCAAACGCATAGCACACCCCGGACCAGACATTTTCCTATCCCTGACGCAGGGTTAGGAGACTTGGAAATCGTACGTCCCCGGGCAGTCTCTGAAAACAAAGCCCAATGGCGTAGGCGCTTGAGAGCCGTGTGCGAATACGCACACCCACACGGATGATCGGGCCTCATCCTTTCGGACAGGATGCGCATACCGATCCGGCAGGTTTTTGCGCATGTCGCCATCAACGCAGGAACGATCGCACGGCTTCCCATTTGGCATGGGCGTCGCCTTCATACTCCTGCAGTCCCCAGCTTCCCCATTTGCTCGGTTCCGACATGGAGGAAAACAGCGCATAGACATCGCCGCCCGCCTCCCACCAGTTCCTGAGATGATCGACATAGAGCGCCCCCATGCGGGGGTCCCGGTTGGCGGCGATGAACAGCGCGGTCAGCTTGTCGTTGTTCTCGGCGCCGCCATGGCCGACCAGATGCTGCCCGCCCTCATAGGCGACGAGCTTGAGGCCATGCTGCCGGGCGATATCCGCCTGGGCGCGAATCAGGCTTCTGTTCTCGCCCGCCACCTCCCCGGAAAGCGCTTCGAACACCATGTCGGTCGACCAGCCGCTGACCGCCTCGGCCCGCTCGGGCGAGCCCAGCCCCGCGCCGAAATAGGGGGCGATCGCCAGAACGTCGGCATGGTCGCCGACGCCTTCCGAGGAAAGGATCGTCGTGCTTGTCCAGATGTTGGCGGAGTGCGCCGCATAGACGCCGATCACGCGATCGCGGTCCTTACCGAACACCTCCTCCCAGATCGAGAGGATTTCCGTCGTCCGTCGCGCATAGTAGAGCAATTGCGCTTCGTAATCGTTCGAGGAAAGCCCGAGCTTCAGCCCCTGTTCCCGGGCGTAGCTCGCCTGGTCGAACAGCGAGTTCCACACCTCGTTCGAATATTCGACATAAACGGGCAGGGATGGAGCGAGCGTGTCGCGTACCCCCTCGGCAAAGCGGCGGACATGCTCGTCGTCCGCAAGATGGGGCATGTTGAACCAGGGGCGGAGCTGCAGGAGATTGCAAAGCTCGACCATGTATTCCAGCGGAGCGCCCGTTTCGGCCTGCCCGAAGACGTCAAGCCTCGGGCGGTCGTCCCAGTGACGCTTGGGGGAGTTGTTCGTGCTCATCCAGTCCATGAAGCGCAGCGTCGTCATGCCGCCGAGCCGGTCGAGGAACGCCTTGCGGAAAGTGCCGTCCGGCTCGTGCTCGTAGACACGCAGGTTGCGCAGCGGGTCCTTCGCGTCCGTATCGACCAGCTGCGCTATGATGGCCGCATCGTTGCGCAGGTTCCTCACCCGGTCGCAGCCGGGCGTGCGGGCCTCCAGCCGCGCCCCGCCCTGATAGTCGAGCCGCCCCTTTCCGTCATACATGACCAGAAGCTCGCCCGGGAGCTGCTCACGGCGATTCCAGACCAGGAAGCTCTCGAGAAAGGACCCGCGCGGGACGACGGTGGGATAGCCATCGGCCCGCATCGGCGGCAGAGGCTCGTCCCAGGTGAAGGCAGCGCCCCTGGTCTGCATCCGCCAGCGGGACGCACCCACGGCGAGATTGGAGAAGGGCCGTTCGGTCGACCAGTAGACCAGGCTCGCAAGATTGAGCCCGAGCGGCCCTCTTCCCGCAGCGACAGGCGCTGCCGCGCTTTCGCTCGTCGGGAGAAAAGGCAGGGCACCGGCCGCGCACAACAGCTCCAGGAAGGTTCTCCGGTCCATCGTCGCTCTCCTTTCGCCCACCGGTCGCCCGGCGCAAGACCGGGCAGGCATCCCCGGCCCTCCCCGATTAAGAAGCAACATTCAAAGCGAGCGCAAGCGCTTCGATCAGCATCCGGCCCAACCATAAGGAGAGATCGCCTACCTCCTTTGGCGAGGGTGGGAATGTGAATCGAGTTGATGTAAAATTCTTCCCAGAGAACTTGAACTTTAATCGACAGGAAGATTTCTATTTTCTAAAATAGCATAATTATCGAATTTCAGGAAGAAAACCGCACGGAAAAACACTGGGAAGCGAACATCGATGCCAGACTATTTGAAATCTCTGGTATATATCCTGGTCATCTCCATACCGGTATTCGTGCTCGCGAAAAGGATCGCGGTTCCCTTCATTCCGCTTGCCGAGTTCAAGCTCTGGCGAAACTGCTGGTTCCTGGCGACCGTCGCCCTGTTCTTCACCAGTAATTTCTTCATCTTCGCCCTCGTGATGCTGCCGCTTTGCGTCTTCATCCATCATCGATCCGCCAGCCCGCTGCATTTGTATATCGTCCTGATGTTCGTGGCGCCCTGCATCTCGGTGGTTACCGGCATTCCGGGTCTTTTCGGGAAAATCGTCGACCTCAATCCGCCCCGCCTGCTCGCCCTGTTCATCCTCCTGCCTGTCGCCGTCAGATTGTGGCGTGAGGAACGAAACCAGAAGCTGACCACCGCCGACATGCTGGTGGGCGCCTTCGTCCTGCTGATCTCGATCCTCGCCATACGCGATCCGCTTGCAACCTCAATACCGCGCCTCATCGCCGGCTACATCCTCGATATCGCCCTGCCCTATTTCGTCTTCAGCCGCGGCGTGCGGACTGCGCACGACGTCAACAGCGTCCTGCTCGCATTTGCGGTGGCCACGATGCCCGCGGCAGCCATCGGCGCCGTCGAGTTTCTGAAGAGCTGGCGGCTCTACAATCCGTCGGTGGAGGGGTGGGGCGCCTTTCTCACCGTGCCGTACCTGTTTCGGGACGGCATGCTGCGCGCGGCCGTCACCGCCATCGAACCGATCGCCTACGGCTTCGTCTGCATGACGGGCGCCGGTTGCCTGCTTGCATTGCGCGGGAACGCCGTCGCATCCACCTGGCGCCTCTGCGGGCTCGGCGTGTTGATCGGGGGCTTGCTGGCAAGCATATCGCGCGGTCCCTGGCTCGGCTTTGCCGTGTGCTGCATGGTCATGATGCTCGCCAGGCCTAAAACCAGCATCAAGCTCTTCTGCGCGTCGATCATTCCCGCCTTGGCGCTGATCTTCATTTTCGAGCACCGGCTGGACCGCTTCATCAATCTCCTGCCCTTCGTCGGCAGCGCGGATCCGGGGAGCGAGACCTACCGGTCCGAACTCTTCAGGAACGCGCTCATCGTCATCGAGCGCAACCCTCTGTTCGGCTCGGTCACCTTCCTCAGCGAACCGGAAATGCTGCGGATGATCCAAGGACAGGGCATTATCGACCTCGTGAACAGCTATCTGCAGGTCGCGCTGGAATTCGGCCTCGCCGGCCTCTTCCTGTTCACCGGCTATTTCGCCTATGTCGCCGTCAGGCTCTTCGTGTCCTACCGAACGGACGAGACGAACACGATCGCCTATTCCGCTCTCCTGGGCATACTTGTCGGAATGCTGTTCACGATCTCCACGACCAGCAGCGTCACCTTCATCCCGTATCTGTATTGGGCTTTCTCGGGTCTGTGCGTTGCCGCGCTCAGGGTCGGATCGCCCGCGCGCGCATCCGTCCGGCGACCGGAACCGGCATCCGGGCCTTCCCCGGGCGCCTTCGGCACATCGCCGGAACTGCGCCCGCGCATTCTCGGCCGGCACCGGACCTGATCCGATGAGCGCAAGAGGGTTTTCAGGATGGGCATGCACGGCGGTCCTCGGCGTCGGAATGGCCGCACAGCCCCTTCCTTTCGCCAATCCGTCAACGGCGGCGGAGCCCGCTGGACGCGGCCCCCTCCCATCGCTCGACGGCACCGGCGGCAATGTCTTCATTTCCGGCCACAGCCTGACAGCGCCGCCCTTTCCCGACTACCTCGCGGCCATCGCGGCCGAGGCCGGCAAGCCGATCCGGTGGAACATGCAAGGCATGGGCGGCTCGTCCATGCGAAGCCGTTACCAGCCCCCCGAAGCAATGCCGCAGAACGGGATGCCGAGCCTCGATCGCAACGGCCGCCTCATCGACGCCCGGCAGGAACTTGTCCGGCCGACGATACCCGGCGGGGGATACGATGTCCTGATCATCACGGAACAGCACCGCCTGCTCGATTCGCTCGTCTGGCAGGACACCGTCCGCGCCCTGCGCGCCTTCCAGGATGCCTACATGGAGGGAAGCCCCCGCGGGACGACCTATTTCTATACGCCCTGGATCGGTCTTTCCGACCGGCAGGATCCGGGCGCCTGGATCGACTATGAGAAGGCGGCGTTACCCGTGTGGCAATGCGTCGTCGACCGGGTCAACCAGGACATTGCCGCCTCCGGCCGATCCGACAGGATCAGGCTTCTGCCGGCCTCGCTTTCCCTTGCATATCTCGTCGAGAGGCTTTGGCGCGATGACGCGCCGGCCGGCTTCGATGCGATGGAACCGGGCGCAAGGCTCCAGGCGCTTTTCACCGACGATGTCCACCTGACGGCGCTGGGCGTGTTCTATACCGCGGCGGTGAGCTATCTCTGGATCTACGGCGGCTCGGCCGATGCCATGCCGCTTCCTGCGCAGGCCGATGCCGCGCAGGGCGCAGCGATACGCAGCCTTGCGGCCGAATTCGTCGCATCGGCGGCCGCAAGCGCCCCCGCGCAAGACGAAACGGCCTGTAGAAGCCCCGTTCCGCTCTCCTTCATCGCCCGCTATGTGAGCTATACCGAACGCACCTATCATCGCGCGGAATTGGGCATCGTGTCATCGAAGCTGCGGCAAGTCCGGGAGTTCATTCGCTTCGCCCTGCGGTTCCGCAAAGGCCTGGGATAGGCCGACGCGAAGCTTCGCCTGTCAGCCAGCGGGAACCAGTTGCCGCGGAACAGCCCTCGGCCGCAGCAGCAGCCGGTCCCGAACACGGCGCTTGAGGGAATGCGGCTCCAGGATTTCACGGTCGCGCTCGAAGATGGCTCCGTTCAGCGAACGGTCGCGCCAGAGCGCCAGTTCCGCGCCCCACCGCGCGGCGACGCCGGGATCGAGGCCGTCCGGCCGTCCCATATCGGTGGCCATGATGCCGGGCATCCAGGTGGTGATCACGATATCGGGGAACCGATCGGAAAAATCGGCGACCAGGGCCTTCGTGAGGATGCGCGCGGCGCCTTTGGAAACGCTGTAGGCGGAACTGGCAGGCTGCGGCGCCAGATCGGCGAAACTTCCCACATTCACGATGCGCCCGGCACCGGAGCGCGTCATCGTGGCAAGCGCTGCGCGGGTGCACGCGACCACGCCGCCGAGGTTGACCGCGACCGTTTCCATGAAGCTTTCCGGCGTTTCCTCCATGAAATCGCGATGGGGATAGACCGCCGCGTTGTTGACGAGGATCGTGACATTGCCGATCGTTCGCTGGATGTCGGTGAAGGCGCGTTGGACCGCCGCGCCGTCGCCGACGTCGACGAGCCTTGGAACGAACAGCCCTTCGGCGGCGCGTCCCGCGGTGTCGTCAAGTCCGGCCTTGCGGCGAGCGAAGCCGACGACGCGCACGCCGCGCCTGGTCAGTTCGACGGCGAGGGCCTGTCCCAGTCCCGCGCCCGCCCCGGTAACCACCGCGACGTCGCCGCTTGCACCCGCATTGGAATTGCTCAACAGCATCGGGCACTCCATCGAAGGATCACTTGAGAGTTTTTCATCCGCCAGTTCCGCCGCCAGCTTGTCCCCCACCCTCAGGGCGTTCGCCGCGATCGTGAGGCTGGGATTGATCCCCATCGAGGTCGGCATGAAGGATGCATCGACGACATAGAGGTTGCGCACGTCATGCGCGCGGCAATCGCGATCGAGAACGCTGGTGCGGGGATCGTTGCCGAAGCGGAGCGTGCCGCAGCAATGCGCGAAATTCAGTTCCGGCTGGAACGAGAGGAACATCGAGCGCTGCCCACGCAGCTTGCGCTTGACCATTTTCCGGTAGGCCCGCCGCCGTTCCGTCAGCTCGCTCGAGATCCGATATTCGAAATGCAGGCGGCCGGGGTCCTCCGCATCGAGCATCACCCGATTGTGCTCGTAGGGGAAATCCTCGATGATTCCGACGAAGACCTTCGCGCGGCCGAAGAAGCGCGCCGCGAGAAAGGCGGGGATGCGAAGGAAGGGCCGGATCGCCTTCAGCCGGCGCAGGGCCGACCTGTCGAAGATGTTCTTCAGGTAATGCGTGATCTCGCCGTAGGAGGCATCCACGCCCATGGCCTGGAAGGAACCGAACCTGCGGTTTCCGGCATAGTAGAAGTCACGCATGGCGATCGAGCGCGTCGGCCCCTCCGACAGCGCATCGCGCTTGGGCCAGATCGCCACCATCTCGGAAAGGTGGAACATCAGGTTGCGCCCGACGAGGCCGCTGCTGTTGGCGCACCCCTGCGGCCAGGCCTCGGACTTCGAGGCCAGCAGCAGCCGGGGTGACCCGAGCGCGCCCGCCGCCAGCACATATCGCCTCGCGCGCAACGTGAGGACCTCCCCGCCGCGCTGCGCCACCAGATGGGAGACGCTGTCCTTCTCCCCGTGGATGACCTTGATTTCGCAATCGTCGAGAAGAGCGGCATTCGCCTGCCGCAGGGCCGGCTCGACGCCGGCGGAACGGCCGTCCATCTTGCAGGACCTTGGGCACTTGTAGCCGAAGCACATCGTGCAGCCGGGCACGAACCGCACCCCGAGGTGAATGTGATAGGGATGCAACCCTATCTTCTCGAACGTGTCCCGCATGGCGCTGTCCGCATGCGGAAGGGCCGGCGCCGGAAGCAGGCTCGAACCAGGCTCCCCCGACAGCGGATCGGCGCTTCCGCAGACCTGGTACATCCGCTCCGTTCTTTCGAAATAGGGCAGAAAGGCGTCGTAGCTCTCCGGCCAGCCGCCGCTTGGATGCGAACGGCCCTCCACATGGTCGATGTCGTGCCGTTCCGGCCGCTCCAGCGTTGCCGCATAGAAGGCCGACGAGCCACCGACGCCGGCGCCCAACGGTCCGTAGAACAGCGATGCGCGCCCGTCGATCACGGCATGCAGGGGCTTCGGCCAGTAGCCGCGCACATGGCGCGCATGCTCGTCGTCGACGTCGCTCCTCAGGGATTGCTGCTCCGCCCGCGGGCCGAAGGGCCCCTTCTCCACCATCAGGACGGACAAGCCCTTTTCGGCAAGGCAGCGTGCGATCGTACCCCCGCCGATGCCCGTTCCTATAACGATGACGTCCCAGAGTTTCTCGACGACATCGGGATTCATCATTGCACCCTTGCCTGCGCAGTCATCCGCCTGGCGTCATCCATGACCGGATCGAACAGATGCCGGAGATCAAGCGCGGCTGAATTGGTGATGTGATTGTTGTCGAAGTAATAGGACCGGCCGTTGTGAAGCACCGAGCAGGTATCGGCGGCGCAAAGCCCGTTCCAGGAAGACAGCCACACGATCCTGTGCTCGGCGGCCAGCTCGTGGAACGGCTTTTCCGAGAGCGCCGTGCGGCGTACCAGATCGGGCCTGGAGACGGCAAATCGCGCCGCGGTCTCCGCCTGGGCGGCACTGCCGGAATGAACGAGCCGGCGCGCCACTTCGCGGGAATCGTAGAACGGCACCTCCGGCACCTGTTGCAGCACGAGGACCTCGAAGCGCTGCGACAGTTCCCCGATCGTCGCAAGCACCGCCTTCTCGAAAAGCGCCGGCTGCGGAAGGTCCTCGCCGGCCGTTCCCTCCGCCGGCGACAGGCGGATCGTGTTGGCACTGTCGCGCCCGACCCCCTTGCCCTCGGCATAATATGCCCAGCGGCCGATCAGCAGCACTCTTTCGATGCCTGGAAGCTCCGCGAACGCCTCGCGGATACGGGCATTCGCCCGCGTGCAATCCGCGTCCTGGCTGCGGGTGGCGGCGCTTTCCTCCTTGCGGATGTCGAACAGCGGCGGGCATCCCGCCCGCCAGATGATCAGGCCCGCGCTGCCCGTCTCGTCCGCCAGCCGCGCCAGCCCTTCCTTGAAGGCCCGGACATGGGAATCTCCCCAGACCACGAAGGTCGGCGGCTTGTCGGGGCCGATCGGGCAGACTTCCACCCCCTCGAACGCCCCTGACGCAGGCACGCTGCAGCGGCTCCAATCCTGCAGGAAGTCGGCGGAGGCATCGATATGCATGCGCACCGGGGTCGCGAAACGCTCCGCCATCCCGTCACGGACATAGGCCGTGCCCCCGAGGGCGAGCAGCACGGCGGAGGAGGCGGCCGCGCCGGCGAAAATCCCGGCCGGCTTCCTGAACCGCATTTCCCGGAACGGCCGCTCGACGAAGCGCCAGGACAGCCAGGAGAGGCCCACGACCGCCGCAAACAGCGTGGTGACATGGAGCGGCCCGGCGATGGCCGCATCGAGGTAGTATTCCGAGAGCGTCAGGGCAGGCCAGTGCCACAGGTAAAGCGAATAGGATATCAAGCCGAAGAACACGGCGGGCGGTGACGACAGCAGGCGGTTGACCGCGTTGTCGCCGCGTCCGCCCCATATGACCAGCACGGTGCCGGCGACCGGAAGAACCGCCTGGGAGCCGGGGAACGCCGATCCGGGGACGACGAACACCACCGCTCCGCAAATCGCCGCAAGACCTGCCCAGGAAAGGACGGGCGAGGTCGCCTGGTCCTCTCCCCGCCCGTACATGTGGATCGCCAGCAGGACCCCGGCCAGCAGCTCCCAGATGCGGAACGGCAGGAGATAGAAGGTCGCGACGTTCGAGATCGGGGTGACGAGAACGCACATGGCAAGCGAGATCGCGAAGACGGCGCCCAAAGCCGCCACAAGCAGCCTGCGGCGCCGCCGCAGCAGGAGCATCAGCACCGGCAGGAGGATGTAGAATTGCTCCTCGAGCGACAGCGACCACGTATGCAGGAGGATCTTGCTCTCGGCCGCGGCGTCGAAATAGCCCGCGTCGCGAAAGAACTGCACATTGGACAGATAGGCCACGGAGGCGATGAGGTCCTTTCCGAATTCACGGAACTCGAAAGGCAGCAGGATCATGTAGCCGACGAGCCCGCTGACCGCGGCCATCGCGACATAGGCGGGCGCGATCCTGAGGATCCGGCGGACATAGAACGTCTTCAGCGAGATCGTACGCCGCACGCAGACATCTCTCCAGAGAATTCCCCCGATCAGGAAGCCGGAGATGACGAAGAAGATGTCGACACCGACAAAGCCGCCGCCAAATCCCGGCAGGCGGAAGTGGTAGAAGACCACCGAAAGCACCGCGATCGCCCGCAGTCCGTCGATCTCCCGGCGATGCCCGGCATTGCGGCCGCCATGCGCCTGCACGCCTGCCCGCACGGACGGCGGGGGCGCCGCGTCATGCGCGGATTGTCGTCGGGAGGCAAGCAGATCGAACAGGCTCATTGCGTTCACCCGGCACGAAAGAATACGCCCACGCGAGCGCGTCTGAGGGGGAAATGAAATGGCAACAGGGCGGTAATCGTCAAGAATTCGATCGGAGTAGACTTGCAGGCCTTGGATGGTGGAAAAGTCGTCCTGCATAAGCCTTTAGGATAGGCCGGGACAAATCGGGGCGCCGTGTCCGCCGCCCCGGCGACGGTTGGACGGGCGACCGGGGCACGCTCGCCACGATGCACGACGGCCCTTCCTACTGAATCAGCTCCCTCAGGTAGTTTCCGTAATCGCTTTTGCCGTACCGCCCCGCCTGTTTTTCGAACTCGCAGATGGAGATGAAGCCCTGGCCGAGGGCAACCTCCTCCGGGCAGGCGATCTTGAAGCCCTGGCGCTTTTCGAGCGTGCGCACGAACTCGCCCGCTTCGAGCAGGCTTTCCGGCGTACCCGTGTCCAGCCAGGCATAGCCGCGCCCCATGATGGAGACCTTCAACTGGCCGCGTTCGAGATAGGCGCGGTTGACATCGGTGATCTCGTATTCGCCGCGCGCGGAAGGCTTCAGGTTGGCGGCGATCTCGATCACGCGGGGATCGTAGAAATAAAGCCCCGCGACGGCCCAGTTCGACTTGGGCACGGAAGGCTTTTCCTCGATGGAAAGCGCGTTCATGGCCTTGTCGAACTCGACGACGCCGTAGCGCTCCGGATCGACGACATGATAGGCGAAGACGGTGCCGCCGGTAGCATTGCCCTGCGCATCGGCCATGAGCTGGGGAAGCCCATGGCCGAAGAAGATGTTGTCTCCGAGGATCAGGCAACAATGCGACCCGTCGATGAAATCCGCGCCGATCACGAAGGCCTGCGCCAGCCCTTCCGGCCGGGGCTGGATGGCATAGGTCAGACTGAGGCCCCACTGCGAGCCGTCGCCCAGCAGCGTCTGGAAGTGCGGCATGTCGTGCGGGGTCGATATGATGAGGATTTCGCGGATCCCCGCCAGCATCAACGTCGTCAGGGGGTAGTAGATCATCGGCTTGTCGTAGACCGGCAGGATCTGCTTGCTGATCGCGATCGTCATCGGATGCAGCCGCGTGCCGTTGCCGCCGGCGAGAATGATGCCTTTCATTGCCGTTCTCCCATCCCAATACAAGACGCGGTTAGAGGAGTGCTTCGCCCGAGAAGTATGTCCACCACCTTCCGGGTCGATATTCGCCAGTCCGGCAGCACGATGCCGTGGACCTGCCGGAGCTTTTCGCCGGAAAGCCTGGAATTGGCGGGCCGCCTGGCGACCGAGGGATACTGGTCCGAAGCGATCGGCATCACCTCGACGGGAGGACGTCCATAGGCCTCTGCCGCATGCAGGACTTCCCGCGCGAATTCCGCCCAGCTCGCCTCGCCGCTTCCCGTCAGATGGAAGATGCCGCGATATTTCTCATCCCGATCCGCGGCCATTCGCCGGGCGGCGCGGATCAGCGCGCGGGCGATCTCTTCCGCCGATGTCGGGCATCCCCGCTGGTCGGCAACCACGGAAAGCCTCTCCTTGCTCTCGCCCAGCCGGAGCATGCTGCGAACGAAGTTCGTCCCATGGGGGGAATAGACCCAGGCGGTGCGGAAGATCGCGTGGTCGGCATTGGCCGCCGCGACGCGGCGCTCGCCATCCAGCTTGGAAGCGCCATAGACGGAAACCGGCCGCGTCGGGTCGCTCTCCACGTAACGGCCGGCCTTTGTTCCGTCATAGACGTAGTCCGTCGAAAGATGGAGGATCGGCACGCCGCAACGCACGGCGGCTTCCGCCACGGCGCCCGCCCCTGCCCCGTTGATCGCGAAGGCGAGGTCCCGTTCCGTCTCGGCCTTGTCGACCGCGGTATAGGCGGCTGCCGAGACGATCGCGTCCGGGCGGACGGCGGACAATGCGGACAGGACCGTCTCCGGGTGGAGAAGATCGAGCTCCGGCCGGCCGATCGCGACGATGTCGACGCCCATGGACGGGCCGACCGCCGCAAGGCAGCGCGCGACCTGTCCCTTACTGCCCGTGACCGCGATCCGCATCGGCCTCACGCCTGCTTTTCCAGCGAGCCGAGGCGCTCGCCGGCATAGACCTTGTCGCGCAAGGGTCGCCACCACCATTCGTTGTCGAGATACCAGGCGACGGTCTTTTCTATGCCCGTCTCGAATGTCTCCCTTGCTTTCCAGCCAAGCTCGCTCTCAAGGCGCGTCGCGTCGATGGCATAGCGGGCATCGTGGCCCGGCCGGTCGCCGACATGGTGGATCAGCCGCGCATGCGAAGCCGTGCCGGGCCGCATCCTGTCCATGATCGCGCAGATGCGCTTGACGACATCGATGTTGCGCCGCTCGTTGCGGCCGCCGACATTGTATTTCTCGCCGGGCCGCCCCCTTTCGGCGATGAGGTGGAGCGCGCGGGCATGGTCTTCGACGTGAAGCCAGTCCCGGATGTTCGTGCCCTTGCCATAGACGGGCAGCGGGCGTCCTTCGAGCGCATTGAGGATGACGAGCGGTATGAGCTTTTCGGGAAAATGGTAGGGTCCATAATTGTTCGAACAGTTGGAGACGATGACGGGCAGGCCATAGGTGCGATACCAGGCGATGGCCAGATGGTCGCTTGCAGCCTTCGAGGCCGAGTAGGGCGACGACGGATCATAGGGCGTGCCCTCGTGGAACAGGCCCCAGTCGCCGAGAGAGCCGTAGACCTCGTCCGTGGAGACATGCAGAAAGCGGAAGTCGCTTTTCGCTGAGCCCGAAAGACCGTCCCAATAGCGCCGGGCGGCCTCCAGCAGCGTGAACGTGCCCACGACATTGGTCTTTATGAACGCGTCCGCGCCGGTGATCGAGCGATCCACATGGCTTTCTGCGGCCAGATGCATCACGCGGTCGGGCCGGAAGCTGGCGAAAGCCTCGGCCATCGCATCAGCAGCACAGATGTCCGCCCGCACGAAACGGTAGTTGGGCGCGTTCTCGATGGCCCTCAACGAGGCGAGATTGCCGGCATAGGTCAGCTTGTCGACATTGAGCACCTCGGCCCCGGCATCGCGCACGAGATGGCGCACGAGAGCCGATCCGATGAAGCCGGCGCCGCCGGTGACGAGAATACGCATCGTCAAGTCCTCTCCACATACAGGGAAAAGCGATCGGAAGGTGCAATCTCCGCCAGCGGCGGCTGCTTCCTGTCCTTTTCGGAAAGAATGGCGTCGTCGGCACCGACCGGCCAGGCGATGCCGATCCCGGGGTCGTTCCAGAGCAATCCACGATCGTGCCCGGCGCTATAGGGCGCGGTGACCTTGTAGTGGACGATCGAATCCGGCTCGAGCGTCGCAAAACCATGGGCAAAGCCGACAGGGATCCACAGCTGAGCGCCGCTCCGGCCCGAAAGCTCGGTCCCTACCCAGCGGCCGTAGGTCGGGGAACCCGCCCGCAAATCCACCGCGACGTCGAAGACCGCGCCGGTGATGCAGCGCACCAGCTTGCCCTGCGCGAAGGGAGGCAACTGGTAATGCAGTCCCCGCACCGTGCCCTTCGCCGCCGAAAGCGACTGGTTGTCCTGCACGAAGCCGACGTCCTCGACCTGGCTGCGGAACCAGGCATCCTTGAACACCTCGGAAAAATAGCCCCTGTCGTCACCGTACCTCGGCGGTACGATCTTCACGACGTCTGCGATGGCAAGGCGTTCCAGTTGCATCATGGCCCCCCGATATTTCTATCATCAAAGGCCGCCGCGCCTATTCGCGCCAAAAGTTCATGGTTTTACAAATATTGGCCGATGCCCCGGCCGCCATCTAGTACAAAAGAAGTAGAGATCGCTTCGAAGGATTAGGAGGGATTAGCCCCAATTTAGTAGCAATAAATGCAGAAAAACAGCATCGGGGACTGAATTTATCTCGCGGGATGAACGTTCTTCCTGACATGCCATTGTTCAAAATGACACACAACGCATTGATCATAAGCACTCTGCTTGAAAGCAGCCCGCTTGGAAAGACCGTCTATGGAAGTCCGCGTAAACAGCCGCCGCACATGCCGCCAGACCGGCTGCCCGACAGGCACCGCAATTGCCCATCAAATTGATGAAACGCAATTATTCAATAAAAACATGATGATACCTGAAATATAACCCGGACTTGCTTCGCATGGAGTTCCTTAAAGTATAATTAGAATTATCGATACCCGGAATGAGCATTCACCTTTGCAACTAACTGGGGAAGCCAAATTGTACGAAAGAGCTATACAGACGAATTTATTTACGTTAAATTAGGGATAACTTCTTTACGAGACGTGCAGTCATCGTGTGTTTTCCTGTGCCGGGGGGCTTATGGGGAAAACGTGGAAGCCAAATAGCTAGATCGAGCCTAAATCACATCGAAGGAAGAATATCGAATCATGTGTCTTGACATGGAGTATCGTAGTCATGGCGTCAGCACAGATACACACAGGCATCGCAAATCATTCCGCTCATAAGTTCTCTGATATACAGGCGATCAACGGAAAGCAGATTCCGGCAGGGTTTTCGCTGCTGGAGAAATCCATAATGGTGTTGGATAGAAGGGCCTTGAACGGGCAGTGTCTGGCAAGATGCCTGGCATCGCAGAAGGCCGAGATGGAATTCATCGCCGTCACGTCGGCAGAGCACTGGAAGTCGCTGGCGGACGATGCCCCTCCGCTCGTGGCGATCCTGCTCAACATCGGAGGCGAGAGCGCCGACGATCCGTCCGTGGCCGAATGCGTCAGGGCTCTCTCGATGGAATTCGACGTGCCCGTCATCCTGCTGGCGGATTCCGTGGACCTCCTGCAGATCATGAAGGCGCTCGAATTCGGGGCGAAGGGCTATATCCCATCGTCGGTGACGATCGATGTCTGCATCGAGGCAATAGCATTGTCGCTTGCGGGCGGCGTGTTCCTGCCGGCCAGCAGCGTGCTTGCGATGCGCCAGGTGCTTGAAAGCGAAGTCTCGGTGGAACGCCCGCTCGACAGCATGTTCACAGCGCGGCAGATCGAGGTCGTAAACGCATTGCGCCGCGGCAAGGCCAACAAGATCATCGCCTACGAGCTCAATCTTCGTGAAAGCACGGTCAAGGTGCATATCAGGAACATCATGAAGAAGATGAAGGCGACCAACCGGACGGAAGTGGCCTACAAACTCAACGAGCTGTTCCCGCTCGACTCCTGAACGACGGTGTCCCGGCTTTTCGGGGCACCACCAGATTCCGATATTTTCACCGGCGCGTCTCGCCAATGAGCCGGATCAGGGTATCGGCCCCTGTCGCCGCGCTGAAGTCGGCGACGACGCGCGCACGGCCGGCCTGCCCGAGGGTTCGCGCCCGTGCGGGATCCGTCAGTAATTCCGTGATGGCCCCGGCCAGGGCCTCTGGCGTTTTCGGCTGCACCAGCAATCCATGCTTGCCGTTTGCGATCAGTTCCGGCACCCCTCCCGCGGCCGTGCTGATCGTCGGCACCTCGCAGGACATCGCCTCCATCAGGGCGACCCCGAGCGGCTCGTGCCAGCTTGCCAGCACGAAGACATGCGCATCCAGCAACTGCCGGCGCACCTCGCCTTCCGAAACCGCGCCCAGCAATGTGACCGACCCTTCCAGGCCAAGGTCGGCGATCCGCGTCTCCAGCACCTTGCGATAGCCCGAACCGCCATTGTCGTCCTCCCCGGCAATGTTCAAGCGGACATCCCGGCCCTGCGCGCGCAGCAGGCGAACGGCCTCCATCAGGTCCTGGTGGCCCTTCACCACGTTGAGGCGCGCGCAGGAGAATATGCGCACCGGCTGCCCCGCAGGCGGCGGCTGCCAGGGCTCGGGACGCGAAAACCGCTCGGTATCCACCCCCATCGCCTGTACGGCAATGCGCGGCGGCAGATGACCGGCGAGCGCGACCTCCACCTCCCTGCGCAGCTTCTCGGTGATGACGGTCGCAAAGCCGGCATGGCGCCATTTGTAAGGCTGCCCCGGACCATAGTCTTCGAGCGGACCGTGGAGGGTCAGCGAATAGCGCGGGCCGCCCATGCGGTGGGCCAACGCCGCGATCAGGGCGGCGCGTCCGCAGGAATGAGCGTGGACGTGATCGATGCGCTCGCGGATCGCCACGTCGACCAGCCGGCGGGCCGCCACGATCGAGACAGCCAGGTCGCGCACCATGGCGGCGGGCTGCCCGCTCCCGGCGCGCCACAATTCGGCCGGCGACAATCGACGCAGCGCATCCGCCGCAAGGCGCGGATCGCGGCTGGCGAGATAGGTCGTGCTGCGCGTCGCCTCGTCCGACCAGTCATGCGAGATCAGGCCCGGCGGAGGCGGGCGGGTCGATAGCATCACGAGCTCGACGCCGCGTTCGCGCAGGGCCAGCATTTCGCGCCAGAAAAAGATATGCGTCTGTCCGGGAAACTGCGGAACGAGATAGCCTAGACGCAAAGGGGCAGCCATAAAAAACCTTGTCTTGGTGAGGGGTTTTCAAAAACAGGCGGGCATGTCCAGACAGCAAGATTGGCCACAGACCGCACCGTTTGGCAACCTCCCTCGCAAGGACACGCCGGTTTTGCCGAAGCGACACACCCATGGCCACCCGCAGGGCCGCCGAATGGCGGACGGGCGTTCGAGCATATCCGCTCCGGACCGCCTTAACGGCTTGCCGGCGCGCGCCCGTAGAGAAGCGGCATGAGAACGATCACCACGCCGTAGATGATCTGGCGGCCGGCTTCCGGCATCTGCATGACGGAGAGGATCGATTGCAGCAGCGTGATGAGGATGACGCCGGCGACGGTCCCCATATACGAGCCGCGCCCCCCCGAGAATGGAAGTCCCGCCGAGCACGACGGCGGCGGTGGCCGGCAGCAGGTAGGCGTCGCCCATGGACTGCGCGGCCTTCGAGGCATAGCCGGCGAGGAGGACCCCGCCGAAGGCGGAAAGCCCGCCCGACACCGCGAACGCGATCATGACGATGCGGCGCGTGTCGATCCCGGAGAGATAGGCCGCGGCGGCGCAGGCCATCATGGCGCCCGCCGTTTCCGATCAAGCGCATCAAGATCGATCGCGGCTTCGTCTCCCGCATGTGCGGCGGGCAGGACACCTGCACCATCGTCCGCGCGATCATCGGGCTTGCCATGCGCTCGGCATGACCGTGGTGGCCGAAGGCATCGAAACGACTTGCCAACTGGAGCAGTTGCAGGCTCTCGGCTGCGATTTCGGCAGGGATACCTGCTTTCGCCGCCGCTTGCCCCAAGCCAGCTTGCCGCATGCTTTCCTTCCGGATCGGATTTTACGCTGCCGGCGAACGTCCTGATGTCATGACGTCCCCACACCGGCGATGAGGCCGGAAGCCATTTTTCAAGGCAGGCGGCAACGCCGCCGTAAACCGCCAGCTCATCCTTCCGCCGATACCCTGCTTTCGGCAAGGCCGAGGGCTGCGCGAAGCCTCGCTTCGCTCTGCTCGGCGAACCGTGCGGCGCAAAGGCGGCCGCGCGCTTCATCCCGTGGCGGCAACGGGCCGGAAAGCCGTTCGGCGACGCCCTCCGCCGTTGCGGCGACATGCAGGAGGTTTTCGCAGACGCACAGGCGATGGGCGAGCGATCCCTGGCGGACGACGACCGGGATCCCGAGCTGTGCGGCGCGGCCGAGAATGCCGGAGGCATGATCGCCGGTTCGTGGATAATGACACCACACCGCATCGCTCGCGGCATAGGCGCCGAGCAGCTCGGCATCCGAGACGACCCGGTCGACCGTGACGCCGCCCGCCTCGCGCAGCACCTCGGCATGTTCGGCCGCGGCCGCCGCGACCTTGCCGCAAGCGATGAACTGATAGCGCAGGCGCAGCCGCCCGGATCGGGCATAGACGTCGGCGAAGAGATCGAACCCCTTCTGCACGCTCTGTCCGCCGATCGCCGTCAGCACCGCCCGGTCGCCCGGCCGCCGCGTATCGCGAAGGAGGTTCACGGCGGTGCGCTCCTCCTCCGTCAGGTCCCAAAGCTGGAAATCATGGATCCAGCCGTCGGCGATCGACGAGAAGGCCGGGAAGACGCTGAAGGGAAGGACGGTGAGGGTCTGGACGAGGCGATGGCGTTTCAGCCGCTTGAGCACCGCCCGCTTCCAGCGGTGCGGCCAGCGCGCTGACGCTGTGAGCGGCATGGGCCGGAGCAGCAGCCCGGTCGTGCGGCGACCGGTCAGCGCGCGCAGCAGGCCGGTCAGGACATAGAGGAGGAATGTTTCCTCGGCGGCCAGAAAGAGCACGGGCGCACGCGAAAGGAAAAGGTCGCGAAGCCGGGCACGGCGGGCACCGAACAGGCGCGCGACCGTACGGAAATAGGCGGCACGCCGGCCGGTCTCGCTCCGGGCGTAGACGAGCGGCGCATCCGGCGCGCCGGGCCCTCGCCCCGTCCGTGCCCATAGCCGCCGGGACGGACGGGAAATCTCCGCTGCGGGGTTCTCCGACAGGAAATCCGAACGCAAGGACGCATTCGACTTCGCCGGCAGCTCCAAGCTCGCCTGCATGGCCTCTCCTCGAAAATCGTCGCAGATTCCCTGCCGAAGCCATCGTGCTCCGAAGGGATTGAACAGCGGCCAGATGTCCTGTGCCGCGTCGCCCGGCAATTTCCCGGACAAAGGCGAACCTTGCCAGAAAACGCAACCATGTCGTTTATATCCAGACCTTAACTTGTCGTTAACAAATTTCAAGCGGAATTCTACAACCTGGACGAAACATCGGCGTGCATCGGAGCAGCCGGACAATCCGCCCTCGCTTGCCGCGGAGGGCCGGAACGTCCATAAAGGCCGCGACCGATAGAACGCTTCCAGAGAGCAGGATGAACCTCAAGGAATTTGCCGCCCGCATCGGCCTCTCCCCGACGACGGTCAGCCGGGCGATGAGCGGGTATCCGGAGGTGAGGCCCGAGACGCGGGCCCGCGTGCTGGAAGCCGCCGAGCGGCTCGGCTACCGGCCGAACAGCAGCGCGCAGCGGCTCGCCACCGGCCGGGCCGGCGCGATCGGCATCGTCTTCCAGGGCGGCGGGCGCTTCGGTCCCCATTCCAGCGAGTTCATGGGCGGGCTTTCGACGCGCCTGCAACGGGACGGCATCGACATCCTCGTCTCGACCGTCGAGACCGGCGAGGAGGAAGAGGCCGCCTACCGCCGGCTTGCCGCCAGCAAGCGGGTGGACGCGGTGATCGTGCACACGCCGGCCTGCACGGACGCACGCATCGCGCTGCTGCACACGCTCGGCCTGCCCTTCATCGTGCACGGCCGCAGCACGGCGAAGACGCCCTTCGCCTTTCTCGACATCGACAATTTCGGCGCCATCGAGACAGCGACGACGCATCTGGCCGATCTCGGCCACCGGCGCATCGCGCTCATCAACGGCGATACGGCAAGCACCTATGCGCATGATCGCGACGAGGGCTATCGCAGGACGCTCGCCGCCCGCGGGCTCCCTTTCGACCCGGCCCTTGTCGGCCAGGGCGAGTTCACGGACGAGAACGGCTTCCGGCTGATGCAGGCCTTCCTTGCCCTCTCCTCGCCGCCAACGGCCGTCATTGCCGGGTCCATGATGTCGGCGCTCGGGGCCATGCGGGCGATCCGCATCGCGGGGCTGACGGTGGGCGAGGACGTCTCCCTCATCGCCCATGACGACGTGTTTCCCTATCTCAGCCCCGAAAACCTCGTCCCGGCCGTCACCACGACGCAATCGCCGATCCGTGCGGCGGGCGAGCGGATCGGCGACATGGCGTTGCATCTGTTGCAGGGGGCGGCGCCGGAAACCTTGCAGGAGGTCTGGCCCGTCGAATTCCTTGTCCGGGGCTCGACAGGCCCTGCCCCGCCGCCTTGAGCTAGACCTTCAGCTCGCAGCGTCCCCTCTCCGTCTCGATGGCGAGATCGAGGACCTTCTGGAGTTCGGCCGCGTGGCGGAAGCCGGGTTCTATCGTCTGGCGCGCCGCAACGGCAGCCGCGAAGCGCTCGTAGTTGGTCGGCACCGTGCCGGCATCGATCTCCCGCCAGACGGCCTGCTCTACATCCTCGCCGAGGCAGCCGCGCAGCTTCGAGCCCTCGGTCGAATGGATGACCTCGAGCGCGCCCTTGTCGCCATGCATGCGCAGGCGCAGTTCGTTGAGATGGCCGGTCGCCCAGCGGCTGGCATGGATGACGCCGAGCGCGCCGTTGGCGAAATCGACCGTCATGGTGAAGCTGTCGTTCGCGTCGAGGTCATATTCGCCGATGCGGTTGTCCGGCGCCTTGTCGAAGGCCTTCAGCCGCGCGAATATGTGGTCCACGTCGCTCGCCGCGCCGTAGCTGGCGAAGTCGAGGATATGGATGCCGACGTCCCCCAGCACGCCGTTCGAGCCGTGCCGCGTGGAAAGCCGCCAGAGCCACTGGCTTTCCGTCGCCCAGTTGCCCCAGGCCTTCGAGACGAGCCAGCTTTGCAGGTAGGAGGCCTCGACATGGCGCACCCGGCCGATCGTGCCGGCCAGCACCATCTCGCGCGCCTTCTGCAGCGGCGCCACGTTGCGGTAGGTCAGGTTGACCATGGTGACGAGGCCGGAGGCTTCGGCCGCGCGCGCCATCTCGTCCGCCTTCGCATAGTTCTCCGCAAGCGGCTTTTCGCACATCACATGCTTGCCCGCCGCCAGCAGCGCCAGCGTGGTCGGGTGATGCGCGCGGTCGGGCGTCACGTTGGTCGCCGCATCGAAGCCGCCCCAGGCGATCGCCTCCTCCAGCGAGGTGAAGACGCCGGGAATGCCATGCAGGTCGGCAAAGGCCTTGACGCGCGAAGGATCGACGTCGACGGCGCCGACCAGCTCGACACCCTCGATCGCCGCGAAATGCCGGGCATGGGCATTGGCCATGCCGCCTGTTCCAAGAACGAGAAGACGCATGGCTGCCTCAGCGGTAACCGGCTTCGCCGGCTTCATGCAGTTTCGGACCGCGCTCGACGATCGGCTCCGGCGCCTTTTCCACCGGCACGTTCGGCGCGTCATGGATCGCCGCATAGGTGCCCTGCGGGTTGAAGGCCCATTTCACGCCGTTGACGAGCACCTTCTGCACGGTGGCATCGTGATAGGTGGGGTAGGTTTCATGGCCCGGGCGAAAATAGAAGATGTTGCCGGCGCCGCGGCGCCAGGTGAGGCCCGAGCGGAAGACCTCGCCGCCCGCGAACCACGAGATGAAGACCGTTTCCAGCGGCTCCGGCACGGAGAACTGCTCGCCGTACATCTCCTCGTTCTCCAGCACGAAGCTCTCGCCGAGCCCTTCGGCGATGGGGTGGCGCGGATTGACGACCCAGAGACGCTCGCGCTCGCCGGCCTCGCGCCATTTCAGCGCGCAGGGCGTGCCCATCAGGCGCTTGAAGATCTTGGAGAAATGGCCGGAGTGGAGGACGAGGAGACCCATGCCCTCCCAAACGCGCTGCGCCACGCGCTCGACCACCGCGTCGCTGACCGCGCCGTGATCCTTGTGCCCCCACCAGACCAGCACGTCCGTCTCGGCAAGGCGCGCCTCGCTGAGGCCGTGTTCCGGCTCCTGCAGGGTCGCCGTCGTGGCCTTTATGGCGGGGTCCTTGTTGAGCGCGCCGGCGATCGTGTTGTGCATGCCGTCCGGATAGATCGAGCGCACGATCTCGTTCGTCTGCTCGTGGATGTTCTCACCCCATACGATGGTGCGTATTGCCATGTGCCGTTCCTTTGAAGCCGAAAATTGAAACCGCTTTCAATTCACCGGAATCGCATAGAGGCCGGCCCGCTTCTTGGCAAGCGGGGTCCGTTCGATTCCGCCTCGCTTTCAGTGGAATGTCGATTTGGAGAAAAGGTTCAGCACGACGACGCCGGCAATGATGAGACCGAGGCCGATGACGGCGGCAAGATCGAGCTTCTGGCCGAACAGGAAATAGCCGACGAGCGAGATCAGCACGATGCCGAGTCCGCTCCAGATCGCATAGGCGATTCCAACGGGCACATAGCGAAGGCTCGAGGAAAGAAAATAGAACGCGATGGCATAGCAGACCACCATGGCAACGGTCGGCACCAGCCGCGTGAAGTGCTGCGCCGCCTGCATGGCGGAGGTGCCGAGCACCTCGAAGACGATGGCGACGACGAGGACGGCATAGACGGCGGTGAGGTTCATGACGGGTCTCCGACGCTCGCGCGCGAAAAGAGGTGGAATCAGGTGCGCGAAAGCGTCAGCAGCCGCTTGAGCATGGCGCCGCGCGTTTCGGTATCCATGGTCGGCGCGCCGAGCAGGTCGGCAAGCCAGAGGCCGTCCACCGCATAGCGCACGAGTATGGCGTCGAGCGAAGAATCGGTGCCGACATTTTCCGCGACGTGCCGCTCGATCCATTGCCGCCAGCGCTCGCGCAGGTGCGGCTCGGAGATGAGGGCGACGGTCAGCACCTTCCACTGCTCCCCGTCCGCCATGCCCTCGGGCAGGAACCAGATGGCGGCATAGGCCCGCGTGAAGCGTCCCTTCGGCTCGGGATCGTCGCGCATCCGCCCGGCAAGCGCCCGCTCGAACTTTTCCGTCAGGTCGTCGAACAGCCCGTCGAGCAGCGAGAGCTTGTTGGGGAAGTGGTGCAGCAGGCCGCCCTTGCTGACGCCCGCCGCCTGCGAGACGGCATCGAGCGTCACGCTCGCCGGTCCCTTTTCCAGGGAAAGCCGTGCCACGACATCCAGCAATTGCTGGCGGACGGTTTCGGGTTGCTTCTTGCGGTGATGGGCTTTGCTCATGCAAAAACATACCGTCCAGACGGTTTCATGTCAATCGGAGTGGCGCGGTCGAGCGCTTCGTCGCAGCCGCAAGACGGGCATTGCGTGCCGCATGGGGCAGCGGTAAGACCGGGACGAACGGGAAAAGCCATGACGGACAAGACGGAAAGCCAGGATCGGCAGGGCGAGACGATAACCCTTTACGAGGCGGTCGGCGGCGATGCCGCCGTGCGGGCGCTGACGCACCGCTTCTACGAGCTGATGGACAGCCTGCCGGAAGCCGCCCGCTGCCGCGCGATCCACCCGCCGGACCTGACCGGCAGCGAGGAAAAGCTCTACGAATACCTGACGGGCTGGCTGGGCGGACCGCCGATCTACACGCAGAAGCGCGGCCACCCCATGCTGCGCCGCCGCCATTTCGTGGCGCCGATCGGCCCGGCGGAACGGGACGAATGGCTGCTCTGCTTCGTTCGCGCGCTGGAAGAAACGGTGCCGGGCGAAGGCTTGCGCAAGATCATCCTCGAGCCCGTGACGCGGCTCGCCCACCACATGCAGAACCAGGAATGAATCCGATGTCCTTCTCGCTCCGATCGGCAAGCCTTCTCGTCGCCGGCCTCATGGGCCTTGCCGGCGTGGCAGCGGCGGCGGCCGCATCCCATGGCAGCGATCCGCGCCTGATGGCCGGTGCCTCCGCCATGTGCCTCGCCCATGCGCCGGCGCTGGTGGCCCTCCATGCCGGCTGGCGCGCCGTGCGGACGGCGCCGCTCGCCGCCCTGCTCCTGGCCCTCGGCACCGCGCTCTTTGCCGGCGACCTCGTCTTCCGCCATTTCGCGGGGCACGGCCTCTTCCCCATGTCGGCGCCGACCGGCGGCGTCATAATGATGGCGGGCTGGCTCGCGGTGGCGCTCGGCGCTTTCCTGCCGCGAGAAGCCGCCTGAGCTCAGCGCTGCGGGATGCGGCCGGAGCGCAGCAGCCTGCCGGATCGCCCAGGCAGAACTCTTCCATGCTCCACGGCCGCACCGCCCTCGGCGTGAGGCCCGGCACGCTCCGCTCTCCGAATTCGTGGTGCAGATCGGCAACGCCACGGCCGCGCAGAAAGCAGACGCCCGCGCAGTGTGCCGGGTTAAAGGTCAACCGGAAATGCAGCTCCATGCCGGTCGGCGGACGATAAGATCGTCCCCCGTCTCACAGGCCAGTTCGGCAGGACCGAGGAACCGGCTGCGCACGTCTTTCGCCTACCCGATGTCGAGCGACCGCAGGACGGGCTGAATTATCGACGCGGTCGGTATCGACCGCCGCGCTCACGCGCCGACGACGGCGGTGAACCCTTCGAACTTCGGCGGGCCGAGATAGATGCCCCGGTTGTCGCCGGCGCTCTTGTGGGCCTGGCGGAAGTTTTCGGACTGGGTCCAGGCGACGAAATCGTCCTTGCTCGCCCAGATCGTGTGGGAGGCGAAGAGCGTATAGCCCTCCTCGGCGTTCGTATCGCCGCGCAGCAGGTGGAAGGACTTGAAGCCGGGCATTTCGGCAAGGCTCGAATCCCGCCCCTTCCAGATGTTCTCAAAGGCTTCCTCATGGCCGACGGCGATGCGGAAGCGGTTCATGGCGACGAACATGCAGGACCTCTCAGTCAGAACGAATCCCGCCGCGCACGGCGCGGCACGGGGAAGGCTACGACATTGTCGTTGCGCGCTTCAAGGGCGGATTCGCCCTCGAAGGCCGCGGCGCGGGCCGGCGGGCGGACGCTTCGCGCCGGAAATTCCGTGACATTCGCGCTTTCCAGCATGTCCGCCCGGCGCGCCAGCAGGGCATAGAGTTCCGGCACGAGGCCGTCGCCGTTCTGGGCGGCCAGCTTGTGCAGGCCGATCATCATGAAGGCCTCGGGTCTTTCGTCGCTCACTGCGTATTGTCTCCCTGGGTCATGCTCTGCAGGGCCCGCTCGAAGGAGGATTTGCTGCCGTTGCGCAGCGGCACGAAGGCCTTCTCCCACTTCTTGCAGCCCGTCTTCACGCGGATGCAGGCATCGTGGCTGATACAGTCGATGGGGCAGAAGACGCAGTCGACCGAAGGCAGGACGTTGTCGATGCGGGACACCGCCTCGCGAAGGCCGCCGTCGTGGTGGATGAGGTTGGCGCCATACGAGCTGGCGATCTGGCGCAGATGCGCCACCTGGCAGTCGCGGCCGCCGACATAGAGGAAGCTGCGTCCTTCGAGGCCGGCCTTGCTCTCGGCCTTCTCGTCGCTGTCCTGCCGCTGGCGGGCCTGCTGCTGTTGCCTGTGCTTCTCGCGCATCGCCTTCCTCTCCGCTTCGCCGGTCCGGCGCTTGACCTTGCTGACTTCCACGCTGCGGGGCGCCTGCGGCGCGCGTGGCTCCATGCGCGGGGCGGCCGGCGCAGCGGCCGTCCCTTCTTGCGTGGCCGTCGCCATCTGCTTGCGCAGCGCGGCAAGCTGGCGCTCCAGGTCCCCGATCCGCCGGTCGCGCTCGGCGATCATTGCCTTCAGGACCGATTCCATGCGGCCCGCAGTCATCGAATTCATGCAGCATCCCCTTTGGCACTCCGCGTTGGCGGAGCCTCAGTTCGGGGCAACCTACAAAACTTGATTTTCAGAGTAAAGTATAAACATGACTATCAAACTCATATTTTAGGGCAAAAAAATCCCGCCGGCTGGAGGACGGCGGGAAAGACGGTCTCAGTTGAAGACGATCGGCACGTTGAAAGGCCAGGATGCGCGCCCGGCGGCATCGGGAATCTTCGCGAAGGGCGCGGCCCGCTGCACCGAATCGACTGCCGCCTGATCGAGGGCTGCGCTGCCGGAGCTGCGCGCCACGCGAATGCTGCTGGCCTGTCCGCTGGCACCCACGACGAAGCTCACGACCACGCTGCCCTTTGCCCCACCCGAGGCGCGCCGCTTGGCGCGATTGATCTTGTTACGGACCTTGCCGGGATAATTGTCGACGGCAGCGTTGCCGGCCCTGGTCGAATTGCCGCGTTTATCGCCGCCGACGGAAGCCGTACGCACGTCGAGCGATCCGTCGATCTGGCCCTTGGTCTCGTTCTTCTTGGCGTTACCCTTCTCGCCGGCCCTGCTGGCGACCTTCTGCTTCGGCTTCTTGCGCTCGACCTTCTTGACCGGCTCTTCCTTTTTCACTTGGGGGACCGGCTTGATCACCTCTTCCGGTTCGATCTCGGGCTTGATCTCCGGGATCGGGATCGCCGCGATCTCCACCTCGGCAGAGGGAACGATCAATTCCGGCGTCTGTTCGGACACGACAGGATCGACCGGCGCGATCTCGGTCGTCTCGGGCTCAATTTCGGTGGGCTGGATCGCCGCAACCGCCTGCGGTTCGGTGATGTCGGGCTGGATCTCCTCCGGCGTGATCGCCTCTTCCGGATTGCCGGATTCGACCGCGTCGAAGGCGCTGCTGCCGAGCATCGCCACTTCAGCGACGACGCCCCCGGCGATCTGGGCCTCTTCTTCCGGCGGCGCCGGCGTCATGGAGAGAATCGCGGCCGCCCCGGCATGGGCCAGCAGGGAAAGGACACCCGCACCGATCCAGAGCCACTTGCTTCCAGCCATCGTACTACACCCGTCATTGCGTTTCTTGCGCTGCCCGCATCATGCGGCGCGCCACTCGCCTCAGCCTTCCAGACCCGCCGACGCCTTGCTGCGCGTGACGATGCCGTCCATGCAGCGGCCCTTGTCGAGCCCCTCGCCCTCGCAGACCGGCGCGTCGTTGATCAGGAGGTTCTTCACCGTCTCGCACTTGATGCCCGGCACATCGAACTGGCGCACCTTGGACTTGCCCGCCGGCAGGTCGCGGAAATCGAGCAGCGCCAGGCGCTCGACAGTGCCCTTGTCGTTGAAGATGACGAATTCGAAGGAGACCTTCGAAATGTTCTGCGCCAAGCCGTTCTCGGCGACGAAGGTAAAGAGGCAGCCCTTCTGCGAACCGGCAAGCGCATTGAGCTCGACAACGAGCCCCTTGGCCGCGGCGGCCTCCTGCGCGGCGGCGCCGCTCGCGGCAGCGACGGCAAGCATCGACGAGAGAAAAATGGTGCGCACGGTCATGGCCTCGCCTGTTCGAAATTCCGCCCCGGCAGCCTCACAAAGAATTAACATGACTTTACGGCACCGGTATTGCGCGTATAAATAAATATGAGTAAGCAAGTCAAGATAGAAACGCCAAATTCCCCGTCAAACCTCTGTTTCGCTTGGAAAATCAAGTGCGCGGAGAGCCGCGGAAAGTGGCATCGAGCATTTGGATGAAGGCCGCGCCATGACCAACACGACCCGACCCACCCCCGCCGAGATCCGCGCATTCCGCGCCGAGAACCCCAAGATGCGCGAGCGCGACATCGCCGCCCAGCTCGGCATTTCCGAGGCGGCCCTGGTCGCGGCCGAGGTCGGCCTGACGGCCATCCGCATCGACGGCGACGCCAACCGGTTCCTGGAGCGCTCCGAAGCGCTCGGCGAGGTCATGGCGCTCACCCGCAACGAAAGCGTCGTGCACGAGAAGATCGGCGTGTTCGAGAAGATCAACACCGGCAAGCACGCCTCCATCGTGCTCGGCGAGAACATCGACCTGCGCATCTTCCCCGGCGTCTGGGCGCATGGCTTCGCCGTGACCAAGACGGACGGCGACCAGGTCCGCCGGAGCTTGCAGTTCTTCGACAAGGCCGGCAACGCCGTGCACAAGGTCCACCTGCGCCCGGCCTCCAGCCTGGAAGCCTACGAGGCCATCGTAGCCGACTTCCGCCTGGAGGACCAGTCGCAGGAATTCGTCGAGGTCGTCTCCGAAAAGACCGTGGAGACCGGGCCTGTCGACGTCGCGGCGCTGCGCGAGAGCTGGAGCGCCATGACGGACACGCACCAGTTCTTCGGCATGCTGCGCAAGCTGAAGATCGCCCGCCAGGACGCCGTGCGCAGCGTCGGCGAGGATTTCGCCCACGAGGTCCGTGCCGATTCCGTTACCGCGCTGCTCCGCGCCTCCGCCGAGCGCGAGGCCGACATCATGTGCTTCGTCGGCAACCACGGCACGATCCAGATCCACACCGGTCCGGTGAAGAACATCCAGCCGATGGGCCCGTGGATCAACGTCATGGACCCGACCTTCCACATGCACCTGCGCACGGACCACATCGCCGAGTGCTGGGTCGTCCGCAAGCCGACCTCGGACGGCCACGTCACCTCGCTCGAAGCCTATGACGCGAGCGGCGAGATGATCGTCCAGTTCTTCGGCAAGCGGAAGGAAGGCATGAGCGAGCGCACCGACTGGCGCGAAATCCTCGGCAGCCTGCCGCGCCCCGACAGCGCCGCAGCCTGAAGACGAATGCCACCAGGGATCACGATCCAAGGACCACGACCATGAGCAAGAGCTTCGACCTCCGCCGCGCCCGCCCGTGGGAAGTGGCCCTCACCGTCTTTGCGCTTTCCGCGCCGCTTCTGGTGCCCTTTGTCGCCCACGGCGACGGCGGCTTCATCCGCAGGGCCGTCGCGCAGGAAATGCAGCAGGTCGATACCTCCAAGCTCGTGACGATCGGCGGCGCGGTGACGGAAATCGTCTACGCGCTCGGCGAAGGCGGCCGGATCGTCGCGCGCGATTCCACCAGCATGTATCCCGAGGAGGCGATGAAGCTGCCCGACGTCGGCTACATGCGCGCCCTCTCGCCGGAAGGCGTCATCGCCGTCAACCCGACCGCGATCCTCGCCGTCGAAGGCAGCGGCCCGGCCGATGCGCTGGCCGTGCTCAAGAGCGCCGGCATCCCCTTCGAGACCGTGCCGGAAGGCTATGACCGCGCCGCGATCCTCCGGAAGATCGATGTCGTCGGCAATTTCCTCGGCGTGCCGGAAAAGGCAAAGGCGCTGGAGGACAAGGTCGGCGCGGAACTCGACGCCGCCATCGCCGACGCCGCCAAGCGACCGGCGGACCAGCGCAAGCGCGTGCTCTTCGTCCTCAGTTTCCAGAACGGCCGCATCATGGCCGCCGGCAACCATACGGCGGCGGACGGCATCATCGGCCTTGCCGGCGCGGTCAACGCCACCGACAGTACCTTCGAAGGCTACAAGCCCCTCACCGACGAGGCGGTCATCAACGCAAAGCCCGATGTCGTCATGGTCATGACGCGCCCCGGCGCCGGCAGCACGGACGAGGAAGTCCTCGCCCATCCGGCAATCGCCGTGACGCCGGCCGGCCAGAACAAGGCGATCCTGCGCATGAACAGCCTGCACCTGCTCGGCTTCGGCCCGCGCACCGCCTCCGCCATCAGCGACCTCAACAAAGAACTCTACGGCAAGCCCGGCAATGTCTCTCAATGATGCCGTGCGCAATCCGTTTGCGCGTGGTTCCCTTCTGATGCGCTCCGGCACGACGGCCGGCGACCGGACGGCGATCGCACGCCTGACGCTGGTCGTGCTCGTCATCCTCTCGGCCGTCGCGCTCGCCCTGTCGGTGGCAACCGGGGCCTCGGATGCCTCCGCCGTCAATGTCATCGGCGCGCTCCTCACCGGCGCCGACGACACTGCGCTCAGCATGCGCGACCGCATCATCGTCTTCGACATCCGCATGCCCCGCGCCCTGCTCGGCTTCCTCATCGGCGCGGCGCTCGCCATGTCCGGCGCGGTCATGCAGGGGCTTTTCCGCAATCCGCTCGCCGATCCCGGCCTCGTCGGCATCTCCTCCGGCGCCGCGCTCGGCGCGGTGCTGATGATCGTGCTCGGCAGCGCCCTGCCCGCGGGCGTCATGCTGGCGCTCGGCGCCTATGCGCTGCCGCTCGCCGCCTTCGTCGGCGGCCTCCTCACGACGCTGCTGCTCTACCGCATCGCCACGCGCGGCGGACAGACCTCCGTCGCCACGATGCTCCTTGCCGGCATCGCCATCGCCGCCCTCGCCGGCGCCGTCACCGGCATCCTCATCTACATGGCCGACGACAAGCAGCTTCGCGACATCACCTTCTGGGGCCTCGGCTCGCTCTCCGGCATGACCTGGGTGAAGCTCTTCGCCGCCGGCCCGATCATCCTCATCGCCCTTCTCGTCGTGCCGTTCCTGTCGCGCGGGCTGAACGCCATCACGCTCGGCGAGGCGGCCGCCTTTCACATGGGCGTGAAGGTGCAGCGGCTGAAATACACCGCCGTCGTCGCCGTGGCGGGCGCGGTCGGCGCCTCGGTCGCCGTCAGCGGCGGCATCGGCTTCGTCGGCATCGTCGTGCCGCATCTCCTGCGCATCGTCATCGGCCCGGACCACCGCTACCTGCTGCCGGCCTCCGCGCTGCTCGGCGGCGTGCTGATGCTCGGCGCCGACATGCTGGCGCGCACCCTCGTCGCCCCCGCCGAACTGCCCATCGGCATCATCACCGCGCTTGCCGGCGCGCCCTTCTTCCTCTGGGTGCTGCTGCGCGACCGCACGCGCAACGGCTGGTAGGACCATGATCACCGCAAGGAACCTCACGGTCAGCCTGTCCGGCAAGACCATCGTGCACGGCGTGTCGCTCCAGGCGAAGGCCGGCGCGCTCACCGCCATCGTCGGCCCCAACGGCTCGGGCAAGACGACGACGCTGAAGGCGATCGCCGGGGAACTGGCCAGCAAGGGCGACATCGCCATCAACGGCCACGACATCCGCGCGCTCGAACCCTGGCAGCTCGCCATCAAGCGTGCCGTGCTGCCGCAGGCCGCCACCATCGCCTTTCCCTTCACCGTGCGCGAGATCGTCCGCCTCGGCCTCACCGTCGGCCCCAACCGCCACGCCGAGCGCGTCGATGCCATTACCGCAGACGCGCTGGCCGCCGTTGATCTCGCGGGCTTCGCCGGCCGCTTCTACCAGGAGCTTTCGGGCGGCGAGCAGCAGCGCGTGCAGCTTGCCCGCGTGCTCTCGCAGATCTGGGAGCCGATGCTCGACGGCGAGCCCTGCTTCCTGATGCTCGACGAGCCGGTCTCCGCCCTCGACATCCGCCACCAGCTCGCCATCATGCAGCTTGCCCGGCGCTATTGCGAAGGCGGCGGCGGCGTGATCGCCGTCATGCACGACCTCAACCTCACCGCCATGTTCGCCGACCACATGGTGATGATGAAGGGCGGGCGCATCGAGCGCGCCGGACCGCCGGTCGAGGTGATGACGGACGATGCGATGGAGGCCGTCTTCGGCTGCCGCATGCGCATCAATGGCGTGCCTGCCGCAGGCGTGCCCTTCGTCCTGCCCCACACCGCTTCGGCCTGATTTTCCAGCGCCTTACGGAACCTTTTGCCGCAGTGCGCGTTTCCCGCCCCGAAAGACCGTTCCGCCAAGAGGGTGGAGCGCTGTTCTGCCCGCGCCCGCGGGCGACCCTAAAAGGAGAAACGGCATGGCCAACGGAATGTTTTCGTCTCGCAGCAAGAACCTTCGCGATGGGCTCAAGGAAGATGCGCAGGCCGTCGAGGACCAGATCGCGGACCTGCGCGAGGAGATCGCCTCGCTCGCCCGCGTTCTCGCCGACGACGCGTCCAGCCGCGCCGGCAGCATCCGCAAGAAGGCCCGCGCCGCCAAGGCCGGCGTGAGCGACGCTGCGCACGGCCTCAAGGACCGGGCGGAAAGCGACGTCCGCGACATGATCGCCGCCGGGGAAGACATCCTCGCCGAGTTCCAGGCCCGCTACCAGGATTCCGGCCGCAAGGCCCGCAAGGCCGTGCAGGATCATCCGCTCACCACGCTCGGCGTCGCCGCCGCTGCCGGCTTCGTTCTCGCCGCCCTGCTGCGTCGCTGATTTCCTTCTTTCATGACAGGGGACGCCCGCCGGGCGGCCCCGCAATCTCATCCGGAGCACACGGCATGCTGTCACTGGGGGCCATTCTCATGCAAAACCTCGTCACCCGCGTCACCGACCGGGTGGACGAGACGGTCGAGGTCGCCAAGCGCAACGCGATCGGCGGCGTCCTCATCGGCCTCCTCCTCATCACCGCCTATGTGCTGGCGGTGGTCGGCGCCGCCGTGGCACTCGCCCATCGCTATGGCGCCGTCCCTGCCCTCTTCGGCCTTGCCGGTGGTTTCCTGGTCCTGGCGCTCATCGTTCTTGCCGTCGTCGCCGCGCGCAACAAGCGGGAGCGGGAACTTCGCCGCATCCGCCGCGACCAGCTCGCCGCCCGGCGTGACCTGATGGCCGCCGCGGCTACGGCCGCCTCAAGGAAACCCTTCGCCGCCACGGCCGTCGCGCTCGCGCTCGGATTCATGCTCGCGCCGAAATCCCGCCGCCGCGTCGACTGATCACCCGGCACTTCCCTGGAAACGGCAATTCCCTGAAAAGGCCGCTCAGAGCGGCATGCGGATGACAGCGGTGGCGCCCTTCGGCAGATACTCGACATGCACGCTGCTGCCGAGAATCTTGTCGAGGCTGCGCTCGATCAGCACCGAGCCGAAGCCGCGCCGTCCGTCCGGATGCACCGGCGGCCCGCCAACCTCGTGCCAGGTCATGTGGAGCACGCGCTGGCCCTCCTCGCTGACCACGCGGGCTGCGATCACCACCTTGCCGCTCCGCACCGAGAGGGCCCCGTACTTGCGGGCATTGGTGGCGAGTTCGTGCAGCACCAGGCCGAGACCGACCGCCTGGTCCGGCCCGAGTTCCACCTCGTCCTTGTGGATCTCGACCTGGCTGTCGTAGTCGAGCGCATAGGGCATGATCTGCTTCTGCAGCAGCATCTTCAGGTGGATGACGCCCCATTCGTGATCGCTGAGCAGGCCATGCGCCTCGGAGAGCGACTGCAGGCGTCCCGCGAAGGCATCCATGAACTCGACGGGATCGCTCGTCTGCCGGAGGGTCTGGCGGGCCAGCGATTGCAGCATGGCGAGCGTGTTCTTGACCCGGTGGTTCAGTTCGCGCAGCAAAAGCCGCGTGCGCTCGGAGGCGAGTTGCCCGTCCGTGACATCGACGTTGATGCCGAGGAACACGGAGGGGCGGCCGTCCGCATCCCATTCGTGCACGCGGCCGCGGCCGAGCAGCCAGCGGCCGGACTTGGCCGCACGGAACAGACCGTCATATTCCTTGCCCGAGGCGAGCGCATTGCGCAGGTGGTCTATGGTCGCCTTGCGGTCGAGCGGATGCACCGCCGCGAAGAACTTCCGCGCGCTCATCGGCCTGGCCGGCTTGACGCCGAGCATGCGGTAGAAGATCTCGTTGCCGGCAACGACGCCGGTCGGGATTTCCCAGAGCCAGCTTGCGACATTGGCCGCATCGAGCGCCAGCGCATGGCGCTTTTCATCACGCGAGAGAGCCTCTGCCGCCAACATGCGCCGCCGCGCCTCCTCCTTCAGCTTGATCAGCGAGCCGGCGAGCGAGGCGAGTCGCTCCAGCCGCGGCAGGAGATCAGGCGCGGTGCGTGCATGGGGCTTCGTATCGAAGACGCAGACCGTGCCGATCGCCTCCCCGTCGGCGATGATCGGCACCCCCGCATAAAAGCGCAGGTGCGGCTCGTCCGTGACGCTGGGCAGCTTGGAAAAATCGCTGTCCGCGCGGGCGTCGGCCAGGATAAGCGGCTTGCCGCCGCCCAGCGCGATCATGCGCGCGCAGAAGGAATCCTCCGAAGGCGCCCGGATTTCCGGCGTGCCCTGTCGCGCCAGGAACCACTGGTCCGTGCGGCCGAGAATGGTGACGAGGGAAATCGGTGCGGAAAAGAGCGCGGCGGCAAGGGCGGCGATATCGTCGAAATCAGGGTCCGGCCCAAGGAACATCGGCATGGCGGCGTCGAGCGCCGCAAGACGCTTCGGCGCCCCCAGAACCGCGGCAACATCGGACGGCAATGGCTGAATGTTATCCTTCATGCTTTTCCGGTACGCGATTCCGTGCCCGTTTTCACCCGCAACACGCGAGGACGGTGGCAATCACGTCTGTTTCCCCTCAATCTTCTCGCCGTCCGCCGTAACGGCGGACGGCCTGGCGTGTCCGTCAGGATGCGAAGGCGCGCGACGTGATCGGCGCCGACACCGCGTCGGGACCGTAGTCGCTTTCACCGCTGACCTGCAGAAGCTCCTGCAGGCGCTGGCGGGCGCGGTTCACGCGGCTCTTGATCGTACCGAGCGCGCAACCGCAAATCTCCGCCGCCTCCTCATAGGAAAAGCCCGACGCCCCCACAAGGATGATCGCCTCGCGCTGCTCGTCCGGCAGCTTTTCCAGCGCCTTCTTGAAGTCCTGCATGTCGAGCGAACCGTATTGCGAGGGATGCTGCGCGAGGTTCTCGGTGAAGATACCGTCGGAATCCTGAACCTCGCGGCCACGCTTGCGCAGCTTGCTGTAGAGCTCGTTGCGCAGGATCGTGAAGAGCCATGCCTTCATGTTCGTGCCCATCTCGAACTGCTCCTGCTTGGCCCACGCTTTCATGATCGTGTCCTGCACGAGGTCGTCGGCCTGGTCGTGGCGGCCGATCAGGGAGATGGCGAAGGCGCGAAGGCTCGGCAGTACCGCCAGCAACTCACGCTTGAAAGTGGTCTGTCCCTGGTCCATCACATCCTCACTCGGCCCGTTGAACGCTGCTTTCGACAGCGTCCAATTTTTCGAGAAGATCCAGGAACCTCTGGGGAAGCGCCTCGTCCTGCACGGAATGATAGAAGGCGCGAAGCTTCGTCGCGATCTGTGCATTTGGGTCGTCGGCACCCTTGGGAGTCTTTCTCCCGTCCGTCTGTTTTTCTAAGCTATTCACTCTTGGCCACTTTCATTTCTGTTTCCCGCCCCCGAATGGTGATTTCGCCGTGGAAATGCCTCCTGCCAAAAAAAGTTCCATGCTCTGGAACCTAAATTTGGCTTCCGCGTTCAAACCGTCAACTGCGATTGCAACAAATTAAGAACGGGGAACATATCATGCCGATTTCCGACCGCATCGGGCCGCACCTCCCGGCGTTGCGCCGTTACGCGCGCGCCCTGACGGGAACCCAATCCTCCGGTGACGCCTATGTGGCCGCCACGCTCGAAACCATTCTCATAGACCCCGTCACAATGCTGGAATGCGACGATGACAAGGCAAGGCTCTTCGGCCTGCTCAGCCGTATCATCTCCTCGCTGCCCCTGTCGATGAGCGGCGGCGCGGGCGCCATCGTCCCGGGTGCGGAAGCGCCGTTCGATCTGTCCGACGTTCCCCCGCTCGGCCGCCAGGCGCTGCTGCTGGCGACGGTCGAGGGCTTTTCGGTCGAGCAGACGGCCGACATCCTGGAAGCAGAAGAAACCGCCATCCGCACGCTGCTCGACGCCGCCTTCGCGGAAATCGCCGCGCAGGCCGAGACGGGCATCATGATCATCGAGGACGAACCGCTGATCGCGCTCGACCTTGCCCATATGGTCAGCGGCATGGGCCACCGGGTCACCGGCATCGCCCGCACGCAGGCAGAAGCCGAGACGCTGTGGAGCGATAGCCGCCCCGGCCTCGTGCTCGCCGACGTCAAGCTCGCGGACGGTTCCTCCGGCATCGACGCCGTCAACACGATCCTCTCGCGCACGACCATTCCCGTGATCTTCATTACCGCCTACCCGGAAAAACTCCTGACGGGCGAGCGGCCGGAACCGGCCTTCCTCGTCTCCAAGCCTTTCAACCCCGAACAGGTGAAGGTGCTGATCAACCAGGCCCTTCTCTTTACGCCGCAGACCCGCGCAGCGGCCTGATCTCGCTCCCGGATAGCCGCAGCGGCGGCGCGGCTGGCGGCGGTGGGACGGCACGCCCACCGCCGTCTTTGCTTGTCCACCTGATATTGCCGATATTGCCGGGTCCACAAAGAGAAACAGCCAGCGCCGGGGAGGCACTGGCTGCTTGAGTATCCACGGACCGGAGGGGGACACGGTGTCGTGGTCGATCACCGGTCGAGGGCCTCGCATCTGGGGGATATGCGCAGACCGGTGACGAGCTAAAAACACGCCGCACGCCATTTGGTTCCACCGGCCGAGGATTTTTTTTGCAATCGTCAATCGATCGCTTCAAGCTCCGCCCGGTGGCGATAGAGCGCGAGGAACCGGCGATAGTCCCGGTCGTAGCCGGCCTTGCGGCGCGCATCGGGCAGGAATGCGGTGCCCCCGGGATACATGCCCGCGCCCGCAGCCGGCAGGTCCGGGTAGAGGCCGCCGGCGACGGCAGCGGCAATGGCGGTTCCGAGCAGCACCGCATCGCCGGTATCCGGCACCACGACGCGGCGACCCGTGACGTCGCGGTAAAGCTCCATCAGCAGCGGATTGCGCACATGGCCGCCGGCGACGTGAAGCGTATCGAGCGCATATCCGCTTTCGCCGAGCTTTTCGAGGATGTGGCGGATACCGAGCGCGATGGCCACCGAGGTTCGCCAATAGAGCCGGCAGAGCCCGTCAAAGGACGCATCGAGCGCCAGCCCGCTGATCACGCCGAGGGCGTGCGGGTCGGCGAGCGGCGAGCGGTTGCCGTGGAAGTCCGGCAGCACATGCAGTCGCGCGGCGAAATCCTCGCCTTCCTCGACCCGCATCTCGCCGATGCGCGCGGCGATGCGCGCATGGTGCTCCGCGGACGGTTCGCCGCCGGCGCCATGCGTGCGCACGACATGGTCGAGCAGGGCGCCCGCCGCGGATTGCCCGCCCTCCACCAGCCACCATCCCGGCAGCACCGCCTCGTAATACGGCCCCCACATGCCGAAGCCGAACTTCCTTTCGCGCGAGAAGGCGACGATGCAGCTCGACGTGCCGCCGATCAGCGCGAGCTGCCGCTCCAGCGTCTCCGGCTCGGCCGCGAAGGAGCCGAGCACGCCGAGCGCACCGGCATACGCGTCGATGAGGGCTGCCGCGACCACGCAGCCCGTATCGAGGCCAAGGTCGAGTGCCGCCTCCGCGGTCAGCCGCCCGACGGCATCGCCGACCGCGAGGGTCGTCTCCGGCAGCGAGCCCCGCTCGCGCACGTCCTCGAGCCCCAGCGCCTTCAGGAAGCTCTCGCTCCAGGGCTTCTCGTCATGGGAGAGATAGTTCCACTTGGCCGCCATCGTGCAGCGCGAGCGGGCGTTCGAGCCCGTCGCGCGCCAGGTGACGAAGTCGGCGAGATCGAAGAAATAGCCGGCCTTCGCCCATTGCTCCGGCCGGTGCCGCTTGAGCCACATGAGCTTCGGCATCTCCATTTCCGGCGACATGACCCGGCCGGAATGGGCGAGCACCGGATGCTCCGTCGCCGTGCAGACATCGGCTTCCTTCAGCGCACGATGATCGAGCCAGACGATCGTATCCCAGCGCGCCTCCTCGCCGCCGGACACGGCAAGGGGCTTTCCCGCCCTGTCCCGCACGACCAGCGAGCACGTCGCGTCGATGCCGAGCGAGGCGACCCGCGCGGCGCTCGCGCCAGCGGCGGCGCAGGCGGCCCTGACCGCCACGCAGACGGCGCGCCAGATCTCCTCGGAATCGTGTTCGGCATGGTCCGCACTCGGCCGGCGCATGGCGATCGGATGCTCGGAACGCCCGAGCAGCGCACCGCTCCGGTCGAACACACCGGCACGGGCACTGCCGGTGCCGATGTCCACCGCAACGATCAGATCGCGCATCAATGCTCTTTCCCGTCGACCTTTTCTTTGCGGACAAACTGTAACAATTCCCGCATGTCGTCAAACAGGGCGTCGGGTTCGAGGGCCAGCAGGGTTTGTCGGTGCTGCGGCGTGCGCGCATGGGAGCCGCCGGTGAAGGCGACGACCCGCATGCCCGCGGATTTCGCCGCCACGATGCCGGCCGGGCTATCCTCCACCACGACGCAGCGCGCCGGCTCCACGCCCATCACGGCACTGGCATGCAGGAAGAGATCGGGCGCCGGCTTGCCGTGCGCGACCATGCTGGCGCTGAAGATGTTCGGCTCGAAACGATCGATGAGGCCGGTGACGGAAAGCGACAGCCGGATGCGCTCCGGCTGGCTGGACGAGGCGACGCAATGGGCGATGCCGAGCCCGTCGACAGTCTCGGCGATGCCCTCTATCGGCTGCAATTCGGCGCGGAACCGCTCGTAGAGCACCCTGCGCATCGCATCCAGGAAGGCCGCGTCTATGGCAAGGCCGTATTCATCATGCAGGATTTCCGACATGCTCTGCAGGCTGCGGCCGAGGAAGCGGTCATGCGCTTCCGCCTCGCTCATCGCCACGCCCGCCGCCGCGAGCGCCTCGACGAGGACGGTGATCGAGATCGGCTCGCTGTCGACCAGCACGCCGTCGCAATCGAAGATGACCAGTTCTGTCGCTTTGGCGGCCATGGCGTTCCGTTCCGTTTTCAGGCCCCCGTTGGTACTGGCTGGCCCTCGCGATGAAAAGCCCCGCCTGCACGGTCTCCTCAGTTTGCGAGCCGGTCTTCCAGGTAGCGCTTGAGCGTCGCGCGCGTTCCGAACTGCTGGAGGGATGCAAGGGCGTTGGCAAAGCGCGCGCGGAAGAGGTCCGACGCGGCGACCGTGCCGAAGATGTCCTTGAGTTCGAGGAAGGCGAAGGGATCGCTCGTCGCGGCCTTGGCGGCCGCATGGATGCGGTCGATATTGGGGTCGTTGAAAGTGATGGTCTTGCCGCTGTCCGACGTGCCGGCGAGATAATGGCACCAGAGCGCCGAGACCAGCGACAGGCCGATGACGTCCTCGCCGCGCGAAAGCCGGTCGGCGGTGGACGGCAGGATGAATTTCGGCTGGCGGTTCGAGCCGTCCTGGGCAAGCCGCGGGATCGTGTCGCCGATCTTCGGGTTGAGGAAGCGGTGCTCGATCAGCGCGAAATAATCGTCAAGATTGGTGTCCGGCACGGGCGGGATGACGGGGATGATCTCGTCCCGCTCCAGCTTGGCGAGGAAGGCGCGGATGTCCGCGTCCTCCATCGCCTCGTGCACGAAATGGATGTCGAGCAGCGCCGCCGGATAGGCAATGGCCGCATGGCCGCCGTTGAGGATGCGGATCTTCATGTGCTCGTAGGGCGCGACGTCCGGCACGAACTGGACGCCGGCCTTTTCCAGCGCCGGGCGGCCTTGCGGGAAATGATCCTCCAGCACCCATTGCTTGAATTCCTCGCAGAAGACCGGCCAGGCGTCGTCGATGCCGTAGTCGTCGGCGGCGATGGTGATCTCGCGCGGGCCGGTCGCGGGCGTGATCCGGTCGACCATGCCGTTCGGGAAGGCGACATTGGCGTCGATCCAGTCGGCGAGCGCCGGATCGGAAAGGCGGGCAAGGCCGGAGACGGCGGCGTGCGTGACCTCGCCATTGCCGGGAATGTTGTCGCAGGACATGACGGTATAGGGCGCAATGCCCTTCTCCCGGCGTGCCTTGAGCCCGGCAAGGATGAGGCCGAAGACGGTCTTCGGGTTGCCCGGATCGGCGGCGTCGGCGGCAATCGCCGGATGGGTCGGATCGAAGACGCCGGAGGCCGGATTGATGAAATAGCCGCCCTCGGTGATCGTCAGCGAGACGATGCGGATCGCCGGGTCCGAGAGCTGGGCGATGGTCGCCGCCGCATTGCCGGGGGCGAGATAGTCGATCATCGCGCCCGTGACGCGCGCGCCGGAACGATTGTTGTCCTGCTCGACCACGGTCGTCAGGAAATCTTGGCCCGCGAGCTTGTCGCGCATCGCCGCATCGGAGGGCAGGACGCCCGCGCCGATGATCGCCCAGTCATGGTCGAGGCCGAGATTGAAAAGGTCGTCGAGATAGACCGCCTGGTGCGCCCGGTGGAAATTGCCGACGCCGAAATGGACGATGCCGGCCGCAAGGCTGCCGCGCTCATGGGCGGGCACGCTTGCCGTCCGGGCGATTTCCTTGAGATTGGCGAGCGACAGTTTCGTGGTCATGGTCCAGTCCTTCCGGTCTATCCGGTCTTTTCTCGTGCGGGTCCGCGTGGATAGCGCGGGCTCAGCTCATCCAGTTGCCGCCATCGACATTGTAGGTCTGGGCGACGACGTAGTTGCTCTCCTGCGAGGCAAGGAAGATCGCCATGCCGGTGAGGTCGTCCGCCGTCCCCATGCGGCCGAAGGGCACTTCGGCGCCGACGAGGCGCTTCTTCTCGCCGAGCGGCCGGTTCTCGTATTTCGCAAAGAGCGCGTCGACGCCGTCCCAGTGCTCGCCGTCGACCACGCCGGGGGCGATGGCATTGACGTTGATGCCGTGCCTGATGAGGTTCAGCCCGGCCGACTGGGTGAGGCTGATCACCGCGGCCTTGGTGGCGCAGTAGATGGCGACGAGCGCCTCGCCGCGCCGGCCGGCCTGGCTCGCCATGTTGATGATCTTGCCGCCGCGGCCCTGTGCGATCATCTGTTTCGCCGCCGCCTGCAGCGTGAAGAGCGTGCCGGCGACATTGATCGAGAACAGCCTGTCATAGCTCTCCCGCGTGATCTCAACGATCGGCGCGAGGTCGAAGAGCGCGGCGTTGTTGACGAGGATGTCGAGCCCGCCGGCTTCCTTCACGCAGGTCCCGATCGCCGCATCGATGGATTCCTGCCGCGTCACGTCCATCTGGACCGCATAGGCCGCGGGACCGATCTCGCTGGCGGTCGCCTGCGCCCGCTCGATATTGATGTCGGCGATGGCGACCCGGGCACCCTCGCGCACATAGGCCTCCGCAAAGGCCCGGCCGATGCCGCGCGCCGATCCCGTGATGAGCGCGCTCTTGCCTTCCAGTCTGTTCATCGGATTGCCATTCCCTTGTCGTCGAAGCGATGGATGCGGGTGTCGTCGGGCGTCAGGTAGACCGTATCGCCGTGGGTGACGCCGAAGTCGCCGCCGGCGCGCACCGTCATCATGCCGATGCCCTCGACATTGACGTGCAGGAAGGTATCGGAGCCGAGGTGCTCGGCGACGCCGACGAGGCCCTTCCAGGTGCCGCTCTCCCTGGAGAGCTTCAGGTGCTCCGGACGGACGCCGACGGTCGGCGCATTCCAGGGCCTTGCCGCCTCGCCCGTGACGAAGTTCATGCGCGGCGAGCCGATGAAGCCGGCGACGAAGAGGTTGTCCGGCTTGTTGTAGAGGTCGAGCGGCGAGCCGACCTGCTCGATATTGCCGGCATTCAGCACCACGATCTTGTCGGCCATGGTCATGGCCTCCACCTGGTCGTGGGTGACGTAGATCATCGTGGTCTTGAGCTGGTAGTGCAGCTCGGAGATCTCGAGCCGCATCGTGCCGCGCAGCGCCGCGTCGAGGTTGGACAGCGGCTCGTCGAATAAAAAGGCCGACGGTTCGCGCACGATGGCGCGGCCGATGGCCACGCGCTGGCGCTGACCGCCGGAAAGTTGACCCGGCCGCCGCTCCAGGTAGTTGGTGAGGTTCAGCACGCGTGCTGCTTCCGTCACCTTCTTGTCGATGATGGCAGGATCGGTCTTCGCCATCTTCAGCGGGAAGGCGATGTTGTTGCGTACCGTCATGTGCGGATAGAGCGCATAGGACTGGAACACCATGGCGAGCCCGCGTTTGGCGGGAGCGGCGGCGGTCACGTCCTTGCCGTCGATCTCGATGGTGCCGCTCGTGGTGTCCTCAAGGCCCGCGATGAGGCGCAGCAGCGTGGACTTGCCGCAGCCCGACGGGCCGACGAAGACGACGAACTCGCCGTCCTCGATGGTGAGGTCGATGCCCGGGATGACCTGCGTGGCGCCGAAGGCCTTGTTGACTTTCTTGAGAATGATCTTGCCCATGGGTTTCCTCCCCGATCTCTGGTCGTCTTACTTCACGGCGCCGAAGGTCAGGCCGCGGACAAGCTGTTTCTGGCTGAACCATCCCATGATGAGGATGGGCGCGATGGCGAGCGTGGAGGCTGCCGAGAGTTTGGCCCAGAACAGGCCCTGCGGGCTCGAGAACGAGGCGATGAAGGCCGTCAGCGGCGCGGCGTTCGTCGTCGTCAGGCGGATCGTCCAGAAGGATTCGTTCCAGGCGAGGATGATGTTGAGCAGCAGCGTCGAGGCGATGCCGGGCACCGCCATCGGCGTCAGCACGTAGACGATCTCCTGCAGCAGGCCCGCGCCGTCCATGCGGGCCGCTTCGAGGATCTCGCCGGGGATTTCCCGGAAGTAGGTGTAGAGCATCCACACGACGATCGGCAGGTTGATCAGCGTCAGCATGACGGTGAGGCCGAGGCGCGTATCGAGAAGGCCGGTGTCGCGGAAGATGAGGTAGATCGGCACCAGAACGGCGACGGCCGGCATCATCTTGGTCGAGAGCATCCACATCAGGATGTCCTTGGTGCGCCGCGTCGGCGAGAAGGCCATCGACCATGCCGCCGGGATGGCGATGGCGAGCGCCAGCAGCGTGGAGCCGACGGAGAGGACCACCGAGTTCATGAAGGGCTTGAAGTAGTCGCGCTGCGTCTGCACCGTCACGTAGCTTTCCAGCGTGAAGGAGGGGATCAGGCTGAAGCCCTTGATCGCTTCCGGCTCCGTCTTCAGCGACGTGATGATCGTATAGAGGATCGGGAAGAAGATGATCAGCGCGACGATCCAGGCGGCGGTCGTGGCGAGGACCTTGTGGCGGGTCGAAACGGCTCGTGCCATGGTCTTTCCTCCTACTTGTCCAGGTTCTTGCCGACGGCGCGCATCAGGAAGATGGCGACGATATTGGCGAGGATGACGGCGATGATGCCGCCGGCGGAGGCGCCGCCCACGTCGTAGCCGAGAAGCGCGGTGCGGTAGATCAGGAAGGCGAGGTTCGTCGAGGCATAGCCCGGCCCGCCGTTCGTGGTGACGAGGATTTCCGCATAGACGCCGAGCAGGAAGATCGTCTGGATGAGGATGACGACGGTGATGGCGCGCGCAAGGTGCGGCAGCGTCAGGTAGATGAAGCGGGAAACGAAGCCCGCGCCGTCCATCTCGGCCGCCTCCTTCTGCTCGCCGTCGAGCGACTGCAGCGCCGTCAGGAGGATGAGCGTGGCGAAGGGCAGCCATTGCCAGGCGACGATGATGATGATGGAGAGCAGCGGGAACTGCGCGAACCAGTCGATGGGCTGGAAGCCGAAGGCGCGGTTGATGTCGGCCAGCACCCCGTATCCCGGATGCATGATCATGTTCTTCCACACCAGCGCGGCGACCGGCGGCATGACGAAGAAGGGCGAGATGATCATGATGCGCACGATCCCCTGCCCCCACATGGGCTGGTCGAGCAGCAGCGCGATGGCGGTCCCCCCGACGATGGTGATGAGAAGCACCCCGCCGACGATCAGCAGCGTGTTCCAGATCGACTGGAAGAAGGCCGGATCGGTGTAGAAGAACTTGTAGTTGAACAGCCCCGTCCAGCTCACATTCGCCGGGTTCAGGAGGTTGTAGTTCTGGAACGAGAACCACAGCGTCATCGCCAGCGGCACGATCATCCAGATCAGAAGCAGACCCACCGAGGGCGCCAGCATCAGCCGCGCGAGCCCGCGCGTATTTTCCGTTGCCATGATTTCCTCCCGAGAGCCGGTGCGGCCGGCCACGCTGTCAGATCATATATGCCGTCAGCGGCCCCTCACCTGCCTGCCGGCATCCGCTCCCCGCAGGCGGGGAGAGGAACGATGGGCGTGCCGCTTTCCTCCTTCTCCCCGCCTGCGGGGAGAAGGTCCCGGCAGGGGGATGAGGGGCAAACGCCGAGCACGGCACCCCGCGTCCTCGGCTGCCCGGAACGCATTCCGGGCAGCCTGTCCTTGGGGAGGAGGCTTACTTGATGTAGCCGGCGCGGGTCATTTCGCGAACGGCCGTGGTCTGGGCCTGTGCCAGCGCGTCGTCCACGGAGGACTGGCCTGCGAGCACGGCCGAGAAGAGCTGGCCGACCGTCGTGCCGAGACCCTGGAATTCCGGGATCGCGACAAACTGGCCACCCGTATAGGGCACCGGCTTGACCGAGGGCTTGGTGATGTCGGCCGCATCCATCGCCGCAAGGGTCGGGGCTGCGAAGGGGGCTGCCTTCTCGTATTCGGCGTTCTTGTAGAGCGAGGTGCGCGTGCCCGGAGGAACGTTCGCCCAGCCTTCCTTGGACGCGACGAGCTCGGTGTAGCCCTTGCTGGTCGCCCAGGAGATGAACTTCTGCGCGGCCTCGGCCTTGGTCGAGCTTGCCGGAACGGCGAGGTTCCACGACCACAGCCAATGGCCATGGTTGCCGTTGCCGGTATCCGGGAAGATCGCGTAGCCGACCTTGTCGGCGACCGTCGAGTCCTTCGGGTTGGAGACGAAGGAAGCGGCGACCGTCGCGTCGATCCACATGCCGCACTTGCCCTGCTGGAAGAGCGTCAGGTTCTCGTTGAAGCCGTTGGACGAAGCGCCCTGCGGGCCGGCGTCCTTCATCATGTCGACGTAGAACTGGAGGGAAGCCTTCCATTCCGGCTGGTCGAACTGGGGCTGCCAGTTCTCGTCGAACCAGCGACCGCCGAAGGAGTTGTTGAGCGCGGTGAGGAACGCCATGTTCTCGCCCCAGCCGGCCTTGCCGCGCAGGCAGATGCCGCTGATGTCGGCGCCGCGGTCGGTGATCTTGCGGGCGGCATCGCCGATGAATTCCCACGTCGGGGAATCGGGCATGGTGAGGCCGGCCTTCTCGAACAGGTCCTTGCGGTACATGATCATGGCGGATTCGCCGTAGAACGGCGCGGCATAGAGCTTGCCGTCGACGGAAAGGCCGCCGCGAATCGCCGGCAGCAGGTCGTCGACGTCATAGTCGTCGCCAAGGCCGTCGAGCGCGACCAGCCAGCCCTGCTTCGCCCAGATCGGAACTTCGTAGTTGCCGATCGTGACGATGTCGTACTGGCCGCCCTTCGTCGCGATGTCGGTCGTCACGCGCTCGCGCAGCACGTTTTCCTCGAGCGTCACCCACTCGAGCTGAATGTCCGGGTTCTTCGTCGTGAAGTCTTCCGTCAGCCCCTGCATGCGAATCATGTCGCCGTTGTTGACGGTGGCGATCGTCAGGGTTTCGGCATTGGCGAAACCGGCAAGCAGAGCAGCCGAGCAGGTGCCCAGCAGAAGGGTTCTCAAATTCATCGTCTTCCTCCCAGAAGGGTTATGAGCATTTGCTTCGCTCATGGGCAATTACTCATAAATTGCCGCACGAAGTCAATGGCTATTCGTTGCTGCGCTGCACAATGCAGGCAGGCGGAGCTTGAATCGCATGGGAAATTTGTGCGCGGCGAATGCAGCCGGCCGCGTGCCGCAGCCGCCTGTCAGGCGGAAAGCAGGTAGCGCGCCGTCGCTTCGTCGGTAATGACGCCGTTGATCATGCGGCCGCGAAGGGCGGCGAGAAGCGCGGCATATTTGCGCTTGCCCTTGGCAAGGCCGATGACGGTGGTCGTCTCGCGCGGCGGCAGCGGCACGGAGGCGACGCGCTCGTTGATGCTGCCCTCCAGCAGCTTGCCGTTGCTGTCGAACATCCAGCCGCAGATCTCGCCCGTGGCCCCCTCCTTCATCAGCCGCGCCATCTCCTCGGGATCGAGGAAGCCGTCGAGGCAGAGCGGCGCGTCGGCGCCGAGCTCGCCGATGCCGACGAAGGCGACATCGGCCTCGCGGCCGAGCTGGAGCGTCGATTGCACGAGGCTCTGCTTGTGCAGGAGATCGCGCTCCTCCGTGGAGGAGACGAGCACCGGCAGCGGCATCGGATAGTGCCGCGCCTTCACCGCATCGGCCATGGAGAAGATGACGTTGTAATAGGCGGCCGAACCGTCCGGCCCGATATTGCCGGTCAGCGACATGATGCGGTGCTGCGGACATTCCATCGTCGGAAGCTGGTCGATCGCCGCCTTGAGCGTGCGCCCCGTGCCGACCGCCAGCACGATCGGCTCGCTCTTCTTCAGCCAGCGCTCGATCTCCGCCGCCCCCGCCTCGGCGATGCCGACCGTCGTGGAGGTGGAGCCCGGGTCACCCGGCACGATGTCGACATGCACAAGGTCGAACTTCTGCTTGAGCGCCTCGCCCAGCTCCAGGCATTCGGCGATGGGGTGGTCGAGACGAACCTTGATCAGCCGCTCGGCGACGGCAAGCGAGACGAGGCGTTGCGCCGACTGGCGGGAAATGCCCATGGCCGAGGCGATCTCGTCCTGCGTGCGGCCGGCGACATAATAAAGCCAGCCGGCCCTTGCCGCATCGTCCAGCCGCCCCGCTGCTTCCGTCCGCTTCGCCATCGTATTCCCCGGTTGTTTCCCACGATTTGCTGCATCTTTTCACCCCACCTGTCAAACGTCATGTGATGGCGCACAGGAGACAGCCATGGCCGCATCACCCCGTTGACGTCACGAAAAGGCAACTGGAATACTCATGTTTATTTTCGCTGCAGGCCCTGGAAAACCGGCATTCCGTTTGAAATTTTACCGTTTGATAAAAAAATAAACCTGAGTTACCGTTCTTCCATTCAAAAAGCCCACTCGAATGGGAGATAACTATGGGAACGACGCAATCTGGGATCCATCGCGGGCGCCTTGCGCCGGCCGAATACGAGACGAACTTTTCCGACCTCCACCCACGCCTCGACGACCATGAGGCGCTGGTCGCAGCCGACCGCTGCTACTTCTGCTACGACGCGCCGTGCATGACGGCCTGTCCCACCTCCATCGACATTCCGCTGTTCATCCGCCAGATCTCGACGGGCAACCCGATCGGCTCGGCCAAGACGATCTTCGACCAGAACATCCTCGGCGGCATGTGCGCCCGCGTCTGTCCCACCGAGACGCTCTGCGAGCAGGCCTGCGTGCGCAACACCGCGGAACACCGCCCCGTCGAGATCGGCCGCCTCCAGCGCTACGCGACCGACGTCGCGATGACGGAAAACAAGCATTTCTACGAACGCGCGGCCCGCACCGGCAAGGCCGTCGCGGTCGTTGGCGCCGGCCCGGCGGGCCTTGCCTGCGCCCACCGCCTTGCCATGAACGGCCACGACGTCGTGATCTTCGAGGCGCGCGAGAAGGCCGGCGGCCTCAACGAATACGGCATCGCCACCTACAAGGCCGTCGACGATTTCGCCCGGCGCGAGGTCGACTATGTGCTCTCCATCGGCGGCATCGAGGTGAAGAACGGCCTGAAGCTCGGCCGCGACTTCACGCTGGCCGACCTCACCGCCAATTTCGACGCCGTGTTCCTCGGCATGGGCCTTGCCGGCGTCAACGCACTCGGCGCGGAAGGCGAGACCCTTCCGGGCGTCACCGATGCCGTCGATTTCATCGCCGAACTGCGCCAGGCCGAGGACAAGGCCACCGTGCCGGTCGGCCGGCGCGTCGTCGTCATCGGCGGCGGCATGACGGCCATCGACGCCGCCGTGCAGGCAAAGCTCCTCGGCGCGGAAGAGGTGACGATCTGCTACCGCCGCGGCAAGGAGCACATGAACGCCTCGCCCTTCGAGCAGGACCTCGCCACCTCGAAGGGCGTGATGATCCGCCACTGGCTCCAGCCGAAGCGCGTCATCGCGCGGGACGGCCACGTCGCGGGCATCGAGATGGAATATACCGAGATGCGCGACGGCAGGCTCGTCGGCACCGGCGAGACCGGGGCACTTGCCGCCGACCAGATCTTCAAGGCCATCGGCCAGACCTTCGAGGCCGCGGGCCTCGGCTCGCTCACCATGGCGGCCGGCCGCATCGCCATCGACGCGGAGGGCCGCACCTCCGTTCCCCATGTCTGGGCGGGCGGCGACTGCGTGAAGGCCGGCGAGGACCTGACGGTCACCTCCGTCGCGCAAGGGCGCGATGCGGCCGATTCGATCAACCGCATGCTGGCTGCCGCCGCGCAGCCTTCCGTTGCCGTCGCTTGAGGGAGATGAGACATGGCTGATCTTCGCAACAACTTCGTCGGCATCAAGTCGCCCAACCCGTTCTGGCTCGCCTCCGCCCCGCCGACCGACAAGGCCTACAATGTCGAGCGCGCCTTCAGGGCGGGCTGGGGCGGCGTGGTCTGGAAGACGCTCGGCGAGGAGGGCCCGCCGGTCGTCAACGTCAACGGCCCGCGCTACGGCGCGATCTGGGGCGCCGACCGCCGCCTCCTCGGCCTCAACAATATCGAGCTCATCACCGATCGCGATCTCTACACGAACCTGATCGAGATGAAGCAGGTCAAGATGAGCTGGCCGGACCGGGCGCTGATCGCCTCGATCATGGTGCCCTGCGAGGAGGAGAGCTGGAAGGCGATCCTGCCGCTGGTGGAAGAGACGGGCGCGGACGGCATCGAGCTCAATTTCGGCTGTCCGCACGGCATGTCCGAGCGCGGCATGGGCGCGGCGGTCGGCCAGGTGCCGGAATATATCGAGATGGTCGTGCGCTGGTGCAAGCAGTACACACGAATGCCCGTCATCACCAAGCTGACGCCCAACATCACCGACATCCGCAAGCCCGCCCGCGCGGCCAAGGCCGGCGGCACCGACGCCGTGTCGCTGATCAACACGATCAACTCGATCGTCTCGGTCGACCTCGACAGCTTCGCCCCGAACCCGACGGTCGGCGGCAAGGGCACGCATGGCGGCTATTGCGGCCCGGCGGTCAAGCCCATCGCGCTCAACATGGTGGCCGAGATCGCCCGCGACCCGGAAACCTACGGCCTGCCGATCTCGGGCATCGGCGGCGTGACGACCTGGCGGGACGCTGCCGAATTCCTGGCGCTCGGCGCCGGCAACGTGCAGGTCTGCACGGCGGCCATGACCTACGGCTTCAAGATCGTCGAGGAGATGATCTCCGGCCTTTCCGACTGGATGGACGCCAAGGGCCACCGCAACCTCGACGACATCTGCGGGCGCGCCGTGCCGAACGTCACGGACTGGCAGTACCTCAACCTCAACTACATCGCCAAAGCCCGCATCGACCAGGATGCCTGCATCAAGTGCGGCCGCTGCCACATCGCCTGCGAGGACACCTCGCACCAGGCGATCACGCAGTTCGTCGACGGCATCAGGCATTTCGAGGTGATGGAAGACGAATGCGTCGGCTGCAATCTCTGCGTCAACGTCTGCCCGGTCGAGAACTGCATCACCATGGTGAGCCTCGAACCCGGCACGCTCGATCAGCGCACCGGCAAGCCGGTCGATCCGAACTACGCCAACTGGACGACCCATCCGAACAATCCGATGGCGCGGCAGGCGGCGGAATGAAACGAAACGGCCGGGGTAACGAGCCCCGGCCTTTCTGATTTCATCCACATCGACGGTCCGCGCGATTGAGGCAACCGTTTCTCCATCAAACCCGCTCCCCTCCCGTTCGTCATCCTCGGACTTGGCCCGAGGATGACGGAGGAAAGGTTTGCGGATGATGTGAACCGGAAAGCTTGCGGCTGTGCAAACCGAAGGAATCGAAAGGCGAAACGAAGCCTTTGAGTCCACCTCATCCGAAGATGTTGAAGCTCTGTCCGGCGCTGTAGGCGAGGAGCGCAAGTGCCGAGAAATACACGATCGTCAGCACGACCATCACGTAGCCGGCAAGCACCACCAGCCCGTCGCGCTGCGAAATGCCGGCGGCAAGCAGCAGGATGGCGATGCCCGGCAGCGTGTTGGAGAAGGGGATGAGCCCGAGCGGCGCCATGAGCAGGAGCCCTGCCCCCATCAGCACCAGCCCGTTGATGCGGTTCATGACGGCGCCCGTGGTGAACGCGGCGAGCCGCGGCTTGAAGAACCGGTCGATCCGGCGCAGGAACGTCACCCCGCGCTCCAGCACGGGCCGCAGCTTGCGGTTTTCAAGCCGGCGGTCGGCGACCTTTTCCGGCAGCCAGGGCAGCCGGTTCAGCGTGATCGCCGCGCTGATCAGCACGATGCCGGCCCCGAAGACGGTCGAGACGCCGGGGATCGAGACCGGGAAAAGGAAGGGCAGCGACAGGAAGGCGCACAGGAGCAGCAGGCCGCTTTCGCCCATCATCGTCAGGAGGTCGCGCAGCGTGACGTACTCCCCCTTGATCGAATGGAGAATATCCTCGAGCAGTTCGCTCGTCTTGCGGTCCGTGTCCTTGAAGCCGATCGCCGTCGTCATGAAGTGTCCTTTGCTGTGCCGCGCGCCTATGGGCGAGGAATGCGGCTTTCCTATGGGGCTGGCATACGCCCGCGCGCATGGCCCCGCGCGCATGGCTGTGAGCGACCCCGGCAATGTGCCGCGGGCCCGAGCCCCAGACGATAGGGTGAATGTCTTGACGAAGCGTATGCCGCCCCCGGCTGGCCTTTCCGTTCACGCCAAAGGCCATGAAAAGCTCAAGGGGCATCTTGCCATGCTGCTCTTCGCGGTGCTTATCGCCGGGTCCTTTTCCTTCGGCGGGCTCGCGGCGCGCCACATGGACGCCGAGCCGCTGACGCTCTGGCGCTACATGCTGACCATCGCCGTCATGGCGGCGCTCGCCTTCGGCGTCTTCCGCGTTCCGGCGGTCTGGCCGCGGCAGGCATGGCGCTTCCTCGTGCTCGGCGGCCTCATCGCCCTCTACATGCTGACCATGTTCATGGCGCTGGAATTCACGAGCCCCGTCTCCACCGGCGCCGTCTTCACCCTGATGCCGCTTCTCAGCGCCGCCTTCGCGCTGCCCGTGCTCGGTCAGAAGACGAAGCCGGGCGTGCTTGCCGGCCTCGTCATCGCGGCCGGCGGCGCCGTCTGGGTGATCTTCCGCGGCGATGTCGCGGCGATCCTTGCCTTCGACATCGGCGCCGGCGAGATGATCTTCTTCGTCGGCGTCGTCTGCCACGCGCTCTACGTGCCGCTGATCCGCCGCTTCGACCGCGGGGAACCGGCCGTCGCCTTCGGCTTCTGGGTCACGGCCGGCGCGACGGCCTAGCTGGTCGCGCCCGGTATCCGCGGGCTCGTCGAAGCCGATTTTTCCGCCCTGCCCGTCGTCGTCTACGCCGCCGTCGCCTATCTGGCGGTCGTCACCACGGCCGGAACCTTCCTGCTCCTGCAATATGCCTCGATGCGCCTGCCGGCCTCCAAGGTGCTCGGCTACGGCTACCTGACGCCGAGCTTCATCATCCTTCTCGAGGGTCTTTTGGGCCACGGCTGGGCGAGCCCGCCGGTGCTGGCGGGTGCGCTCGTCACGGCCTGCGGGCTGGCGCTGATGGCGCTTCTGCCGGACTGACGCTCACGCCGGCTGCTCGCTGATGTTCAGCCCGGTGACGAAGAGCTGTTCGAGAAAGCGCGCCGCATCCTCGAAACGCCCCTCGCCGGAATGATCCTGCCCCAGGACGGCACGCACCTGCACGTCGAAGTCGGCATAATGCTGCGTCGTCGACCAGATCGAGAAGATCAGGTGATAGGGATCGCATTGCGCGATCTTGCCGGCCTTCGCCCAGCTGCGGATGACCTCCGCCTTCTCGTCCACCAACGCCTTCAGCGGCCCCTTCAACTCGTCCTCGATGTTGGGCGCGCCCTGCAGGATCTCGTTGGCGAAGAGCCGGCTTTCGCGGGGGAAATCGCGCGCCATCTCCAGCTTGCGCCGGATGTAGCTGCGGATCTCCGAGACCGGGTTGCCGCCCGCATCGAACTCGCGCAGCGGATCGAGCCAGGTGTCGAGCACGCGGGTGATCAGCGCCCGGTGCATCGCCTCCTTGGTGCGGAAATAATAGAGCAGGTTCGGCTTCGACATGCCGGCCACCTCGGCGATCTGGTCCACCGTCGCACCGCGGAAGCCGTGCAGCGAGAAGACCTCCAGCGCCGCTTCGAGGATCTGCTCTTCCTTGGCTTCCTGAATGCGCGTGCGCCGCTGAGTCCTGGCCGCCCTCGGTAATGCCATCGTGCCCCCTCGCCACCCTCCGCCGCCCGGAAAAGTGCCGCCAAATTCACCACTTTTACCCGCCGCCATTTTCTTGGGCGCTCGCCCAAGGTTTTTGGTTTTTCGGCTTGAGTGCCGCAACGGAAGCTGTAATGTTTACCAACCGGTCAAATTATCAGACAGTTATCAAATAAAGGCAACTGCTCTGAACGGACGGCGCAAAAACAACAATCGCGCTGCCGGCCGGTGGGAACAAAATGGGGCCTGAAGAGCCCGAAGACGTGGGAGCATACGACATGGCCGCACCCGGCGAGAACATGCGTGTCAACGCGGACCGCCTGTGGGATTCCCTCATGGACATGGCGAAGATCGGCCCCGGCATCGCCGGCGGCAACAATCGCCAGACGTTGACCGACGCCGACGCCGAGGGCCGGCGCCTCTTCCAGACATGGTGCGACGAGGCGGGCCTGACCATGGGCGTCGACACGATGGGCAACATGTTCATGACGCGCGCCGGCACCGACCCGGACGCCCTGCCCGTCTATGTCGGCTCGCATCTCGATACCCAGCCGACCGGCGGGAAATATGACGGCGTGCTCGGCGTGCTCGCCGGCCTTGAAGTCGTCCGTTCGCTGAACGACCTCGGCATCGAAACGAAGCACCCGATCGTCGTCACCAACTGGACGAACGAGGAAGGCGCCCGCTTCGCCCCCGCCATGCTCGCCTCCGGCGTCTTCGCCGGCGTGCACACGCAGGATTACGCCTATGGCCGCAAGGACCCGGAAGGAAAGGCCTTCGGCGACGAGCTGAAGCGCATCGGCTGGGTCGGCGACGAGGAAGTCGGCGCGCGCCGGATGCACGCCTACTTCGAATATCACATCGAGCAGGGACCGATCCTCGAAGCGGAGAAGAAGGAGATCGGCGTCGTCACCCACTGTCAGGGTCTGTGGTGGCTGGAATTCACGCTGACCGGCCGCGAGGCGCATACCGGCTCGACGCCGATGGCGATGCGCGTCAATGCCGGCCTTGCCATGGCGCGCATCCTCGAAATGGTGCAGACGGTCGCCATGGAGAACCAGCCGGGCGCCGTCGGCGGCGTCGGCCAGGTCTTCTTCTCGCCGAATTCACGCAACGTCCTGCCCGGCAAGGTCGTCTTCACCGTCGACATCCGCTCGCCCGACCAGAAGAAGCTCGACACCATGCGCGCCCGCATCGAGGCGGAAGCGCCTGCCATCTGCGAGGCGCTCGGCGTCGGCTGTTCCGTCGAGGCGGTCGGCCATTTCGACCCCGTCACCTTCGACCCGACGCTCGTCGCCACCGTCCGCAAGGCAGCGGAAGACCTCGGCTACAGCCACATGAACATCATCTCCGGCGCCGGCCACGACGCCTGCTGGGCCGCAAAGGTCGCCCCCGCCACGATGATCATGTGCCCCTGCGTCGGCGGCCTCTCCCACAACGAGGCGGAGGACATTTCGAAGGAATGGGCCGCCGCCGGCGCCGACGTGCTGCTCCACGCGGTGATCGAGACGGCGGGGATTACGGAGTGAGCGGATGTTTTTGCTGGTGAACACCCCCTCATCCGGCCCTTCGGGCCACCTTCTCCCCGCTGGGGAGAAGGGAAGGCTCGGCACGACCATGTCGCTTGATCCATCGCCGCATGTGCTGTGCCGCAGAGGGAAGAAAAACGGTGCCACAAGTATCCCCTTCTCCCCAGCGGGGAGAAGGTGGCCCGAAGGGTCGGATGAGGGGGTTATGCCGAACGCGAACGACATCACGAAACGACGCTCCGGCAAGACAGGCCAAGCCAGGCGACTGAGGCGGATCGAGACGGAAGAGGAGCGCCTTCTCTGGAGCGACCTCCGCGACCGCCGTCTCAACGGCTTCAAGTTCTCCAGACAAATACCGCTAGGAGCGTACATCGTCGATTTTCTCTGTCGCGACCGGCATCTCATAGTCGAAATCGATGGCTTTCAGCACGCTGAGAGTCCTTCCGACGAATTGCGGACCCATCGTCTTAACGCATTCGGCTATTCCCTCCTCCGCTTCTGGAATCATGAAGTGACCCGCGATCGGCGCGCAGTCCTCGAAACAATCCTTGCCGCGCTGGACGGTCGAATGACCGAGCGTTGTCATGTAGCGCGTTTCTACCCGGCCATTCCTGCCGAAACCCGGAAAACAGGGGAAACAACATGAGCACAGTCATCAAGGGCGGTACCATTGTCACCGCCGACCTGACCTACAAGGCGGACGTCAAGATCGAGGGCGGGAAGATCGTCGAGATCGGGCCGGACCTTTCCGGCGACGAGGTGCTGGATGCGGCGGGCTGTTATGTCATGCCGGGCGGCATCGACCCGCACGTCCATCTCGAAATGCCCTTCATGGGCACCTATTCGGCCGACGATTTCGAAAGCGGCACGCGCGCCGGCCTTGCCGGCGGCACGACCATGGTGGTCGATTTCTGTCTGCCCGATCCCGGCCAGTCGCTGCTCGACGCGCTGAAGCGCTGGGACAACAAGTCGACCCGCGCCAATTGCGACTACTCCTTCCACATGTCCGTGACCTGGTGGGGCGAGCAGGTCTTCGACGAGATGAAGACCGTCGTCGAGGAAAAGGGCATCAACACCTTCAAGCACTTCATGGCCTACAAGGGCGCGTTGATGGTGAACGACGACGAGATGTTCGCCTCATTCCAGCGTTGCGCCGCGCTCGGCGCGCTGCCGCTCGTCCATGCGGAGAACGGCGACGTGGTCGCCGCCATGCAGGCCAAGCTGATGGACGAGGGCAACAACGGGCCGGAGGGCCACGCCTATTCCCGCCCGCCCTCCGTCGAGGGCGAGGCGACGAACCGCGCCATCATCATCGCCGACATGGCGGGCGCCCCGCTCTATGTCGTGCACACCTCCTGCGAGCAGTCGCACGAGGCGATCCGCCGCGCCCGGCAGAACGGCATGCGCGTCTATGGCGAGCCGCTGATCCAGCACCTGACGCTCGACGAGAGCGAATATTTCGACAAGGACTGGGACCATGCCGCCCGCCGCGTCATGAGCCCGCCCTTCCGCAACCGGCAGCACCAGGACTCGCTCTGGGCCGGCCTTGCCAGCGGCTCGCTGCAGGTGGTGGCGACCGACCACTGCGCCTTCACGACCGAGCAGAAGCGCACCGGCGCCGGCGATTTCCGCAAGATCCCCAACGGCACCGGGGGCCTCGAAGACCGCATGCCGATGCTGTGGACGCACGGCGTCAACACCGGCCGCCTGACGATGAACGAGTTCGTCGCCGTCACCTCCACCAATATCGCCAAGATCCTCAACGTCTACCCGCGCAAGGGCGCGATCCTCGTCGGGGCCGACGCGGACATCGTCGTCTGGGATCCGAAGCGCAGCAAGACCATCTCGGCGAAGAGCCAGCAATCCTCCATCGACTACAACGTCTTCGAGGGCAAGGAAGTCACGGGCCTGCCGCGCTATACGCTGACGCGCGGCGTCGTCGCCATCGAGGAGAGCACCATCAGGACCCGCGAGGGGCACGGCCAGTTCGTCAAGCGCGAGCCCTTCGCCGCCGTCAACAAGGCGCTGTCGACCTGGAAGGAGATCACCGCGCCGCGCAAGGTGGAGCGCACCGGCATCCCGGCGAGCGGCGTCTGATGCGCGCCGGCCGTTCGCTTCCAGCCCTTCTCCTCGGCATCGCCCTCGCCGGCCCGGCCGGGGCGGCGGTCGACATCGACGGTAGCTATGGCGACAAGGAAGGCTGTCGCTATGTCGAGACCGGCGAATCCTCGGGCGCCGATTTCTTCTTCCTGCTCGACAAGGAGGGTATCACCACCGCCGTCTCCTATTGCGAGTTCCAGGGCGAGGGAAGGAAGGTCGGCGGCGCCACGCTCGTCAAGGCGGGCTGCCATGAGGAGGGTTCGGAAGAGGTCACCCCCTACGAGCTGACATTGACGCTGGACAATGGCGGCTACACGATCAGCTTTGCGGACGGCACGCGCTGGGGGCCGCTGGCGAGGTGCGGGAAGTGACGGCGGGACGACCGGCCCATGGACGCCTGCGCGGGAACCGGCACCGCACCAATCACCGCGCGCTCCAGCTCATGGGGCACTGCCGGGGCCCGGCACCCGGCGGTGCCTTCCCCGGCAATTCCACGCGCGGGACGATACGCCAGACAATGCCGATTGCAATGCCGGTGAGGGCCATGCAGTCTGCCGAAAACCGCGCTGTGCGAAGCGCCGAAAGATGAACAGCATGGCCCCATCCGATACCGTCGTTGCAGCAAGAGACCTCGGCCTGACGTTCCAGACGGCCGATGGGCCCGTCACGGCCCTGACCGGCGTCGACCTTTCCGTGGAGAAGGGCGATTTCGTCTCCTTCATCGGGCCGTCCGGCTGCGGCAAGACGACGTTCCTGCGCGTCATCGCCGACCTCGAAAAGCCGACATCGGGCACGATCACCGTCAACGGCATGACCCCGGAGGAGGCGCGCAAACGCCGTGCCTACGGCTATGTCTTCCAGGCCGCCGCGCTCTATCCCTGGCGCACAATCGAGGAGAACATCGCCCTGCCGCTGGAAATCATGGGCTATTCCAAGGCGGACCGGAAGGCGCGCATCGAGCGCACGCTCGACCTCGTCAACCTCTCGGGTTTCGGCAAGAAATATCCCTGGCAGCTCTCCGGCGGCATGCAGCAGCGCGCCTCCATCGCCCGCGCGCTCGCCTTCGACGCCGACCTGCTCCTGATGGACGAGCCCTTCGGCGCGCTCGACGAGATCGTCCGCGACCATCTCAACGAGCAGCTCCTGAAGCTCTGGGCCGCGACCCGCAAGACCATCTGCTTCGTCACCCACTCCATCCCCGAGGCGGTCTATCTCTCGACGAGGATCGTCGTCATGAGCCCCCGCCCCGGCCGCGTCACCGACGTGATCGAATCCCCGCTGCCCAAGGACCGCCCGCTCGACATTCGCGAGTCGCCCGAATTCCTGGAAATCGCACACCGTGTGCGCGAGGGCCTGCGCGCCGGCCACAGCTACGAGGAGCACGCCTGATGAGGCTCTCCTTCGTCCTCTGGCTCTTCGGCGCGACGGCCGTGTTCATCACCGCCGCCTCCGCCTCGCGCGTCTATGTCCACACGACCAATATCCTTTACCTGCTGCTCTCGATGACGCTCTACGTCATCGGCAACCTGATGATGCTGCGGCTGATGCGCGAGGGCGGGCTGGGTCTTGCCATATCGCTTTCCGCCATCACCCAGCTTCTCGTCATCAATGTCATCGCCTTCGCGTTCTTCGGCGAGCGGCTGAGCAACACCCAGCTTGCCGGCGTCGGTCTCGGCATCCTCGCCATGGGGCTGATGCTGCTGCCCGCCCCCTCGAGGAGCTGATCCATGGAACAGGCAAGCTTCCTTCGTGACCGCCTGCTCCCGATAGGCACCGTCCTCCTCGCACTCCTCGCCCTCTGGTACGTCTTCGCCGCCGTGCTCAACGCCCCCTTCGAGCGCGACACGGCGGCCCGGGCCGGCACGACGATCGGCTTCATGGAGCTGCTGCCGAAGACCATGGCGCAGGAGCGCCCGGTCCTGCCCGCGCCGCACCAGGTCTTCGCCGAACTCTGGGACACGACCGTCAACAAGGCCATCACCTCCAAGCGCAGCCTCGTCTACCACGCCTGGATCACCCTTTCCGCGACGCTTCTCGGCTTTGCCATGGGCGCCGTGCTCGGCATCCTGCTCGCCATCGCCATCGTGCACAATCGCGCCATGGACCGCTCGCTGATGCCCTGGGTCATCGCCAGCCAGACCATCCCCATCCTCGCCATCGCGCCGATGATCATCGTGGTGCTGAACGCCATCGGCATTTCCGGCCTGATGCCGAAGGCGCTGATCTCGACATACCTCTCCTTCTTCCCGGTCGTCGTCGGCATGGTGAAGGGACTGCGCAGCCCCGAGCAGATCCAGCTCGACCTGATGCACACCTACAACGCCTCCCCGGCGCAGACCTTCTGGAAACTGCGCTGGCCCGCCTCCATGCCCTACCTCTTCACCTCGCTGAAGGTGGCGATCGCCATCTCGCTGGTCGGCGCCATCGTCGGGGAGCTGCCGACGGGCGCCGTCGCCGGCCTCGGCGCGCGCCTCCTCGCCGGCTCCTATTACGGCCAGACGGTGCAGATCTGGGCGGCGCTCTTCATGGCGGCGGGCGTCGCTGCGCTGCTCGTCATCATCGTCGGCATCGCGCACAATCTCGTCCTCAAGCGCATGGGGGCACGGGCATGAATGCATCGATCCTGATAGCCGCCGTCGTCTTCTGGCTCGCCGCCTGGGCGTTCAACGAGTGGCTGGTGCGCCGGAAATTCCTGAGTCCCGCCGCCGACCGCGCCGCGCGCCTCGCCGTGCCGCTGATCTTCGGCGCCACCATCCTCGTGCTCTGGGAGGGCATCGTCCGGGGCTTCAACGTCCCCTCCGTCCTGCTGCCGCCGCCGAGCATGATCTGGACGCGGCTCGTCGGATCCGTGCCGACGCTCTGGGCGGATTTCCGCCAGACCTTCCTGAAATCCGTACTGGTCGGCTATGCGCTCGGCTGCGGCCTCGGCTTCCTCGTCGCCATCCTCATCGACCGCTCGCCCTTCCTGCAGAAGGGCCTGCTGCCGCTCGGCAATTTCGTCTCGGCCCTGCCGGTCATCGGCGTCGCGCCCATCATGGTCATGTGGTTCGGCTTCGACTGGCAGTCGAAGGTCGCCGTCGTCGTCATCATGACCTTCTTCCCCATGCTGGTGAACACCGTGTCCGGCCTTGCCGCCACCAGCCACATGGAGCGCGACCTGATGCGCACCTATGCCGCCGACTGGTTCCAGACGCTCCTCAAGCTGCGCCTGCCGGCCGCCTGGCCCTTCATCTTCAATGCCCTCAAGATCAATTCCACGCTGGCCCTCATCGGCGCCATCGTGGCCGAGTTCTTCGGAACGCCCATCGTCGGCATGGGTTTCCGCATCTCCACGGAAGTGGGCCGCATGAATGTCGACATGGTCTGGGCCGAAATCGCGGTCGCCGCGGTGGCTGGCTCCCTGTTCTACGGGATCGTCGCGCTTATCGAGCGGGTCGTCACGTTCTGGCATCCGTCTGTCCGCGGTGGACAGGCGTAACAAGAAGAAAGAGGGAACTGACATGAAAACGAAGATCGCATCGCTGCTGATGGCAAGCGCCTTCTCGCTTGCCGCGTTCCAGGCCGGGGCCGCCGACAAGGTCGTCCTCCAGCTCAAATGGGTGACCCAGGCCCAGTTCGGCGGCTATTATGTCGCGAAGGACAAGGGCTTCTACGAGGAAGAGGGCCTCGACGTCGAGATCAAGCCGGGCGGCCCGGACATCGCCCCCGCGCAGGTGATCGCCGGCGGCGGCGCCGACGTCATCGTCGACTGGATGCCCTCGGCGCTCGCAACGCGCGAAAAGGGCGTGCCGCTCGTCAACATCGCCCAGCCCTTCAAGTCCTCCGGCATGATGCTGACCTGTCTGAAGGATTCCGGCGTCAAGGGCCCGGACGACTTCAAGGGCAAGACACTCGGCGTCTGGTTCTTCGGCAACGAATATCCGTTCCTGTCCTGGATGGCGCACCTGAAGATCCCGACCGAGGGCGGGCCGGACGGCGTGACCGTCCTCAAGCAGGGCTTCAACGTCGACCCGCTGATCCAGAAGCAGGCCGCCTGCATCTCCACCATGACCTACAACGAATACGGCCAGGTGCTCGATGCGGGCATCAAGCCGGAGGACCTCGTCACCTTCAAATACGAGGACCAGGGCGTCGCGACGCTGGAAGACGGTCTCTACGTGCTGGAGGACAAGCTCAAGGACCCGGCCTTCAAGGAGAAGATGGTCAAGTTCGTGCGCGCCTCCATGAAGGGCTGGAAATATGCCGAGGAGCACCCGGACGAGGCCGCCGAGATCGTCCTGGAGAACGACTCGACCGGCGCGCAGACCGAGGCGCACCAGAAGTTCATGATGGGCGAGGTCAGCAAGCTGACCGCCGGCTCCAACGGCGCCCTCGACGAGGCCGATTACAAGCGCACCGTCGAATCGCTGCTTGCTGGCGGTTCGGACCCGGTCATCTCCAAGGAGCCGGAAGGCGCCTGGACGCACGAGGTCACCGACGAGGCGCTCAAATAGGCTTTCGCCACGGGAACAACGCCGCGTGCGGGGCCCTGCCCCGCACGTTTCGTTTTGAACGCAGGAAGGTCCGCGGTGGCGCGCTACCGTCGAAATACCGGACGCGCTAAATAATGAGGCACCATTTCGTTACCCCTTGTAAGCCCGCCGGACGCCGACTACATAGACCGCACAGTTGGAACCTGGAGAGGCCTGACGCCATTCCGTGTCCGCCATGCTGGCAAGGAAATGAAGGTCCGGCAGAACCACGAGAAGAACATCCGGACGACCATCATAAAGTCATGCTCTTTGGGAAAGTTCGGCCTATGGCTTCTGGACGCAGGATAGTTCTCTCTTTTTCCCTCGCCGCCTTCATGACGGCCGTTCCGGTGCTCGCCCTCGCCGCCGATGCGGCAACGGGTGAAGATGCCGGGCAGCAACAGGTGCAGAACCTCCCCGCGATCGTCGTCACCGCCGCTGAAAAGCGCCCCATCGTGGACCGCGTGATCGCCACCGGCACCGTCCAGGCGGTCGAGGAGGTCTATGTCACCCCGCTCGTCGAAGGCCTTTCCATCCGCACGCTCGCCGCCGATGTCGGCGACCGGGTGGAAGCGAACGGCACGCTGGCGACGCTGAACGACGACGCGCTGGTCCTGCAGAAGAGCCAGACCGAGGCTTCGCTGGCCAAGGCGAATGCCGCGCTTGCCCAGATCAAGGCCCAGCTCGTCGAGGCCAGGGCCAATGCGGACGAGGCCGTTCGCGTCCGCGACCGCGCCCAGCGTCTCGTCAAGTCCGGCTCGCAGTCGCAGGCCAATGCCGACCAGGCCGTCGCCGCCGCCGATGCCGCGCTGGCCCGCGTCAATTCTGCCGAGCAGGCGATCGCCGTTTCCGAGGCCGACATCAAGGTGGCGCAGTCACAGATCGACGACATCGACCTGAAACTTGCCCGCACCTCGGTCAAGTCGCCCGTCGCCGGTCTCGTTTCCGCCCGCACGGCGAAGATCGGCGCCATCGCCAGCGGCGCCTCCTCTCCGCTCTTCACCGTCATCCGCGACGGCGAGATCGAGCTCAAGGCGGACGTTTCGGAGGATGCCGTCCTCAAGCTTGCGCCGGGGCAGAAGGCAACCGTCACGCTGGCAGGCGGCGCGGCACGGCTCACCGGCGCGGTGCGCCTGGTCGAACCGACCCTCGATGCGCAAAGCCGCCTCGGCCGCGTCTACATCCGCTTCGACGAACCGGGCAAGGCGCGCGCCGGCATGTTCGCCAATGCGGAGGTCGTCATTGAGGAAAGGGAGGGCATCACCCTGCCGCTTTCCGCCATCACGACGGCGGACGGCAGGACGGTGACCCGCAAGGTCGAGAACGGCATGGTGAAACTGGTTCCGGTCGAGACCGGCATCCAGGACGGCCAGGTGATCGAGATCGTCAGCGGCCTTGCCGCAGGCGACGAGGTGGTCGCCAAGGCCGGCGCCTATGTCCGTGACGGCGACCGCATCAACCCGGTCCACGGCGAACAGGCTTCGGCCACGAAATGACGCCAGGCTCCGCGATGGCGGGGCCGCAATGCCGGGCGCAGCGCCCGGATGCATGACGGGCGATCCGGGACGGGTCGATCCGGGTGAACGTCCGGTCTCGCAAGAAGGACTTTGGGGACATGAATTTTTCAGCTTGGTCCATTCGCAACCCGATTGCGCCGCTGCTCGCATTCTTCCTGCTGCTCTATGTCGGCATCCAGTCCTTCTATGCGCTGCCGATCACGCGCTTTCCCAATATCGACGTGCCGGTCATCGCCATTTCCGTGACGCAGAGCGGCGCCGCGCCGGCCGAGCTCGAGGTCCAGGTCACCAAGGAGATCGAGGACGCGGTCGCCGGCATCGAGGGCGTCGACGACATCATGTCCACCGTCACCGACGGCAGTTCCATCACGTCGGTGCTTTTCAAGATCGAGAAGCCGACGAACCAGGCGCTCCAGGACGTCAAGGATGCGATCGACCGCATCCGCAGCGACCTGCCGGCCTCGATCGAGGAGCCGGTCGTCAGCAAGATCGACGTGGAAGGCCAGGCGATCCAGACCTTCGCGGTCTCCTCGCCCAACATGACGCTCGAAGAGCTGTCCTGGTTCGTCGACGACAAGGTCAAGCGCGCCCTGCAGGGCCAGCCCGGCATCGGCAAGATCGACCGCTTCGGCGGCGCCGACCGCGAGGTGCGCGTCGACCTCAACCCCGACAAGCTCGAATCCTTCGGCATTTCCGCCGCCGACGTGAACCGCCAGATCCGCAGCATGAACGCGGATATCGGCTCGGGCCGCGGCCAGATCGCCGGCGCGGAACAGGCGATCCGCACGCTGGGCGACGCCCGCTCCGTCGAGAAGCTGACCAACACGATGATCGCCCTGCCGAACGGCCGGTTCGTGCGGCTTTCCGATCTCGGCAAGGTCACCGACACCTACGAGGAGCCGCGCTCCTTCTCGCGCTTCAACGGCAACCCGGTCGTGACCTTCGCGGTCTTCCGCTCCAAGGGCGCCAGCGAAGTGACGGTCGCCGAATCCGTCGCCAAGTCGCTCGACACGGTGCGCACGCAATATCCCGACGTCTCCATCGAGCTGGTCGACGATTCCGTCTACTTCACCTACGGCAACTACGAGGCCGCGCTCCACACGCTGATGGAGGGCGCGCTCCTCGCCGTCATCGTCGTGTTCCTGTTCCTGCGCAACTGGCGGGCGACGCTGATTTCCGCCGTGGCGCTGCCGCTGTCGGCCATCCCGACCTTCTTCGTCATGGACCTGATGGGCTTCTCGCTGAACCTCGTCTCGTTCCTGGCGCTGACGCTGGCGACCGGCATCCTCGTCGACGACGCCATCGTGGAAATCGAGAACATCGCGCGGCATATCCGCATGGGCAAGACGCCCTACCGGGCAGCGATCGAGGCCGCCGACGAGATCGGCCTTGCGGTCATCGCGACGACCTTCACCATCATCGCGGTCTTCGTGCCGGTCTCCTTCATGCCGGGCATTCCGGGCCAGTATTTCATCCAGTTCGGCCTGACGGTCGCCGTCGCGGTGTTCTTCTCCCTCATGGTGGCCCGCCTCATCACCCCCGTCATGGCGGCCTACCTCATGAAGTCGGGCGACGCCGACGGCCATGGCGAGGAGAAGGAAGGCGCCTTCATGCGCTTCTATACCTGGCTCGTCAGCAAGACGACGAGCACATGGTACGCCCGCTATGCGACGCTCGCCGCCGCCATCGTCTTCCTGATCGCTTCCGTCGGCCTGCTCTTCACCGTGCCGGGCAGCTTCCTGCCGCCGGACGACGCCTCGCGCGTCGTGCTCTCCGTCGAGCTGCCGCCCGATGCGATGCTTGACGACACCGACCGCACCACCACGCAGATCTATGATCGGATCAAGAACATCGACGGCGTCGAGAGCGTCTTCGTGCTCGGCGGCTCCTCGCCGAAGGGCGACATCGAACTGCGCCGCGCCTCGGTGACGGTCATCCTCGACAAGCTGGAGCATTCGCTTGCCCACAGGCTGGTGAACGACGTCATCGGCCGTATCCCGCTGATCGGCCCGCACCTGCCGAAGATGGAGGCCAAGGGCCGCCTGCGCCCGCAATGGGACATCGAAAAGGAGCTCTTCGCGACCCTGCGCGACATTCCGGACGTGCGCATCATCAAGCTCAACGACCGCGGCGAGCGGGACCTCGCGTTCAACCTGCTCTCCGACAACGAGGCGGACCTCAACGACACCGTCGCCGTTCTGGAATCGAAGCTGCGCGCCGATCCGCTGCTGGCGAATGTTAGCTCGGAAGGCTCGCTGCCGCGGCCCGAACTGCAGATCCGCCCGCGCGACGACCAGATGGCCCGCCTCGGCATCACGACGGCGCAGATCTCGGAAGTCGTGCGCGTCGCCACCATCGGCGACATCGATTCCCAGCTCAGCAAGGTCTCGCTCGACGACCGCCTCATCCCCATCCGCGTAAAGGTCGATCGCAGCTTCCGCACCGACCTCGCCGCCATCCGCAACCTCAAGATACAGACGGCGGGCGGCCAGTTCGTGCCGCTCTCCTCCGTCGCGGACATCTCCTATTCCGAAGGCCCGAGCGCGGTGAAGCGGCACAACCGCAACCGCGTCGTCTCGATCGGCTCCGACCTCCAGCAGGGCGTCGCGCTCGACACGGCGACGGCCCGCTTCAAGGAGATCGCCTCCGGCATCGACATGCCGTCGACCGTGCAGTTCGCGGAAAGCGGCGACGCGGAAATCCAGGGTGAGATGCAGCAGTCCTTCGCCAATGCCATGCTGCTCGGCGTCCTGCTCGTGCTGATGGTGCTGATCCTGCTCTTCAAGGACGTGATCCAGCCCTTCACGATCCTGCTCTCGCTGCCGCTCGCCATCGGCGGCGTGGCAGCGGGCCTGATCCTGACGCAGAACGCGCTCTCCATGCCCGTCCTCATCGGCATCCTCATGCTGATGGGCATCGTGACGAAGAACGCAATCCTGCTCGTCGACTTCGCCATCGAGATGATGCACCACGGCATGGAGCGCGTGCACGCCATGATCGAGGCCGGCCGCAAGCGCGCCCGCCCGATCGTCATGACCTCCATCGCCATGTCGGCGGGCATGCTGCCCTCCGCGCTCGGCGTCGGCGAAGGCGGCTCGTTCCGCTCGCCCATGGCGATCGCGGTGATCGGCGGCATCATCGTCTCGACGGTGCTTTCGCTGGTCGTCGTGCCGTCCTTCTTCCTCATCATGGACGACCTTTCGCGCTTCCTCGGCTGGCTGTTCGGCCGCTTCGTCGGCAAGAAGGACGAGGAACTGCTGGCCATGGAACCGGAAGCCCTCACCCGGCTTGCCGACCAGACCGCGCGCGACGTCAGCGATCTGGAGAAGCGGATCGAGACGCTCGAAAAGAAGAACGGCGAGCGCAAACCCTTCAGCGTGGTGCATCATTCGCCGCTTGCCGCCGAATAAGTCGCCTTTACTGCACGAACGGCCGGTCCGGCATGCACCGGGCCGGCCGTTTGATAGTTCATTGATCGAAATCAAGTAAGGCTTGCCCGACCTCGACTATCTTTCTCCCATCGAAGACCCAAAGATGCCTGCGGGAGCACGGAGTGAGATCGATGAACAGGCTGATGAAACCCGGCGCACGGGAACGCGAAACCCTGCTGAACTCGGGCCTTCTTTCCATGCTCGGCGTGGAGAGCGTCACGGCGATGATGGAGATCGCGGTCATCGGCAACCTGCCGGCGCGCCAGATGCTGTTCCGCGAGGGCGAGCCTGCCGACATGCTGCACTGCGTTCTCTCGGGCTATGTCCGCGTCTACAAGCTCGATCCCGACGGCCGGGAAGCCGATGTGGAACTCTACGGTCCCGGCGACCTGATCGGCGCGAGCGTCGTGCTCGACGGCGGCCGTTATCCCGCCACGGCACAGGCGGCGGAACCTTCGCTGATCGCCCGTTTCGACCTCAAGCGCGTGCGCGACATCGCCGCCCGCCGGTCGGACCTCGCCGTCGCGCTTGCCACCGCGCTCTCGGGCCAGCTTTCCAGGGTCTTCGGCAGCCTGGCCGATGACCGGCTGCACACGGCGCCGCAACGGGTCGCCCGCTACCTGCTCTCCCATTGCACGGCGGACGGCAGGGCGTCCAGCTTCCGCCTGCCCTACCAGAAGAGCCTGCTCGCCGGAAAGCTCGGCCTTGCGCCGGAAGCCCTCTCGCGCGCCTTCTCGCTGCTGCGGGGCCACGGCGTCAGCGTGCGCGGCCGCCTCGTCCATATCGGCGACCCCGAGGCATTGCGGCGGGTCTGATCACAGCCCGCCCTGAACCCGCAGGAAATCGACGATCCGCTCGACGCCCTCGCCGCGCTTCATGTCCGAGAACACGAAGGGCCGTGCCGCGCGCATGCGCTCCGCATCCCGTTCCATCACATCGAGATCGGCCCCGACATGCGGGGCAAGGTCCTTCTTGTTGATGACGAGAAGGTCCGAACGCGTGATCCCCGGCCCGCCCTTGCGCGGGATTTCCTCCCCCTGGCAGACGGAGATCACGTAGATCGTCAGGTCCGCCAGATCGGGCGAGAAGGTCGCCGCCAGATTGTCGCCGCCCGATTCGATGAAGACCACGTCGAGATCGGGAAAACGCCGGTTGAGATCGGCGATGGCCTGGAGGTTGATCGAGGCATCCTCGCGGATCGCCGTATGCGGGCAGCCGCCCGTCTCCACGCCGACGATGCGGTCGGAGGACAGCGCCTGCATGCGCACCAGCGCCTCCGCATCCTCCTTGGTATAGATGTCGTTGGTGACGACGGCGACGGAATAGCTTTCGCGCATCGCCTTGCAGAGCTTTTCGGTGAGTGCCGTCTTGCCCGAGCCGACGGGACCGCCGATGCCGACGCGCAGGGGACCGTTCTTCGATGTCATGGTGAACCTCCGGAGGATACGGAGCGGCCGGCCGGGAACGCCGCCACCCCTTCATTCGTGTCTGCGCCGGGACGGGCGCGGCAGCAAGCGCGTTCATGAGCGGAACAGCCGCGTCGGCAGCGTCTCGTGCCGCAGGCTGGCGATATCCGCGCGGATGGTCGCGGAGCCGAGGTCATCATCGAGCGTGGAGCCCGCCGCCGCTGCGGCAAGGGCGATGATCTCCTCCTCCAGCCCGGCCAGCACCGACACGGCGTTCTTCTGGCCGATGACGCCGCAACGGATGGCGACCGACACGAGGTTCGAGGCGACGGCATGGAGGAAGGCCGCAAGCGCCGCCTCCGCGCCGATACCATGCGCGGCCGAAACCGCGCCGACCGCGACCGGATAGGCCGCCGCCTCCCCCAGCGCGTCCAGAACCGGATGCGGCCAGCTTGCCGCGGCCGCGAGGAAGGCCCCGCCCTGCAGCATGGTTTCGAGGTGCCGCTCCGCCGAGCCGGACAACGCCCCGGCCAGCGCTGCGATCTCCGCAAGCCGTTCCGCATCGTCAAAGGCGCGGTGCGCGGCGGCCAGCAGCACGGCATCGTTCCACAGGGTGCCATGGGCCAGCAGGCAGAGGAGCCAGCCGCGCAACGTCTGCGCATCGCCCACGTCGCCATCGGCCACCGCCTGCTCCAGTCCGCCGGAATAGGAGAAGGCGCCGACCGGGAAGGCCGGCGAAAGCCACGTCATCAGCCGGACGAGCGCTACGGTATCAGCCATGGCCGTGATGATGGTGCCCGTTGCCGTGATAGGCGCCGCGCAGCGGATGGAACGGTTCGGAAATCTCGCGCACGCCTGCGCCGAGCCCCGTCAGCATGTCGCGGATGACATGGTCGCGAAGGATGAGGATCCGCTCCCCCTCGATCTGCGCCGGCAGGTGGCGATTGCCGAGATGCCAGGCAAGTTCCACGAGATGCAGCCGGTCCTTCGGCGTCACCTCGTAAAGCGCCTCCTCCGCCGCGATCACCTCGATGGTCTCGCCCGTCTCCGTCAGCAGGAGATCGCCCTGGCCAAGCTGCACCGGCTCCTTGAGGTCGAGCATGACCACGTCGTCATGCTGCATGTGCAGCAGCTTGCGGCGCACATGCCGCTGGTCGTGCGCCAGCACCACGACGTCGATGGGCGTGCGGTTTCCGCCGGTGCCGTGCGGCAGGATTGTGGTGCAGCGATAGGGCAAGGAGGGACCTCGGGAGTCGATGGGTGTTTCCCGAGAAAAGCATGTTTGTCCGGCCAAGGGAACCGCAGATACGCTGCACCGCATCATTTGCCGCCGGTCGACCTCAACGCCGGCGCCCGCCCGCCACCTTGCGGCTCGGCGCAAGCAGTTCCTCGCCCTCGTCCTCGTGGATGGCCCGGTCGCGGCCAAGCGACTTGGCGAGATAGAGCGCCCTGTCCGCCGCCTCGAAGACGGCCTCCAGGGACCGCCCGTCCCGCCGGTCGGCGATGCCGGCGGACAGGGTGACGGCGATCGCCCCCTCGCCCGCCTCGATCCGCCGTGCGGCGACGGAGCGGCGCGCTTCCTCCACCAGCAGCCAGCAGTCTCCGCGGTCCTCGCTGCGGATGAAGGCGGTGAACTCCTCGCCGCCAAAGCGGCCGACGAGATGCGCCGGCAGGAAGACCCGGCGCAGTTCCTGCGAAACGGCGGCGATCGTCGCATCGCCGGCCGCATGGCCATGGCCGTCGTTGACCGCCTTGAAGCGATCTATGTCGAACAGCACGAAGAAGCCGTTCTCCGCCGTTTGCGAGAACGCCTCGGTGAAGGCCCGCCGGTTGAAGAGGCCGGACAAGGGATCCAGCCGGCTCCGCCGCTCGAATTCGGCGCGCGAGAGCGAGAGTTCATGGATCGCCATGCCGATCACCCAGGCAAGCAGCGCGGTCACGCTCGCCGCGATCACCAGCGTCGTCGACCCGCCGAAGCTGATGGCGGAGCTGAGGGAATAGGGCAGGAGGTCGAAATAGGCGAGGACCGTGGCGGCGATGAGATAAGTCGCGGTCGCAAGCGCCGTCGCCACCAGAACGGTGTTCAGCACGAAAGCCGAAATGTCGGCCTTCGTCTCGAAGACGCCGAGTTCGATCTGGGCCCTCAGCCAGAGGGCCAGCCTGCCGCGCATAAATCTCTCCATGGTGCACGAAGAGATTCTACAGGGCGCGCCTTCAGGGATGTCTAATGCATTCGGTAGAACTTTAACCATCCCGTTGGGGAACGGCCGGCCTCAGAAGAGGAAGTAGCGCTGCGCCATCGGCAGCACCGTTGCGGGCTCACAGGTCAGCAGTTCCCCGTCCGCCCGCACCTCATAGGTCTCCGGGTCCACCTCGACATGCGGCGTCAGGTCGTTGAGGATCATCGAGGCCTTGGAAATGGCGCGGGTATTGCGGACCGCGAGCAGTTGCTTGGCGACGCCGAGCCGTTCGCGCAGGCCGAGGTCGATGGCGGCCTGGGAGACGAAGGTGACGGAGGAATTCGTGCGCATCTTGCCGAAGGCACCGAACATCGGCCGGTAATGCACCGGCTGCGGCGTCGGGATCGACGCATTGGGATCGCCCATGGGCGCCATCGCGATCGAACCGCCGATCAGCACCATGTCCGGCTTCACGCCGAAGAAGGCCGGGTTCCACAACACGAGATCCGCCCGCTTGCCGGCCTCCACGGAACCGATCTCGTGGCTGAGGCCGTGCGCGATAGCCGGGTTGATCGTGTATTTGGCGATGTAGCGGCGGATGCGCAGGTTGTCGTTGTCGCCCGTCTCGCCGGCAAGCCGGCCGCGCTGGCGCTTCATCTTGTCGGCCGTCTGCCAGGTGCGGATCGCCACCTCCCCGACGCGGCCCATGGCCTGGCTGTCGGAGGAGATGATGGAGAAGGCGCCGATATCGTGAAGGATGTCCTCCGCCGCGATGGTCTCCTTGCGGATGCGGCTTTCGGCAAAGGCGATGTCCTCCGGGATCGACGGCGACAGGTGGTGGCAGACCATCAGCATGTCGAGATGCTCGGCGATGGTGTTGACCGTATAGGGCCGCGTCGGATTGGTCGACGAGGGGATGACGTTGGCGTGGCCGCAGACCTTGATGATGTCGGGCGCATGGCCGCCGCCGGCCCCTTCGGTATGGAAGGCGTGGATCGTCCGGCCCCGGATGGCCGCCATCGTATCCTCCACGAAGCCGCTCTCGTTGAGCGTGTCCGTATGGATCATCACCTGTACGTCGTATTCGTCCGCGACGGAAAGGCAGCAGTCGATGGCGCCCGGCGTCGTGCCCCAGTCCTCGTGCAGCTTCAGCGAGGAGGCCCCCGCCTTCACCATTTCCTCGAGCGGCGCCGGCAGCGAGGCATTGCCCTTGCCGGCGAGCGCCAGGTTCATCGGGAAGGCGTCGAAGCTCTCAATCATGCGCTCGATGTGCCAGGCACCCGTGCAGGTGGTGGCGAGCGTGCCGTGCGCCGGGCCGGAGCCGCCGCCGAGCATCATGGTGATGCCGCTTGCCAGCGCCTCCTCGATCTGCTGCGGACAGATATAGTGGATATGCGCATCCATGCCGCCCGCCGTCAGGATCTTGCCCTCGCCGGCGATCACCTCCGTCGAAGGCCCGACGACGATGGTGACGCCCGGCTGCGTATCCGGGTTCCCGGCCTTGCCGAGCGCGGCGATGCGCCCGTCCTTCAGCCCGACATCGGCCTTGAAGATGCCGGCATGGTCGATGATCAGCGCATTGGTGATGACGGTATCGACGGCGCCCTCCGCCCGCGTTGCCTGGCTCTGCCCCATGCCGTCGCGGATGACCTTGCCGCCGCCGAACTTCACCTCGTCGCCATAAGTGGTGAAGTCCTTCTCCACCTCGGCGAAGAGCTCCGTATCGGCAAGGCGCACCCTGTCGCCGGTGGTGGGGCCGAACATGCCGGCATAGGCGGCGCGGGACATTCTGTAGGACATGGTCAGCTTCTCCGGGAGGCGGAAGGAGGATCGAGGCGGTCGAGATGGCCGGCGGCGATGCGGGCATCCACCCAGCGCCGCTCGGCGGCGAAGGGATGCCACTGCCAGCCAGCATGGCCGAAGCCGGCGAGGAGGACACGGTCACCGGCCGTGGCGAGATTGTCGAGCACATGGGCGATGACGATCAGCCCGGAGCTCGGCACCACATAGGGCGGCGGATCGAACGCGGCGAGCGCGGCGTCGAGCCCATGGTGCACGTCGGCCGGGACGATCGCCAGCCGCCGGCCCGTCGCCTGTGCGAAGGTCTCGAAACCGGTGGTGTAGTCGTCGCAGAAATCGTCGAGGTCGGGATGGCTTTCGGCAAGCGGGGCGCGCAGCGCCGCAAAGACGTCCGGGGAGCGCACGCACCAGATTTCACGCGCCTGCCGCACGGTGGCGCTCGCCTTCCAGCGCCCGCCGGCGAGCATGTCCAGCGCCGGGCGGCCCGTGTTGCAGACGGCGACGACATCGGTCTTGAGGCCGCCGGGTCCGGCCGAGCGGCAGCCGTTGAAGCGGATCACGAGATCGGCGGCGTCGATCGTTTCTGCGACACCCTGCGCAATGCTGCCGTTTCCCACGATGACGATCCTGCGCGGCACCGGCGCTCCCTCAGTTTTCCCGTCCGGGGACGGCCTGCAATCCGGCCCTGCCCTCGCCCATCGCGGCGAACGCCCTCCCCGACGGATGAAGGGCGGCGGCCGTAAGGACGCGGGCGCACATGTCAGAGCTTCCCCATCACGCCCTGGCGGAACCCGTAGATTTCCCGCTTGCCGGCGAAGGGAACAAGATGGACGCTGCGCGTCTGGCCCGGTTCGAAGCGGACGGCGGTGCCGGCGGGAATGTCGAGCCGCAGGCCCCGCGTCTTCTCGCGATCGAAGGACAGGCCGGGATTGGTCTCGTAGAAATGATAGTGGCTGCCGACCTGGATCGGCCGGTCGCCGGTATTGGAAACATCGAGCGTCGTGACCGGCAGGCCGGCATTGAGTTCGATCTCGCCTTCGGCGGCAATGATTTCGCCCGGTATCATGCTCTTCCTCACGCAGCTTTCGACGGTCCGCAGCCTTCGGCCTTGAGGACCCGCCGGGTGGATGCCGGATGTTTCCCGAGCAGCGCCGCCGGCCGAACCGGCCGTCGCACGAACTCGCCGCCGCAATTCGGACAGGCGCCGCCGAGGATGCCCGCCACGCAATCCGCGCAGAACGTGCATTCGAAGGTGCAGATCATCGCATCCGGGCTTTCCGGCGGAAGGTCGCGGTCGCAGCATTCGCAGTTCGGCCTGAGTTCCAGCATGGTGCTACCTTATCGGCTCGTGGACGGTCACCAGCTTGGTGCCGTCGGGAAAGGTGGCTTCGACCTGGATGTCGTGGATCATCTCGGCAATGCCGTCCATCACCTGGTCGCGGGTCAGCACATGCGCGCCTGCCTCCATCAATTCGGCGACGGGGCGGCCGTCGCGCGCGCCCTCGACGACGAAATCGGTGATGAGCGCGATCGCTTCGGGATGATTGAGCTTCACGCCGCGCTCCAGACGCCTGCGCGCCACGATCGCCGCCATGGCGATGAGCAGTTTGTCCTTTTCGCGTGGGGTCAGGTTCATCGGCGATCCATGGTTCGTCTCCAGGAGCAGGTCCGCCGGAAATGCGTGCGGTCTTGCGTCGGGAATTGCGAAAACAAAAGACTGGAGCGGTCTCGCGATTCGGAGCAGCGCGGAAACGCTCTAGAGACTCCAGACTTTCGGCACGCCCGCGCCATTACGCAAGTGCGAAATGACGGGAACGAGTATTTTTCTGAGCGCCAGGCCGTCGTCCGCGACAAGGCGGGCGACGAGCTTGCTCTGCCACTGGCTGACGCCGCCCTGCGCGCCGTCCAGGAGCCGGCGCAAAGGCTCCAGTTGCGCATCGGCCGCGGCGCCGCAAAAGAGCACGGTGGCAAAGGCCCGCGCGCCGGCAAGCACTGCCCGTTCTCCCGCAAGGCGAGCCACCTCCCCCTCCAGACGCGCCTCTTCCGCATGGATCAGCCTGCCCGCCCGGCGGATGCGCCAGCGGTCGCGGAAGAAGCCGGCGGTGACCTCCTCGCCCATCGCCTTGCGGCCGAGCAGGACGGCCTCCACGGCAAGGAACGCCGCGTCCCCGGCAAGGTCCACCTCCAGCCGGCGCGTGAGCGAGGAACGGTCGAAGAGAATGGTCTCCTGCGGCAGCCAGTCCACGCGCGCCGATGTTCCCACCGCAATGCGCGTTTCGACGGCGGCGGTGGCGGCGCTCGCCTTGTAGATCCGCTCGCAGGCCTGCGTCGTTGCCGTCAGGTGCGTTCCGGCCGCCGCGTCCAGCCGCCAGTCGATGCGGTCGCCGCCCGTCAGGCCGCCGGCGGTGTTGATGAGCACCGCCTCCATCGTGCCGTCGAACGTCCTGGGCAGGCGGATCTTGGCGCAGCCCTCCTGATAGAACACGTCCAGCCGCGTGCCGGCGGCGGAGGCTTTCGTGGCCAGCCTGCCCTCCCCGCGCGCCCGTTGCGGGCGGCCTTGCAGAACGGCCGGTTCCTGTGTCGGTGCGGTCATGTGCGAATGCAATCCCCGGGCCTTTTCGGCAGGCAGGTTCCACCATGGCAGCCCGCGGCGCAAGCGACGGCTCCCACGAAAAAGCCCGGCGCGGGGCCGGGCTGAAGCAAGGCGGCCGGGCGGCGCGCATGCGCCGCCCGTTCCGTCAGGACGATTACTCGTTCTCGAAGTAGGTGTACTTGCCGTCGTCACCCTTCTTCCAGGTGTACATGACGTAGTCCGGGCGGGTGATGTCGCCCTTTTCGTCGAAGCCGAGTTCGCCGATGGCCGTCTGGAACGGACCCTTCGACTTGAGGGCTTCGGCAACAGCCTGCGGGTCGATGCCGCCGGCAGCCTTGGCAGCTTCGGCGATGACCTGGAGGGCAGCGTAGGAGTACAGCGTGTAGGCTTCCGGCTCGAAGCCGGCAGCGCGGAACTTCTCGACGAGTTCCTTGGCGGCCGGGTTCTTGCGCGGGTCCGGAGCGAAGGTCATCAGCGTGCCGTCGACGGCGTCGCCGGCGATCGAGGCCAGTTCGTTCGAGACGATGCCGTCACCCGAGATGAAGGTCGCCTTCAGGCCCTGGTCGGCGGCCTGGCGCTCGATGAGGCCGAATTCGGTGTGCAGGCCGCCCCAGTAGACGACGGACACGCCGGCTTCCTTCATCTTGGCGATCAGGGCCGAGAAGTCCTTGTCGCCGACATTGACGCCTTCATAGATGGCTTCCGTGACGCCGGCTTCGTTGGCCGACTTCTTGGTTTCGTCGGCAAGACCCTGACCGTACGGGGTCTTGTCGTGCAGAACGGCAAGCTTGGCGTCCTTGAAGTTCGCGGCGATGAAGGAGCCTGCTACGGCGCCCTGCTGGTCGTCGCGGCCGCAGGTGCGGAAGGTGTTCCACAGGCCGCGCTCGGTGTAGGTCGGGTTCGTCGAGGCCGGCGAAACCTGCAGGATGCCGTTTTCGGCGTAGATTTCCGAAGCCGGGATGGAAACGCCGGAGTTGAAGTGGCCGACAACGAACTTCACACCGTCGGCGACGAACTTGTTGGCGACCGAAACGCCCTGCTTCGGGTCGGATACGTCGTCGCCCAGCACGACCTTGATCTGCTCGCCATTGATGCCGCCGGCTGCGTTGATATCGGCCGCGGCCTGCTCGACGCCCTTCTGGATCTGCGCGCCGAAGGCGGCGTTCGGACCGGTGATCGGGCCGCCGACGCCGACCAGGATGTCGGCCCAGGCGCTGCCGCTGAACGCGACCATTGCAGCCAAAGCAACAGCCGACATGAGAGACTTCTTCATATTGTTACTCCCAAATTTATAGCGGGTTGGTTTCAACCGGTCGCAACACCCGCATTCATTGCGCCGATATAGTTGTTCCGCAGCCGGGCTGGCGGCGGGGTTCCCTCTGGTTATTTGGACTTCCAGGAAAAAGGCGAGGCCTTTTCATAGAGCCAGTAATAATTGTTGGTCATCTGCCGCGTGCGGTAGTAGCGGAAGCCGAGCGTAGCAAACAACAAAAGCACGGCGGTGTCCACGACATAGTATTGCAGCGTGAGCATGGTACCGTGGAACAGCGCATGGTGGATGAAACGGATGGCGGCGCCGAGCAGCAGAACGTAGATGACCAGCGTCCCGTAGCTCTGCCAGTTCTCCGCGACGCTCTTGCCCGTGCGCCAGGCGGTCCAGCCGCCCATGATGATGGTGATGAAGAGGAACTGCCAGACGGACGGTTCTTCGTAGAGAATTCCCTGCATGATCTTGTCTCCCTCCCGCCTTAGTGGCGCCCGCCTTCGAGATAGGCCGCGCGCACTTCCGGGTTGGCCAGAAGCTCCTTGCCCGAGCCGCTCATCGTCACCTTGCCGTTGACCATCACATAGGCCCGGTCGGAGAGTTTCAGGGCGGCGAAGGCGTTCTGCTCGACGAGGAACACGGTCAGGCCCTGCTCCTGGTTCAGCACCTTGATGGCATCGAAGATGCCCTTGACGATCAGCGGCGCAAGGCCGAGCGAGGGTTCGTCGAGAAGCAGGAGCTTCGGGCGGGCCATCAGCGCGCGGCCGATGGACAGCATCTGCTGCTCGCCGCCCGAAAGCGTGCCGCCGCGCTGGCTCTGGCGCTCCTTGAGGCGCGGGAAGAGCGTGAAGATCTTCTCCACGTCCTCGTCGAAATACTTCAGATTGTCGAGGCTCGCGCCCATCTGCAGGTTTTCGTACACGGTCATGCGCGGGAAGATGCGGCGTCCCTCGGGCGACTGCGCGATGCGCCGGCGCGCGATGAGATGCGTCGGCTGACGCGTGATGTCCTCGCCGTCGAAGATGACGGTGCCGGCCCGGGCCTGCGGGCTGCCGCAGATCGTCATCATCAGGGTCGACTTGCCGGCGCCGTTCGCGCCGATGAGGCTGACGATCTCGCCCTTCTTGACCTCGACATCGACACCGGCGAGCGCGCGGATATTGCCGTAGTAGGTTTCCACGCCCTGGACGCTGAGAAGCGTATCGCTCATTCCTGCGACCCTCCCTGCGTGCCTTCGATCTCCGCGATCACCTCGATTTCCTCGATCACCTCTTCGACCTCATCATCTTCGACACCCAGATAGGCCGCGATAACCTTCGGATCGTTCTTCACATGGTCCGGCGTGCCGTCGGAGATCTTCTGCCCGTATTCGAGGACGACCACATGGTCGGAGATTTCCATGACGACCGACATGTCGTGCTCGATGAGCAGGATCGACGTGCCGCTGTCCTTGCGGATGGAGCGCAGGAGTTCGTTGAGCGCGAGCGACTCGCGCGGGTTGAGGCCCGCCGCCGGCTCGTCGAGGCACAGGAATTCCGGCCCCGTGCACATGGCGCGGGCGATTTCCAGGCGTCGCTGCGCGCCATAGGGCAGGTCCCCGGCCGGATCGTCCGCACGCTCGATGAGATGCGCCTTTTCCAGCCAGTACTTTGCGATATCGATCGATTCGGCCGAGGCTTGCCTGTAGGTGGGAAAGCCGAGGAGGCCGAGGATCGTGTAGCCGGACGCCTTCATCAGCTTGTTGTGCTGGGCGACGAGCAGGTTTTCGAGAACCGTCAGGCCCGAGAAGAGCCGGATGTTCTGGAAGGTGCGCGCCACCTTCGCATCGCGGGTGATCTCGAAATCGGCCATCCGCTCGAGGAGGAATTCCCTGCCCTCCTTCTGGCGCATGGTGATCATGCCCATGGTCGGCTTGTAGAAGCCGGTGACGCAGTTGAAGACCGTGGTCTTTCCGGCGCCGTTCGGGCCGATGAGGGCCGTGATCTCGCCGCGCTGCGCCTCGAAGGAGAGGTCGTTGATGGCCATCAGGCCGCCGAAGCGCATCGAGAGATGCTCGACTGTGAGGATGGGATCGTTCGTCATCGTGTTCTTCGCCGTATCTGTCACGGGGGCCATCAGCCGTGCCCTTCCTTGGTGAAGCTGCCGGAGACCGCCTTGCGCTCCTTGAGGAACGCGGTCGGCTCACGACTTCCCACGAAGCCGCGCGGTTTCCAGACCATGACCGTGACCATGGCAATGCCGAAGATCAGCATGCGGTAGAGTTCCGGCGTGAAGTCGGGTCCGAAGACCTGCTTGAGGAACTGCATCTCGCGCAGGAGTTCCGTGCCGCCGACCATCACCACCGCGGCGACCGCGATGCCGACGAGCGAGCCCATGCCGCCGAGGACCACGATGGCGAGGATGATTGCCGATTCGAGGAAGACGAAGCTCTCCGGCGAGACGAAGCCCTGGCGCACCGCGAAGAAGGAGCCGGCGAAGCCGCCGAACATGGCGCCGATGGAAAAGGCCGTCAGCTTGGTCGTCACCGTGTTGATGCCGAGCGAGCGGCAGGCGATCTCGTCCTCGCGCAGCGCTTCCCAGGCCCTGCCGATCGGCATGCGGCGCAGGCGGATCGTCACATAGGCGGTCAGAAGTGCCAGCGCCAGGATGAGATAGAACAGGAAGATCTTGTAGTAGGCCGACGACATCGGCAGGTCGAAAGCCTTGGCGAAGTTGTTCGGCGCGCTGACGTCGAAGGACCAGATGCCGAAGACCGAAGCCTTCGGAATGCCCGAGACGCCGAAGGTGCCGCGGGTCACTTCGGTCCAGTTGATGAGGACGAGGCGGATGATCTCGCCGAAGGCGAGCGTCACGATGGCGAGGTAATCGCCCTTGAGGCGCAGCACCGGGAAGCCGAGGATCATGCCCCAGAAGGCGGCAAGGATGCCGGCGAGGGGCAGCAGGACCCAGAAGGAGAAGCCGAACTGCTGCGAGAGCAACGCATAGGAATAGGCGCCGACCGCGTAGAAGGCGACATAGCCGAGGTCGAGCAGGCCGGCAAGGCCGACCACGATGTTGAGACCCCAGGCCAGCATCACGTAGATGAGGATCTGGATGCCGAAGTTGTCGACCCATTTCAGCGAGCCCTGCACGCCGAAGAGCGTCACCATGAGCGGCGGATAGACGATCAGCGCCGCGATGGCGATCATGCTGAAATTGCGCTTGAAGAAGCTTTCCTCCGCGGCCGGCCTTGCCGCGGCGGCGGCCTTGCGGGCGGCCATCCAGGGGCGCAGGTAGGCGACGGTGAGGAAGCGGCCGACGGCGGCGACGATCACGAAGATCGCCAGCAGCCCCCAGCGCTGGTTGAGCACCAGCTCGTTGCGGATGTTCTGCGTGGTCTCCAGACCGACGAAGAGGACGAAGAGACCGAGCGAGACGAGGCCGGCGAAAAAGCCCTCGCGCAGAGCCCGCACCGTCAGGTTCCCGCCGGCGCTCTCAGGGGTATTCGAAATGTGGGACATGGATCAAACCTTCTCGACTTCCGGTCGTCCGAGAATGCCGGACGGCTTGAAGATCAGGACGATAGCGAGGATGGAGAACGTCGCGACGTCCTTGTAGTCGATGGTGAAGTATGCGGACCACAGGCTCTCGATGAGGCCGATGAGCATGCCCCCGAGAACGGCGCCCGGCAGCGAGCCGATACCGCCCAGCACCGCGGCCGTGAAGGCCTTGACGCCGGGGATGAAGCCGTCGGTGAAGACGGTCACGCCGTAATACATCAGGTACATGGTGCCGGCGACGGCGGCGAGCGAGGCGCCCATGATGAAGGTCACGGAGATCGTCCGGTCGACGTCGATGCCGAGCAGCGCCGCCATCTTGCGGTCCTGCTCGGTGGCGCGCTGGGCGCGGCCGAGCGCGGTCTTGTTGACGATGTACCAGAAGGTCGTCAGCAGCACGATCGTCAGCACCATGATGATGATCTGCTTGAGCGAGATCGCGATGCCGAAGACGTTGTAGACCGACGACACCAGCGGCGGGATCGGCTTGTTGCGCGGACCCTGCGTGACCTGGATGAAGTTGGACAGCGCGATCGACATGCCGATGGCCGTGATCAGCGGCGCGAGGCGGAAGGAACCGCGCAGCGGCCGGTAGGCCACCTTCTCGATCGTCCAGTTCCACAGCGATGCCGTGAGCATCGCCGCGGCCATCATCACCAGCAACAGAAGCACGACCGGGAGGCCGACGAATACGCTGGTGAGGATGAGGAAGGTGATGAGGGCTGCGAACCCTCCGAGCATGAAGATATCGCCATGGGCGAAGTTGATCATGCCGATGATGCCGTAAACCATGGTATAGCCAATGGCTATCAGACCATAAATCGAGCCAAGCGTCAGCCCGTTGACGAGCTGCTGGACGAAGTATTCCATATATATAATCCCCCGGATACGGTTCCTGACGGCCGCATCTCTTGTTTTTGCCGCTCTTTTTCGAGCTTGTCGACAAGGAGGATTCCATACCGCTTTCGAGATAAAAGGGAAGCCCAAAAAGTCCGGATCGACAATTTCTTTAACAGGAAGCGGCAAATGGCGCATTTCACGCCATGGAAAACAAAAAACCGGCAGGAAAAGCAGTGGCTTTGCCCAAAACGACCCCAATCGCCCGACGCCTGAGCGGGCGCATGACGCAAAGCCCCGCGTCGCCGCGCGCGGTTTTCCTCAGCGCGTGGCGAAATCCACCGACAGGTCGTGGCTGCGCGCCATGATCTTCAGGTCTTTCACCAGGGCTTCGGCAAAGCTGCGTGCCGCCACGAGGTCGAAACGCGCTTCGCCGGTCCGGGCAAGATTGACGGAGACGTGGTTGCACAGAACGTTCGCCGCGCGCCCGGCCGGAAACGCCTCGGCATGGAGATCGATGCCGACGCCGTTCGCCAGGATGCGCGCGGCATCGGGGCCGGAGAGCGTCAGGACGATTCGGCCATGGCTCTGGTCGACCACATGGGCATGGTCGCCGAGGCGGAGCGAGAGCTCGGCGGCGAGCGTCTCGGGCGCATGCACCCCGGACAGCACCAGCCATTCGCCGGGGCCGGCAAAGCGCGCCTCGAACTCACCGCTGGCAGACAGGGTTTCCGCCGCCTCGGCATCATGACCCGGCATGGCCAGAACGGCCGCGACCGCGGTCGTGCGATGGACGGCAAGGTGGTTCGCCCGCCGGGTGGAGATTGCCCCGATCGTGCCGTCCAGCGCGTGCACCGCCTGATATTCGTAAGCCATCGCCCTCACCTCACGCCATCAGCTTCGCATTGCCGGGATCGACGAAGACCGGGTCGCAGACCTCCGCCAGGGCCTCCACGCCGCGCAGCCGGTCCCAGACGACGATCTTCTCGCCGTAACGCTCGCGGCCGGATTTCAGGAAGGCGAGCGCGATGTGCCCGCCGAGCGTCGGCGAGAAGCAGGCGGAGCTCACCCAGCCCTGGTCGTTCAGTGTCGAGGGCTTGGCGCCGTCCTTCAGCAGATGCGCACCGGCGCGCAGGTCCTTGTCCGCCTCCAGCGCCCTCAGCCCCACGAGCTGCGCGCGGTCGGCCGCCGTCAGGCCGAAGCGGGTGGAAAGCCGCTTGCCGATGAAGTCCGCCTTGCCGCCCGCCATCATGCGGCCGAGGCCGGCATCGTCAGGCGTGACGCGGCCGTCGAGTTCGGCGTGGGTGACGTGGCCCTTCTCGATGCGCAGCACGTTGAGCGCCTCGACGCCATAGGCGCAGATGCCGTGCGGCGCGCCCGCCTGCATCAGGGCATCGGCCACCGCCTCGCCGTAGCCGGCCGACACCGCCAGCTCGTAGGCCAGCTCGCCGGAGAAGGAGATGCGGAAGAGCCGCGCCCTGAGATTGCCCTTGAGGCGCACCGCGCGCGCCGCAAGGAACGGAACCGCAGCATCGGAAATATCGTCCTCGACCACGGCCTGCAGGATCGTTCGCGCCTTCGGCCCGGCGATCGACATCTGCGCCCACTGGTCGGAAACGGAAAGGAAGCGCACGATGAGTTCCGGCCAGAGCACCTGCGCGGCGAATTCCATGTGCGACAGCACGCCGCCGGCCATGGCCGTCGTGGTGGTGACGAGGAAATGCGCCTCGGCGAGCCGGCTCACCGTGCCGTCGTCATAGACCATGCCGTCCTCGCGCAGCATCAGGCCGTAGCGGGCTTTTCCGACGGGCAGCCGGAGCATGGGATTGCAATAGATCCGGTTGAGGAACTCGGCGGCATCCGGCCCGAACACCTCGATCTTGCCGAGCGTCGAGACGTCGCAGAGGCCCGCATTCTCGCGCACGGTCCGCACCTCGCGGTCGACACTTTCGCGCCAGGTCTTCTCGCCCGCCCTCGGGAACCAGGACGCGCGATGCCACAGCCCCGCATCGATGAAGACCGCGCCGTTGCGCGCCGCCCAGCCATGGAGGGGCGAGCGGCGGGCCGGCATCGCGTGCGCGCCGACGGAGGCGCCGGCGAGCGCGCCGAAGGAGACGGGCGTATAGAACGGCCGGAAGGTCGTCGTGCCGACCTCGCCGGTGCTCACGCCGCGCATCGCGGCGAGAATGCCTGTCGCGTTGATATTGCCGAGCTTGCCCTGGTCCGTCGCCATGCCGCTCGTCGTGTAGCGCTTGGCATGCTCGACATGGCCGAAGCCCTCGCGCACGGCAAGGCCGAGATCCCCGGTATGGACGTCGTTCTGCAAATCGACGAAGGCCTTGGATTTCGCGCCGGGCACATGCCAGAGCGCGGTGAAGGAAGGATCGGCCTCCTCCCCGAGGACAGGCCGCTCGAAGCCGGCGGCCGGTCGGCCGAGCGCCTCGGCGATGGCCGACGCCTTGCGCGCGCCGTCCTCGAAGCATTCCGAAAGGCGATAGTGTCCGGCCGCCGCACCGGCCGTCACCAGGCCCGGGCCAACCTCCGGCGCCAGGAACGCCTGCAAGGCATCCGACCAGACCGGCCGGCCGCCGCGCTGGCAGGCAAGATGGATGACCGGGCTCCAACCGCCCGACATGGCAACGGCATCGCAGGGGATCAGCTCCTCGAAGCCGCCACGATCCGTGACGATCGCCCGGACCCGCCGGCGGCCCCTGGTGTCGACGACGGAACCGCCGCGAATGAGCCGCACGCCCTCCGGCACCGCATCCGAAGCACTTGCCCGTGCATCGACGAGCGCCGCAATGCCGATGCCCTGCGCCACGAGGTCCGCCGCCGTGCGATAGCCGGACGAGCCGTTGGTGAAGATCGCGACCGACTTGCCGGCGGCGACGCCGAAGCGGTTGGCATAGGTGCTGACGGCCCCGGCCATCATCACGCCCGGCCGGTCGTTGCCGCCGAAGACCAGCGGGCGCTCCTCCGCGCCGGTGGCGAGGATCGCGTGCTTCGCCACGATGCGCCACAGGCGCTCCACTGGCCCCGCCGCATCCACCGCCGCGCCGTGCTTCTGCACGCGCTCGATGGCGCCGAAGACGTTGTCGTCGTACCAGCCGAAGACCGTGGTGCGCGGCAGGAGGGTGACGTTCGGGTTGCCGCGAAGCTCGTCGGCCGCCCGGCGTGCGAAGACGAAGGGCGCTTCGCCGTCAAGCGGCGTCGTCTCATGGAGCAGGGCCCCGCCGAGAACGAAATCCTGCTCGGCAAGGATGACGCGCAGGCCCGCCCGCGCCGCCACCAGCGCCGCGGCAAGCCCCGCCGGGCCGGAGCCGACCACCAGCAGGTCGCAATGCGCCCAGCTTTTCTCGTAGGAATCGGGGTCGCGCGGCAGCGCCGTGCGTCCGAGGCCGGCGGCGCGGCGGATGAGGGGTTCGTAGACCTTCTCCCAGAAGGCGGCCGGCCACATGAAGGTCTTGTAGTAGAACCCGGCCGAAAGGAACCGCGACATCAGGTCGTTCACCGCGCCGATGTCGCGGGCAAGGCTCGGCCAGCGGTTCTGGCTCGTGGCGACGAGGCCGTCATGGAGTTCGGCGACCGTCGCCCTGGTGTTCGGATCGCGCCGCACGCCGCTGCCGATGGTGACGAGCGCGTTCGGCTCGGAGGGACCGGCCGTCACGATGCCGCGCGGGCGATGGTACTTGAAGCTGCGGCCGACCAGCAGCCGGTCATTGGCGAGCAGCGCCGAGGCGAGCGTATCGCCGGCATGGCCGGAAAGGCTTGCGCCGTCGAAAGAGAAGCTGACGGCATGGCTGCGGTCGACGAGCCCGCCCGAGGAAAGGCGATAGCCCGTCATGACACCCCTCCCCGCCCGGCCGCGGCATCCATCACGGAAAAGACCTCGTGGGTGAAGTTGTCCCGTTCCACCACCAGCCAGCGCCGGCAGCCGGCGACGTGCTGCCAGTGCTCGCGGATGCGCCCGCGCGGGTTGGCGCGCACATGCACATAGTCGTGCCACGCCTCGTCATCGGCCATCGGCGCGGGACGGATGGGCGTCGCATCGCCACGAATGGAGAATTCTTCCTTGGGGCGGCTACCGCAGTGCGGACAGGAAATCAGGCTCGCCATGGCTCGACTCAATGCAGGTTGGGCTGGGTGCCGGCACCCGCCTCGTCGATCGGGAAACCGCGCTCGAACCGGTCGAGCCGCAGCGCGCGCGCCACATGATGGCTCTCGTCCCGGGCGATGAGATGCGCGAAGCAGAAGCCGGAGGCGGGCGTCGCCTTGAAGCCGCCGTAGCACCAGCCGCAGTTGAGATAGAGGTTGTCGACGGGCGTGCGGTCGATGATCGGCGAGCCGTCCATCGACATGTCCATGACGCCGCCCCAGGCGCGCAGCACCCGCACGCGGGAAAGGCCCGGGATCATCGCCACCCCCTCCTCCATCACATGCTCCACCGTCGCAAGATTGCCGCGCTGGGCATAGGAGGAATAGCCGTCGATCTCCGCGCCGAAGACCAGCCCGCCCTTGTCGGACTGGGAAATGTAGAAATGGCCCGCGCCATAGGTGACGACATGGTCGAGGCAGGGCTTCAGCCCCTCCGTCACGAAGGCCTGCAGCACATGGCTTTCGAGCGGCAGCTTCAGCCCGGCCATCTCGCCGACACGGGAGGTGTTGCCGGCGGCGGCCAGCGCCAGCTTGTTGCAGCCGATGAACCCCTTCGTCGTCTCCACGCCGGTGACAGCGCCGTTCTCGCGGCGGATGCCCGTCACCTCGCAGTTCTGGATGAGATCGACGCCGAGCCGGTCCGCCCCGCGCGCAAAACCCCAGGCGACCGCATCGTGCCGCGCCGTTCCCGCACGCCGCTGCAGGAGGCCGCCCATGATCGGGAAGCGGGCATGGTCGAAATTCAGGAAGGGCATCATCTTCCTCAGCGTCTCGCGGTCGAGCAGTTCGGCCGCCACGCCCTCCATCATCATGGCGTTGCCGCGCCGGATGTACTGATCGCGCTGGCCGTCATTGTGATAGAGGTTGATGATGCCGCGCTGCGAGAACATCACATTGTAGTTCAGCTCCCGCTCCAGCCCTTCCCAGAGCTTCAGGGAGAATTCGTAGAACGGCTCGTTGCCGGGCAGCATGTAGTTGGAGCGCACGATGGTCGTGTTGCGGCCGACATTGCCGGAGCCGAGATAGCCCTTTTCCACCACCGCGACGTTGCGCACGCCGAATTCCTTGGCGAGGTAATAGGCCGTGGCGAGGCCATGCCCGCCGCCGCCGACGATGATCACGTCGTAATGCGGCTTCGGCTGCGGCTCCCGCCAGGCGGGCTTCCAGCCGAGGTTTCCGGCAAAGGCTTGTTTCAGGATGGAAAGGGCGGAGTAGCGCATGCGAAATCCCGGATCAGTCGCCCCACATTCGCATATGCATTACAAACGGCAAGTCGGGAGAGCGTCGCAGCCCCCTCGACGGCGGATCTTTCCACATCGCTGCGGCGGCACACGACATTGCTTTCGCCTCGGCGCGGGGCTAATCCATCGGACCATGCAGATCGAAGCGGAAGAGTTGAAGCAGGTGATGGAAAGCGCGGCGCTGGCCGCCGGCCGCGCCATCATGGCCGTCCATGCCGCCGGGCCGGATGTCCACTACAAGCCGGACCGTTCCCCGGTGACGGAAGCCGACGAGGAGGCCGAGCGGGTGATCCTCGCTGCCTTGCGCCAGCATTTCCCCACCGTTCCGGTCGTCGCGGAGGAGGCGGTCGCCGCCGGCCTCATACCGGATATTTCCGGCGGGCTGTTCTTCCTCGTCGATCCGCTCGACGGCACCAGGGAGTTCGTCGCCGGGCGCAGCGAGTTCACGGTCAATATCGCCCTTGTCCGGAAAGGTGTTCCGGTCGCCGGCATCGTCTACGCGCCGGCGCTTTCGAGCGGCTTTACGGCAGTGGACGGCCGGGCGGAACGCTTCACCGTCGCCGGCAGCACGATTGGCGAACGCCAGACGATCGGCTGTCGCGGCCGCGGCAGCGTATTGACGGCCGTCGCCAGCCGCTCGCACGACACGCCCGAGACGGCGCGCTTCCTCGATGCGCATGGCATCGGCGCCTGCACGGCCATCGGCTCGTCGCTGAAATTCTGCCTCGTCGCCGAGGGCCTCGCCGACGTCTATCCCCGCTTCAGCCGCACGATGGAATGGGATACGGCGGCCGGCGACGCCGTGCTGCGTGCCGCCGGCGGCGAGACGCGGACGCTCGACGGCCAGCCGCTCGCCTACGGCAAGCGCAACCAGGCGCACGACGCGGATTTCGCCAACCCGAACTTCATAGCCGCAAGAACAGGGTGGAGCTCCGGCGGGGGAAACTGACGAAGCAGCTCCAACGTCGTCATCCTCGGCCTTGTGCCGAGGATTTGCCAACGCATTGAAAACCGCGACGTTGCAGATGCTCGGGTCAAGCCCGGGCATGACGGAAGAGGGAGGGTGCGGTCGTGGCGACGCGAGTCACGCCTGGCGCGCACTTCACGCCTCGCAGGTGAGGCTTAGCAATTGACACACTCAGTCGCACCGCACACGTCACGCCGCCGGAAGCGGCTCGACGGGGTCGGGCGCAGGCGCCTCCCCTTCCCTGTCCTCCGGCTTGATGCGGAACCAGGCGACGTAGAGCGCCGGCAGGAAGAGCAGCGTCAGCACCGTGCCGACGATGATGCCGCCCATCATGGCATAGGCCATCGGGCCCCAGAACACCTCGCGCGAGATGGGAATGAGCGCCAGGCTTGCCGCCGCCGCCGTCAGCATGATTGGCCGCATACGGTGCTCCGTCGCCTCGCGCACCGCATCCCAGGCATGCATGCCCTCCCGCCTCAGGTCCTCGATCTGCACGACGAGGATGACCGAGTTGCGGATGAGGATGCCGATGAGCGCCAGCACCCCGAGGATCGCGACGAAGCCGAGCGGCGCTCCGCTGCCGAGGAGGGCTATGACCACCCCGATGAGCGCCAGCGGCGCCACCGCGAAGACGAGGAAGAGCCGCGAGAAGCTCTGGAGCTGCAGCATCAGGATCGTCGCCATGGCGAAGAGCATCAGCGGAACGACGGCGACGATCGGCGCCTGGCTGTTGGCGCTTTCCTCGACGGAACCGCCGACGTCGATGCTGTAGCCGGATGGCAGGCTTTGCCGGAAGCTGCCGACGTCCTTTTCCATCTGCGAGACGATGGTCGCCGGCTGCACGCCGCCGGTGATGCTCGCCTTGACGGTGATGGTGGGCTGGCGCGAGCGGCGCCAGACGACCGGCTGCTCCATCTCGTAGCGGAAATTCGCGACGGCCGCGAGCGGCACCGACGTGCCGTTCGCCGTGGGGAGCTGGAGCTGGCGCAGCGTCTCGATGGACTGGCGCTCGCTCGCCCTCGCCCGGCCGATGACGTCGATCAGGTAGACGTCGTCGCGGATCTGCGTGACGGTCGTTCCGCCGACGACGCCGTTCAGCGCCGAGGAAATGTCCTGCGAGGTCACGCCGAGCTGGCGCGCCTTGTCCTGCAGCACGTCGACCTTCACCACGCGCGCCGGCTCGTTCCAGTCGTAGACGATGTCGCCGAGCCGGTCGTTGCCGCCGAGGAGCTCGCCGAAGGCGAGCGCCTGCTTGCGCACCTCCTGGATGTCGGGGCCGCTGACGCGGTACTGGATCGGCCGGCCGACCGGCGGGCCGATGTCGAGCAGCTTGACGAGCGCGTCCGTGCCGACGAACGTCGTGCGCAGGTATGCCTCCAGATCCGCCTTCAGGCGGTCGCGCGCCTCCAGGTCCTTGCTGACGATGACCGTCTGGCCGAAGGCCGGCGAGGGCGGCTGCACGTCGAAGGACAGCAGGAAGCGCACCGCGCCCTCGCCGACATAGGAGGACCACCGCTCGATATCCGGATTGCCCTTGAGCTTTTCCTCCTCGAGCTTGGCGATCTGCGCATTGGTCTCGGCAATCGAGGCGTTCTGCGGCAGCGCCCAGTCGATGACCAGTTCCGGCCGGTCCGACGAGGGGAAGAACTGCTCCTGCACGAAGCGCATGCCGAAGACCGAGACGCAGAAGACGAGCACGGTCGCCACGATGGTCGTCCACTTCCAGCGCATGCAGACATCGAGGATGCGCGCGAAGGTGCGGGCGAACCAGCCCTTCTGCTCGTGATGCTTCTTCATGCTCTTCGGCAGGATCGTGACGCCGAGCAGCGGCGTGAAGACGACCGCGACCACCCAGGAGACGACGAGCGAGATGGCGATGACGACGAAGAGGCTGAAGGTGAACTCGCCGGCCGCGCTGTTGTTGAGGCCGATCGGGATGAAGCCTGCCACCGTCACCAGCGTGCCGGTCAGCATCGGGAAGGCGGTGGAGGTGTAGACGTAGGTCGCCGCCTTGCGCAGCGAATCGCCCGCCTCCAGCCGCGCCACCATCATCTCGACGGCGATCATGGCGTCGTCGACCAGAAGGCCGAGCGCGATGATCAGGGCCCCGAGCGACACGCGTTGCAGCGATATGTCGTCGTAATACATGAAGACGAAGGTGATGCCGAGCGTCAGCGGGATGGAGAGCGCCACGACGAGCCCGGCCCGAAGGCCGAGGCTGATGAAGCTGACGATGAGAACGATGGCGACCGCCTCGAAGAGCGCGCGGGTGAAGCCGGAAACGGCCTCCTCCACCACCTTCGGCTGGTCGGAGACGAGGTGCACGTCGACGCCGACAGGCAGTTCGTTCGAAAGCTGCTCGATCTCCTTCTCCACCGCCGCGCCGAACTCCAGCAGGTTCGAGCCCTGCTTCATGCCGATGGCAAGGCCGATGGCCGGCTCGCCGTTGAAGCGGAAGAGCGCCGACGGCGGATCCTGGTAGCCGCGGGTGATGGTCGCGATGTCGCTGAGGCGGAAGAAGCGGTTGTTGACGCGCAGGTTCACCTCGCGAAGGCTTTCCTCGGAGCTGAACTGCCCGCCGACCCGCACGGCGACGCGCTCGCCGTCGCCCTGCACGACGCCGGAGGGCGAAATCGCGTTCTGCGCCTGCAGCGTGGCGACGACCTGCTGGGTGGAAATGCCGAGCGCGGCGAGCTGGCGCGTCGAGAATTCGAGATAGATCACCTCGTCCTGCGCGCCGATGAGGTCGACCTTGCCGATATTCGGCACCGTCAGGACGCGCCGGCGCGCGTCCTCGACATAGTCGCGAAGCTGCCGGGGGGTGAGCCCGTCCGCGGTGAAGGCGTAGATATTGCCGAAGACGTCGCCGAAGCGGTCGTTGAAGGCCGGCCCGATGACCCCCGAGGGAAACTCCCCGCGAATGTCGTTGATCATGTTGCGGACGGTAAGCCAGGTCGGCGCGACGTCGCGCGCGCGGGTCGTCGGCTTCAGGTTGACGAAGACGAGCGTCTGGCCGGGCGTCGTGATGCTGCGGCTGAAATCGAGCGATTCCAGTTCTTCCAGCTTGCGCTCGATGCGCTCGGTCACCTGCCGCGTCGTCTCCTCGACGGAGGCGCCGGGCCAGGCCGCGCTGATCGTCATCGTCTTGATGACGAAGGACGGATCCTCTTCGCGGCCGAGATTCTGGTAGGTGAAGAAACCGAGCAGCGCGAAGACGATCATGAAGTACCAGACGAGCGAAGCATGTTCGAGCGCCCAGTCCGAAAGGTTGAACTTCTTCATAGGCTTGCCTCGTCCTCGATCTTCACTTTCTGGCCTTCTTCAAGGCTGTTCACGCCGGCGGTGACGACGCGGTCGCCCTCCTTCAGGCCTTCGGTCACGGCCAGCGACCGCCCGGCCGTCGCGCCGGTCTCGACGGGCACGAGATGCACCTCGCCCTTGCCCGCATCGACCAGCCAGACATGCGGCTTGTCGTCCTTCCGGACCAGCGCCGTTTCCGGCACCATGAAGGCCGTGAGGTCGGGTCCCTCGAGCTCGGCGGTGATTGTCGTGCCGAGCCGGACGGTGTCCGGCGGGTCTTCCAGCGCGATCTTGACGCGGCGCGTGCGCGTCACGGCATCCGCCGAGGGCGCGACCTCGCGCACCGTTCCCTTGACGGTGACGGCGGGATTGATCTGCAGCGAGACGAGGAACCGGCTGCCGGCGGAGATGCCCTCCGCCGTCTCGGGAATGTCGACGACCGCATCGCGCTCGTCCGGCCGGGCAACGGTGACGATGGCCTCGCCGGGCGAGACCGTCTGGCCCACCTCGGCGCCCGTCGCGACCACGACGCCGTCGAATTCGGCGAGGATGCGGGTATAGGAGAGCTGCTCTTCGGCCTTCACCAGCGCCGTGCGCGCCCGCGTCACGCCGGCATCCGCCGCCTCGCGGGTCTGTTCGGCGCTCTCGACGGCCGCCTTGGCCGCGGCATTGGACTGGAGCAGGGTTTTCTGCCGATCCTGGTTGGCGATGGCGCTTGCAAGCGTCGCCTCGGCGCTGGAGAGCTCGGCGCGCGCGGAGCGGACGGCCAGTTCGTAGGCCGTCGCGTCGAGCACGGCGAGCGCGTCGCCCTTCTTGACGAGGTCGCCGACATGGACGGTACGGGAGACGAGGCGGCCGGCGACGCGCGAGCCGAGCGCGGCCTGCACCCTCGCCTGCACCGTGCCGGCGAACCGCGTGCCCGGCAGCGCCGTGGGCTTGACGACCAGCGAGAGCACCGGCCGCGGCGGCGCGGCCGCCTCCTCCTCCTTCTTGCAGCCGGCAAGCGCCATGGCGGCGGCGACGGCAAGCGCCGTGGGAACGGACATCCTCATTCGGCGACTCCTTCGGTCAGGGTAACGGTCTGGCCGGGCCGCAGGAGCTTGGTGCCGTCGGCGACATAGATTTCCCCTTCCTCGATCCCGCCGGAAACCATCGCCGAGCCGGTCTCGAAGGAAAGGACCTCCACCGGGCGCAGGCTCACCGTGCTGTTCGCCTTGTCGACGACCCAGAGCGCCGGGGTGCTGCCGATGCCGGAAAGCGCCTGCCAGGGCACGAGCGCGACCCGGCGGGGCGCCAGCGCGCCGACGCCGACCACGGAAGCCCCGAGCGTCATTTCCGGCGGCGTCCGGTCCATGGCCACCTTCACCCGCACCGTGCCCGTCTGCGTGTCGATGGTCGGCGAGACCTCGCGCACATGGCCGGTCGTGCGCACCCTGTCGTCGCTGAGCAGCGTGACGATCACCCCGTCCTTCGAGGGCTGCGCGAAGAACAGCGATTCGTAGACGTTGAAGACGGCGTCGCGCGCGCCGTTGTCGGCGATGGTGAACATGACCTGCGCCGCCTGCGCCACCTGCCCGGCCTCCGCGAGGCGCGCGGTCACGATGCCGTCGGCCGGTGCACGCAGTTCCGTGTAGGAAAGCACTTCCTTCGCCGTGTCGCGCTGGGCGATGGACGCCTCCCGGGCGCTCTCGGCGGTGCGCAGCGCGGTCTCGGCGTCATCGAAATCGCGCCGCGTGCTGATGCCGTCGTTGAGAAGGGATTTCTGGCGGTCGAAATTGGCGCGGGCCAGCTTGAGCTGGGCTTCGGCGGCGCGAACGCCCGCTTCCGCGGCCTCCACGTCCGCCCTCTGCTCCTCCGGATCGAGACGCGCCATCACCTGGCCTTCCTTCACCGCATCGCCCACATCGACGAACCAGCCGGTGATGCGCCCGCCGACGCGGAAGGACAGGTCCGTCTCGACGCGGGCCACCACCTCGCCGGTGATGGTGACCGTCTGCTCGCGCTCCTCGAAGTGCACCGGCGCCGTGCGCACCGGCCGCGCCAGGCCGTCGGCAAGCGCCGGTATCGCCGTGGCAGACAGCAGGAGCGCCGCCAGCATCATTCCGCCCGATCGGGTCATCGTCGTCTCCACCGTTGCAGAAACCCATTTTAATGTGGGTCCTCATTATATCGCGAAGAGCAGACTGGCAAGCCGCCGTACCATCAGACTTTGAACATGCCGCGGGCGAGTGTGGCGGAGTCCACGCGAAAAGCCAATCGGGGAAGGCCCGGCGGCGGGGAAATGTGATGAATCATATGTTTCAGGAACCTGGCTGCCCCTCGCCGCCAGCACGACAAGAAAGCCGCCGGCAGCGCGGAAACGTTGGTGTTCCTCTGCGGCTGCGCGACGGCTTTTTCGGAGCGCCGTTTGCCGGCGCTTCTATCCTGGTCCCCTCTGGACCTCCCATAGAAAAGCAGGAACCGTGCCAGACTGGAACTGGATCACATAAGTAAATTATTTCAATACGTTGGAAGACCAGCCCTTCGGCACGCATGGCAGTCGGCGTAACGGATTTGTTCAAAAGCCGGGCAACGCACAAAACTTGAGCGCAGCAAAAAAGGGCAGCCCTGCCGGACTGCCCTCCTTTCTAATCCAGGATGATACGCCTCAGAACTCTTCCCAGTCCTGCGCCGCCGCATTCGCCGCGGCAGCCTGCCCTGCGCCGCCGAAGGCGCGGGCAAGCTTGTTGCCGAGCGCCCGCGCGCCGGATGCCGCAGGGCGTTGTTCGGCGGGAGCGGCCGCGACGGTTCGGTTGACGGTGACGCGCGTGCCGAGCTGGAACTGCGCGATGAGATCGTTCAGTGCCGCCGCTTCGGTCGCCAGCGCGTGGCTCGCTGCCGTCTGCTCCTCTACCATGGCCGCATTCTTCTGCGTGCCCTGGTCGATGGAGTTGACGGCCGAGCTGATCTCGTTGAGGCCCGTCGACTGCTCGCGCGCGGACCGCACGATCGCCGCGACGTTCTGGTCGATCTCCTGCACCTGGTTGACGATTTCCGAAAGCGCCGACCCGGTCTCGCCGACAAGCGCGACGCCGAGATGCACCTGCTCGCCGGACTTGGTGATGAGCGCCTTGATCTCCTTGGCGGCATTGGCCGAACGCTGGGCGAGTTCGCGCACTTCCTGCGCGACGACGGCAAAGCCCTTGCCGGCCTCCCCTGCGCGCGCGGCTTCCACGCCGGCATTCAGCGCCAGGAGGTTCGTCTGGAAGGCGATCTCGTCGATCACGCCGATGATGTTGGAGATTTCCCGCGAGGACGTCTCGATGCCGCTCATCGCGTCCACCGCCCGGCGCACGACTTCACCGGACTTCTCGGCGCCGACGCGGGTGCGCTCGACGAGCTGGCCGGCATCCTCCGCGCGCTTGGTCGCATCCTTGAGCGAGGTGGTGATCTCCTCCAGCGCCGCCGCGGTCTCCTCGACGGAAGCCGCCTGCTGCTCGGTGCGCTTGGCAAGATCGTCGGAAGCCGAGCGGATCTCCGCCGAGCCCGCGCCGATCGCATTGGCATTGCTGCCGACCGAGCGAAGCGCCGACTGAAGCTTTTCGACGGAAGCGTTGAAGTCCTGGCGGACCTGATCGAGCGAGCCGGCAAAGGCTTGCTCGATGCGGTGCGTCATGTCGCCGTCCGCGAGCCTCTGCAGGCCCTCGGCCAGCGCTTCGACCGCAACCCGCGTCTGGTGTTCGCGCTCGGCCGCCTCCTCGGCGCGCTGGCGCCGCTCTTCCTCCGTCAGCGCGCGGTTCTGCTCGGCTTCGCCTTCCAGCCGCACCTTGGCGAGCGTCGCATCGCGCAGCACGGCGAGCGAACGGGCCATCTCGCCGATCTCGTCCTGGTGCTCCGATTCCGAAAGGTCGACATCCGTGCGGCCGCCGGCAATGGCGCTCGTCGCCGCGATGACCTTGTCGAGGCGCTTGCGGAAGCGCGCCGCCAGCAGCCAGCCGATCGCGATCATCAGGCCGGCGGCACCGGCGATCACCACGATGGACGTGATGGCGAGGGCGGAGAGATTGGCAAAGAGCACCGACTTCGGCACCGAAACCACGGTGAACCAGGTCGTTCCCGGCGCAAGCGGCACGGGCACCGCGACCACGATGGACGGGACGCCGCCCGCATCCTTGATCTCCATCGCCTTTTCCGGGTTGGCGATCAGCGCCTGCCAGGCCGCCGCGTCGAGGCCGGAATCGGCCAGCGTCTTGCCGAGCGTCGCCTGGTCGGGATGGCTGATGATGCTGCCGCCCTGGCTCAGCAGCGCGACATAGCCCTCGCCCAGCGGCTTGAGGCTCGCCATGTCGGCGGCAAGCGCATCGAGCGCGATGTCGACGCCCGTCTCGCCCTGGAACGCGCCGTCGAACATCAGCGGCACCATGAAGGAGGTCATCAGCACGTTCTTGCCGCCGATGACATAGCTGTAGGGCTCGGTCAGGAAGTCCTTTCCGGTCGCCTTCGGCACCTGGTAGTAGTCGCCGGGACCGGGCTTGTCGTAGTCGACCAGCGCCTCCATGCCGACCTTGCCGTCGTTGCGGACGAAATAGGGGATGTATCGGCCCGTCGCGTCATGGCCGGGCGCGTTCCTGTATGCCTCGTCCTTGCCGTCGAAGGCATTCGGCTCCCAGCCGGTGCTGACGCCGAGCGCGAAGGGATTGTCGGCCATCAGGCGGTCGAAGATGCCGTTCATCGTCTCGCGGCTCGGCGCGCCCGTCGCCTTCATCGCATAGAGCGTCGAGCGCATGTTCAAGCTCAGCGCCTTGACCTTGGCGAAGTAGGTATCGACCTTGCCGGCGCTCGCCTCCGCCGCGTTCACCATTTCCGAGATCGACCGTTCCTCGACGGCTCGGTAGGACAGCCAGAGCAGAACGCCCGCCGTCGCGACAGTGGTAGCGACACCTGCCGCCACGATGGCGAACATGTTCCGGGCAGTCGCAGTCCTTGGCAGCATGAAACGTCTCCTTGCACCCGGCACGGGTCCGCGCCGGCAATCAGAAATGGCGGAACATGCCGATTGGCGCGGCGTTACAGAGACGAAGTCATTTCGCAGACAGGCAGCGTGGCACGCACTGGTTTATGAAACGATAAAATTCGAATGAACCGCCCTCCGGAACGCGGAGAAGACGGAAAAACCGCTCTTGCGGGGCCGTTTTCGAGGGAATCGAAGGCCATGACCGTCCCACGGCACGCATTTCCGGCCGTTCAGCAATAGTGAACGATCCGTTCGTCCCGGCCGATCTTCCGCAAACGGGGACGAGGGGCGATATTTGCCTCAATGCAAGGCCCCGGAAGCGGGGCAAGCGTGCGAACGCCCCGGAAATATCCGGGAGAGGAGCCATCATGACCCAGCAGCTTACAGGCATCCACCACCTGACGGCGATCACCGCGAACGCGCCGGAGAACCTGCGCTTCTATACGCAGGTGCTCGGCCTTCGCCTCGTCAAGAAGACCGTCAACCAGGACGATACCAGCGCCTACCATCTCTTCTATGCCGACGGGCTCGCCTCGCCGGGCACGGACCTCACCTTCTTCGACTGGCCCGTCGGCCACGAGCGGCGCGGCACGCACAGCGTCTCCCGCACGGGCCTGCGTGTCGCCACCCTCGCCACCCTCGAATGGTGGAAGGACCGCTTCGCCGACCTGAAGGTCAAGGCCGGCGGGATCCGCGATGTCGGCGGCCGGGCGACGCTCGACTTCGAGGACGGCGAAGGCCAGCGCTTCCGCCTGACGGTAGACGAGGCCGGGGCGCCGGCCAATCCCTGGGAAAAGAGCCCGGTTCCGGCCGAACACCAGATCAAGGGCCTCGGCCCCATCACCCTCAGCGTGCCCGACATCCGCAATACGGAGATCGTGCTCACCGAGGTGATGAACATGAATGAGACCTCGACCTATCCGAACCCGGACGGCGCCGGCGATGTCCACGTCTTCTCGATGGGCGACGGCGGCCCCGCAGCGGAACTGCATGTCGCCGTCGAGCCGGATCTTCCGGCCGCCCACCAGGGCGCGGGCGCCGTGCACCACGTCGCCTTCCGCGCCCCGGATGTCGAGGCGCTGCACGCCTGGACGGAGCGCCTGCGCGGCTTCCGCCTGCCGTCGAGCGGCGAGGTCGAGCGCTTCTATTTCCGCTCGCTCTATTTCCGCGAGCCGAACGGCATCCTCTTCGAGATCGCCACGGACGGCCCCGGCTTCGCCGTCGACGAACCGCTCGAAACCCTCGGCGAGAGCCTGTCGCTGCCGCCCTTCCTTGAGCCGCGCCGCGCGCAGATCGAGGCCCGGCTGAAGCCGCTCGCATAACCTGACCCGAACCCCGGCGCGACAATCCCGTCCCGCCGGGGTTTTCATGCTGGAACAGGAGAGTTCACATGACGACACTGGTGGCAATCTCGGGCAGCCTGCGCAAGGGCTCCTTCAACACGGCGCTGCTGCGTGCGGCCCTTGCCATGGCGCCGGAGGGCGTGACGATCGAGGAAGGTTCGATCCGCGGCATCCCGCTCTACGATGCCGACGTGGAGGCTGCCGACGGCATTCCCGAAGCGGTCGCCCGCCTCAAGGAGCAGGTGGCCGGGGCGGACGGCGTGATCCTCTTCACCCCCGAATACAACAACGGCATTCCCGGCGTCTTCAAGAACGCCATCGACTGGATGAGCCGTCCGTCCAACGACATTCCGCGCGTCTTCGGCGGCAAGCCCTTCGCCATCACCGGCGCCTCGCCGGGCAATTTCGGCACCCTCCTCTCGCAGGAAGCCTGGCTGCCCACCATGCGCACGCTCGGCACCGTGCCGTGGTTCGGCGCCAAGCTGATGGTCTCGCGCGCGGGCACCGTCATCCAGGACGGCAGGATAGCCGACGAGGCGATCGAAAAGAGGCTGCGCGATTTCGTTGCCGGCTTCGCCGCCTTCGTCACCGAATACAGGCGCTGACAGCACACAAAACGCAAAGGGCGCGCCGCATCGGCGCGCCCTTCCTGTTCGCAATCCCCGGCGTCAGCCGGTCACGCGGTCCTTGAAGTCCTTCGCCAGGTCCAGATCGGCCGCACCGATGTCGTGGCCCGCAGCCAGCAGCGTGTGCTCGACCGTTGCCCCGGCCGCCGTCAGTCGGGCTTCGAGGTCGCCGGCATAGCGGCCGTAGGGATCCGCCGCACCGCTCACCATCAGTACGCTCACGCCGGAAAGATCGGCGTCCGGCACCGTCTCCAGAACGTTCATGCCGCGCAGCAGAACGGCATTGCGGATCAGGCCCGGATGCAGCAGCATCACCGCGCCGATCATGTTCGCGCCGTTGGAGTAGCCGACGAACACGGTCTTTTGCGGATCGAGCCCATAGGCCGTATTCGCCCCTTCGATAAAGGCCGCGAAAGCTTCCGCCTCGCTGGCGATATCCTTCTGGTCGAAGGTGACGGCCGTCAGGCGGCGGAAGAACCGCGGATAGCCTTCATCGGCGCTGCGGCCGCGCGGGCTGAGCAGGATGGCACTCGGCGCGAGCCGCGCGCCGAAGGGCAAAAGGCTCGTCTCGTTGCCGCCCGTGCCGTGCAGCAGCACGACCGCGGTGCCATCGGGGTTTTCCGGGCGATGCACCCGGTGGATGAAGGGCAGGTCCCGTTCGCTCATTCTTTCTTCTCCGGGCAGGGAAAATTGCGGAAGCCGGGCGCGCACGTCGTCCGGGTCGGTCAGGAAATGCGCGGGAACGAACAGCCTCGTTCCAAGCGCCTCCAGCGGCTCGTCTGTCGTCATGCCGGGACCGTCCGTCGCATATTCGACGAGCGAACCGCCCGGTTCGCGGACATAGAGCGAGTAGAAATAGGTGCGGTCGTGCATGTTGGTGTCGCCCGCATCCCCTTCGGCGAACCGCGCGGCAGCCGCTTCCACGGCCGCCCGGTCCGGGGCTCGCAGCGCGACATGGTCGATCGTGCCCGTGCCGGGCGCCGAGGTCCAGAACCCGCGCGCATCGCGGATGTCGAGCACGTCGCCCGCATCGCCGGCTAGCCGCGTGACGCCACCGGCCTCGGCCACCGTGCGGAAGCCGAAATGCCCGCCGATGAATGCCGCCGTCTCCGCCGGCCTTTCCGACAGGATCGTCGCGCCGCGGATGCGCTGGATCGCATTCCCCGCCGCTATGTCCTTCGTGACATGCGGCGCGGGACCTTCCACGCCCGCCTCGCCGACCAGCTTGACGATGATGCCGTCCGGGTCCTTCAGCCGGAGCACGGGCTCGCCGAACTCCTGCGCCGGCCCCGTGAGGGCGATGTTCTGCGTCAGCGCGCGCGTCAGCCAGAAGCCGATCGCCTCCGGCCGGATGGCAAGGACGATCTCCGAGGGCTGGCCGAGCCCGACCCGTCCGGGGGAGCCATCCTCCCAGGCGAGGAAGGTGATCAGCGAACCCGGGCTTGCCGCCGCGTCGCCATAGAAGAGATGGAGCTGGTCGGCGTCTTCAAAGCCCGCCGTACGCTTGACGAGCCGAAGGCCGAGGAAACCGGCGTAGAAATCGACATTCGCCTGGATCTTGCGGGTGATGCCCGTGATGTGATGGATGCCGCTTGTCATGGGGCACCTCCTTTCGCACACACCCAATCAGGATTTGCCGGGCCGCACCAGCCGGCGCCCGGTGAATGGACTGTCCACAAAACGAAACCGGCCCCGCCGCCTGGCGAGGCCGACAATGCCGGCGCCTTCGCGCCGGCGTTTCCGATTGGGGTTCAGGCGGCCGCAATGTTGGCCGGCGACATCGCCCGCACCGAGGCGGACGGATCGTTGAGGAGACGGCGGATCGCGGCGCGCACCTCGTCTGCCGAGGAGAAACGCTGGGAATCCAGGTCCCACACGGAATACTTGACGGCCACGAACTTCAGCCGATCCTCATCGGGAACGACGACGCCGACGGCCTCACCACCGATTTCGATAACCTGCTTTTGCATAACAACTCCTGCCACACCCGAAGGCACAGCCAATTCAATATTGCGCTTATTTCGACGGAGGGGACTTCAGATCACATTCGGCAAAGGGCCGTATGCGCTTTCCCTTTGATCGTTTCACGACAGGAGCACGCCACACGCACGGAGGCGATGCAGTTGGTAATATCGTACATGACACACTCCCTTTGGTTGGCGCTGACGCTGAAATATGGACGCGTCAGGGGCGGACCGAAATGAACGCATGCGGTCCTCATGCGATGCTCCAACACATAAGCGGCCCTCCCTTTCTTGTCAAGGAAATCCGCAGAATTTTGGAAAAAATTGCTGCCAGATTTGTGTGACAATTCGAATCGCAAAATAGTTTTCGCGGATGCAGCATATTTCAGAAAAATATGTCGCGAAGACGAATATTCCGGGGAAATCTCGTGGTGCAACCGCACGGCGCAGCGCGCGCCCGCAATCTTCACGCCATGAGCGAGAGTCACCGGATCGGGCAATTGCATCAGTTGCACGAGGGACACACCGATGCGGTGAAGCGGGGAAAAAACGCTGTGGGACCATTCTTTTTCGGAAAGAGGCTCGATCTTCCGGCCGAACATGAATAAAGAGTGAATCGATATTTTATTGTGCTAAAAAGCCGTGAGTGACTGGCAGGGACGAACATGAATTTCACACGGACGCTTTTCCCTCTGAGCATGCTTCTCCTCTCGGGCTGCGTCGTCGGCCCCGATTACCAGAAGCCGGACGCCGCTCTTCCAGCCAAATTCTCCGAGAGCAGGGCCGCGAGCGCGGAGAATGTCACGCTCAATCCCTGGTGGGAATCCTTCCGCGACCGGCGCCTCAACGACCTCGTCCATCAGGGCATGGCCGAGAACCTCACCGTTCGGCAGGCGCTGGAACGCATCGAGGCCGCCGAAGCGAATGTCATCGTCGCCGGTTCCGGCTCGCTGCCGAGCATCGGCTTGACCGCCGACGCGACGGCGAGCGGCCAGGACGGCAGCTACCTGCGCCGTTCGCCCGGCAGCGGCGGCGACCACTCCGAATCGAAATCCATGAGCGCGGGCTTCGGCGCCTCCTGGCTGCTCGACTTCTTCGGCCAGTACCGCCGTTCCAAGGAAGCGGCGAACGCCTCGCTCGACGCCGCCTATGACGACGTCAACGTCGCGCGCCTCGCCTATCTCTCCGATCTCGTGTCGAGCTATGTCAACGCGCGCTACTATCAGGAAGCGCTGGCGCTGAACCGCAAGAACCTGCAGTCGCGCCGCGAGACGCTGAAGCTGACCAACGAGATCAAGGAAGCGGGCGCCGCATCCAGCCTCGACGTGCTGCAGTCCGAGGGCCTCGTCAACCAGACGCTGGCCGACCTGCCGGCGCTCGAAACCGGCTTCCACCAGTCCGCGAACCACATCGCCACCCTGCTCGGCGTCCCCGCCAGCACGATCACCTCCAGCCTGATCAAGGGTTCGTCCCAGCCGATGCCGCGCTATGCGACGCGCACGGGCATTCCGGCCGACCTCATCCGCAACCGCCCCGACATCCGCGCGGCCGAGCGCCGCCTGCATGCCCTGACGGCCCAGATCGGCTTTGCCGAATCGCAGCTCTATCCGAGCATCCAGCTCGGCGGTTCCATCGGCGTCGCGCGGAACTTCAATGCCGTGACCGGCAGCCTGTCGAGCTGGTCGTTCGGCCCGACGCTGACCCTGCCGATCTTCAACGGCGGCGCCCTGAAGGCCCAGGTCAAGATCGCCCGCTCGGAAGCCGAGCAGCAATACCTGACCTGGAAGTCCACGGTGCTGAACGCGGTCGAGGAAGTGGAGAATGCCCAGACCGCGCTGATCCGCGACGGCCAGACGGTCGCGGCCCTGCGCAAGGTCGTGCAGTCCTACGAGCAGACGCTGAACCTTGCCCGCGAAAGCTACCGCGGCGGCGCAAGCACGATCCTCGACGTGCTCGACGCCGAGCGCAACGTCGCTTCGGCCCGCCTGTCGCTTGCCGCGGCGATCCGCCAGCTCGCCCGCGACTACGTCGCGCTCAACGTGGCGATCGGCGGCGGCTCGGAAATCGGTGCGACGACGATCGCCAGCAAGTAGACGCAAGCGGCACGCGCCCCGGATGACCTCATCCGGCGGCCTGCAGACGGAAATCGGAAGCGGCGGTCCAGCTCAGGCGGGATCGCCGTTTTCGCTTTGGAAGAAGCTGTCGAGCGCGGCCGCCGTCCGCCCGTAATGGTCGCGCAGAACGGCCGCGGCCCCCTCGGCATCGCGCGCCAGCGCAAGCTCCATGACCCTGCGGTGCTCGCCCGCCACATCGCGCATGCCGCCGGACAGGCTGATCGACATGCGCCGGTAGTGGTCGGCCCGCGAAAACAGCTTCTCGCAGATTTCAAGCAGGATCGGCGACCCGCAGGCGGAAATCAGCGCGGCGTGGAAGGCGGCGTGCCGTGCCTCCCAATCCTCCCGCATCGCCGAGGGAATGTCCTCGCGCACCTGCGGGATGCGCGTCATCAGGTGGTGCGCGGCGATCACCCGCCCCTCCCAGTCGGCGTCCCCCTTCTCCACCGAAAGCCGCAACGCTTCGCTCTCGCAAAGCTGCCGGGCCGCGGTGATGTCCCGCAGCTCGGCGAGAGACAGCGAGGCGACGCTATAGCCCCGGTGGTCGTCGAGAACGGTGAAGCCCTCGGCCGTCAGCCGCGCCAGCGCCTCGCGCACCGGCGTCACACTCATGCCGCACAGCGCCTGCAGGTCGGCAAAGCGCAGGCGGTCCCCCGGCTTGAACCGGCCGGAGCGAATCGCCTGCCGGATCGCCTCGTAGGCGTCCCCCGCCAGCGTCCGCCCCCCTGCCCGCTTGTGATCTGTCCGGCGCATATCTTATAAACCCTGGAGGATTTTCGAAAATCGTTGACATCATGTAAAACCGGATGGAAGGTGGGCGCAACCGAAATCGGCATGGCCGGCACTCAACGGAGGACGATATGAAGCTGGTGCGCTTTGGCACGGCGGGCGCGGAAAAGCCCGGACTGATCGACGCGGACGGCGCGATCCGCGACCTTTCCGGCGTGGTGCCGGACATTGCCGGCGACGTGCTCGGCCGGGCCGGGCTGGAGCGCCTGCGCGCGCTCGATCCGAAGACCCTGCCGCTCGCCCCCGAAGGCAGCCGCTTCGGCGCCTGCGTCGGCCGCGTCGGCAATTTCATCGCCGTCGGCCTCAACTATGCCGACCACGCCGCCGAAAGCGGCATGGCCGTTCCGAGCGAGCCGGTGCTGTTCAACAAGGCCCCCTCCTGCATCGTCGGCCCGGACGACACGGTCCTCATCCCCCGCGGTTCCGAGAAGACGGACTGGGAAGTGGAGCTTGCCGTCGTGATCGGCGAGCGCGCCTCCTATGTCTCGGAAGCCGATGCGCTGGACTATGTGGCGGGCTACTGCGTCTGCAACGACGTTTCCGAACGCGCCTATCAGATCGAGCGCGGCGGCCAGTGGACCAAGGGCAAGGGCTGCCCGACCTTCGGCCCCATCGGCCCCTGGCTGGTGACGAAGGACGAGGTCGATACGAGCGACCTTGCCATGACGCTCAGCGTCAACGGCGAACTGGTGCAGAACGGGTCGTCGAGCACCATGGTCTTCAAGGTGCCCTTCCTCGTGCACTACATCTCGCAGTTCATGATCCTCGAACCCGGCGACGTCATCACGACGGGCACGCCGCCCGGCGTCGGCATGGGCATGAAGCCCCCGCGCTACCTCAAGGCCGGAGACCGCATGGAAGTCTCCATTGCCGGCCTCGGCACGCAGCGCCAGGCCGTGGCGGCCGGCTGACCGGATCGATCCGCCTGGAAAGCGAGAGGGGCCTCAAGGGCCCCTCTTCCGTGTCAGCGGTCAGTGCACCGTTGCCGGTGAGAATTCCTCGTCGAGAATGCGGAAGGCCTCGTCCAGCGCGGCCACCAGGATATCCGTCAGTTCGTCGGAATCGTTTTCGAGAAGGAAGAGCGCAACCGTTGCATTGTCCGGATCGCTGTAGCGCTCGAGGTCGTTCGACATGTCATTGTCCCCTTTCCAGCCGGCACCATCCCGGTTGATGGAAGCTTAGGGACGCAGGCTTGCGCCTGGCTTGTGCCGTAAAGACACATGGCGCGCAAGATCGAAACGTCAACCGCACCAGGATTGATGCCGCCCCGTCCAGGGCCTCGCCAGGCCCTCGCGCACCAGCCGCTGGCCGACGGACTGCCCGCTCCGCATCACGACATGGGGCGCGGCGCCCGCCTTGCCGGTCGCGCCCTTCGCCGCCACCAGCGTGACATCGCCCTCGCTCAGGATTTCACGCAGCCGCAGCTTGGCGTCGCCGCCGCGCGAGCGCTCCGCATCGCAGCGCGCATCGGCGATCGCCGGCGCATCGATGTCGGCGAGCCGAACCTTGCGGCCGGCATAGAGGATCGTGCTGCCGTCGAGCACGCAATAGTCGGTCTGCGTCGTGCAGATGAACCACTTGCCGGAAAAGGCGGGCAGCTTTTCCTCGACGGCGATCTTCGGCTCCACCCGTTCGGCAGGCTTCGGCATCGGCCGCGCCAGCGCCGTCTGCCGCTCGCCCGTCCTCGCCTTCCGCTCGATGGACGCCGTGCGGATCGCCGTGGCGGCCGTCTCCGGCCCCGGCGTCCAGTTGTCCATGTAGAGAACCCCGCCGATGATGGCGGCGCCCAGCACATACCAATGCGCCATGCCGCCGCGCCGCGCGCCGGAGCGCTTCGCTGCCGAGGTTTTCCTTCGCCGGTTCGTCTTCTTCGCCATCGCCTGTCTCCTGCGCGAGACAGTGCGACGATCTATTGAAGATATGGTTACCGGAATGTGGAAAGGCGCCGGCTCTGCTGCCCCCATCGCGCGGTTTCATCGAACTTGCGGTCGAAGCCTCATTCCGCAACGACGGTCGCAAGCACGCTGACGCAGTCCCCGGGTTTCACGAGGCCCGGGAAGTGGCGGGCGGCAAGAATGCCGTCCATCTTCGCCTTCACCTCGAGCGGCGGCGCGCCGGTGCGCCCGACCGGGTAGATGCGGGCGACGACATCACCATTGCCAACGGTGTCGCCGAGATCGAAGAGTGGCTCGATGAGGCCGCCGTCCTCGGCAAAGGAGAAGCAGTTGCCGTCCGGCATGTCGAGCCAGGTGGTCGCCCGCGTCTCCACGCCGCCGCTGAGGATGCCCGCGGCTTTGAGCACGTTGGCGACGCCGGTCTTGGCGATGGCCGCGCTTTTCGCCGTGGCCGTGCCGCCACCGCCGAGCTCGGTGGTGATGAAGACCTTGCCCATCTCCTCCGCGGCCGTGTCGTACATGCCGACCGCGTCGATCTCCAGCATCTTCATCGACCACGGCGCGCCGAAGGCGCGCACGAGATCGAAGGCTTTCGCCTCCTCCGCCTTGTCGGGCAGGATATGGGCCGCGCAAAAGGGCAGGAAATCCAGCGTCCTGCCGCCCGAATGGAAGTCGAGGACGATATCGGCGAGCGGCAGCAGCGTGCGCTGGAAATAGTCTGCGATCTTCTGGGTGACCGTACCATCAGGCGCGCCCGGAAAGCTGCGGTTCATGTTGCCCCGGTCGATCGGCGAGGTGCGCGTGCCGGCAAGGAAGGCCGGGTAGTTCATCGCCGGCACGATGATGACGCGACCCGTCACCGCTTCCGCCTTCAGCGAGCGGGCGAGATCGAAGAGCGCGATCGGCCCCTCATATTCGTCGCCATGGTTGCCGCCGGTCAGGAGGGCCGTCGGGCCCTCCCCGTTCTTCACGACCGTCACCGGGATCATGACCGAGCCCCAGGCGGAATCGTCCCGGCTGTAGGGCAGGCGCAGGAAACCGTGCTGCACGCCGTCGGCCGAGAAATCGACGGTCGGGCTGAGCGGCGACGGGCGGAGTGTGCGTTCCGGCATGGCTCAATCCTTCACGAGGAGCTTGCGCGGCACATCGGCAAGGCACTCGACGCCGGTCTCGGTGATGAGGATGCTTTCCGTCGTCTCGAAACCCATGTCCTCAAGCCAGAGCCCCGTCATGAAATGGAAGGTCATGCCCGGCTTCAATTCGCTCCGGTCGCCGGGACGCAGGCTCATCGTACGCTCGCCCCAGTCCGGCGGATAGGAGACCCCGATGCCGTAGCCCGTGCGGTTGTCCTTCACGATGCCGTATTTCTTGAGCACCGCGAAGAAGGCGTTGGCGATGTCCTCGCAGGTATTACCGGGCCGGGCGACGGCAAGGCCCGCCTCCATGCCTTCCAGCGTCGCCTTTTCCGCATCGAGGAAGGCCTGCGTCGGCTTGCCGAGGAAGACCGTGCGCGAGAGCGGCACATGGTAGCGGTTGTAGCAGCCGGCGATCTCGAAGAAGGTGCCCTCGCCCCACTTCATCGGCCTGTCGTCCCAGGTCAGGTGCGGCGCGGAGGCTTCCACGCCCGAGGGCAGCAGCGGCACGATGGCCGGGTAATCGCCGCCGATCCCGTCCACGCCGCGCGTGCCGGCGTCGTAGATTTCCGCCACGAGATCGCATTTGCGCATGCCGACCTCGATCCTGTCGAAGATGCGCTCATGCATCTTCTCGACGATGCGCGCGGCATTGCGCATGTAGCGGATCTCCGTCTCGCTCTTGACCGCGCGCTGCCAGTTGACGAGCGCGGTGGCGTCGACGAAACGGGCGTTCGGCAGGTGCTTCTGCAGCGAGGCGAAGGCGGCGGCGGAGAACCAGTAATTGTCCATCTCCACGCCGATCGTCAGCGTGTCGAGACCGCGCTCGGCAAGCTTGGCGGAAAGGTAGTCCATCGGGTGGCGCTCGGTGGACTGCACATAGTGGTCCGGATAGCCAATGATGTTCTCGTGCTTGAGATAGGCGGTGAACTTGGCGCCGTTGGCATCCTGCCCGCGGCCGTACCAGATCGGCTCGCCCGTCGGCGGCACGACGACGCACTGGTGCACGTAGAAGGACCAGCCGTCATACCCCGTCAGCCAGTTCATGTTCGACGGATCGCTCACGATCAGCACGTCGATGCCCTTGGCTTCCATCGCCTTGCGCGTCTTCTGCAGGCGCGCTTCATACTCCGGAAGTGAGAACTTCAGGTTCGCTTGTTTCATCGGTTTTTCCTCTATACCCGGCGCGGGGCCGGTCTCAACTCTCGAAGGTCGTGCCGGTGCCCGTCGCTGCCGCGCGGGCGGCAGCAAGCGTTGCGATGGCCGTGTCCTGGATGCCCGTGCCGGTCAGGTCCGCCACGGTGATGTCGTCGGGGCCGCCGCGGCCCGGCTTGAGCCCGGCGATGATCTCGCCGAGTTCGGGGAAGGTCGTGCCCTCGGTCACGAGGCCCGCCGCGATGGCATGGTGCAACTCGCCGAGCCGGCGCGTCTGCGCGAGGCTGTCGGCGACATAGAGGCCGGCGCCGGTGATGACGGCGGGCTCCAGCTCGTTCTTGTGCTCGGCATCCGAGCCCATGGCGGTGACGTGCTGGCCCGGCTGGAGCCATTCCGCCCTGAGAACAGGCTTTTCGGATGGCGTGGTGGTGACGATGATGTCGGCGCCGTCGACCGCCGCGCGCCCTTCGGCTTCCGCCCGCACGGGGAAACCGAGCCTTGCCGTCAGGTCGAGGGCCGTCGCCTCGGCCTTGGCCGCATCGCGTGCCCAGATCCGCGCCTCGCGGATGGGACGCACGAGGCTCAGGGCTTCGAGCTGGAGCCGTGCCTGCATGCCCGCGCCGAAGATCGCGGCAACGGACGCATCCGGGCGCGAGAGATGGCGCGCCGCGACGGCCCCGGCGGCGGCGGTGCGCACATCCGTGAGGTAGCCGTTGTCGAGGAGAACCGCCTGCACGAGGCCGGTCCTGGTCGAGAACAGCACCATCAGGCCGTTCGTGCTCGGCAGGCCGATCTTCGGATTGTCGAAGAAGCCGGGGCTGATCTTGATGGCGAAGCCGTCGAGACCGGGCACATAGGCGGTCTTCACGTCCACCTCGCCGCGCTGCTCGGGCATGTCGAGCCGGAGGATCGGCGGCATGGCGACGGCCTTGGTGGCGAGCGCGTGGAAGGCCTCCTCCACGCAGGCGATCGCTTCGAGATCGAGCGGAACGATCCGCCTCAGCTCCGCCTCGGTCAGTATCTTCATCCTCGTCACGCCGTCTTCTCCCCGAACGGATCGGTTTCACCGTTGATGACCCGCCGGTGCAGGTCCATGTCCACATTGCGGCCGGACAGGATGACGGCCACGGGACCGTCGAGCCTGCCGAGCCGGCCCGAAAGCAGCGCCGCGATGCCGACCGCCCCCGCGCCCTCGACAACCTCCCGCTCCTGCGCATAGACGTGCCGCATGCCGGCGGCGATCTCGGGCTCGGAGAGCAGGATCACATCGTCGAGCAGCGCGCGGCACATCCCGAATGTCACGGCATTGTCGAGCCCGATGCCGCCGCCGAGCGAATCGGCAAGGCTCGCCACCTCCTCGACCGCCACCGGCAGCCCCGCATCGAGGCTCGGCTTCATCGCCGCCCCCCGCGCCATCGTGAGGCCGATGACGCACGTCTTCGGCGAGCGTCCCTTGACGGCCGCAGCGACGCCGGCGGCCAGCCCGCCGCCGGAAAGCGGCACCAGCACCGTCGCGACATCGGGCATCGCCTCGACGATCTCCAGCCCGAGCGTGCCCTGCCCCGCGACGATGGCGGGCGCATCGAAAGGCGGCACCATGACGAGCCCGTCCTCGGCGACCAGCCGGTCGACCTCGAGCTGCGCCTCGTCCTGCGACCGGCCGACGATGCGCACGGTCGCGCCGAGGCGGCGGATTTCCGAAACCTTGTTGTCGGGCACCAGCCGGGACATGCAGATCGTCGCGACGGAGCCTTCCGCGCTGGCGGCATGGGCGAGTGCGCGTCCGTGATTGCCCGTCGAGGCGGCGACCACGCCCCTCGCCCTTTCCTCCGGCGACAGCGACAGCACGGCATTCGTCGCCCCGCGCAGCTTGAAGCTGCCCGTCGTCTGGTGATGCTCGAGCTTGAGCCCGACCGGTACGCCGCAGCGCTCCGCCAGCGCGGCGGAAAGCGTGAAAGGCGTGTGCAGGACGCGGCCCTCGATGCGCCGGGCCGCCTGCTCGATGTCCGAAAGGGTCACGGGAAGCGTCGTCATGGTCTATCGGCCCGGATAGGCGCGCGTCATCAACCGGCCGAGTTCCGGCCGTGGCGCCGCGTCGCCGCAAAGCCTCAGGCACGCCCAGGCGGTGGCGAGGTTGCTGGTGACGACCGGCTTGCCGATGGCGGCCTCGATCTCTGCCGCCACGCCCGCCGCGCGAACGGCCGTGCAGGAGATGAAGAGCGCGTCGCAATCGGGAGCCGTCGCTTCCCGGGCGAAAGCGACGATCTCGTCGGGGGAAATGCGCGCCATCTCCCGGTCGTCGGAAAGGCCGAGGCAGGTGAAGCGGGCGATGTCGAAGCCGAGCGCCAGGAAATAATCCGCCATCGGCCGGCTGGTTTCGAGCGTATAGGGCGTCAGCACCGAGATGCGCCTCGCGCCGAGGGCCTTGAGGCCGCAGACGGCGGCGGCGGTCGGCGTCACGACGGCAGCGTCCGGCTTGGCGGCCTTGACGGCCGCCTCCACCGCATCGTCACCGATCACCACCGAGGCGGAGGTGCAGGAATACATGACGACGTCGAGCGGCTCGTCCGGCAGGATGAGCGCGGCGCCGGCCGTCAGCGAGGGCTGCATGGCGCGCAGGTTCTCCGGCGTCACCGGGTTGGCATAGGGAATGCGCGTGGCGTAGACGCCGATCCGGTCGCTTGCGACCATGCGCTGGAAATCCACCTCCGTCGTATGGTCTGTCGCCAGGATGATCAGGCCGACTCGCTTTTCCAGCGGGCGGTCGTCGAGCCTCGGCGCGCGGGAAGCAAGGGATAGTTCGAGCGTCTGCATCAGCGTTCCTCCACGCGGGCATAGCGTTCTTCCAGCCAGCGCAGGAAGACGACGGAGATCAGGCTCATGACCAGGAAGAACACCCCGACCAGCGTCATCGGCTCGATGTAGCGATAGCTGCTGTTGGCGACGCTCTTGGCCTGGTTCATCAGTTCGAGCACCGTGATCGCGGAGAGCAGCGGCGTCTCCTTGAACATGGCGATCAGGTAGTTGGCGAGCGCCGGGATCATCGGCGGGATCGCCTGCGGCAGCACCACATGGATCCATGTCTGCCGGCCGGTGAGGTTCGTCGCCTTCGCCGCCTCCCACTGGCCGCGCGGCACGTTCTCGATGCCGGCGCGGTAGACCTCCGCGGCATAGGTACCGTAGTGCAGTCCGAGCCCGATGACGCCGGCCGCGAGCGCCGGCAGGCGGATGCCCACGTCCGGCAGCACATAGAAGATGAAATAGAGCTGCACGAGCAGCGGCGTGCCGCGGATGAACTCGACCACGAAGCCTGTCACCTTCGCGACGGGCTTCGGCGCGGTCATGCGCAGGATCGCGAAGAGGAGGCCGACGGCGGCGGCAAGGGCGGCGCCGAGCACGGTCGCAAGGATCGTGATCTTCAGGCCCTCGATGAGGGTCGGCATGATCTGCCAGACGAAGTTCCAGTCCCATTCCATCGTCAGGTCCTCACACCGTCGAGGCCGCGGGTGACCCGGCGCTCCAGCCAGCGCATGCCGTAGGAGATGGCGAGCGCCATCAGGAAATAGAGCACGAGGATGACCGTAAAGGGGATCAGCGTGCTGCCGGTCTGCGCGCGCACGACCTGCGCCTGGAAGGTCATGTCGGTGAGCGAGATCAGCGAGACCACGGCCGTGGCCTTCAGCAGTTCAATCGCATTATTGCCGAAGGTCGGCAGCATCAAAGGCAGCGCCTGCGGCAGGATGACGTGGCGCATCGCCTGGCTGCGCGTCAGGTTCAGCGCGATGCAGGCCTCCCGCTGCTCGCGGCCGATGGCCTTGACCGCGCCGCGCACGACCTCCGCCCCGTAGGCCCCGACATTCAGCCCCAGCGCCAGCACCCCGGCCTGCAGCGGCGAGAGCGTGATGCCCGCGAAGGGCAGCACGAAATAGGCCCAGAAGAGCTGCACGAAGATCGACGTGCCGCGGAAGAATTCGATATAGGTCGTGGCCAGCGCCCTGACCGCCATGAAGCGGCTGACGCGGCCGAGCCCGGCGGCGAACGCCATGACGACGGCCAGCACCGAGCCCATGACGGTGAGTTCCACCGTCACCAGCGCGCCTTGCAGGATCAGACCTATGTAGCCGGACCAGTCGGTCATCGTGCGTCCCAAGTTGATAACGAAAGAATCTGCCCATCACCTGCCTGCCGGCACCTTCCCCCCGTCAACGGGGAGAAGGGCGAACAGGCCGCGATATCCCGAACGTCGAACGAAGCGATGCGGGAAACCCCGGCCACCTGCTCCTTCTCCCCGTTTGCGGTAAGAAGGTCGCGGCAGCGGGATGAGGGGCAAACTCGCGACTACATTCCTCTCGTCACTGCGCCGCGCAGAGCTTTTCGCGGGTCGTCGACATCGCTGCCGCGGCGGAGAAGCCGTAGGGCTCGATGATCTTGGCGAACTCACCCGATTCCTTCAGCTTGGCGAGCTCCACGTCGAAGGCGTCGCGCAGGGCCTCGTCGCCCTTCCTGAAGGCCGCGCCGTCGCAATAGACCGGTGCGCCCTCGACGGGCGCCACGACCTCGATGCCCGGATCGTTCGCCTTGGAAACGAGGTCGTTGATCGACAGAACCGGCAGCGAGTAGACATCGATGCGGCCGTCCTGCAGCATCTTCAGGCCGCTCTGGCCATCCGGCACGACGATGACGCGATCGCGCGGCACGCCGGCTTCCAGCGCCAGCTTTTCTTCCGTGCCGCCGCCGGGCGCGCCGATCTTCGCATCGGGATTGTCGGCGATGTCCTTGTAGCTCTTGAGGGCGAGCGGATTGCCCTTCTTCAGCGCGAAGGCCTCGGCATCGCACAGGATCGGCTCGGAATAGGCGACCGCCGCGCAGCGCTCCGGCTTCATGAAGAGGCCGGCGGTGATGACGTCGTGGCGGCCGGCCTGGAGGCCGGGGATCATCGCCCCGTATTCCGAGATCGAGGCGACGATGTCGCCGACGCCGAGGCGCTTGAAGACTTCACGCGCCACGTCGGGGGCCGCGCCGGAAACCTTGCCGTCCGCCGCGACCGCCGTGAACGGCGGCTCGTTGGCGATGGCGACGCGGGCAAAGCCCTGTTCCTTCAACTGTTCCAGCTTCGCGTCGTCGGCCGAAGCCGGCGCGGCGGCGACAATTGCCATCAGCGCGCTCGCGCCGGCGGCCATGGTCAAAAATGTCCTCATGCTCATTGTTCCGAACTCCTCTGGCTGTCCTGGTTTTGCTTGGAGCCTTGTTTCCGAGCGGGAAGATCCCCTCAGACGCGGTGCCCTGCCGCGATGATCTTGCGCAGGAAGGTCTGCGTGCGTTCCTGCCTGGGATTGCGGAAAATCTCGTCCGGCTTGCCTTCCTCGACGATCCGGCCGCGGTCGAAGAACAGGATGCGGTCGGCAAAGTCGTGGGCAAAGCCCATTTCATGCGTCACGAGCAGCATGGTCATGTCCGTCTCGGCGGCGAGCTTGCGCATGACGTTCAGCACCTCCTCCACCAGTTCCGGATCGAGCGCGGAGGTGACTTCGTCGAACAGCATGATCTTCGGCGAAAGCGCCAGCGCCCGGGCGATGGCGACGCGCTGCTTCTGCCCGCCGGAGAGTTGCGAGGGCATGCTCTTCGCCTTGTCGGCAAGGCCGACCATGTCGAGAAGTTCCATCGCCCGCTTCTGCGCCGCCGCCTTCGCCACGCCCTTCGTCAGCATCGGCGCGAGCGTCACGTTGTCGAGCACGCATTTGTGCGGAAAGAGATTGAAGTGCTGGAAGACCATGCCGATCTTCTCGCGCATCCGGTGCAGATGGCGGTCGTCCGCCGGCACGAGGCTGCCGTTCTTCGGCATGTGGTAAAGCTGGTCGCCGTCGACCTCGATATGGCCGCCGCTGATCGTCTCGAGCGTCATGAGGATGCGCAGGATCGTCGTCTTGCCCGAGCCGGACGGGCCGATAAGGGCGAGCTTCTCGCCCGGCAGCACCTCCATCGACAACCCGTCGAGCACGGTCAAGGGACCGTAGCGCTTGGTGATGTTGTCGATGCGGATGATCGGTGCGGCCATGCATGTCTCTCCCTGTTGAGACAAGTTATGGCCTAACGATGCGCGGCGATCAAAATCATGTCAATCCGAATAATAATATCAGTACAATTATTCTTCGAATGCCCAATTGGCGGGCGTTTTCCTCAAATCGCGAGCAGCAGCGCCTCCGGACTTCCGCTGGCCAGCGAGGCCAGGATGCCGAGGCCGGTGCGAAGCTCCTGCTCGGTGGTCGAGCCGAGCGAGATGCGCACGGCCGGGTGCCAGCGCTGGTCGCAGGTGCGGAAGGACGAGCCCGGCGCTATGGCCACGCCGCGCAGGCGGGCCTGCGAGACGAACCCCTCCTCCATGTGCCCCTCCGGCAGCGGCAGCCAGACGTGGAGGCTCTGCGGATGCGCATGGTAGGGCAGGCCCGCGAAGGCTTCCGCGGCAATGGCGTGACGCGCGGCAAGGGCCTTGCGCTGCCAGTTGACGAGCTCCATCGCCGTGCCGTCGGACACCCAGCGCGTCGCGATCTCGGCGATCGAGGGCGTCGCCATCCAGTTGGAGACGAGATGGCGGTTGGCGACGGCCGCGACATAGCGGTCGGGCGCGGCGAGATAGCCGATGCGCAGCCCCGGCACGGTGATCTTGGTGAAGCTCGTGATGTAGAGCGTTCGCTCCGGCGCATAGGCGGCGATCGGCGGCGCCCTGTCCGCGACGAGCGGCCCGAGGATGTCGTTCTCGATGATCGCGATGTCGTGGCGCCGCGCCACCTCGGCCAGCGCCTGGCGGCGCTCCGCGCTCATCAGCGTGGCGGTCGGGTTGATGACCGAGGGCTGCAGGAAGACCGCGCGGATCACGCCCTTGCGGCAGGCCTCGTCCAGCGCCTCGGGGATCATGCCGTCGCGATCAATCGGCAGGCCCTCCAGATGCAGGCCGAGATAGGTGGAGAGCGGCACCAGCGTATGGTGGCTGATCGCCTCCGTGGCGACGGTCGCGCCGGGCGGGGCGACGCTCATCAGCGCCACCGTCATGCCCGACGTGGCGCCGTTGGTGAGGCTGACATTGAGCGGCGAGATGTCGAGGCCGCAGCGCGCCAGCCATTCGGCGGCAACGTTGCGATGGCGCGGGAACACCATGTTGGGCCGGAAGGACAGCGCCGAACTCGACGGCAGGTTTTCTGCCAGCCAGCCGAAGGCCTCGCGCATCCTTTCGAGATGAAGCTGCTCGCAGACCGGCTTGAGGATCGAAAGATCGACCAGTTCGCCGAGACGCTCGGGCAGGTAGGGCGGCTCCGGCTCCCGCGGCCGGGTCTGCACGAAGGAGCCCCGGCCGATCTCGCCCGAGATGAGCCCGCGGCGGATCAGCTCGTCATAGGCGCGGCTGACGGTCTGCACGGAAAGCTTCAGGTCGTCGGCGAGCTTGCGATGCGGCAGGAGACGTGTACCGTTCGGCAGCAGCCCCTCCTGGATGGCGCGGGCAATCTGCTCGGCAAGGGAGAGGTAGGCCGGCCGGCGCAATTGGGATGTATCGGGTCGCCAATTTGTCATGATTTCACAGTGCTCAAATTCAGTTCAATTGACAACGCCAAAATGCCCTCCCATTGTCTTTTTCCTTCCTTTGATATGATCTTCGCCCGGAGGGCGCCCGCATGAAACTCGACGCCATCGACCTGCGCATCCTGGAGGCCATCCAGGAGAACGGGCGTATCACCAAGCTGGCGCTGGCGGAAAAGGCCGGGCTTTCGCCCACGCCCTGCTGGCTGCGGCTGCGCAAGCTGGAAAAGGCGGGCATCGTTTCGGGCTACCATGCCCGCGTCGCCGTGCGGCGCGTCGCGCCGGTCGCCAGCGTCCTGATGGAGGTGACGCTCGCCAACCACCGGCAGTCCGATTTCGACCGCTTCGAGCGCGCCGTGGCCGCGACGCCGGAGATCGTCGCCTGCTGGTCGGTCGGCGGCGGCGTCGACTACATCCTGAAAATCATGGCGGCGGACATCGACGCCTACCAGCGCCTCGTCGATGGACTGCTCGACCGCGAACTCGGCATCGACCGCTACTTCACCTACATCGTCACCAAGACGGTGAAGGAGGAGACCGTGCTGCCGCTCGCCACCCTCCTCCCCGCCGCGCAGTAGAGAGATTGTCTACGCCGACCGGCGCCTTTGGCCAAAGTCTCTGCGCCCCGCCCCGGCAATAGACAATCTGTCGCCCCGCCTCTGGCAGACTCCCCTCCAACAGCCAAGGAGGCCGCCATGACCGCCGTATTCGCCCGCACGACCTTCCACGACGCCCTCGCCCGCCTTGCCGATCCGCACCTGCTGCGCGCGCTCTCCTATGTTGGCGGCCGCTGGGTGGCGGGCCGCGACGGCAACGGTTTCGAGGTCAAGGACCCCTCGTCCGGCGCAACGCTTGGTTGGGTGGCCGCCCTCGACGGCGACCAGGCTGCTGATGCCGTCTCCGCCGCAGCCGGCGCCTTTCCGGCATGGCGGGACATGCTGCCGCAGCAACGCGCGACCATCCTGCGCAAGTGGCACGCGCTGATGCTGGAGGCCCGCGAGGACCTCGCCCTGCTGATGACGCTGGAACAGGGCAAGCCGCTGGCCGAATCCCGCGGCGAGATCGACTATGCCGCCTCCTTCCTCGAATGGTACGCCGAGGAAGGCAAGCGCCTCAACGCGGAGGGCGTCACCAGCCACCTGCCGGGCGCGGAGATGATCGTGCGCCGCGAGGCGCTGGGCGTCGTCGGCATCGTCACGCCGTGGAACTTCCCCTCCGCCATGCTCACCCGCAAGGCCGCCGCGGCACTGGCGGCCGGCTGCACCGTCGTCGCGCATCCCTCCAGCGAGACGCCGCTTTCGGCGCTCGCCCTTGCCGAGCTCGGCGAGCGCGCCGGCCTTCCCGCCGGCGTCTTCAACGTCGTGACCGGCGATGCCGCGACCATCGTCGGCCGCCTGAACGCCGAGCCCCGCGTCCGGGCGATGAGCTTCACCGGTTCGACAGAGATCGGCCGGCTGATCGCCGCCCGGTGCGCGCCGACGATGAAGCGGCTCATCATGGAACTGGGCGGCCATGCGCCGCTGATCGTCTTCGCCGATGCCGACATCGACAAGGCCGCCGAGATCGCCGTCAACGCCAAGTTCGCCACATCGGGCCAGGATTGCCTTGCCGCCAACCGCATCTATGTCGAGCGCCCGGCGCTCGCCGCCTTCACCCGGGCCTTCAAGGCGCGCATCGAGGCGCTGAAGGTCGGCGCGGGGCTGGAGGCCGGCGTCGAGATCGGTCCGCTGATGCACGAGCGCGCCATCGCCAAGGTGGAGGAACAGGTCGCCGACGCGCTGCAGCGCGGCGCAAAGCTCCTGACGGGCGGCAAGCGGCACAAGGCAGGCCCGCTTTTCTTCCAGCCGACGCTGCTCGCGGATGTTCCCGACGACGCCCTCATCATGCGCGAGGAGACCTTCGGCCCCGTCGCCGCCGTCACTGCCTTCGACAGCGAGGCGGAGGTGATCGCCCGCGCCAACGATACCGAATACGGCCTCGTCGCCTATGTCGTGACCGAAAACGGCGCGCGCCAGATGCGCCTTGCCCGTGCGCTCGAATACGGCATGGTGGCGATCAACCGCGTGAAGATCACCGGCGGCCCGATCCCCTTCGGCGGCTGGAAGCAATCCGGCCTCGGCCGCGAAGGCTCGCGCCACGGCATGGAAGCCTTCACCGAACTGAAATATCTCTGCATCGACACGGCCGCCTGATCCCGGGCGCCGAACCACACCGAAAGGAAAGACCATGCTCGACCGCCGCAACGAACTCACCGCCTGGGACCGCGACCACTTCTTCCATCCATCCACGCATATGGGCATGCACGCCCGCGGCGAGACGCCGACCCGCGTCATCGGCGGCGGCGAAGGCGTCTACATCACCGACCTCAACGGCAAGACCAGCCTCGACGCCTTTGCCGGCCTCTATTGCGTCAATGTCGGCTACGGCCGCCAGAAGATCGCCGACGCGATCGCCGAACAGGCGAAGAACCTCGCCTATTATCACGCCTATGTCGGCCACGGCACGGAAGCCTCGATCACGCTGTCCAAGATGATCATCGACCGCGCGCCCGAGGGCATGAGCCGCGTCTATTTCGGCCTTTCCGGCTCGGATGCCAACGAGACCAACATCAAGCTCATCTGGTACTACAACAACGTCCTCGGCCGGCCGGAGAAGAAGAAGATCATCTCGCGCTGGCGCGGCTATCACGGCTCGGGCGTCATGACGGGATCACTGACCGGCCTCCACCTCTTCCACAACGCCTTCGACCTGCCGCGCGCGCCGATCCTGCACACGGAAGCGCCCTATTTCTTCCGCCGGCCCGACCGCTCGATGGACGAGGAGCAGTTCTCGCAATATTGCGCCGACAAGCTGGAGGAGATGATCCTCGCCGAAGGCCCGGACACCGTCGCCGCCTTCATCGGCGAGCCGATCCTCGGCACCGGCGGCATCGTGCCGCCGCCGAAGGGCTACTGGCAGAAGATCCAGGCCGTGCTCGGCAGGTACGATATCCTGCTCGTCGCCGACGAGGTCGTCACCGGCTTCGGCCGCCTCGGCACGATGTTCGGCTCGGACCACTACGGCATGAAGCCCGATCTCATCACCATCGCCAAGGGCCTCACCTCCGCCTACGCGCCGCTCTCCGGCACCATCGTCTCGGACAGGATGTGGCAGGTGCTGGTGAAGGGTTCGGACGAGCTCGGCGCCATCGGACACGGCTGGACCTATTCCTCGCACCCGATCTGCGCCGCCGCCGGCGTCGCCAATCTCGAACTCATCGACGAACTCGGCCTCGTCGAGAATGCCCGCTCGACCGGCGCCTATTTCCGCGCTGAGCTCGCCAGCGCCGTCGGCGACCACAGGAATGTCGGCGAGGTGCGGGGCGACGGCCTGATGGCCGCCATCGAGTTCGTCGAGGACAGGGACGACCGCACCTTCTTCGACCCCGCAAGGAAGATCGGCCCGCAGGTCTCCGCCGCCCTTCTGGAACGCGGCGTCATCGGCCGCGCCATGCCGCAGGGCGACATCCTCGGCTTCGCCCCGCCGCTCTGCCTGACGCGGCAGGAGGCGGACATCGTGGTGAAGGCGACGGCCGATGCTGTGAAGTCCGTTCTCGGCTGATTCCGCTTGAACCGATCGGGGCAGCGGCTAGGCTGCCCCGCATCCGCCACCGAACCCCGGACCCCGCCCGCCATGACATCCATAAACGACCGCATCCTCGACGCCGTCGACCGGCTTTTCGACGACGAGGTGCGCTTTCTGGAAAAGCTGGTCGGATTCCGGTCCCTGCGCAACGAAGAAGCCGAAGCGCAGGATTTCATCGCTGAGGCCCTGCGGCAACGCGGCTTCTCGGTGGAGCGCCTGCGCACCGACGGCCCGAAGATCGGGCACCATCCGGCCTTTTCGCCTGCCACCGTCGACTATGCAGAAAGCTGGAACGTCGTCGGCCGGAAGGCGGCGACCGGAACCGGCGGGCGCTCGCTCGCCTTCAACTCCCATGTCGACATCGTGCCGGCGGGAAGCGGCCATCGCTGGACCTCCCCGCCCTTCCAGCCCGTCCGTCGCGGCGACTGGCTCCATGGTCGCGGCGCCGGCGACATGAAGGCCGGCCTTGCCGCCTCCATCTTCGCGCTCGACGCCATCGCCGCGGCCGGGCTTTGCCTGCGGGGCGATGTCCAGGTCCAGTCGGTCGTGGAGGAGGAGATCACTGGCAACGGCGCGGCAACCCTCTTTTCCCGCGGTTTCATCGCCGATGTGGTCGTCAGCCCCGAGCCGACCGACGAGCAACTGGTGCGCGCCAATGCCGGCGTCATCAAGTTCCGGCTGGAAACGAAGGGCCGCCCGGCCCATCCCCGTGATCCCGAATCCGGCCAGAGCGCCATCGACCTGATGATCCGCCTCATCGGCCACCTAAGAACGCTGGAACGCAAATGGATCGGGGAGCGCCGGGACAAGCACCTGTTCAAGGATCTGCCGAACCCCGTCGCCCTGACGATCGGCACGATCGAAGGCGGCGACTGGATCGCCTCCATCCCGAGCGATTGCACCGCGGAAGGCCGGATCGGCTTTTACCCCGGCGAGGACCCGAAGGCACGCGCCGCCGAATTCGAAGCCTTCCTCGATCGCGTCCAGGCGGAAGACCCGGCCTTTGCAGGCGAGCGCCTGGTCGCCCTCAGCTGGGTCGGCGTGATGCATGCAGGCTACGAGCTGGCCGAGGGGTCCTCCGCTGAAAACATCCTCCGCTCCGCCCACGCCCTCACGCATGAGGGGGCCGACCTGCCGTCCTACGTGATGGCCTGCTATCTCGACGCAGCCGTCTTTGCCGTGCACGGCAACATCCCCTCGCTCGTCTACGGCCCGATCGCCGAGAACATCCACGGCATCGACGAGCGCGTCAGCCTTTCCTCGCTGAAACGCGTCACCAGGACGCTCGCCCTCTTCGCCGCGCACTGGTGCGGGACGGAGGAACGCTGACGGACAGTTTCGGGTATTGCGGGCGAAGGGCCGAAATGACGGGGCCGGACAGGTCGCGAAGCCGAAGCACTCGCGGCCTGCCCGGCCCGATCAGAGGTGACCACCCTTTTGCCCATGCGGGCGTCACCCGGCATTGCCCTCTACGCAACGTGTACCAGCCACAGCTTCGACTTCGGCCTTGTACCTGCGAAGATCGTGCGTCACGCCCGGAAAGGTCTCCAAAAGGTATCTTGCAAAGCTTCTTCGGCAGCTTTCGCTTTTTGGAAACCAGTGCGCGGATGTGACATCGTCGAAGATCGTTTTCAGTTGCGCGAGTTCGTCAGGCTCGAACGCGCATTTCGCAGAAAAGTTACGCACTACCTCCTCTTTTCTCCGCCCATAGGTTGCACATTACAAAACTACAACCATGGTTGCAATAAGGAATTTTTCCTCGCATTCCCGCCGGCCATGCGGCTGGCCCGATCACAGGCTGCCGGTCCCCGCGAGAAACGCATCGGCAAAATGCGCGGCAAAGCTCTCCGCCACCGCGGAGCGCTTGCGGTCCGAGCTCAGGTAGATACCGACGACGACGTCCGCGAGCCTCGGCAGGCCGAGGGCATCATCGAGCGTTGCAAGCTTCGGCGGCAGGATGCGGCGGGCGAGGACCGTATTGCCGAAGCCGGAGCCGACCGCCGCCTCCAGGCCGGAAAGGCTGGGGCTGGTATAGACGAGATCGTAGCCGCGCCCGTCGCGTTGCAGCGCCGTCAGCATCGCCCGCCGGTAGAGGCAACCCTCCGGATAGCAGACGATGCGCAGGTTGCCGCCGCCGTCGGTGACGAGCGAGGTCGAGCTGTCGCCCACCCAGGCGAGGGGCTCCTTCCAGGTCATGAACGCGCCTTCCGCCGGCCCGTCCGGCGTCATCGCCACGACGAGGTCGTAGAGCCCGTTGCGCAGCCCCTGGAGGAGAACGTGGGAGAGATCGCAGACGACCTCGAAGCGGAAGTCGTGGCCGCTGCGCGCAAGGCGCGGCATCAGCTTCGGCAGGAAATGATCGGCATAGTCGTTGGGAATGCCGAGGCGGATCTTGCCGTGCTGGTCGCGCCGCGACAGGCGCAGCACCATCTCGTCGTTGAGCGCCAGCATCTGCCGGGCATAGCTCGCGACAAGCTCGCCCGCCTCGGTCGGCTGGGCGCTGGCATCCTTGGTGAAGAGGGAAACGTTGAGCAGTTCCTGCAGCTTCTTCATCTGAAGGCTGATGGCCGGCTGGGTGCGGCCGAGCTGTTCGGCGGCGCGCGTGTGGCTGCGCAGGTCGATGACCGCCAGGAAGGTGCGAAGAAGGTCGGTCGGGATGTTTCTCACGGGGCGGCACCGCTTCCAAAAGGAAACGGGCCGATCGGACGGCCCGTTCCAAGTTGCCCGCGGACGGGGTCAGGCGGGGAGGATATTATGCTCCGGACCGAAGGGGAAGCCCGTGATGTTCTCGCTGCCGGTTTCGGTCATGACCAGGATGTCGTGCTCGCGGTAGCCGCCGGCCCCAGGCATGCCGTCCGGAATGGTCAGCATCGGCTCCATGGAGACCACCATGCCCGGCTGGAGCACCGTGTTGATGTCCTCGCGCAACTCCACGCCCGCCTCGCGGCCGTAATAATGCGAGAGCACGCCGAAGGAATGGCCGTAGCCGAAGGAGCGGTAGCCGAGCAGGCCGTGATCGCGGTAGATCTCGTTGAGCTCCGCCGCCACATCGCCGCAGCGCGCGCCGGGCTTGAGCAGTTCGAGGCCCCGACGGTGCACAGCGCAGTTGATCTCCCAGATGCGCAGGTGCTCGTCGCTGGCATGGTCGAGGAACAGCGTACGTTCCAGCGCCGTATAGTAGCCTGATATCATCGGGAAGCAGTTGAGCGAGAGGATGTCGCCCTTCTCGACGCGGCGCGAGGTGACGGGATTGTGCGCCCCGTCGGTGTTGATGCCCGACTGGAACCAGACCCAGGTGTCCATCAGCTCGGCATGGGGGAAGCGGCTTGCGATATGGCGGACCATGGCCTGCGTGCCGGCGAGCGCCACCTCGTATTCCGGCACGCCCTCGCGCACCGCCTTCGCGACGGCGGCCCCGCCGACATCGGCGGTCGCGGCGCCTTCCTTGATGAGGGCGATCTCCTCGTCCGACTTGATCGTGCGCAGCCACATGGTCGGCGAGCCGATGTCGACGAATTCGACATTCGGGAAGGCCTCTTCCAGCAGGCGGCGCAGCTCGAGATCGACCTGATCGAACTCGATGCCGATGCGCGAAGCCTTCGGCAGGAGCGTTTGCAGGGCATGGAAGAAATTGTCGCGCTGCCAGTCCGTATAGGTGATGTTGTCGCCGAAGGTGCGGCGCCAGGGCTGGCCGGCATCGATGCCGGCGGAAACGGAGGTGGCCTTTTCCGGCGTGATGACGAAGGCGTAGCGCCGGCCGAAGGAGCAATAGAGGAAATCGGAGAAGTAGCAGATGTTGTGATACGAGGTCAGGATCGCCGCATCGAGCTTCAGTTCTTCCAGGATGCGGCGCATCGCGTTCTGCCGCCGCTCCATCTCGCCCGCCGAGAAGGTCGGCTGTACCTTCTTGCCATTGTGCATCTCCTGCAGCCGCAGAAGCTGGTTGGGCATCCCCCGCGCAAACATGTTCATGTGAAAACTCCTTCTCCGCGGCCAATCGCGCCGTTTGACGAGGCACAGGGTAGGAAGCTTCACCGCCGCTGGAAAATTAGAAGTTCCAATGCGGCCATAAGGGATTTGCAAGCGCTCGATCGGAAGGCCGGCGCTAATGCCGGCATTTGCGAATGAAATTTCCGTCGACTTGCAGTCGCACCGTATGTTTCCGGCTGATCAGCCGTCTGTCGAGGAGGGGGACAGCCCATGATGGAGCGCGCAATTGGTTACGTTGTCGCCGGAAACGGACAAGACCGCGGCCCGACCGTCATGAAGGGCACCCGCCCGAAGTTCGCCTCCCCCCTCGCCCGGCAACCGGCGCACGGAAAAGATGCGCAATCGAAACCATCCGAATGCGGATTTCGACAAGCATTACCGTCGCCGAACCGCGAAGGAATCTCGGGTCGTATATGTGCATGGATTTGGGGAAGAATGGTAGCGGAGGAGGGATTCGAACCCCCGACACAAGGATTATGATTCCTCTGCTCTAACCTACTGAGCTACTCCGCCGCCCGAAGGGACGATCGAGAGCGATGTCCGTTTCCGTCCGGTGCGCGGCTTATAAGGCGGGGTTCCCGGGGGTGTCAAGCGAGGTTCGAAGAAAAATCGCTTTGTCCGCAAGGGCTTTGCCGGGCGCGGCGCCTCAGGCCGCCACCGGCGTGGAAAGGATGCGCTTGAGGGCATCCTCGGCAGCCGCCTCCCGTTCCGAGCGCAGGATGAAGCCGCCGCCATAGATGCGGGCGTCCTCGCCCTGGCCGGAATAGAGCGCGCAGGCCTGGCCGGGGGCGACGCCGGGCTCGCCCTCGGCGAGCTCCACATAGATGCCCCCCTCGTTCGCCTTCAGGCGCGCGGGACGCGGCGGGCGCGTGGAGCGCACCTTGGCGTAGCATTCGAAGCCGGCGGCGGCGACCGTATCGAGATCGCCGTCGCCCAGCCAGTTGATATCGCGCAGATAGAGGCGGCGCGTTTCCAGCGCCTCCTTCGGCCCGACGATGACGCGGCGCGAGCGCGCGTCGAGATAGACGACATAGAGCGGCTCGCCGGTCGCGATGCCGATGCCGCGGCGCTGGCCGATCGTGTAGTGCAGGATGCCCTCGTGCCGGCCGAGCACGCGGCCGTCGATATGCACGATCTCGCCGGCGAGCGCCGCGTTCGGCTTCAGCTTGTTGACGATGTCCGAATACTTGCCCTGCGGCACGAAGCAGATGTCCTGGCTGTCGGCCTTCTTGGCGACGACGAGCCCCATGTCCTCGGCGAGCGCCCGCGTCTCGGCCTTGGAAAGATGGCCGAGCGGGAAGCGCAGGTAGTCGATCTGTTCCTGCGTGGTCGCGAAGAGGAAGTAGCTCTGGTCGCGCTCCGCATCGACAGGCCGGTAGAGTGCGCGGCGGTGCGGCGCGCCAGGCGCGGGGTTGGGGCGCGAGCGGATATAGTGGCCCGTCGCCAGCGCATCCGCGCCGAGGTCCTTGGCGGTGGCGAGCAGATCGGCGAACTTGACGGTCTGGTTGCAGGCAACGCAGGGGATCGGCGTCTCGCCGGCAATGTAGCTTTCGGCGAAGGGGTTGATAACAGTCTCGCGGAACCGCTTTTCATAATCGAGGACGTAATGCGGGATGCCGAGCGTTTCGCAGACGCGGCGCGCATCGTCGATGTCCTGTCCGGCGCAGCAGGAGCCGGCACGGTGCACGGCGGCGCCGTGATCGTAGAGCTGCAGGGTGATGCCGAGAACGTCATAGCCCTCGCGCTTGAGGATCCCGGCCACCACGGAACTGTCGACGCCGCCCGACATGGCGACGACGACGCGCGTATCTTCCGGCTTGCGATCGAAATCGAGACTGTTCACGCGAGGTCCGTTCCGGTGCTGCTTCCACCCGTGGCGGGCGGCGGCACCTTTGACTTGGTTGGCTTCACGCAGTTCCGGATGCAAGGCTGCTGCACATATCCGCCGGAACTGCTCTCGGCCGAAACCGGCCAGACTTGACGTTCTGCAATCGGCAGAATGCCTTTCCCGGCGACATATAGAAACTTGCCGCTCCGAGAGCAAGAGAAGGCCGGAAACCTCGTCCTTTGCCGCGCCGGAAACGACCTCCGGTCGAAGTCAGATCAAGCGCAGACGCAGGGCGATGGCGATGGCCTGCATGCGGTTGACGGCCTGCAGCTTGCGGGTGGCGCTCTTGAAATAGCTGCTTACCGTATAGACCGAGATGCCGAGGATGATGGCGATCTCGTCGCTGCTCTTGCCGGCCGCCGCCCAGCGCAGACACTCGACCTCGCGGCTGGAAAGCTTCTCGCGGCTCGCCGTCGCCGAGACGAAGGTCTTCTCGAGGCATTCGAAAAGCTGGAGGGCGGCGAAATGCAGTTCCGTCAGCTCCGGGCGGGCAAGCGGCGGGCGCGTGCCGGAAAACACCATCAGATAGGGATCGGACGTCGTGGAATGCAGCAGCAGGGCCGTGGAGGCGGAAAGCCCGTAGCTTTCGGCAAGCGCGATCGCCTCGCCGGCCTGCGCGCTTTCCCAGTCGGCCGGGGCCAGCAGCGCGCTGTCGCCCTGCACCGGCAGCTTGGTCATGCCGGTATCGAGAGCCAGCCGGCTGACGTGGAAGAGGTTCATGGCATCGTACTTGCGCACGAGGTCGGCCGGCCAGTTGCTGACGAGCAGGCGCTCGGCGAAGCGCTGCTGCTGGTTGGCCGGGAAGCGCGCCACCAGGAAGTGGCTGAAGCTGAAATGGCTGGCGCACTGCCGCATGAGGTGCAGGACCTCGTATTCGGTCTGCACGGATTCGATATTGGCCGAAGAGAGGAATTCTGGCGACCAACCCTGCTGCAAGAGCGTGTTGTCTGGGTCTCTCATTTTCCGTTTCCAACAACCGGCGCGCGGGCGCCGGGCTTGTGTGCATTCTCGGTTCGGAAAATTTCAGGCGCACCCCGACAGACCGGCGGCGACGAAAAACGCCGCGGAAGCCATATCCCGATGGGAAACAGCTCGCGGAGGCAATTCATTTGGATGCGTCCTGGAGGCTTCCGGTGGCATCGATCCGACGCCGCCTCCGAATTTTGGCGCGTATTAGCAGTATTTGATTCAAATGGAAATGAAATATTTGCATGGCTCCCATGCGGGCCGGGCGGAGGGAAATCCGCCCCACGTTAGGGGAGGCAGCGGTGTGCGAAGGCCGGCTGCTCCGGCGAAGCCGCTCAAAAGATTAGAAAATTGTTAGCATGCGCTTAGGCAAATCTTAAATGTGGCGGGCTACAGTCCCCGCATATGGTCTTGAGTATATGTAGAGAGTCCAATGACCGATCTGATACGACCCCGCGTGAAATACGTCATCGGCCCCGATGGCAGCCCCCTGACGATCGCCGATCTGCCGCCGGCCAACACGCGGCGCTGGGTGATTCGCCGGAAGGCAGAAGTCGTCGCCGCCGTACGCGGCGGGCTCCTCAGCCTCGAAGAAGCCTGCGAACGCTACACGCTGACGGTCGAAGAATTCCTGTCCTGGCAATCCTCCATCAACGACCATGGCCTGGCCGGCCTGCGCACGACGCGCATCCAGCAGTACCGCCACTAGGCAGCTCCATTTCCCGTCACGACCCTGCGGCCGCTCAATGCGGCCGCAGTTTCATTTGCAGAAGGCCGGTCATGATCGCCGAGGCGGCATAGAACCAGAGGCCCGGCTGCGTGAAGGCGGAGGCCATGCCGCTCGTCTTCGCCGCGACGATGACCAGCGCCACCAGCATCACGTCCATCATCGACCATTTTCCGAGCACCGGCAGCAGCCGGGAGAGCAGGCCCGCCGTGTCGCCCGGCCGGGAGGGCGCGGTCGCCTCCAGCGCGATGCCGAACAGCTTCACGACCGGAAAGACGATGGAAAAGAGCCCGACCAGCACCGCAAGCCCGCCGTTCCCCTGCTGCCAGATCGAGACGACGACGTCGACCAGCGAGGGCGTCTCGTCGAAGAAGTAGAGTTTTTCGAACCGCACCAGCGGCAGCACGAGGCCGAAGGCCAGACACAGCGCCGACAGGACGAGAAGGGCGGGAACGACAAGGATCATGGCGGTTTCGCGGTTTCGATTCCCCGTTGCATACCATCGCGGCCGCTTCGATGCAGCACGCACTGTTCACACCGCGCACCTTGCGGGAAACGGCGGGACGGGAAAGGATGGTCCCGACGCAACGGCAGCAAGGAGCACGCCATGGACATCCTGCACGAGGACAACGGCACGAAGGGCCGCTACTACGCGGTCGTCGAGGGGCACGAGGCGGAGATGACCTATTCCCGCACGTCGCCGCAACTCGTGATCGTCGACCATACCGGCGTACCGGATGCGCTGCGCGGCAAGGGCGTCGGCCAGGCGCTGGCGGCCCATGCCGTGGAAGAGGCCCGCAAGGGCGGCTGGAAGATCATGCCGCTCTGCCCCTTCTTCCGGGCGCAGGCCATGCGCCACAAGGACTGGCAGGACGTCGTCAATCTCTGACGCCGGCCTTGCGACAGGGACGCAACAAGCCTTGAAAAAACGCGAAGAGCCCTCGTGAGCGGTCTTTCGGCCGCTCGCGAGGGTTCTTCAGGATGGCACCTGGATCAGGCGCGCATCCGGACCGCGTTGTCGCGCTCTTCCAGCGCCGAAGCCTTGGCGAATTCCGCCTCCGCCTCTTCCAGTGCCAGTTCGGCCGCATCCTGCTGCACCTTCAGCTCCCTTATGGAGACCTGGAGGTTGTCGGAACGCTGCCGCGCCGCCTTGGCGAAGGTCGGATAGGCGAAGTGGCCCGGATCGGTGATCCCGGACTTCTTCTCTTCGATGGCGATCTGGCTTTCCAGCTCCTTCGACATCCGTTCGAATTCGGACATCATGAGCTGAAGCTGGGCCAGCTGCCGTCTCTTGTCTTTCACCTGAAATTCCTTCAGGCGAACTAGGCTCTCACGCGACTTCATACGCAATACTCCCGTGGATAGCGAGACCCCGGCATTGGAGCGAAAGGCCGCCGAAAACGCTGGCGAACCTCCCACCCGGCATTCCAAATCAGTACCCGAAGCGCGAGGTTCGGCCGCGCGCCGGAGACCGGCATTCCTCCCGTAACCCGGCAAACCCTGCCGAACCGTGAAAAAATCCAGCGAGATTAATAAAATCCTACCGCTGGTAACCTTTCGTTTACGGGCATCGTTAATCATAGGCCCGATGATTTAAGGCTCCGTAAATACGATTCGCAAAAAAGAAGGTGGGTCGCATTGCTGAGTCGAAAGAGTCGGTTAACCGTGTTTCCTAAAGCGAAATCTTAAGAGACACAATTCTGATTCATGTATGAAATCAGGAGTCTGCCTAAAATAATTAACAGATCGATACACCTTGCCAAAGTGAATCAGGATTTGTTAACCATTTCGTGGCAGCCTCCAAATCAGGCAACGACTGGATCCGTATCGCGTAGGGGGCCAGATACCTTGAGCGGCGGAAAAGGGGACAGATATGCGGGTTCTACTCATTGAGGACGATAGCGCCACGGCGCAGAGCATCGAGCTGATGCTGAAGTCCGAAAGTTTTAATGTGTATACCACCGACCTCGGCGAGGAAGGTGTCGACCTGGGCAAGTTGTACGATTACGACATCATCTTGCTCGACCTCAACCTCCCCGACATGTCGGGTTACGAGGTTCTGCGCACGCTGCGCCTTTCCAAGGTCAAGACGCCGATCCTCATCCTCTCCGGCATGGCCGGCATCGAGGACAAGGTGCGCGGCCTCGGCTTCGGCGCCGACGACTACATGACGAAGCCGTTCCACAAGGACGAGCTCGTCGCCCGCATCCACGCCATCGTGCGCCGCTCCAAGGGCCATGCCCAGTCGGTCATCTCGACGGGCGAGCTCATCGTCAACCTCGACGCCAAGACGGTCGAGGTCGGCGGCCAGCGCGTGCACCTGACGGGCAAGGAATACCAGATGCTCGAGCTGCTCTCGCTGCGCAAGGGCACGACGCTCACCAAGGAAATGTTCCTCAACCACCTCTATGGCGGCATGGACGAGCCGGAACTGAAGATCATCGACGTCTTCATCTGCAAGCTGCGCAAGAAGCTGGCGAACGCCGCCGGCGGCGCCAACTATATCGAGACGGTCTGGGGTCGCGGCTATGTGCTGCGCGAGCCCGAGGGCGGCGACTATCTCGAAAGCGCCTGACGGCACCCTCCCCGCTCCCGCATTCGACCCGCCGCTCGCCGGCGGGTTTTCTTTTGCGCCGATGCCGGAGCTTCCATGGCACCGGCGAAATAAACAAAAAAGCGGCCGGCTCCCTCGGGAGCGGCCGCTTTTGCTTTGGCTATGGGCGATCGCTTCAGGCGGCGATCGAGAGATTGCCGAAGACCTGGGTAAGGATCTTGCGGTCGAACGGCTTCAGCAGGAAGTCGTCCGCGCCGGCGCGCTTGCCCATCATCATCTTCTTGAGGTCGGCCTCGACGACGCAATAGTAGATGCGCACCGACTTGCCCTGCGGCAGGTTGCGGATATTGCCGATCAGTTCGAGAGCGCCGTCCATGGTGGAATCGACGATCAGGATGTTGGGCAGTTCCGCCTCGCAGCGCACCAGCGCCTCGAGCGAACTCGAGGCTTCCAGCACGAGGAAATCGAAACCGGAAAGAATACGCTTGCCGACCTTCCGGACGACATCGGAACCGTCGGCGATCATCAACCGCTGCATTAGCTGCTCCTAGGGTCTCCCGTCCGCTAAACGGGAACGATACAGCCTGCAACTCTACCGGCGCCTGGCAAACAAAGCGTTAGCGGCCATGGTTAACGGACCACGGCCGCCGGCAATCTCACTCGGATGCCGCAACCGTGCGGGCGCTGAAGACGATCTCTTCCGGGTTGACCTCGACATCCAGCTCCATGCCGGCCTCGTCGGCGAGCAGCACGGTGTAGTAGGGCTGGATGGAATGGGCATCGACCGCCTCTTCCGGCGTGCCGGACAGGATTTCCGTGAACTTCGGCGGCACCCGCAGCATGCGCCCCTTCACGGCCAGCTTGAACACCGCGTCGAATTCCGGGTTTTCCAGCGTCACGTCGATCGAGCCGCCGCGCGGAATGGCGCCGTAGGCGACGAGGAACAGGTTGAGCAGCAGCTTGACCCTGTTCTTCGCGACGATGGCGCGCGGGCCGGACCAGGTGATCTCCGTCTTCTTCTCGGCGGCGGCGAAGTCGCGCGCGGCCTTTTCCGCCTCGCCCGTGTCGATGGACGCGCCGACGGAGCCGGAAGCACCGAAGGCGAGGCGTGCGAACTTCAGCCGGACCGACGCATTCAGCGCGCTGGTGCGGATGAGGTCCATGGCCTCGGCATCGGCCCCGCCCTCGTCGAGCAGTTCGAGGCCGTTGTTGATCGCCCCGACCGGCGAGATGACGTCATGGCAGACGCGGCTGCACAAAAGCGCTGCCAGATCGGGACCGGTCAGCGTGAGGTTCGGATTTTTCGCCATAAAATTCTCCCAGATCCACGCATTCGTTCATCGCGGGACGCCTTTCGCAAGGCGCACGCGGGCACATTCCGCGCGACGCATAGCACGCCGAAATTGCGCGAGGCGTGCTCGATTTCAAGACAGCCATAATGACACCACATTTGGTAAACCGATTGTTAAGACCATCGGGTCAAATTGCTGCATGGAACGGGGCCGAGACATCAAGGAAGGCGAACGGGACATGGGTATTTCAAATCTGGTCACGAAGGCATTCGCGGTCGTTGCGGCGGCTTGCATGACCTTCCTGCTTGCCTTGCCGGCCGCCGCGCAGCAAAGCAGCCAATATTCCATGCAGGAGATCGTCGACGCCGGCCACGGCTTCTTCGGCGAGACGTCCGGCGGCCTTGCCAAGCTGGTCGAGCGCGCCTTCGAATCCTACGGCCTGCCGAACGGCTACATCCTCGGCCAGGAGGGCTCGGGCGCCTTCGTCGCCGGCCTGACCTACGGCGAAGGCACGCTCAACACCAAGAATGCCGGCCAGCACTCGGTCTTCTGGCAGGGCCCCTCCCTCGGCCTCGACTGGGGCGGTCAGGGCAGCCGCACCATGATGCTCGTCTACAATCTGCCCGACGTCAATGCGCTCTTTACCCGTTTCGGCGGCGTCTCCGGCTCGGTCTACGTGATCGCCGGCCTCGGCATGCAGGTCAATGTCAACAACGACATCGTGCTCGTGCCGATCCGCACCGGCGTCGGCGCCCGCATCGGCATCAGCGCCGGCTACCTCAAGCTGACGCGCCAGCCGACCTGGAATCCCTTCTGAACGAATGAAACCGGCGCCCCGCCCGTCTGACGACCGGGCGTCGATTTCGCGGGCGCGCCCCCCTGTGCAAGCCGGAACGAGCCGCTATAGTGCGCTCGTTCGGGACCCGTTTTGGGCCATGTTTGGAACGAGTGGATCCGTGATCGAGTACGCCCTTCTCTTCGCGCTCGGCTTTCTCGCCGCCACGCTTGCCGGCCTGCTCGTCGCGCCGGCCATCCAGAAACGAATCGTCAGGTTCACCGAGGCGCGGATGCGCGCCACCATGCCGCTGAGCCCGCAGGAAGTGCGCGCGCAGAAGGACATGGCGCGCGCCGCCTATGCGGCCGAAAACGCCCGCCTCTCCCAGAACGTCAGGCGCGAACGTGAAAAGCTCACGCTCGAAATGGTGCGGAACGAGAAGCTGATGGCCGCGGCCGGCGCGATCGGCACGGAGAATGCCGAACTCCACGCGCAGATCGCCGACATGAACATCGAGGCCGGCGACATGCGCTCGACGCTGCGGCGCGAGGAGATGAAGAGCGAGCAACTGAAAAGCGCCCTCTCCGCCGCCGACCGCGAGATTCGCGCGCGGACGGCCGAGATCGACACGCTGCAGAACAGCATCGATCATCTGCACGCCGAGATCGACAACATGAAGATAGACCTCGCCACCCGCGACACGGCGATGGAGAACCTGCAGAGCCGCATCGGCAACCTGAAGGACGAGCGCGACAGGCTGCGCGAGGAGGCCAGGACCGCCATAGAGAAGGCCAAGGCGCTCGAAATCCGCCTGTCGCGCGAGGAAGGCCGCGTGCGGCAGCTCGAGGCGAAGCTGACGCGCGAGGTGGCCGGCAGCGCCGACAAGGACAACGCGATCGAGCGGCGCATCGCGGAAATCAACCGCCTTCGCGAAAAAGTGAAGACGCTGACGACGGAAAGCAAGGAAGCGATGAAGGCAAGCCGCTCCACCGGGCTCGCCCGGTCCATCGCGGCAAGCCGCATTTCCAGCCGCCGGACGGAGAAGATGCAGCCCGTCCCCCCGATCGACATCGCCGCGCTGGAGGACGAGGCGCGCAACCAGGGCACCGCGCTGACGGAGCGCCTCCTTGCGGCAAGGTCCGACGCCAACGACCCGGCCCTGCGCGAGGAGATGGCCGATCTTGCCAGCAAGATGATCGTGCTGACCGCCGCGCGCGAGGGCGCGAGTTCCCCCGTGCACGATCTCATCGCCACCATCGACCCCGACCTCGACGGCGACGAGCACAGCCTTGCCCGGCGGGTGCGCGAACGGATCGGCCGCGACGAGAGCTAGGCCACCCGCCCCATCGCAAGCGCAATCTGGTAGAGCGCGATGCCGCTCGCCGTCGCCACGTTGAGGCTGTCGAGCCCCGGGCGCTGCGGGATGCGGGCCGTGCGGAACGAGGTGAGGATCGTCTCCGGCAGCCCCTCGCCTTCCGTTCCCAGCACGAGCGCGATGCGCCGCGCCGCCGGAATGGCCGCGACGGGCACCGCGCCGCGCGGCGAAAGCCCCCATATCTCGAAACCCGCCGCCGCCAGGTCGCGCAGCATGGCTTCGGAGTTGCGCCCCCGCGCGAACGGCACGGTCAGAACGGAGCCGACCGACACCCGGATCGCCTTCCGGTAGAGCGGATCGCACGACGTTTCGTCGAGAAACACCGCGTCGGCGCCAAAGGCCGCGGCATTGCGGAAGATGGAGCCGGCATTGTCATGGTTGGAAAGGCCGCAGCCGGCCAGCACCAGGCTGGTCTCCGGCAGGCGGCCGAGGAGCGATGCACCGATCTCGGCCGCCGGCCTGCGCCCGAGCGCCAGCACGCCGCGATGCATGTGGAAGCCGGCAATCGCATCGAAGACCGCCTGCGCGGCGACATAGACCGGCACGCTCGGCGGAAAGGCGGCGAGGACCTCGCCCATCCCGGCGAGACGGTTTTCCAGAAGGAGGATGGCCTCGGCGGCAAAGCCGTTGGCGCGGGCCTGCGCCTGCCCGAGCATGCGCAGCACCACCGTGCCCTCGGCGACGAATAGCCCGTCGCGGCCCGTCAGGTCCCGCTCGCGGATCGAGACGAAGCCGGCAATGCGCGGATCGCCGGGATCGTCGATGCGGACCGGTTGCGCCGCCACGCCGGATCAGTTCCCCGGAACGTCGATTTCGGCGACGACCCGCCCGGCGGCGATGTCGAAGAGGAAGGCCTTGCGCGCACCGTCGGCCATCGCGCCGTAGAACAGGATCTGCCCGGCGGAGTGCGACACGGCCGAAACGGCAAAGCCGGCCGGCAGCGTGGCGGTCGCCTTGGCGGGCGCGTCGCTCGGCACGGACAGACCGCCCGCGCTCGCCACCGCTTCCGGCTTGCCATCCCGGTTGCTGATCTTATAGACAATGGCCGCAAGGACCGCCATGAACATCAAAAGCATGATGCCGCCCGAAACGAGTTGCAGGCGCATCATCTTGCGGCGCACATTCTCCATCACCGGATCGAGCGGCTTGTCTTCCTGATCGTCGTTTTCGATATTGGACATGTCGGGCGCCCTTCCGGCAATGAGCATAAGTGAAACGATGACCGACCCCTTTAAAGAAGCCGAAGCCACAAGAAAAGTCCTGACCGTGCCTGAAGACGCCGAAGGGCGCATCGATGCCTGGCTCGCCGCCACGCTCGCCGGCGATTATTCGCGCAGCCGCATCAAGGCGCTGATCGAGGAGGGCGCGGCCCTCGTCAACGGCGCTGTCATGATCGAGCCGAAGCGCAAGGTGCATCCCGGCGACGTCGTCGAATTCACCATGCCCGCCCCGCGCGACCCGGAGCCGAAGGGCGAGGACATCCCGCTCGACGTGCTCTATGAGGACGCCGACCTGATCGTCCTCGTCAAGCCCGCCGGCCTCGTCGTGCATCCCGCCGTCGGCAACTGGACGGGCACGCTCGTCAACGCTCTCATCCACCATTGCGGGGAAAGCCTTTCCGGCATCGGCGGCGTGCGCCGCCCCGGCATCGTCCACCGGCTCGACAAGGAGACGAGCGGCGTCATGGTCGTCGCCAAGAACGACGCGGCCCACCGCCACCTCTCCGACCAGTTCGCCGACCACGGCCGCACCGGCCCGCTGGAACGCGCCTACCAGGCCATCGTCTGGGGCCGCCCGCGACAGATCAAGGGCACGATCGACGCCCCGCTCGGCCGCGGCGCCGACCGCACGAAACGGGCCGTCAAGCGCGAGGACGCGGACGATGCCCGCGAGGCGATCACCCATTACGAGGTGGTGGAACGCTACGGCGAGACCGAGGACGGCACGAGCCTCGCCTCGCTGGTCGAATGCCATCTGGAAACCGGCCGCACGCACCAGATCCGCGTGCACATGGCCCATATCGGCCATCCGCTGATCGGCGACCCGGAATATGGCGCGGCCTTCAAGACCAAGGCGAACCGCCTGCCGGACGAGGCACGCAAGGTGGTGAACGGCTTCCGGCGCCAGGCGCTGCACGCCTTCCTGCTGCAGTTCGAGCATCCCTCGACCGGCGAGACCATGCATTTCGAGGCACCGCCGCCGGAAGACCTGGAGCGCCTGATCGGGGCGCTGCGCACCATGGATGAGGCGCAGAACCCTTGATTTCCCGGCGCAGGACCCCATCTTGGGGATGTGCCGCATTATCCTTTCCCTGCCCGCCTTCACGCAGCCGTGAAGGCCCGCGGCGTCTTGAAACATTGTTTCGCCATACCTATCTGTAGGATCGGTGGGGTCGCCATGACCCACGGGGAGCATGGTCGCTGACGGGGATCCGGTCTTCGGGATCAAGCTCCGTACCGAGGCTTGCCGGAATGGAAGCCGTTTCAGAAAGGGGTGCTGAATGGCCCGCAATACGCTGCCGTCGATCACGGCCGGAGAAGGCGGTCTCAACCGCTATCTCGATGAAATCCGCAAATTTCCGATGCTTGAGCCGCAGCAGGAATACATGCTCGCCAAGCGTTACCAGGAGCACGGCGACCGCAACGCCGCGCACCAGCTCGTCACCAGCCACCTTCGCCTCGTGGCCAAGATCGCCATGGGTTATCGCGGCTACGGCCTGCCGATCGGCGAAGTCGTTTCCGAGGGCAATGTCGGCCTGATGCAGGCCGTGAAGAAATTCGACCCGGAACGCGGCTTCCGCCTTGCGACCTATGCCATGTGGTGGATCAAGGCCTCGATCCAGGAATATATCCTGCGGTCCTGGTCGCTGGTGAAGATGGGCACGACCGCCAACCAGAAGCGCCTGTTCTTCAACCTGCGCCGCATGAAGGGCAAGATCCAGGCCATCGACGATGGCGACCTGCGCCCCGACCAGGTCAAGGAGATCGCGACCAAGCTCAAGGTCTCCGAGGACGAGGTCGTCTCGATGAACCGCCGCCTGTCCGGCGACGCCTCGCTCAACGCGCCCATCAAGGCGTCGGAAGGCGACAGCGGCCAGTGGCAGGATTGGCTGGTCGACGACCACGACAGCCAGGAACAGACGCTGATCGAGCAGGACGAACTCGAAACACGCCGCGCCATGCTCGCCCGCGCCATGGGCGTGCTGAACGAGCGCGAGCGCCGCATCTTCGAGGCCCGCCGCCTTGCCGAAGACCCGGTGACGCTGGAAGAGCTGTCCACCGAGTTCGACATCAGCCGCGAGCGCGTCCGCCAGATCGAGGTCCGCGCCTTCGAGAAGGTGCAGGAAGCGGTGCAGAAATACGCGGCCGAGCAGGCCCGCGCCGTCCGCGTCATCGAGGACGCGTAAACCACGCGCCAATGAAAATGCAGAAGGCCCGGCATCGCTGCCGGGCCTTTTTTGTGCTCATTGGGGAATATTACTGGCCGCCGGGCGTCGCCCACGCCTTCATCACCGTGTCGAAGGCCTCGGCGCCGGCCGGGCCCTTGTCGAGGGTCAGCAGCGCGCGGCGGCCGTTGCGATAGGTGATCGGAATGTCGATCCAGCCCCGCGTGCGCAGAAGCTCCGTGTTCTTGGCGATCGCCTCGGGGAAATCGTTCAGCGCGATCATGTGGAAGTCGTCGGTGATCTTGGCCGGCACGGCGATCAGCGCGTCGCCGCGATCCTGCTCATTCCGCTTCATCGCCACGCGCTGCACGCTTTCGATGCCGCCGCCTTCGAAGTTCTCGGGCAGCGAGAACACCAGCTCGATGATATGGCTCGCTGGCAGCGACTTGTCCGCGTTGCGGCGGAAGGTGACGAGCGCCGTCAGGCCCTTCGAGGGCACGTTGATCTGCGCGCGCACCACCGGCTCGGGCTTGGCGTCGCCGCCCGGCGATTCCTCGGCGCTCGACCATGCGACCGTGCCTTCGATCGCCGTCGGCGACGTCTGGCCGAGCCGCTCCTCGTAGAGGAACATCTTTTGCGTCGCGCCGACGGCGGCGGCCTGGTCGCCGGTCGCGGCAGGCGCCTGCGTGTCCGTCGTCGTGGCGCCGGCCGGCGCCTGGGGGGCATTCACGGCACCGGCGGCAGGAGCCTGGCCGTCCGTCGTCGCGCCGCCCTCGGCGGACGCGGTTTCCGTGGACTGCGCCGCGACGGACTTGCCTTCTTCCGCCGCACCGCCGTCCAGCGCCGCCGCCGGGCCTGCATCCACTTCCGAGCCGTCCGTCAGCAGGCGCTGGGTGAACTTGCCGCCGGCGTTCTGCGCGGCGGAGGCGACCTCGGTATTGCCGGCCGTGCCGGACGAGGCGGTGTCCGCCGTCGGCGCGGTGCCGGTCGGCGCGGTGCTTGCCCCGCCGTCCGTCGTATCCGTCGTCGGGGTGGTCTCGGCCGGCGTTCCGGCCGAGGGCGCGGTGAAGGAGGCGATCTTCTCGTTGACCCAGCCGTTCACGGAATCGCGGTTGAACCAGTAGGCCGCGCCAGCGCCGCCCACGATCGCGAGAAGCGCGACGGTAGCAACGAGCGCCCCGAGGTTGAAGCGCGACTTGCGCGGCTCGGCGCGGAAGGAACGCTGTTGCGGCGCGCGGGCCGCTTCCACCCCGGCGGGGGATGCGGCGGCACCGGCAGGAGCGGCTTCGGGCACGGGCGACGTTGCCGCCGGGACTGAAGGCTCCGCCTTCGGCGTGAAGCCGATCAGGTCGTCGAGATCGTCCCAGTCGTTTTTCTTCGCGAGCTCGGCCGATCCGGCTCCGGGCCGCGACGCCTTTTCGTCCGGCCATTCCCAGGCAAGCGGATCAGGCTCGACGGCAGCGGTCTGCTCGCGGTTTTCGCCGGTTATGGTGGCGGCCGCCGCCTCGTTCCAGTCCCACTGCGCTTCGCTCGCGGGCATGCGCGCCTCGGCCACCGGCTCGGCCTCGGGCGCCTCCTCGTCGTGAACCGGATAGGCCTGCGGCTCGGGCTCGCTCACCTCGACGGTCTCGGCGCCAGCCTCCGCGGCGACGTCGTGCACCGGCTCTTGCCAGGAAGGCACGTAGTCCTCCGCCGGCTCGGCCTCGACCCGCCACGACGGCTCGGTATGGGCCTCGACGGCGACAGGCTCCTCGCGCACCGGTTCTTCCCAGGTGACGGGTTCCTCGCGCGCAGGCTCGTCCCAGGCGACACGCTCGGAAACGGGCTCCTCGACGCTTTCTTCGACCGAAGCCTCGGCCGCCGGTTCCTCGATCGCCGGCTCCTCGGCGATCGGCTCTTCGGCAAAGTGCTCCCCGGCAACGGGCTCTTCGGCGACAGGCTCCTCGGCAGTGGGCTCCGCGAAGGGGCCCTCTTCCGCGTGATGCTCCGTGATCGGCTCTTCGTGCGGCGCCGGCTCGGGTTCAGCAGGCCAGGGCTCCGGCTCCGCGACGGCAACCGGCTCTTCGGCGACGGGTTCCTCGACCGGGGGCTCCTCGGGCGGCGGCGCGACCGGAACCACCGCCTCGACGGGTTCGGGCACGGGCTCCTCGGCGGGGAGCGCTTCGGCGTGATCGCTCTCGACGTTCAGGATCGCCGCTTCGAGCTTGTCGAGCTGGCGCTTCATGAGCTCGTCGGAAGGGCGCGGGTTCATGGATTCGAGCTGCCGGCGGACGGCGCCGCGGGCCTTCTCGTAAACCTTCTGCCGCATCTCGGCATTGTTGTCCGAGAGGCCGTCCACGGCCCTTCGAATGACTGCTACAAAATCCGCCATCAGAACTTTCCGTCGTGCCCGTGCGCTATCTTATTGGAATAGGTCACGGAACTGGTGTTGAGCTTGAGATTAGTCCTCAAACGGGTCGGTCACAAGTATGGTATCGTCACGCTCCGGGCTGGTCGAAAGCAGGGCGACGGGCGCGCCGATCAGCTCTTCGACCTGGCGGACATACTTGATCGCCTGCGCCGGCAGGTCTGCCCAGCTCCGCGCGCCGACCGTCGATTCCTTCCAGCCTTCCAGCGTGATGTAGATCGGCTCGACGCGGGCCTGCTGGCCCTGGCTTGCCGGCAGGTGATCGATCTCCTTGCCGTCCAGCTTGTAGCCGACGCAGATCTTCAGTTCGTCGAGGCCGTCGAGGACGTCGAGCTTGGTGAGCGCGATGCCGGTGATGCCGCTGGTCTTGACGGTCTGGCGCACCAGCACGGCATCGAACCAGCCGCAACGGCGCGGACGGCCCGTATTGACGCCCACCTCGCGGCCGACGGTCGCAAGGTGCTTGCCGATCTCGTCGTCCAGTTCGCAGGGGAACGGCCCCTCGCCGACGCGGGTGGTGTAGGCCTTCGTGATCCCCAGCACGTAGCTGATCGCCGTCGGGCCGAGGCCCGAACCGGCTGCCGCCTGTCCCGCAACGGTGTTGGACGACGTCACGAACGGGTAGGTGCCGTGGTCGTTGTCGAGCAGCGCGCCCTGCGCCCCTTCGAAGAGAATACGCGCGCCGGACTTCCGCTGCTTGTCGAGGAGGTCCCAGACCCGGTCGACATAGGGCAGGATGTGCGCGGCGACCGACGTCAGCTCGGCCTCGAGCGACTCGACGGAAATCTCGGCGAGCCCCATGCCGCGGCGCAGTGCGTTGTGGTGGGTCAGCAGCCGCTCGATCTTCGGCCGGAGCGTCTCGGGCTCCGCCAGATCGATCACGCGAATGGCGCGGCGACCGACCTTGTCCTCATAAGCCGGGCCGATGCCGCGGCGCGTCGTGCCGATCTTGGTGCCGTTGCTGGAGGCCGCGTCTTCACGCAGCGCATCGAGGTCCCGGTGCAGGGAAAGGATGAGCGGCGCATTGTCCGCGATGCGCAACACCTCTGGCGTTACCGCCACGCCCTGGGCACGCAGCTTTTCCACTTCCGCGACGAAATGGTGCGGATCGACGACGACGCCGTTCCCGATGACGCTGAGCTTCCCGCGCACGAGGCCCGAAGGCAGCAAAGCCAGCTTGTAGCTGACACCGTCGATGACAAGGGTGTGGCCGGCATTGTGGCCGCCCTGGTAGCGAACGATCACTTCCGCCCGTTCCGAAAGCCAGTCGACAATCTTGCCCTTGCCTTCGTCACCCCATTGCGAACCGACAACTACGACACTTGCCATTTCATCTTTCCCGTTTTCGCGGACACGCAGCAAACCGTTACGCGCGCATGCGCCTGACACAAACCCGCGCATCTATACTGTGTTGTCTTTGGGAATGCGACCCTGTTATGACGGCCGGCATCCGCTTTTTGCATGACATTGCGCGGTTTTTCGCCTTATGTGCAGCGCCCGCCGGCGCGCCCCGCGCACCCCTCCCACGACCCGGACAACGACGCCTTGAACAGCAGAGCCTATTTCTACCTTTGCATCACCGCGCTTTTCTGGGGCGCGAACTCGGTGGCCGGCAAGCTCGCCGTCGGCCATGTCAGCCCCATGGTGCTGACGACGCTCCGGTGGATCGTCGCGCTTGTCGTCATCCTCGTCCTCATGCTGCCGCAGGTGAGGCGCGACTGGCCGGCGATCCGCAGGCACTGGCTCCAGCTCCTGCTCTACGGCGTCTTCGGCTTCACCGCCTTCAACGCCCTGCTCTACACGGCGCTCGGCTATACCAGCGCCATCAACGCCGTCATCGAGCAGGCCGGCATCCCGATGCTGATCTTCGTCTTCAACTTCCTACTCTTCCGCATCCAGGCCTCGCTTGCCCAGGTGCTCGGCTCCACGGTGACGCTTGTCGGCGTTCTGGTAACAGCCGCTCATGGCGAATTCTCGGCACTGGCGGAGCTGGAGTTCAATTACGGCGACGCCCTGATGCTCGTCGCCGGGATCGTCTATGCCGCCTACACGGTCTCGCTTCGCTGGAAGCCGGACCTGCACTGGCAGAGCTTCATCGCAGCCCCGGTCTTCGGCGCGCTCGTGAGTGCCATTCCGCTCCTGCTCTGGGAAATGTCGCGCGGCGATGCCATCTTCCCGGACGCGACCGGCTGGGCCATCGTGCTCTATGCTGGCATCTTCCCCTCGCTGCTCTCGCAGGTGCTCTACGTGCGCGGCGTGGAAATGATCGGCGCGAACCGGGCCGGCCTCTTCATCAACGCCATCCCCGTCTTCGGCACCATCCTCTCGGTCCTGCTGATCGGCGAGACGATGCATCTCTTTCACCTCGTCGCCCTCCTCCTCGTCCTCGGCGGCATCGCGATCGCCGAATGGGGCAGGCCGACGGAAAGAAAGGGCTGAACGAAAAAGACCCGCCGGACAGTTCCGGCGGGCCTTTTTCGTTTCGTCTTGGGAGGGACGAGGATCAGTCGACGTTGAAGACGAGCGGCTTGACCTGGCGGATAGCCGGGTTGGCGCCGAGCTTGGCCAGCACCTCGTCGGAGATCGGGCGGTCAACATAAAGCAGCGCGATGGCGTCGCCCCCTTCCTTCTCGCGGCCGAGCTGGAAGTTCGCGATGTTGACGCCCGCCTCGCCGAGCGTCATGCCGATGAAGCCGATCATGCCGGGAACGTCGGTATTGGTGATGTAGACCATGTGGCGGCCGACATCGGCGTCGAGGTTGATGCCCTTGATCTGGATGAAGCGCGGCTTGCCGTCCGAGAAGACCGTGCCGGCGACCGAGCGGGTCTGGTTGGCGGTCTTGACCGTCAGGCGGATGTAGCCGTCGAAGACGCCCGACTTGTCGCGCTTGACCTCGGAGAGGATGACGCCCTTCTCCTTGATCATGACGGGCGCCGAGACCATGTTCACGTCGGCCACCTGCGGGCGGATGAGGCCGGCAAGCACCGCGCTCGTCAGCGCCTTGGTGTTCATCGCGGCGGTCGAACCGTCGTAGAGGATCTCGATTTCCTTGATCGCGCTTTCCGTGACCTGGCCGACGAAGGCGCCGAGCACGTCCGCAAGGCGGATGAAGGGCTTCAGGATCGGCGCTTCCTCGGCCGTGATCGACGGCATGTTGATGGCGTTCGAGACGGCGCCCTTGACGAGGTAGTCCGACATCTGCTCTGCGACCTGCAGGGCGACGTTCTCCTGCGCTTCCGTGGTCGACGCGCCGAGATGCGGCGTGCAGACGACGTTATCGAGGCCGAAGAGCGGGCTTTCGGTCGCGGGCTCGACCTCGAACACGTCGAAGCCGGCGCCGGCGACATGGCCGGACTTGATGGCTTCGGCCAGCGCCGCCTCGTCGACGAGGCCGCCGCGGGCGCAGTTGATGATGCGCACGCCCTTCTTGGTCCTGGCGAGCGCTTCCTTGCCGAGGATGCCGCGCGTCTTGTCGGTCATCGGCACGTGGAGCGTGATGAAGTCGGCGCGGGCAAGGAGGTCGTCCAGTTCCACCTTCTCGACGCCCATTTCCACGGCACGCTCGGCCGACAGGAAGGGATCGTAGGCGATGACATGCATGCCGATGCCGATGGCCTTCTTGCAGACGATGCCGCCGATATTGCCGGCACCGATGACGCCGAGCGTCTTGCCGGTGATCTCGACGCCCATGAACTTGGACTTCTCCCACTTGCCGGCCTGGGTGGAGGTATCGGCGGCGGGAAGCTGGCGGGCGACGGCGAACATCAGCGCGATGGCGTGCTCGGCCGTGGTGATCGAGTTGCCGAAGGGCGTGTTCATGACGATGATGCCGCGGCGCGAGGCGGCCGGGATATCGACATTGTCGACGCCGATGCCGGCGCGGCCGATGACCTTGAGGTTGGTCGCCGCCGCGATCAGCTTTTCCGTCGCCTTGGTGGCGGAACGGATGGCGAGGCCGTCATAATTGCCGATGATCTCGGCGAGCTTTTCCTTGTCCTTGCCGAGCTTCGGCTGGAAGTCGACGTCCACGCCGCGATCGCGAAAGATCTGGACGGCGGTTTCCGAGAGTTCGTCGGATACGAGTACGCGAGGTGCCACGATGGCCTCCTTAAATCGGTCTTGGAAGATGAGATAAAGGGTGGCTTCGCCCGGAGGACGAAGCCGGTCGCGAAATCAGGCCGCAGCCTTGGAAAGCGTCGCCTTCTGGGTCTCGAAGGCCCAGGTCAGCCAGGGCATCAGCGCCTCAAGGTCGGCGGTGTCGATGGTGGCGCCGGCCCAGATGCGAAGGCCCGACGGGGCATCGCGGTACGCGCCGATGTCATAGGCGACACCCTCTCTGTCGAGCAGCGAGACGAGGCCCTTGGCGAAAGCGCCTTGAGCCTCGGCGTCGAGCGCCAGCACGTCCTTGTCGGCGATCGTCAGGCAGACCGAGGTGTTGGAGCGCGTCGCCGGGTCCCTGGCGAGATTGGCGATCCAGTCGTTCTTCTCGACGAAGTCGAAAATGACCTTGGCATTGGCGTCGGCGCGGGCCATCAGGCCCTTGAGGCCGCCGACCTGCCTGGCCCAGAGGAGCGCATCGATATAGTCCTCGACGCAGAGCATGGAGGGCGTGTTGATCGTCTCGCCCTGGAAGATGCCCTCGATCAGCTTGCCGCCCTTGGTCATGCGGAAGATCTTCGGCATCGGCCAGGCCGGCGTGTAGCTTTCAAGGCGTTCGACCGCGCGGGGCGACAGGATGATGACGCCATGCGCGCCCTCGCCGCCCAGCACCTTCTGCCAGGAGAAGGTGACGACATCGAGCTTGGCGAAATCGAGGTTCTGCGCGAAGGCGGCCGAGGTCGCGTCGCAGATGGTTAGGCCCTTGCGGTCGGCCGGGATGAAGTCGGCGTTCGGGACGCGCACGCCCGAGGTCGTGCCGTTCCAGGTGAAGACCACGTCACGGTCGAAATCGATCGTGGAAAGGTCGGGAAGCAAACCGTAATCGGCGGTGATCTTCCTGACGTCGGGGAGCTTCAGCTCCTTCACGACGTCAGAGACCCAGCCCGAACCGAAGCTTTCCCAGGCGACCATGTCGACGCCGCGGGGCCCGAGCAGCGACCACAGCGCCATCTCGACGGCACCGGTATCGGAGGCCGGCACGATGCCGATGCGGTAATCCGCCGGCACTTCCAGGACGTCGCGGGTGAGATCGATGGCCTGCTTGAGCTTGGCCTTGCCGATCTTGGCGCGGTGCGAACGACCGAGCGGGGCATCGGAAAGCGCTTCGAGCGACCAGTCGGGGCGCTTCGAGCAGGGGCCAGAAGAAAAATGGGTATTGTTCGGACGCACGTCCGGCGGTGTGACGGTCTTCGTCATGATCGCTATCCTTCCAGATAGATAGCTCCTCGTTGGGGAGGAGTGTCCCGCCGCCGGAAATATGGGAGAGCCGTTTTCAAGTCAAGCGGAATATGTCGCGATCGAAAAATAATAGGGCGCAATGGAAACGGCGCGCCGGTTGCCCGGGCGCGCCGCGAAAGAAAGCGATGCAGCGGCTACCAGAGAGGCACGCGCAGACCCACGCGGAACTCGTGCTTGTGGAAACCGCGGTCGCGAATTTCCATGTCGCCCGTGCCGGTGCGGAAGGCGTCGCCGCCGGCGATGCCGGAGAAGCGGTAGCCGACGTCGAGCTTGAGGCGTGAGGAAAGGTCGACGGAGGCGCCCGCCATCAGGGCATAGGTGAAGCGGAGGCCGTCCCTGCCCTCAAGGCTCGTGCTCGTGCAACCCGCGCCCGCGCAGGCGGCGTTGCGCCAGTCGAGCCAGGTGGCGCCCAGTCCGGCGCCGAGATAGGGCGTGAAGCCGGCGAGCGTGCCGAGGTCGACATAGCCGTTGGCCATCAGGCCGGCAGCGGAATAATCGGCCTTGAAGGCGCAATCGCCGCCCGCGCAGGCCGCGCCGCCACGAAAATCGCCCTTGGAGAAATCGGCCGTCAGGTCGGCACGCAGCAGATCGCTGAACTGATAGCCGAGACCGACGCCATAGGAGAGCGGCCGGGAGAAGCGGCGCTCGTCGAAAGCCTGCGTCCCGCCCGCCTCCACGACGCGGGGCCTTCCGCCCTTGATCCATCCGGAGTAACCGAGATCGCCGCGGATATACCAGCCCTCTGCCGCGACGCTTTTCGACACGTCGATCTCGGGCGCGTCGATGATCTCGATATCGCTCGCGGCGGCGCTCGTCGCGAGAAGGGCGGCGATCCCGAACGGGGCGATTCGGCAGAACATGGTCTCGATCCCTGACAGGCCGGTCTTGCCGGCAGTTGCGCGCGGCCGGCCGGCACCATGCCGCCATATACCGTCGGTTAACCATATTTCTTAAGGAATGAAGAAACCGTTAAACGGCCCCGCCCGCCCGAAACGCAAAAGGCCGCCCCGAAGGGCGGCCTTGAAAGGTCGGCGTCAACCGGCTTACTTGTAGACCGGCGGCTCGATCGGGATATCGGCCGGCGGGATATAGGAGGCCGTTTCGCAGCCGTTGAACGAGTAGCGCAGGCCGGCGCGGGCTTCGTGGCTGTAGAAGCCCTTGTCGTAACCGGGACCGCCGGCGCCACCGGCAAAGCTGAACATCTCGCCCTTCGTAACATGGCGGAAGCGATAGCCGATATCCGCCTTTAGATTGCAGGTCACATCAACCGAAGCACCAGCCATGAGGGCGTACGTGAACCGCCAGCTCTTCTTGCCGCGATGGGTAATGGTCGGATCGCAATTCGTGGGGTCGGCCGTTTCGCAAGACGTATTTTTCAGATCGCCCCAGCGGACGTATGTACCGCCGATACCGGCACCGACATAGGGCGTTATCGCTCCATAGTGACCAATGTCCACATACGCATTCGCGAGCAGACTAAGGGCCGTCATGGAAGCGACATCCCGCGATGTGCACGGTCCGGCGGGAAGGACGCCGCAGCCGCCGGTTGTCGATCCACGGAAATTGGACTTGAACATGTAGTCCAGCGTGACATCCGTGCGGAAATGGTCGTTGATCTGGTAGCCGACACCGCCGCCGAGAACGAAGCCGCTCTTCAAGCGGGTGGATGTGAACTCGCTCGACACATTCGTGCCATTCGGGAAGTAGTGCGCCCCGCGCATCTTGTTGAAGGACCAGCCCGCGTCGCCACGTAGGTACCAGCCGCCGGTCTCGACCACGGCGGTTTCCTGGACCGGAGCCTCGATGACCTGCGGTTCATACAAATCGGCTGCGTAAACCGGCATGCCTGACAGCAGGACGGCCGCGACGCCACTCAAAACTTTCCTCATCGCCTTGCTCCAATAGGCTTGTGCTTGGCACGCCCGGCACGCCGGCTTTCCAAGTCCCTCGATCGGCTATGGATAATGGCGAAGAAAGGTTAAGGCCCGATTAACTACGAAAGTTTACTCTATTCGTTAACAACCATTCACAAATTCGGTAAATCTTTAAGTAACGGTCCAATTTCAACTAGCCGAAAGGAAAGCCGAACCAGAGCCTCGGTCCCCAGGCGTCATCCTCGGCCTTGTGCCGAAGATCTGCGAACACATCAGACGATCGCAGCTTCGCAAATGCGCGGGAGAGCCCGAGCATGACGAACGGCGGCTTACACACCGTGTCGGTGATCCGGACCGCGCGCCGCACAGCCCTGCCTTCGGAAAATGCGGCCGGTGCCTCAAGCGGCGCTGCGCACCGCGCCGATGACGCCGACGAGCTGGTCCACGATGCGCTCCACCTGGGCGCGGTCGTCGCCTTCCGCCATCACGCGGATCAGCGGCTCCGTGCCGGAAGGGCGGATGAGGAGGCGGCCGTTGCGGGCAAGCTCGCTCTCCGCATCCGCGATGGCCTGGCGCACCGCGGCGTCTTCCAGCGGCTTGCCGGCCTGCACGCGAACATTCTTGAGGATCTGCGGCACGGGCTCGAAACGGTTGCACACCTCGCTGACGGTCCTGCCGCTGCGCTTGACGCAGGCAAGGATCTGCAGCGCCGCCACGAGGCCATCTCCGGTCGTGCCGAAATCCGACAGCACGATATGGCCGGACTGCTCGCCGCCGACATTGTGATCGTTCTGGCGCATGTGCTCGACGACATAGCGGTCGCCGACCTTGGTGCGCTGGAGGCCGAGGCCCTTGCCGGTCAGGAAGCGTTCCAGGCCGAGATTGGACATGACGGTCGCCACGATGCCGCCGCCGCGCAGCATGCCGTCCGCCGCCCAGCTTTCCGCGATGACGGCCATGAGCTGGTCGCCGTCGATGATCTTGCCGTTCTCGTCAATGATCTGCACGCGGTCGGCATCGCCATCGAGCGCGATGCCGATATCGGCGCGCACCTCGTGCACCTTGCGCTGCAGCGTTTCCGGATGGGTCGAGCCGCAGTCGAGATTGATGTTGAGGCCGTCTGGCTCGTTGCCGATCGTCACGACGTCGGCGCCGAGCTCCCACAGGGCCGCGGGCGCCACGCGATAGGCCGCGCCGTTGGCACAGTCGATGGCGATGCGCAGGCCCTGCAGGGTCACGTCCCGCGGCAGCGTGCGCTTGGCGTGCTCGATATAGCGGTCGTGCACGCCGTCGATGCGCTTTGCCCGGCCGATCTCGGCGGACTTGGCAAGCTGCGCCATCATGTCCTTTTCGAGCAGGTCCTCGATCTCCATCTCAAGCTCGTCGGAGAGCTTGTAGCCATCAGGGCCGAAGAGCTTGATGCCGTTGTCGTAGAAGGGATTGTGCGAGGCCGAGATCATGACGCCGATATCGGCGCGCAGCGACCGGGTCAGCATGGCGACGGCGGGCGTCGGGATCGGGCCGAGGACGAAGGCGTCGATGCCGGCGGCGGTGAATCCCGCAACCATGGCGTTTTCCAGCATGTAGCCGGAAAGGCGCGTGTCCTTGCCGATCACCACCCGGTGGCGGTGCGCGCCGCGCCGGAAGATCGTGCCCACGGCGATGCCGACCCGCATGGCGAGGTCCGGCGTCATCGGGAAGGTGTTGGATTGACCCCGGATGCCATCCGTGCCGAAATAACGACGTTTCATCTTCGCTCCTGAAATCGCTGGCTCCTGCGGTCTTCCCCCGCGCCAACGCGATACGCGCCTCGTCTGCCGCGTCCAAGGTGCCCTATAGCAGCGCACCGGCGATGGAAACAGTCTCGTCCCGTCGCGTAACTTTAACCTTAAGACATGCGGCTTTCGTGCTTCTTGCCACAAAAGCCGGCAAAGAACATCCACCCCGGAATCAGAATTCGTTACAGCGCGTTACCGAAAGAAAACGGCCGGGAGCTGCGTCCCGGCCGTTTCGATCTTTCTTTGCCCGGAGATTACTGCGGCTGGGGCTCCAGCCCGCCTTCCGGCTCGCCGCCCTTCTTCTGGCCGGCCTTCGGAACGGCGGAGCCGCGGTGCGGCGGCGTATCGTCGCCGAGGTCGCGCGCCGGCTTCTCGCCGCGGATGAGGGCCTTGATCTCGTCGCCGGTCAGCGTCTCGTATTCGAGAAGGCCTTCGGCGAGCGCCACGAATTCGTGGTTCTGCTCGGTGATGATGCGCTTGGCCTCGGAATAGGCCTCGTCGATCAGGCGGCGGATTTCGTTGTCGATCTTCTGCGCGGTGGCTTCGGAAACGTTCTTCTGCTGCGCGACGGAATGGCCGAGGAACACTTCCTGCTGGTTCTCGCCATAGGCGACCTGGCCGAGCTGGTCGGAGAAGCCCCACTGGGTGACCATGGCGCGGGCAAGCTTGGTCGCCTGCTCGATGTCAGAGGATGCGCCCGAGGTGATGTTGTCCTTGCCGAAGGTGATCTCCTCGGCGACACGGCCGCCCATCATGATGGCGAGGCGCGAGACCATCCACTTGTAGCTCATCGAGTAGCGGTCGCCCTCGGGAAGCTGCATGACCATGCCGAGCGCGCGGCCGCGCGGGATGATCGTCGCCTTGTGCAGCGGATCGGCGAGCGGCACCTTGAGCGCGACGATGGCGTGGCCGGCCTCGTGATAGGCGGTGAGCTTCTTTTCCGCCTCGGTCATGGCCGAGGAGCGGCGCTCGGCGCCCATCATGATCTTGTCCTTGGCGTCCTCGAATTCCTGCATGGTGACGAGGCGCTTGTTGCGGCGCGCGGCCATCAGCGCGGCCTCGTTGACGAGGTTCATGAGGTCGGCGCCGGAAAAGCCGGGCGTGCCGCGGGCAAGGATCTTGAGGTCGACATTCGGGGCGAGCGGCACGTTGCGCACATGCACCTTGAGGATGCGCTCGCGGCCGACGATGTCCGGGTTCGGCACGACGACCTGGCGGTCGAAACGGCCGGGACGCAGCAGCGCCGGGTCGAGCACGTCGGGGCGGTTGGTCGCGGCGATGAGGATGATGCCCTCGTTCGCCTCGAAGCCGTCCATCTCGACGAGAAGCTGGTTCAGCGTCTGCTCGCGCTCGTCGTTGCCGCCGCCGAGGCCGGCGCCGCGATGGCGGCCGACGGCGTCGATTTCGTCGATGAAGATGATGCAGGGCGCGTTCTTCTTGGCCTGCTCGAACATGTCGCGCACGCGGCTGGCGCCGACGCCGACGAACATTTCCACGAAGTCGGAGCCCGAAATGGTGAAGAAGGGCACGTTCGCCTCACCCGCGACGGAGCGGGCGAGCAGCGTCTTGCCGGTGCCGGGCGGGCCGACGAGCAGCACGCCGCGCGGAATGCGGCCGCCAAGGCGCTGGAACTTCTGCGGGTCGCGCAGGAATTCCACGATCTCTTCCAGGTCCTGCTTGGCCTCGTCGACGCCCGCGACATCCGCGAAGGTCACCCGGCCATGCGCCTCGGTCAGAAGCTTGGCCTTGGACTTGCCGAAGCCCATCGCCCCGCGCGAGCCGCCCTGCATCTGGCGCATGAAGAACAGCCAGACGCCGAGGATCAGGAGCATGGGCAGCAGCGTGCCGATATAGCTGAGGAAGCCGGACGAGCCGTCCGTCTCGGGCCGCGCGCTGACGACGACGTTCTTCGCCTCCAGACGCTGGACGAGCGAGTTGTCGCCGTTCGGCGCATAGGTCTGGAAGGTCGCGCCGGTCTCGACATAACTGCCGACGATCTTTTCACCGGTGATGACGACCTCCTTCACCCGGCTCGCGTCCACTTCCTTGAGGAACTGCGAATACGGGATTTCCCGCGAGCCGGTCTGGGCCGGACTCGTCTGGAACATGCTGAACAGCGCGATCAGCAGAAGGGCGATGATCGCCCAGAGGGCGAAGTTGCGGAAGTTGGGATTCATCGAGCTTTCCGGGCACTTTCTCGACCAAGGGCTCCTGGCCGCTTCTTTGTCCCCTAACATAGGGTCGCCTTGCGGCCTTGCCAAGGCAAAGCGCTCGCACCCCGGGGCTTTTCTCAAACTATCGTCAACAACAGGCGCGACCGGCGCCAGCGCGCGGGTCGTGCCACCATCGACACTTTCCCGCATATTACCACAACGCAGTCGTCCGCGCCCTCATTCGTTCGGCGGAGGGGGGAAACGCGGGCACCCTGCAAGGTCCGCCAGCGCCTGCGCGACCGGCAGATCGAATCGCGGCAGGAAATACGCGTAGGGCGCGATCGCCGGCTCGACATCCGCCGCCGTGCGCGTCGCCGCGCCGCCGTCCTCGAATCTCAGGCACGGCGCGGCGCGGGCGGCGCGCAGGGCGGGGCCGTGCAGGTGCGCAAGCGCGCCCTCGCCTCCCCCCTCGCAACAGGCGCAAACCACGACGGCGCGCTCCGCCCGGACGACGACACGATACCGCCCGTCCCAAACGCCGGCCTCTCCCGGCCGCAGCAGCAGGGGAGCGATGCCGCGGCATTCCCTGTAGAGATGAAGGCCGTCGCGGCGGCGGTCGAACACCACCCGTCCGGCCGTCATACGCGACAGTGTGCCGCTGGCAAGAAAGGTCTTCAGGCGGCCGGCGGAGCGGGCTTCGAGCACATGGACGCGGCCGCCCGCCGTCGCCGCGAGCAGCAGGAGACCGCGCCAGGCGGCAGGTTCCGAAAGGGCGACGGCGATGCCGGCAAGCGATAGCGTGAAGCATGAGCCGTCCCTCCGCACCGCGGCGGCAAGGAAATCCGCCGCGCGCTTGGCCAGCACGAGCCGTTCGCCGGGCGCTGGCTGCAGGGCCGGCACGACGCCTTCCGCGCGGATGCGCACCCGCTCGAAGCGACGATTGAGATTGCTCGGATCGTCGATCCAGCCTTCGCCGTGCGCATCGAGGAAGGCGCGGATCGCGGCCCGGTCGATGCCGAGAAGCGGCCGGAGCAGCCAGACCGCCCCCTCCAGCAGGACCGCATCCGCCATGCCGGAAAGCCCGACGCCTTCGCCCGTGCGGGCGGCACGCATGGCGACGGTCTCGTTCTGGTCGTCGCGCGTATGGGCGGCAAGGATCGCATCGGCGCCGGCTTGCACGGCGGCATCGACGAGAAGCGCGTAGCGCCGGGCCCGGGCGGCGGCCTGCAGACCGGCCGCCGGCTTCGGTCCTTCCCAGCGGCGCGTGAGATGCGCAACGCCGTGGCGCGCGCAAAGGGCCGCGACGGCGGACGCCTCCCCGGCCGAACCGGCACGAAGGGCATGGTCGACGGTACAGGCCATGAGCGTGATGTGAGGGTAGCGCCCGGCGGCGCAAAGGGTGGCGAGCGCCACGAGGAGCCCGGTCGAATCGCTGCCGCCGGAAATGGCGATCAGCAGCCGTGCGGGGCGTTTGAAACTTGCAAGAAGGCGATCGGCTGCCTCGACGACGGGATTGTCCGCGCGGGCCACGACCTTCGCTCCGTCCGCAATCAGCAGGACAGGCGGCTCTGCTCGGAAGAAACCTTGTTCTTCACGGCCTTGGAGGCATTCGGATAGCGCTTGTTGACTTCGCGCAGCGTCGCGCAGGCGGTTTCGCGGTTATCGAGCGCGGCGAGCGACATGCCGAGCTTGAGCAGCATTTCCGGCGCCTTCTTAGACTTGGCGTAGGTCTGGTGGGCGTTGAGGAAAGTCTTGGCCGCGTCGTTGAAGTTGCCCTGCGAATATTGCGCCTCGCCGAGCCAGAAATTGGCGTCGGCCGCCTTCTCGCTGCTCGGGAAGATGTCGAGATAGTCGCGGAATTCGCGCTCGGCCACCTGGTAGTCGCCGGAAAGCACATGGCCATAGGCCGACTGGTAGAGATCGTCCGGATTGTCGAGCGAGGCGGTCGTGGACTGCGAAGCCTGCGGCAGGCCGCCATCCGTGCCGGGCGCCGTGTTGCCGCTGCCGATCGAGGCGCTCCGGTTGTTGAGGTCCGGATTGGTCTCCGCGCCGATCGGGTTGCCGTTCTCGTCGAACTTGATGGAGCCGAGTTCCTGCGGCTGGGCCCCGCCCCCGCCGGGCTCGCCGGGCGTGCCGGCCCCGGCGGTGTCATCCGCCGGCGCCCGGTTCGAAGCGATCTGCTGGTCGGGCGTTCCGCCGTTGACCGGCTTGTCGAGCGCGCCGCTCTTGCCGCTGGCCTTGCCCTTGCCGTTCTCCAGGTCCTGGAAACGGTATTCGTTGTCTTCCTGCGCCTTGCGGATCTGTTCCTGCATCTGCAGAAGCTGGTAGCTCATCTCCTCGATGCGGCCGTTGAGGTTACGGATCTCCTCCTCGAGCTGGCCGACCCGCGGATCCATGGCCTGGGCCAGAACCACGTTGCCGTCGCCGGCCCCCGCGCTCTTGTGGGAAAGGAAGCCGTTGGCCAGAGTCGAGAGCGGCGATGCGCTGATCGGCCCGACCGTGCCTGCGACCGCTGCGAGACTGAGAACGCCTGCCGCGACAAGTTTCTTCATCTATCTTCGTCCTGTTGGTCCGATTGTGCGCCGAGGCGCTGCCGAAGAGTTTTCCAAATATCCTCAAAAAGCAACGGAGTTCGGCCAAAGTGTGTTGAAAAAAGAAAGGCGGCCAAAAGGCCGCCTTTCCCATGCGTTCCCCGAGGGGAATTACATGCCCGCGCCGCCGAGAACGGTGACGGCACGACGGTTCTGCGACCAGCAGGAAATGTCGTCGCACACGGCGACCGGACGTTCCTTGCCGTAGGAGATCGTCTTGATGCGGTTTGCCGGGATACCGCGCGAAGCGAGGTACTGGCGGGTCGCCGCGGCGCGGCGTGCGCCGAGCGCGAGGTTGTATTCGCGCGTGCCGCGTTCGTCGGCATGGCCTTCGACCGTGATCGCGTAGTTCGGGTAGCGCTGCAGCCACTGGGCCTGGCGGTCGAGCGTCGAGGCGGCGTCGGCACGGATCGACGTGGAGTCGGTGTCGAAGAAGATGCGGTCGCCGACATTGACCGTGAAGTCCTGCTGCGAGCCGGGCGTGGCCGAACCGCCGGCGCCGCCGTTGAGGCCGAGGTCGCCGGCGCTGTTCGGCAGGTTCTTCTTGGAGGCGCAGCCCGCCAGGGCGAGCGTCATGAAGAGCGCGATCATCACCGGGTTGCGGGCGATGGTCTGCATGCGGCCAGCGGCCGGAGTATGAATGCGGCTCATGAGCCGGTCTCCTTGCATCAGTTCTTGCGTCAAGTTCGTTGAAGCGCGGGTTTCAATCAGGGTTGCCAGACTGTAACCCGGAGCGGTTAATCCGCCTTCAACGGTTATGGTTAACGATTGCTTGTAAGACCGTCCCCGGCCCCTCGCATTTCATCATGCTGTCGCATGCTCGGGCGCGGAACCTCGTCACATATCCGCGCGGGCAGCATGCCGAAACGGAAGCGGGCCCGCCGCTTCTCGCCGTGGCGCCTGATTTACAGGACTTTGCGGCAAGAACGCGGCAGACCCGCCCCATTCGGGATGCTCCGAAGACTATTCGAGCAGCGGCGACCAGGCCGGGTCGGAGGCAAAGCCCTTGGTCTGGATGAGTTGCTCGTTGTAGCCCGTCAGGTCGATCGAGTAGATCTGCGGGCCGCCGGCGCCGGCCGACTGGCGGAAGAACATCAGCACGCGACCGTTCGGCGCCCAGGTCGGGCCTTCGTTGTGGAAGCCCGTGGTCAGGATGCGCTCGCCCGAACCGTCCGTCTTCATCACGCCGATGGAGAACTTGCCGCCCGACTGCTTGGTGAAGGCGATGAGGTCGCCGCGCGGGGACCAGACCGGCGTGGAATAGGAGCCGTCGCCGAAGGAGATGCGGCGCTGGCCCGAGCCGTCGGCGCCCATCACGTAGAGCTGCGGCCGGCCGCCGCGGTCGCTTTCGAAGACGATCTGGCTGCCGTCGGGCGAATAGGACGGCGAGGTGTCGATCGCCGCGGTCGAGGTCAGCCGCGTCGTGGTGCGCGAGCGCAGGTCCATCGTGTAGATGTTGGAGTTGCCCTCCTGCTGCAGGCTCATGATGACCTTCTGGCCATCCGGCGAGAAGCGCGGCGAGAAGGTCATGCCCGGGAAGTTGCCGACCACCTCGCGCTGCCCCGTCTCGAGCTGGAGCAGGTAGACGCGCGGCTGGTTGCCCTCGAAGGACATGTAGGTGATTTCCTGGCGGTTCGGCGAGAAGCGCGGCGTGAGCACGAGTTCATTCGAATTCGTCAGCGCCCGGGCATTGAAGCCGTCCTGGTCCATGATGGCGAGCTGGCGCTTGCGGTCCGTCTTCGGGCCGCTTTCGGCGACATAGACGATGCGCGTGTCGAAGTAGCCCTTTTCGCCCGTCAGGCGTTCATAGATCGCATCGGCGATGATATGCGCCACGCGGCGCCAGTTTTCCGGCTGGGTATAGAACTGCTGGCCGGTGAGCTGCTGGCCGGCAAACGTGTCCCAGAGGCGGAACTCGGCGCGCAGGCGCCCGTCGCCCTCCTGCGTCACGCGGCCCGTGACGAGCGCCTGCGCATTGATGACCTTCCAGTCGTCGAAGCGCGGCGGCTGGTCCGGGTTGGAGATCTTCTCGATGAAGGCCTTCTTGTTGACCGGCGCGAAGAGGCCGGAGCGCTTGAGGTCGGCGGCGATCACGTCGGTGATGCGCTGGCCGAGGTCACCGCTGGCGACGAAGTCCGTCACCGCGACCGGCAGCGGCTCGACGTTGCCCTTGTTGATGTTGATTTCCACTTTCGCAAAGGCCTGCGGCAGGGACACCGCAAGGCCAGTCAGCACGACCAGCAAACGGAGAAGATTGCGTCTGAACATCTATCTGGGCCTTCCTGGTTCTTACATCATTTCGCTTGGATCGAAGTTCACGACGACTTCGCTCCAGGCATCGTATTTTTCCGGGGGCAGCCCCTTGAAGGGCCGCGATTTCATGATGGCGCGGCGCGCGCCGCCGGCAAGCGCCCGGCGCGCAGCTTCAGAGCCGCCGGTCGCCACGACGTCCGGCTCGCCGATGATGTCGCCGTTCTGGTCGAGCTGCATCGTGACCTTGATGCGCACGTCGGCGGCATCCGAAAGGCCGGGGATGATCGACCAGTTGTTCTGGATCTGGCCGCGCAGCGCATCCATCTCGCTCATCGAGAGCTTGGTGCCGGTCGTCGTCTTCTTGCCGCCGAGCGCCGCCTGCTCCTGAGAGCGCTTGGCGCCGCCGCCGGCCGCCTTTTCCTTGTTGAGAAGCGCAGCGACCTCGTCGGCGTTGAAGTCGCTCTCGTTCAGCGAACTCGCCTTCTCCTGCTTCTTCTTCTCGTCCTTCTTCCGGTCGGGCGTCTTGGCCGTCTGGGCCTTCGCCGTCTCGGTCTTTTTTTCCTCCGGCTTCTTCTCCGGCTCGGCCTTGGCCGTCTCGACCTTCGGCCTCATCTCGGGCAGCGGCACCTTGTCGGGCAGCGCCTCGGCCTGCGGGTCCTCGGCGGGCTTTTCCTCGGCCGGCTTGGCCTCGGGCTTCGGATCCGGCTTGACCTCCTGCTTGGCCTCGGGGAGGGCGGCAACCTCGGTCGAGGGCTCGCTCGCCTTTTCGACCGGCTTTGCTTCCTCGGGGGGCTTGCTGTCCGGCGTCTGGACGACCTTCTCGGCCTTTTCCGGCGAGGCGGCGGTCTCGATGTCGCGCGGCTTTTCCTCCGGCGTCGGCAGGTTCTTCAGGTCGATCTCGTTGTCGCCGACATTCTCCGCATTCTCGACCGGCGTCTGCTTCTTGGTCGGAACGGGCGCGGCCTTTTCCTTCATCTCGGCCTTCTTGTCACCCTGCTGGATCTGCGTCAGCTCCTCGATCGACACGATATCGACCGGCAGGGCCTCGACATCGGCGACGTCGAAGCTTTCCGGACTGCCGAGCGAGACCAGCGCCCAGGTGAGAACCATGGCGTGGAGAACGGCGGATGTGGCAAGGCTGCCCTTCATGGCGTGCGTTTACCTGTCCGGTTTCTGCTCGGTGACGAGGCCGATATTGGTAAAACCGCCGGCCTGGATGCGCGACATGACGTCGGCGACGACGCCATAGGGCGCATTGCCGTCGCCGCGCACGAAGACGCGCTCGGTATAGCCGGTGGTCGCCACGGCCTGCAGCTTGGCGGCGATCTCCTCGATCGGGATCGGCGTTTCCTGCAGGAACACCTGACCGTCCGACTTGACCGACACGGTGATCGGCTGGGTGTCGGCGTTGAGGGCCTTCGCCTGCGTCTTCGGCAGGTCGATCGGCACGCCGACCGTCATCAGCGGCGCGGCGACCATGAAGATGATGAGCAGCACGAGCATGACGTCGACGAACGGCGTCACGTTGATCTCGCTCATCGGCGCCCTCTTGCCGCCACCGCGGCGGCGGCGGCCACCGCCTGAATTCTTCGCTCCGACTGACATGCCCATGGCGTCGTCTCCGTCTTCTGTGATCGCGCGTTACTGCGCCGCGGCGCGCGGCTGGAGCTTCTCGTCGATCTGGCGCGAAAGGATGGCGGAGAACTCGTCCGCAAAGCCCTCCATGCGCGCCGTCAGCTTGCCGGCATCGGCGGAGAACTTGTTGTAGGCGATGACGGCCGGGATGGCGGCGAGAAGGCCGATGGCGGTCGCCAGGAGCGCTTCGGCGATGCCGGGCGCGACGACCGCAAGGCTCGTCTGCTTCGAGCCGGCAATGGCCTGGAAGGAGGTCATGATGCCGACGACCGTGCCGAAGAGGCCGACGAACGGCGCTGCCGAGCCGATGGTGGCGAGCGAGCCGAGGCGCGCTTCCAATCCTTCCGATTCGCGGGAGAGCGTGACGTCCATCGCCCGGTCGATACGCATCTGCAGCCCGATCGGAGATCGCGCGCCGCGCTCGAAACTCTTCTTCCATTCCCGCATCGCCGCCACGAAGATGGCGCTCATGCCGGAGGTCTGGCGGTCGGAGAGCGTGCGATAGAGCTCCTCCAGCGACTGCCCCGACCAGAAGACCTGCTCGAAATGATCGAGCTGGCGACGTGCCTTGCCGTAGGTCACCGTCTTGTCGACGACGATGGCCCAGGTCCAGACGGACGCGGCGATCAGGCCGAGCATGACCAGCTTCACGACGAACCCGGCCTGCATGAACAGACCCCAAAGGGTCACGCTGCCTGCCGCTTCCAAACCCACTTGTTCCATAGACCTATGTCCCCGAATCCAAACACCCGGCACGGGCCTTCGCAGCTCGAACCGGGTCTCATTCACGCCTTCGCGATCTCCTGGGAGGTGGATATCGCATCAGCATTCACAAACGCGCGTCGCAGCCAGGGATGAGGATCCGTACCCGCTTCGCAGCCCGTCAAGAATGTCCGGTTGATGCCGCCGGCCGCCATGCCGGTCAAACGCTTACAACCTGCCTTCTTCACGGCAATTTTGGTTAAAGGATGACGTGCAGCGCACAAAACCCTCACCAGCCGAGTAAGACATCATTATGGTTAAGGGAGTGTTACCGCGGGGCCGCACCGGCGTTTTCTTGCGTCTTGGCAAGAAAACGCGCGGCCAGCGCCTCCGGCAGGCGCCGCGGCCGGCCGGCCGCATTGATGACGGCGATGATGACACGCGCGGCGATCAGGAGCTGTTCGCCGCGGCGGATCTCCTGGTTGAGGATCATCTTCGCCCCGCCCGCCTTCTCGGTGGAGGTGAGGATCGTCAGGATGTCGTCCATGCGCGCCGGCGCCTTGAAGTCGATCTCCATGCGATGGACGACGAAGACGAGGCCCTCGCGGTCTTCCTCCAGGACGAGGCTGCCCTGCTCGACGCCGAGCAGCCGCAGGTAATCCGTCCGCCCGCGCTCCAGGAAATGCAGGTAGCGGGCGTGGTAGACGACGCCGGAGAAATCGGTGTCCTCGTAATAGACGCGCTGCACGAGCCGGTGGCCTGCCTCGGTGAGTTCGCCCGAAAGCGGATGGGTCGTTCCGGTCACGCTGCCACCCTTTCCCTGACGATGTGATGCTCGCCCGCCGCCGGCAGCCGGTCGATGCGCTCGGCGACGAACTGCGGTTTCAGCCGGTGCATGGCGAGCGCCTGGGGGGTGGCTTTCAGCCAGCGGAACTCCACGTCCACGCCGTCGACCACGCGGTGCACGATGTCCTCCTCATGGAAGGGAAACGGCTCGGCGAGCGAAAGCAGGTAGTAGAAGCCGAGCTCGTGCGCCGTGTAGCCCTCGTAGGAGAAGAAGTTCTCCACGGTCCACAGGAGGCGCTCGACGCGCGCCTCTCGATGAAGCTCCTCGCGCATCTCGCGGACGATCGTCTCCTGCGAATCCTCGCCGATCTCCGCCCGCCCGCCGGGCAGCGCCCAGTAATCGTCCTTCACGCCGCGCTGGGCGAGAACATGTCCCTCCCGGAAGATCAGGCCCGCCACGCGGAAGCTGAAGAGCTGCGGCTTGCGGTCGATCCGGATCATGTGGCGGTCCGGCTCACTCATCCTCGAGCCCGAGCCGGAACTGCGTCGCCTCGATATCCTTCGGCGGTGTGAGGCCGAGATGCTTCCAGGCATTGGCGGTCAGCACGCGCCCGCGCGGCGTGCGCTGGATGAAGCCCTGCTGGATCATGTAGGGCTCGATGATATCCTCGATGGCGTCGCGTGGCTCGGACAGCCCCGCCGCGATGGTCTCGATGCCGACCGGCCCGCCGCCGAAATTGTGGGCGATCATCGAGAGATAGCGCCGGTCGAGCTGGTCGAGGCCCATATTGTCGACGAGAAGCCGCGTCAGCGCCTCGTCGGCGATCTTCTGCGTCACCGCCTCCGCCCGCGCCACCTCGGCGAAGTCGCGCACGCGGCGCAGCAGCCGGCCGGCGATGCGCGGCGTGCCGCGGGCGCGCCGGGCGATCTCCCGCGCGCCGCCGTCCGTCATGCCGAGCGCCATCAGCCGCGCGCCGCGGCGCACGATCGATTCCAGCTCCTCGACGGTGTAGAAATTGAGCCGCACCGGAATGCCGAAACGGTCGCGCAGCGGCGTCGTCAGCAGGCCGAGGCGCGTGGTGGCGGCGACGAGCGTGAATTTCGACAGGTCGATCTTCACCGAGCGGGCCGCCGGGCCTTCACCGATGATGAGGTCGAGCTGGAAATCCTCCATGGCCGGATAGAGGATTTCCTCGACGGCCGGGTTGAGGCGGTGGATCTCGTCGATGAAGAGCACGTCGCGCTCTTCGAGATTGGTGAGCAACGCCGCAAGGTCGCCGGCCTTGGCGATGACCGGGCCGGAGGTCGAGCGGAAATTGACGCCGAGCTCCTTGGCCATGATCTGCGCCAGCGTCGTCTTGCCGAGGCCGGGCGGCCCGACGAAGAGCACATGGTCGAGCGCCTCGCCGCGGTTCTTCGCCGCCTCGATGAAGATCTTCAGGTTCGCGCGCGCCTCCGCCTGGCCGGTGAAGTCGTCCAGCGTCTGCGGCCGCAGGGCCGTATCGATGTCCTCGCCGCGCTTGTCGGGCGAAAGCAGTCTCGTCTCGTCGCTCATTGAGCCCTAATCCCATTGTCCACGGCGCAAAGCAACCGCATCACCGCGACAATTCCTTGAGGCCGAGGCGGATGAGCTTGGCGCTGTCCGCCCCCTCCCCGCCGTTCTTGAGCGCCGCCGCGACCGCATTGGCCGCCTGGTCGCGCGAATAGCCGAGATTGGTGAGCGCCGAGACCGCATCGGCGACGGGCGCCGAGGCAACCCCCTCGCCGATCTCCTGCTTGAGCCCGATGGCGGCCGAGGCCTCGCCGGCAAAGGCCGGCGCCTTGTTGCGCAATTCGGTGACGATGCGCACCGCCACCTTCGGCCCGACGCCCGGCGCGCGCGAGACGGCCGTCTTGTCCTGCAGCGCGATGGCATTCGCCAGCTCCCCCGGCGTCAGCGTGGACAGCACCGCCAGCGCCACCTTGGAGCCGACGCCCTGCACGCTCTGCAGCAGCCGGAACCATTCCCGCTCCAGCGCCGTCAGGAAGCCGAAGAGGCGGAACTGGTCCTCCCGCACGTAGGTCTCGATGAACAGCACCGCCGCCTCTCCGGCCGAGCCGAGCCTGCCGAGCGTGCGCGCCGAGCAATGGGCGACATAGCCGACGCCGTGCACGTCGAGAATCACATGATCCTCGCCGATCTCGTCGATGGTGCCTTTGAGTTTGCCGATCATGGGAAGGTCCGTCAGGGATGGGTTTCGGGGGAGATGATGTCGAGCGCGGGGAAATAGGAGCGGTAGCGGGCGGCATCGCGGGTGAGCAGCCGGTGGGAGCGCGCCGCGGCATGCGCCCCGACGAGGAAGTCGGGCAGCGTACGCTCCCGAAGCCCACCCGCCCGGCGATAGGCATAGTGCGCCTTGCCGGCAGCGAATGCCGCCTCGTAGGAAAAGGGTTCCCGCCGCATGCGAAGCCAACCAAAGGCCAGATTCAGCTCCAGTTCGCTAAGGGGCGATGCCGCAAGCTCCGACCACACGACGGAATGCAGAACCAGTTCCCCCTCTTCCACGCATCGCTTCAAGGCCGCAAGCGACCACACCCGTTGAGGGCGATCCGGTCCGAGGATGTCGATCAGAACATTGGTATCAACGAGGGTCGAGGTCATCACGCGGCCCCCGCAGCCATTCGAAATATTCGTCGGGCGTCATGCCGTCGAGATCCCACGTTCCCTTTACACTTGCCGCCCAGGCGTCGAAATCCTCGAAATCGCCTTTGCCGTCGCCCACCTTCACCAGCATCACGCCGTTGTTCGAGACAACGAAGTCCACCTCCGAACCGGGCTCGATGGCGAGCCGGTCGCGGATATCCTTCGGGATCGTCACCTGACCTTTTTCCGTCACACGCATGGTAATACCTCTGAGGTATTACTTATCGTTGCAACCGGAACAAGTCAAGAACAAATCAACCGGCGAGCTTGGCGAGGCGGCCGGAGAGGCCCTGGCGGTTGTGGGCGTGGCAGATGGCGATGGCGAGCGCGTCGGCCGCATCGTTGCCCACGAACGTGGCCTTCGGCATCAGCACCTTCAGCATCATGTGGATCTGCTGCTTTTCGCCGTGACCGACACCGATGACCGCCTTCTTGACGGCGTTCGGCGCATATTCGGCGACGTGCAGGCCCGCACGCGCCGGCACCAGCATGGCTATGCCGCGCGCCTGGCCGAGCTTCAGGGTCGCCGTCGCGTCCTTGTTGACGAAGGTCTGCTCGACGGCGGCTTCATCGGGCTGGTAGCTGTGCACGATCTCGGCAAGCCCGTCATGCAACTGGCAGAGGCGCGAGGCGAGATCCATCTCGCCGTCCGACGTCACGGTGCCCGAGGCGACGAAGCGCAGCGAATTGCCGAGCGTCTCGATGACGCCCCAGCCGGTGCGGCGAAGCCCCGGATCGATGCCGATGATGCGAATCGTGTCCTGCATTGTCCAACCCTAGTCCTGTCCGCCGGACCCTGCCAGCGAAATGTGAACAAAACAAAAACAAAGCACCATCTTCGCTTGCCGGCAAACCCCGCCGCACATACCGTCGTCATCCTCGGCCTCGTGCCGAGGATGACGACGCATCGAAAACCACAACGTCAGCAGATCCTCGGGACAAGCCCGAGGATGACGGAAGAAGGGTTGTCGAACCTTGCCGCAGCCCACGGTTTCACGCTTCCATCAAATCCCCGCTTGGATTCGAGAAAACTGAACCTACATGGGGAAGCGATCAAAATCCCTTACAAAGAGGCCGCTCCCATGGTGCCCTTCTCCATCCTCGACCTGTCCCCGGTCATCGAAGGCGGCACCGTCGCCCAGTCGCTGGAAAATTCCCGCCTCCTGGCGCAGGAGGCCGAGGCGCATGGCTACCAGCGCTTCTGGCTCGCCGAGCACCACGGCATGCGCGGCATCGCCAGCGCCGCAACGTCCCTCGTCATCCAGCATGTCGCGGCCGGCACGAAAAGGATCCGCGTCGGTGCCGGCGGCATCATGCTGCCGAACCATTCGCCGCTCGTCATCGCCGAGCAGTTCGGCACGCTCGCCGCCCTCTTCCCGGATCGCATCGATCTCGGCCTCGGCCGCGCGCCGGGCACGGACATGCGCACCGCGCAGGCGCTGCGCCGCAACCTCGACAGCGCCGCCAACAATTTCCCGCAGGACGTCATCGAGCTGATGCAACTCATGGGACCGCCCGCGCCCGACCAGAAGGTCGTCGCCGTGCCGGGCGCGGACAGCAACGTGCCGGTCTGGCTGCTCGGCTCCAGCCATTATTCGGCGCATCTGGCCGGCATGCTCGGCCTGCCCTTCGCCTTCGCCTCGCATTTCGCGCCGGACATGCTGCTGACGGCGCTGGAAATCTACCGCGAGCGCTTCGAGCCGTCGCAATATCTCGACCGGCCGCATGTCATGGTCGGCGTGATGGGCGCGGCGGCCGATACGGATGAAGAGGCCGATTACCTCTTCACCTCCATGCAGCAATCCTTCGTGCGCCTGCGCCGCGGCACGCCCGGCGCCTTCCCGCCGCCGGTCGACGACATGGACGGCTTCTGGAACGAGCAGGAGCGCATCATGGTGGAGCACACGCTGCAATATGCGGTGGTCGGCGGGCCGGAGAAGATCAAACACCGGATCACCGACTTCCTTGCGCTCACCCGGGCGGACGAGCTGATCATCTCCATGCCGGTTCACGACATGGAGGCGCGGGTGAAGTCGCTGCGGTTGTTTGCGGGGGCGCAGCATACGCTCGCGAAGGCGGTATAGCGAAGGCTCACAGCATTCGGATTGCTGGCGACACTCTGAAAGCTCTCTTCCGTCATGCTCGGGCCTGTCCCGAGCATCCGCCAGCGTCCCGGTTTTCGATGCGCCGGCAGATCCTCGGCACGAGGCCGAGGATGACGAAGAAGGTAAAGCGGGGGCTTGAAAACGAACGAAGGCCGGGGCCTTGCGGCACCCGGCCTTTCATCATGGCAGATGGGTGTCCGATCAGGCCGAGAGCTTGGCCATGACCTCGTCGGAAACCTCGAAGTTCGAATAGACGTTCTGCACGTCGTCGTCGTCGTCAAGCGTGTCGATGAGCTTCATCAGCGACTGCGCCTTTTCCTCGTCGACCGGCACGGTGTTCTGCGGCTTCCAGATCGCCTTGACGGTCTCGGCCTCGCCGAGCGTGTCTTCCAGCGCCTTGGAGACCTCGCCGATGTCCTCGAAGCCGCAGATGATCGTGTGGCCGTCCTCGTCCGTCGTCACGTCTTCGGCGCCGGCCTCGATGGCGGCTTCCATGACGGCGTCGGCGCTGCCGGCGGAAAGCTTGTAGGTGATCTCGCCGACGCGATCGAAGGAGAAGGAGACCGAGCCGGTTTCGCCCAGTGCGCCGCCGGCCTTGGAGAAGGTCGAGCGGACGGAGGAGGCGGTGCGGTTGCGGTTGTCGGTCAGCGCCTCGACGATGACGGCGACGCCGCCCGGGCCGTAGCCCTCGTAGCGGACTTCCTCGTAGTTCTCGCTGTCGGCGCCGGAGGCCTTCTTGATCGCGCGCTCGATATTGTCCTTCGGCATGGACTGCGCCTTGGCGTTCTGGATCGCCAGACGCAGGCGGGCGTTCATCGCCGGGTCGGGCAGGCCGGTCTTGGCCGCAACCGTGATTTCACGGGCAAGCTTGGAGAACATTTTCGACCGCACGGCGTCCTGCCGACCCTTGCGGTGCATGATATTCTTGAACTGTGAATGGCCAGCCATGGCACCCCTGTCTAGTTTGGCGCCCGTCCTTCCGGTCGCCGGTCGCTGAGCGGGACATGACGACCGCGGCGATGCGCCGGCCTGCAGCCCGATTTTTGGAATGCCGCCTTATAATTTCATTGTCGCCGCGCGTCCAGCAGTCCGGCAAACAAAGCAGCACGGCGTTGATCGGCCCACGACGCCGATCACGATCCCTTGAGGCTCGATGCGGAACTTGTCCGCCGCATCCACGTTTCCCGCAGCATCACCCAACGATTGCGAGGAACAGCGATGTCCGATCTTACCCGCGCGCGCGAAAACCCGAAGGAACAGCTTTTCGACGAGATCGACCGGATTCATGCCGGCATGCTCGGCGTCGAGGGCAGCCACATGCACATGCAGCCGATGTCACCGCAGCTCGATCGCCAGAGCGCGACCATCTGGTTCTTCACCAGGACGGATACCGAGATCGTCGAGGCCATTTCCCCGGGCGCTCGCGCGCATTTCTGCGTGGTCGGCAAGGACCACGACTATCACGCCTGCGTCGCGGGCAGGATTTCCGTGCGCAAGGACCCGGTCAAGATCGACGAATACTGGAGCTCGGTCGTCGAAGCGTGGTTCGACCACGGCAAGGACGATCCCAAGCTCACCATGCTGGCGCTGGAGATCGAGGACGCGGAGATCTGGGCCTCGACCGGCAGCACGCTGAAATTCGGCTGGGAGATCGCCAAGGCGAACCTCAACCCGGACGAGGAGCCCGATGTCGGCGTGAAGGCGCATCTCACCTTCGACACCGGGGGCTCGGCGGATCACCTGCGCCACATGGTCTGACCGAGGTCAGCTCCAGAAGGCCGGCACCGTTTCGGCAAGGCGCGCCCCGAGTCGCAAAGGCGCGATCTTCTCGGCAAGGCCGGTGCGGTCGGAAATCTCGACCGCAAGGCCGCAGATCGTCGCCGGCCCGGAGGCCGCCTCGAAACGGCCGCGCGGCATCTTGGAGATGAAGCGGTTGAGCGGTTCTTCCTTGTCCATGCCCAGAGAGGAATCGTAGTCGCCGCACATTCCGGCATCCGACATGTAGCCCGTGCCGCCGTTCAGGATATGGCAGTCGGCCGTCGGCACATGCGTGTGCGTGCCGACGACGACGCTGGCGCGTCCGTCGACGAAATGGCCAAAGCACTGCTTCTCGCTGGTGGCTTCCGCATGGAAATCGAAGATGACCGCATCCGCCTGCTCCCCGAGCGGGCAGGAGGCGAGGATCGCCTCGCCCGACGTGAAGGGGTCGTCCAGTTCGGGATGCATGAAGACGCGGCCCATGATGTTGGCGACGAGGACGCGCGCGCCGTTGCGGGCGATGAACAGGTTGGCGCCGCGGCCGGGCGTGCCGGCGGGATAGTTCGCCGGCCGCAGGAACTGGTCGTGGCGGCTCGCGAAGGTCACGGCTTCCTTCTGGTCCCACACGTGGTTGCCGGTCGTCACGACATCGGCGCCGGCATTGATCGTTCCCAGGAAGATGTCTTCCGTGATGCCGAACCCGCCGGCCGCGTTCTCGCCGTTGACGACGACGAAATCGAGCTTGAAGTCGCTGATCAGCCCCGGCAGGCGCTCCCAGACGGCGGTCCGCCCGGTCTTGCCCACCATGTCGCCCAGAAAGAGAAAACGCATCGAACTGCCTTATGAAACCTGTTGGAACATGCGGATACCGCTTTCCGTGAGGATCGCGTCCAGGGGGACGTCGTGCGGCTCGGCGGGTACTGATGCCACTTCCTGGCAGTCGAACGCAATGCCGATCAGCTTCGGCGAATGGCCCTTCGCCTTCAGCCGGTCGATTGCCCGGTCGTAATGGCCGGCGCCGTAGCCGATGCGATGCCCCGTGCGGTCGAAGGCCGAAAGCGGCACGAGCAGGATGTCGGGATCGATGACGGCGGCCTCCGGCCCCGGCCCCGTCGTGCCGAAGCCGGTCTTCACGACGGGCGCGCCCGCAACCAGCTCGCGGAAGATGATCGTCTCGCGGTCGAGCACGACGGGCAGGCAAAGCCGCGCGCCGCGGCTGCGCAGATGCGCCATCAGCGGCCGGACATCCGCTTCCGAGCGGATCGGCCAGAAACCGGAAACCACCGCGCCCGGTTCGAACTCGATGCGGTCGCCCGCACGCTCCACCATGGCAAGGCTGCCCTCTATGCGCGCCTGCGGCGTCATCGCATCGCGCAGCGCCAGCCGTTCGTTGCGGATGGCCGCCTTCTGTTCCTTGGGTGTCACGAATGCCTCCAGCGATTTCCAGCGTGGCTTATCAGCTAGCAGCGCCGGAATGCAAATCCTCGCCCTTTTGCGACAGGCAGCGGATTGTCCCGCAACGGGACACGGCGGCCGGACATCGCGGATCGATATTAAGCATTGGAATAACAAGCGCTTTTCGCACCCGGGGCGGCTCTTTAAGCCGGGGCGCATGAAACCCACTCGAAGCGATTCCCCCCGCCATCCGGAACTGACCGAAATCGAAAGACGGTGCCTCGACCTCGCCGCCCGCGGCAGGACGCCGGCCGACATCGCGCTCGAAACCGACATCGCCCTGCCGCGCATCGCCGAAGCAATGCGCAACGCCGTCGACAAGCTGGGCGCCCGCAACGTCACGGGCGCGATCACCCGCGCCCTGCGCCTCGATCTCATCTGACCTCAGGCGGCCGCGGACGTCTCGGCAAGCCGCAGCATGGCGTGCGCCGCGCCCTCGTCGGTGATCAGCGTGTTGCAGCCGATGCGCCGGATCGTGGCGCGGATGGCCGGCGCGCGATGCGCACCGCCTGAGACCAGCACGATGTGCCGCGCCTTCTTCACCGTGTCGAGGTCGATCGACATGACGCGGTGGCGGATGGGATGGTCGATCGTGTGCCCTTCGGCATCGAGGAAATTGCACATCGTGTCGCACACGCAGCCGGCGGCCACCAGTTCCTCCAACTCCTCTCTCGCGATGAAATCGCGCGACAGCGAGCTCGAGCGCGGCCCGATGTCGCCGCAGCTCACCACCGCGATGTCCATGTTCTCCGCCAGGTCGAACAGCGTCCTCAGGCCACATTTCTCGATCAGGCTGCGCTTGGTCTCGCGCGAATCGACCAGCAGCGGCGCGAGGAACAGGTAGCACTCCGCCCCGAGCTGGCTTGCCAGCCGCCAGGTATATTCGATCGGGTTGATATGATGCGCCTCGACCACGCCGCCGAGCAGCGAGACGACCTTGACCCGCTCGCGCCGCGCCGGGCGGAAGCTGGCGAGCGAGGCCGTCAGCGTGCGCCCCCAGCCGACCCCCACCGTGCAGTCGTCGGGGATCGCTTCCGTCAGGAACTGGCCGAGCGCGAGGCCCACGCTCTTTGCGGTCCCCTCGGCACTGTCGGCCGCCGGCACCACCACGGCCTCGTCCAGCCCGTAGGCCTTCTCCAGCCGCCCGGCGAGCTCGACGCAGTCGGCGATGCCCTCGTTGATCCAGATCTGCACCTCGGAGCGCTTCAGCGCCTCGTCGAGCATGCGCACGACCGTGGTGCGGCTGACGCCGATCTTTTCCGCCACGTCCTTCTGGGTGAGGCCCTGGTTGTAATAGAGCCAGGCGGCCCGCAGGCGCAGCGCCGCCGATTCCGAATAAGCCGTATGCGTATCGCGCCGGAGCCTTGCCACGTCGCCTCCATCTTCCTCAAAGTCGTCTCCGCCGGCACCATAGCACATCAAACGGTAAATGCGACATATGTTCATCCGATTAGGCAAAAGTGCTTGACTTTCTCCGGCGGAAATGTCGATAGTCCCCGTGAGATCGGCTGGCGGCTTTCCGCCGGCGGATCGTGTGTGCAGGCACGCCCAGAGAGCGAAACGGAAGCACGGTCGCGGGGCGCGCGTTCACAGGAACATGGAGGAGGGTTCGACGTTCCCCCTTGGGAAAGCCGGCCCGGCAACAACCATTCGGGATTTCGGATATGACGTCCAAGCTTGAACAACTCCGCGCGATGACGACCGTCGTGGCAGATACCGGCGACATCGAAGCCGTCCGCCGCCTGAAGCCGGTCGATTGCACCACCAACCCCACCATCGTGCTGAAGGCGCTCGGCACGCCCGCCTTCGCCGACGCCGTCGCGGAAGCCATCCGCTGGGGCCAGTCGCAGGGCGGCAACCGCGAGGGCGTTGTCTCGGCCGTCGCCGACCGTCTCGCCATCTCCGTCGGCGCAGCGCTTGCAGAACTGGTGCCTGGCCGCGTCTCGACGGAAGTCGACGCCGACCTCTCCTTCGACACCGAGGCCTCCATCGCCAAGGCCCGCGAGATCATCAAGGCCTATGACGCGCGCGGCATTTCCCGCGAGCGCATCCTGATCAAGCTCGCCTCGACGTGGGAAGGCATCCGCGCCGCCGAAGTGCTGCAGAAGGAAGGCATCGACTGCAACCTGACGCTGCTCTTCAACAAGGCCCAGGCCATCGCCTGCGCCGATGCCGGCGTCTTCCTCATTTCGCCCTTCGTCGGGCGCATCCTCGACTGGCACGTCAAGGCAGCCGGCAAGACCTTCACGGCGGAAGAGGATCCGGGCGTGCTCTCGGTCCGCGCGATCTACGATTACTACAAGTCCAACGGCATCGACACGATCGTCATGGGCGCCTCCTTCCGCAACACGGGCGAGATCGAAGCGCTCGCGGGCTGCGACCGCCTGACGATCAGCCCCGCCCTGCTGGAGGAACTCGACGCCGCATCGGGCGCGCTCGAGCGCAAGCTCTCGCCGGAAAAGGCCACCAAGGTCTCGCCGGTCAAGGTCGACGAGAAGGCCTTCCGCTGGATGCTGAACGAAGACGCCATGGCGACGGAAAAGCTCTCCGAAGGCATCCGTGCCTTTGCCAAGGACCTCGGCAGCCTGCGCGCCATGGTCGACAAGGAACTGAAGGCAGCGGCGGCATAAGCCGCCTGCGTCAGGACCAAGACACGAAGGCCGCCCCATGGGCGGCCTTTTCGTTTCGGCGATGATTTCAAGACGGTACGATCCGCGACGACCGATGGAGATTTACGATCCTGGGTGCCTACAAACGTAGGTGGGCACCGTGTGACCAAGCCCACGGGCCGGGTCAGGGACAGCTCCCTTTGGATCGAGTATGGCCCCAGGGATTGTGGTTCCTGTCGGGAAGCGCAGATCGCCTTAGACATATAGGATGAAAGCGGCGTTTTCGCCAGTGGTAATTCCTGGAGCACCTCAAGCGAGAGCGCGAAACTCCCAGCAGAGCGGAAACGCTTGGGATCAGTTCACCGGCGCCTTGCCGGTGAGCTTGGCGGCCATGCCCTGGATCTGGCTGGTCAGTTCGCCCAGCGCCTGCGCGATCGCTTCCTCGTTGCGGGAAACCTCGCTCATCACGCCCTCCCGGCCCTTGCGCAGGTCCTCGGTTTCCTTTTCGAGCTTGGCGAGGCGGCGGGTGACGTCGTTGAGTTCGTCCATCACCATGATGCCGGCCATGACGGTGAGCCTCAGGTCGCCGATCTCGCCGAACTGGCTCTTCAGGTGACCGACGTACCGGTCGAAGCCGGCGGCGAGCTCTTCCAGATGCCCTTCCTGCCCTTCCTCGCAGGCCATGCGATAGGCCTTGCCGTCGATCTGTACCGTTACCTGTGCCATGCCATCGCTTTCTGATTGGGATTACCGGTCGAGTACGGCCCGGATCGTTTCCATGGCCGTGACGAGCCGGCGGGAGACCTCGCGGTTCACCTCCTCAAGGCGGTTCGCACGGAATTCGGACTGGTCGAGCTCCTGGGCGAGCCGCGAGCGGTCGGCATTCACCCGGCGCACCTCGCCTTCCACCTCGACATGGTTGCGCTCGCGGTCGAAGCGCATGTCGAGCGCATTCTCGAGGCTCGCGAGAGCCCTGCGAAGCTCCTCGATCGCCGCCCTGACTGTTTCCCCGTTGGTCATGAAGCCTTCACCGGCAGTTTCAAAAATACGAATCGCCGCCGCCAGCGCCGGTTCCCTTGCCTTGACAGTATTCAACAGCGGGCCCGAGCGTCAACAGCGCGGCAATCCCGGCGCCAAAGCCGCTGTGGATCGGCGCTTCGGGACAGGTGCGCGTACAGTCCCGCACACGCTTTCGAAACCGCTAAAAAAGGTCGCAGAACCGGGCTTCAAGTGCCGCAAAAACCGCCGAATTCGTTGACTTAGACCGTGCACCTGCTATGTGTCACCCGCTTCCAACCGATACCCCGGAACGGCATCGGCCCCGACACCACGAAGAAGACGGAACAGTCATGATCTCTCGCGAAAAACACGACCGGATGGCGAACGCAATTCGCTTCCTTTCCATGGATGCCGTGGAAAAGGCGAACTCGGGTCACCCCGGCCTGCCCATGGGCGCAGCAGACATCGCAACGGTTCTTTTCACCCGCTTCCTGTCCTTCGACCCGAAGACGCCGTCCTGGCCGAACCGCGACCGCTTCGTCCTGTCGGCCGGCCACGGCTCGATGCTCCTCTACTCGCTGCTCTACCTGACGGGCTACGAGGACATCACGATCGACGAGATCAAGAATTTCCGCCAGCTCGGCGCCCGCACCGCCGGCCACCCGGAATACGGCCACGCCGCCGGCATCGAGACGACCACGGGTCCGCTCGGCCAGGGCATCGCCAATGCCGTCGGCATGGCGATCGCCGAGCGCAAGCTGCGCGACGAGTTCGGCTCCGACCTCATCGAGCACTACACCTATACCCTCGTCGGTGACGGCTGCCTCATGGAAGGCATCAGCCAGGAAGCGATCTCGCTCGCCGGCCACCTGAAGCTCAACAAGCTGATCGTCTTCTGGGACGACAACAACATCTCGATCGACGGCCCGATCTCCATTGCCGACTCGACCGACCAGCACGCCCGCTTCCGCGCCAGCCAGTGGCACACCATCGCCGTCGACGGCCACGATCCGGACGCCATCGCCGCCGCCATCGAGGAAGCCCACAAGTCCGACAAGCCGACCCTGATCGCCTGCAAGACGACCATCGGCTTCGGCGCGCCGAACAAGGCCGGCACGCACAAGGTCCACGGCTCGCCCCTCGGCGCCGAAGAGATCGCCGCCACCCGCAAGGCGCTGAACTGGGAATCGGAAGCCTTCGTCGTTCCCTCCGACGTGCTCGACGCCTGGCGCCTCGCCGGCCTGCGCTCCACCAAGGCGCACAAGGAATGGGAAGCCCGCCTCGAAAAGACCGACGCCGAGAAGAAGGCGCAGTTCGTCCGCCGCTTTGCCGGCGACCTCGAAGGCAGCCTCGATTCCGCGATCTCCGCCTACAAGCGGAAGCTCGCCGAGACGAAGCCCAACCCGGCCACCCGCAAGGCTTCGGAAGATGCGCTGGAAGTCATCAACGGCGTCCTGCCGGAAACCATCGGCGGCTCCGCCGACCTGACCGGCTCCAACAACACCAAGACCAGCCAGACCAAGTCGATCACCCCGACCGACTTCTCCGGCCGCTACATCCACTACGGCGTGCGCGAGCACGGCATGGCGGCCGCGATGAACGGCATGGCGCTGCACGGCGGCCTCATCCCCTATTCCGGCGGCTTCCTGATCTTCTCGGACTATTGCCGTCCGTCGATCCGCCTTGCAGCCCTGATGGGCATCCGCGTCATCCACGTGCTGACGCACGATTCCATCGGCCTTGGCGAGGACGGCCCGACGCACCAGCCGGTCGAGCACATGGCCGCGCTGCGCGCCATCCCGAACCTCCTCGTCTTCCGCCCGGCCGACGCCACGGAGACGGCGGAATGCTGGCAGCTTGCGCTCGAAAGCCACAACCGCCCGTCCGCCATCGCGCTGACCCGCCAGAACCTGATGCCGGTACGCCTCGAATATGAGGAAGAGAATCTCTGCGCCCGCGGTGCCTACGATCTCGTCTCGGCGAGCGACGCACAGGTGACGATCTTCGCCACCGGCTCGGAAATCGAGATCGCGGTAAAGGCCCAGCAGGCCCTTTCGGCCAAGGGCATCTCGACCCGCGTCGTCTCGGTCCCCTGCTTCGAGCTCTTCGCCGAGCAGCCGGAAGCCTACCAGCAGGCCGTCATCGGCAACTCGCCGGTCAAGATCGCGGTCGAAGCCGGCATCCGCCAGGGCTGGGATCACTTCATCGGTTCGGACGGCATCTTCGTCGGCATGTCCTCCTTCGGCGCCTCCGGCCCCTACAAGGAGCTCTACAAGCACTTCGGCATCACGCCGGAGGCCGTCGTCGCCGCCGCGGAAGCCAAGCTGGCCTGAGCGCCGTCGGGCGCGGCCCCGGCCGCGCCTCGCATCGCCAAACGTTTATCCATAGGGAGAGACCCGAAATGACTGTGAAAGTTGCCATCAACGGCTTTGGCCGCATCGGCCGCAACGTCCTGCGCGCCATCGTCGAATCCGGCCGCACCGACATCGAAGTCGTCGCCGTCAACGACCTCGGCCCGGTCGAGACCAACGCGCACCTCGTCCGCTACGATTCCGTCCACGGCAAGTTCCCCGGCACCGTCACCGTTTCCGGCGACACGATCGACGTCGGCCGCGGCCCGATCCGCGTCACCGCCATCCGCGACCCGAAGGAACTGCCCTGGGGCGACGTCGACATCGCGCTGGAATGCACCGGCCTCTTCACCACCAAGGAAAAGGCCTCCGCGCACCTTGCCAATGGCTCCAAGCGCGTCATCGTCTCGGCCCCGTGCGACAATGCCGACAAGACCATCGTCTTCGGCGTCAACCACGACACGCTGACCAAGGACGACCTCGTCATCTCCAACGCCTCGTGCACGACGAACTGCCTTGCACCGGTCGCCTACGTTCTCGACAAGGCCTTCGGCATCGAGAAGGGCTACATGACGACGGTCCACTCCTACACGGGTGACCAGCCGACCCTCGACACCATGCACAAGGACCTTTATCGCGCCCGCGCCGCTGCGCTGTCGATGATCCCGACCTCGACCGGCGCCGCCAAGGCCGTCGGCCTCGTGCTGCCGCAGCTCAAGGGCAAGCTCGACGGCTCGGCCATCCGCGTGCCGACCCCGAACGTCTCGGTCGTCGACCTGAAGTTCGTGCCGAAGCGCAACGTCACCGCCGAGGAAGTCAACGCCGCCATCAAGGCAGCCGCCGAAGGCGAACTGAAGGGCATCCTCGACTACGTCACCGGCCCGCTCGTCTCGATCGACTTCAACCACGACAGCCATTCGTCGAACTTCGCCGCCGACCAGACCAAGGTCCTCGACGGCAACCTCGTGCGTATCCTCTCCTGGTACGACAACGAATGGGGCTTCTCGAACCGCATGTCCGACACGGCCGTCGCCCTCGGCAAGCTGATCTAAGGACGCCGACAATGTTCCCGCCCCTCGCCCTCAAGACGGTCCGCTGGCGTCCGTTCGAGGGTGAGGGGCTGGAGCACCTGACCGTACGGGCGGTCGACGGCGGCCTTCGGGCCGAAAGCACCGTGATCGGCGAACAGGGCGACCGGCCCTTCGGCGTCCATTACCGCATCGACCTCGATGCCACCTGGCGCGTGCGCGCCTTCCTTGTCGAGGATACGGCCGGCAGGCGCACCGCGATGCTGTCGGATGGCGATGGTCGCTGGCGCAACGAGGATGGAACGCCGCTTCCCGTCTTCGACGGCTGCATGGACATCGATCTTGCCGGATCGCCCTTCACCAACACGCTGCCGATCCGGCGGCTGGGACTTTCCGTCGAACACGGCAGGACCACGCTGAAGATGGTGTACGTCCCGTTCGATACATTCGTGCCCTTCGTCGACGGGCAGCATTACACCTGCCTTTCGCCGGCAAGCCGCTACCTCTACGAAGCGGCGGATCGCAGCTTCGGCGCGGAGCTTCCGGTCGATGCCGACGGCTTCGTAACCGATTATCCCACCCTATTCGCAAGACTCTGACGGGAGCCAATGCCCATGACCTTCAAGACCCTCGACAACCTCACCGACATCGCCGGCAAGCGCGTGCTCGTCCGCGTCGATCTCAACGTGCCGGTCAAGGACGGCAAGGTCACCGATGCGACCCGCATCGAGCGCGTCGCCCCCACCATCCGGGAACTTTCCAAGAAGGGCGCCAAGGTCGTCCTGCTCGCCCATTTCGGCCGCCCGAAGGGTGAGGTCGTCGCCGACATGTCGCTGGAGCAGATCCTGCCCGCCGTGAACGACGTCCTCGGCACCAAGGTCCAGTTCGCCGCCGACTGCATCGGCGAAAAGGCCGCCGCCGCCATCGCCGCCATGCAGAACGGCGACATCCTGCTCCTCGAAAACACCCGCTTCCACAAGGGCGAGGAGAAGAACGACCCGGACTTCACCGCCGCGCTGGCCGCCAACGGCGACATCTACGTCAACGACGCCTTCTCCGCCGCCCACCGCGCCCATTCCTCGACGGAGGGCCTTGCCCATCTCCTGCCCGCCTATGCCGGCCGCACCATGCAGGCCGAGCTGGAGGCGCTGGAAAAGGGCCTCGGCAACCCGGCCCGCCCGGTCGTCGCCATCGTCGGCGGCGCGAAGGTCTCCACCAAGATCGATCTTCTCATGAACCTCGTGAAGAAGGTCGACGCGCTGGTCATCGGCGGCGGCATGGCGAACACGTTCCTGGCCGCCCGCGGCACTGATGTCGGCAAGTCGCTCTGCGAGCATGATCTTGCCGACACCGCAAAGCAGATCATGATCGAGGCCGCGACCGCCACCTGCGCCATCGTGCTGCCGGAAGACGGCGTCGTCGCCCGCGAGTTCAAGGCCAATGCCGAGAACGAGGTCGTCGACGTCAACGCCATCCCTGCCGACGCCATGATGCTCGACGTCGGCCCGAAGACCATCGAGGCCGTCAATGCCTGGATTTCCCGCGCTTCGACGCTCGTCTGGAACGGCCCGCTCGGCGCCTTCGAGATCGCCCCCTTCGACGCCGCGACGGTCTCCGCCGCAAAGCATGCGGCAGAGCAGACCAAGGCCGGCAAGCTCGTCTCCGTCGCCGGCGGCGGCGACACGGTGGCCGCCCTCAACCATGCGGGCGTCGCCGACGATTTCACCTATGTCTCGACCGCCGGCGGCGCGTTCCTGGAATGGATGGAAGGCAAGCCCCTGCCGGGCGTCGACATCCTGCGCCAGCAGAAATAACGCTGCCCTCTTGCGCCGCGCCGCAGATCGCCTACATTCTCCTTAACGTCAACGTAGAGAAAGGAAGGTGATCCAATGTCTAATGAGATTTCGGTCTTGGCTTCGGGCATGGGAATTGTGGTGAACGAAACGAGGCAGCCCTCGTTCTGAGCCCACCTTCCTTCGGGCCGACAGGCCCGGGTCCGCACGGGACCAAACCTCATGGGGGCCACCTTCGGGTGGCCCTTTTGCGTTTCAGGACACAAGGCCGCCAGCCCGCACTTGGGCGCAGCCGCCTACGGCCGGATGAGCACCGTCAGCATCATCAGCGCGATGGCGACGACCGCGATCTTCCAGAAATCCGTGCGCCGGCGCAGCCCCGGCAGGCCGATGGGCCGGATGACATGCAGCAGCATGGCGGCGAGAAGCAGGGCGGGGAGGATTTTCGACATGGCGGCCTTTCTCGCCTCTTCCTGTCACACCTCGGACACTTTTCCAAGCCAACAGCGCACAGCCCGAAAAACGCGCCCGCCCTCGCCTTTCCATCTGGCAATCGTCAACAGGTGCGCTATTCCTTCCATCGGCGAAACTGCGAAAGTCTCATGCGTAAAAACCTCATATCCGTCTTCGCGCTTCTGATGGGCACCCTGTTCCTCTTCCTGGGCAACGGCCTGCACGGCCTGCTCCTGCCGATGCGCGGCGCCTTCGAGGGATATGCGACGACGATGCTCGGCCTGCTCGGCACGTCCTGGGCAAGCGGCTTCGTCCTCGGCTGCCTTCTGGCGCCGACCGTCGTCAAGCGCATCGGCCATGTGCGCGCCTTTTCCGGCTTCGCCTCGCTGATCGCCATCATCGCGCTCCTGACGGGCATCCTGGTCGATCCGGTCTGGTGGATCGTGCTGCGCGCCGTCACGGGCTTTTCCATCGCCGGTACGTCGATGATCATCGAGAGCTGGCTCAACGAGCGTGCGACCAACGAGAGCCGCGGCCTGATCTTCTCGCTCTACATCGCCATCACGCTGATCGGCACCGTCGGCGGCCAGATGACCGTCGCCCTCGGCGATGTCACGACGCCGATCCTGTTCATGTTCGCGGGCATCCTCTATTGCCTCGCCATGCTGCCGACGACGCTTTCGACCGCCGCCTCGCCCCAGCCGCTGAAGCAGGTCAGGCTTGATATTCCCGCCCTTTACCGCACGTCGCCGATCGCCTGCGTCGGCATCGTGCTGATCGGCATCGCCAACGGCGCCTTCGGCACGCTCGGCGCGGTCTTCGGCGCCAATGCGGGCCTCACGTCCAGCACCATCGCCATCATGATGAGCGTCGCCATCTTCGCCGGGGCGGTCATGCAGCTTCCGGCCGGCCGCATCTCCGACAGGGTGGACCGCCGCATCGTGCTCGCCGTGCTTTCGGCCATCGCCGCCGCCGCGGGCCTTGCGCTCTTCATCTTCCAGCCGGCGTCCGTGACGATGCTGCTCGTGCTGACCGCGCTCTACGGCGCGATGGCCAACGCGCTCTATCCGATCGCCGTTTCCCACGCCAACGACTTCGCCAGCCCCGAGGACTTCGTGAAGGTGTCGGGCGGCCTGCTGCTGCTCTACGGCGTCGGCACGATCATCGGCCCGACCCTCGGCGGCCCCATCATGTCGGCGGTCAGCCCCTACGCGCTCTTCATGGTCACCGGCTGGGCGCATATCCTCATCACCGCCTACGCCATCTTCCGCAGCCGCCGCCGCGCCGCGCTCCCGGCGGAGATGCGCGACTCCTACACCACCATCAACCCCGGCACGCTCACCACGCCGGAAAGCCTTCAGCTTTCGCCGCGCGCCCTGCCCCATTCGCAGGTCGCCGACGAGCAACAGGAGGAACGACCCGCATGAGCCTCTTCGACGACGACCGCCCGGCCAGGAAGATCGCACACGAGATCGGCAGCGACCTGTCGCTGCTTTCGGTGGATGAGCTTTCCGCACGAATCGATCTTATGCGCGCGGAGATCGAACGCCTCGAATCGGAGAAGGCGAGGAAGGGCGCTAGCCGCTCGGCGGCGGAAAACCTCTTCCGCTGAGCTGCGCCGGATTGCCGCAGGCCTTGCAGAAAAGACACAGCGAAAGGCGGAACGACAATAGAGTTAACCGGCCATTAAGCCTTACACGTTATTACTTGCTCGTCCGGTTCTTCCGGGTTCAGACATTTTCACCCTTGTGGAAGCGGTCTGATTTTTCTCCCTGTTTACCTTGAGAGCCGCTTTCCGCGGCTCTTTTTTTGTTTGCCGCCCCCACCCCTTTGCACCTGTCCCGAAAGAATTGTGGAGATTAACCCTTTCTTAAGAATACCCTTGCGCGAATTGGGTTATGGCATCATCTTCAAGGCATAGACCGGTCACTTGGAACACCCGGGGCCGAGCGTCCGTTACCTGAAATGTGATTGCGTCAACAGGGATGAAACCATGTCCGAAAGAGGATTGAATACCGTCAGCTTTGCTGGCCACGTTGCGTCGTCGGCGCAATTCAAGTCCCTGTACGCCGAGGGCATGGGTCTGGTCGAGGAGACCGCGAGCTATCTCGATGGCGTCGGCCGCCAGGCCTCCAAGGTCCTGCCGCGCATGGCCTCCGTGCTCTATGCGGCGGAATCGATGCGCCTCACCACCCGCCTGATGCAGATGGCCTCCTGGCTCCTCTTGCAGCGCGCCGTCAACAACGGCGAGATGAGCCGCGAACAGGTCCTGTCGGAAAAGAACAAGGTTCGCCTCGACGGCTTCAACGTCGACAAGACCGCGCCCGGCTGGAACGAATTGCCGGAAGCCTTCCGCGACCTCATCGAGCGTTCGCTGCGCCTGCAGAACCGCGTCGCGCTGCTCGACCGCGAGATCTACCGCCCGCAGGAAGTCCAGACCTTCCAGCCGGACAACCAGAACAGCGTCCAGGCCCAGCTCAACCTGCTGCAGACCGCCTTCGGCAACAACTGAGCGATACACGCGCATAGCGACGCAACGACCCGGCTTCGGCCGGGTTTTTTGTTGCCTGCTGTTTGCGGCCCCTCCCCCCTTCACCTGCCTGCCGGCATCCTCTCCCCGCAAGCGGGGCGAGGAGCGCTGGGCGAACCGTTTTCCTGCACTTCCAGCGCTTGGAGGAAAACGGTGCAACATCCCATTCTCCCCGCTTGCGGGGAGAATGTCCCGGCAGGGGGATGCGGGGCAAACCCGCAACCAGGCAACAAAAAACCCGGCTGAAGCCGGGTTCTCGAAAATCCACTGCGGAAGGCAGATTAAAGGCCGAGGCCTTCGAAGCGCTTCTTGAACTTGGAGACGCGGCCGCCGCGGTCCATGAGCTGCTGGTTGCCGCCCGTCCAGGCCGGGTGCGACTTGGGGTCGATTTCGAGGTTCATCGTTGCGCCTTCCGAACCCCAGGTCGAGCGGGTTTCGTACTCGGTGCCGTCGGTCATCACGACCTTGATGGTGTGGTACTGGGGATGGATATCAGCCTTCATGACAACTTTCCTGCCTGTTCCGGAGGCCATTTGTCGCAATGGATTGCGACAGCGGGGCCAAAGACGTAAATGAAGCCGCAGTCAGTCGGACCTACGGCTTCCCAATTCGATGGCGAGCCTATACATGAAGGCCGTCTGGATAACAAGAGCCGAAAGACAATTCGTGCCGCCAGGCACTGGAAACGGGGGTATGGTGTCCATAGACAGTCAGACAGTCGCGCCGGAGAAATCCGCGCGCCGCAACATTCGTCCGCTGGGCAGGCTCGCTCCCTATATCCGTCGCTATCGCGGCCTCGTGGCCGGGGCCCTCGTGGCCCTCGTGCTTGCCGCGGTGACGACGCTGGCCCTGCCGATCGCCGTGCGCCGCATGATCGACCACGGCTTCTCGGGCGCGGATGCCGGCTTCATCAACACCTATTTCACGATGCTCTTCGTGCTGGCCGGCCTCCTCGCGCTGGCAAGCGCCATGCGCTACTACTTCGTCATCACGCTCGGCGAACGCATCGTGGCCGACCTGCGGCGCGACGTCTTCGCCCATGTGACGAAGCTCTCTCCCGCCTTCTTCGACGTCAACCAGTCCGGCGAGATCGTCTCGCGGCTGACGGCCGACACGACGCAGATCAAGTCCGCCGTCGGCGCCACCGCCTCCGTTGCGCTGCGCAACCTCATCCTCTGTCTCGGCGCCATCGCCATGATGGTCTATACCAGCCCGAAGCTGTCGAGCCTCGTCATCGCCGCCATCCCCGTCATCGTCTTTCCGCTCGTCGCCTTCGGCCGCTCGGTGCGCCGCCGCTCGCGCGAGGCGCAGGATACGCTGGCCGCCGCCTCCGCCTATGCCGGCGAAGCGATCGGCGCCACGCGCACCCTCCAGGCCTTCAATGCGGAAGATGCCGCCCGCGCCCGCTTCTTCGGCGCCGTCGAGAGCGCTTACGAGGCCGCACGCTCGGCCATCCGCGCCCGGTCGCTGCTGACGGGCTTCGCCATCGCCATGATCTTCGGCTCCGTCGTCGCCGTCCTCTGGTTCGGCGCGCGCGACGTGCTCTCGGGCACGCTTTCGGCCGGCACGCTCGGCCAGTTCCTGCTCTACGCGGTCTTCGCCGCCGGCAGCCTCGGCGCGCTTTCGGAGGTCTGGGGCGAGCTGTCGCAGGCCGCCGGCGCCGCCGAGCGCCTGAGCGAGCTTCTTGCCGAGCCGCCGGCCATCACCGCCCCCGCAAACCCGGTTGCCCTGCCGGTTCCCGCCCGCGGCGAGCTGGCCTTCAGGGACGTCCACTTCTCCTACCCGGCCCGTCCCGGCTACCGCAGCATCAACGGCCTCTCCTTCTCGGTGAAGCAGGGCGAGACCGTCGCCGTCGTCGGCCCCTCGGGCGCCGGCAAGAGCACGATCCTCTCGCTCGTCCTGCGCTTTTACGATCCCGATTCCGGCACCGTCCTTCTCGACGGCGTGGACCTTCGCACCACCGATCCCGAAGAGCTGCGCCGCCGCATCGCGCTCGTGCCGCAGGACGTCACCATCTTCGCCGCGACGATCCGCGACAACATCGCCTTCGGCATGAACGATGTCAGCGACGCGGCGATCCGCGCCGCCGCCCGCGCCGCGCAGGCGGAAGAGTTCATCGAACGGCTCGACGACGGCTACGACACGATGGTCGGCGAGCGCGGCGTGACGCTTTCCGGCGGCCAGCGCCAGCGCATCGCGATCGCCCGCGCCATCCTCAAGGACGCGCCGCTCCTGCTGCTCGACGAGGCCACATCGGCCCTCGACGCCGAAAGCGAGACGCTGGTGCAGAAGGCCCTCGACGGCCAGATGGGCAAGCGCACGACCATCGTCATCGCGCACCGCCTCGCCACCGTCCTCAAGGCCGACCGCATCCTCGTCATGGAGGACGGTCGCATCGTCGAGGAAGGCACGCACCAGTCGCTCATCCGGCAGGACGGTCTTTATGCGCGCCTTGCCCGCCTTCAGTTCGACCATGGCGGCCAGGCATTCCTCGGCGAGGCGCGCGCGGTCGGCTGACCGGCCGGGCTATCGTTCGGTAAGTTTCAGCTCGATACGGCGGTTGGTGGCGCGGGCGGTGTCGTCACTGCCCTCGGCGATCGGCTGGAATTCGCCGAAGCCGGCAGCGACGAGCCGGTTGGCAGGCACCCCGTTGGCGATCAGGAACTTCACCACCGACGTCGCGCGGGCGGAGGATAGCTCCCAGTTGTCGCGGTAGCGTCCCGTGCCTGACAGAGGCACGTTGTCCGTGTGGCCGTCGACGCGCAGCACCCAGTTGATCTCCGAGGGGATTTCCCTTGCCAGGTCGAGCAGCGCGGCCGCGAGCTTGCGCATCTCCGCCTGCCCCGCCTCGTTGAGGTCGCTGCCGCCCGAAGGGAAGAGCACTTCCGACTGGAAGACGAAGCGGTCGCCGACGATGCGGATGTTCTCGCGGTCGGAGAGGATTTCACGCAGGCGGCCGAAGAAGTCGGACCGGTAACGGTTCAGTTCCTGCACGCGCTGCGCCAGGGCGACGTTGAGGCGCCGGCCGAGATCGGCGATCTTCGCCTGCGAGGACTTGTCCTTGGCCTCGGAGGCCTGCAGGGCTTCCTCGACGGCGGCGATCTGGCTGCGCAGGGCGGCGATCTGCTGGTTGAGCAGCTCGATCTGGCTCATCGCACGCGCGCTCACCTGCTTTTCCGTATCCAGCTCGCCTTCCAGCGTCGTCACGCGGGCATTGGCCGCATCGGAGGCGCCGGCGCCGCTATCGAGCAATTGCTGGAGCCGCGTGCGGTCGCTCTCCGACTGGGCGAGCGAAGCCTGCAGGTTGGCGAGCGCATCTTCCAGATCCTGCTTGCCGCTCTTTTCCAGCGCCAGGAGCTGCGTCAGCTCGTTGATCTGGCTGGTCAGCCGGTTCAGCACGTCGTCCTTGCCGGAAATCTCGCGGCTGAGGAAGAACTGCGCCAGCACGAACACCGTCAGCAGGAACATGATAGCGAGGAGCAGCGTCGACAGCGCATCGACGAAGCCCGGCCAGTAATCGACCGCGCGCTGGCTGCGCCGGTTGCGGGCAAGCGCCATGGTTATTCGCCCCCGGCCGTCTGGGCTTTTTCAGCGGCGCGCTCGGCCCTTTCGGCAGCGGTGCGCGCGGCAAGCCGGTCGAGCGTGCGGCGAAGCGCCTTCGCCTCCTCCTGCTGCGCCTCGATCCAGTCGCGCAGCATCTGCTGCTCGCTGCGCATGTTCTTGACGAGGCCCTGGATGCCCTCGGCAAGGCTCGCCATGGCGGCGGTGGAGCGGTTGCTGCCGCCGCCCTCCTGCGCGAGCTTGAGGATCTGCTCGGCGAGCGCCTGGACGTCGGCGGAGGAGGTGGCGGGCATGTCGGCGGCCGGCTGGAATTCGGAGCCGACATCCGTGACGGAGGAAAGCCAGTTTTCCAGCTCGGTGTAGAAGCGGTTCTGCGCACGGCCGGCCTGCAGGTCGAGGAAGCCGAGGATGAGCGAGGAGGAAAGGCCGAAGAGCGAGGTCGAGAAGGCCGTGCCCATGCCGGTCAACGGCGCGGAAAGGCCTTGCTTGAGGGCGGTGAGGATATCGTTCGCCGTGCCGCCGCCGGCGTCGAGCGACTGGATGACGGTGCTGATCGAGCCGATCGTGCCGAGCAGGCCCCAGAAGGTGCCGAGCAGGCCGAGGAAGACGAGGAGGCCGATCAGGTAGCGCGACGTGTCGCGCGATTCGTCGAGGCGCGTTGCGATGGAATCGAGGATCGAGCGCAAGGTCGCCGTCGAGAGCGCGACGGAATGGCGCCGGCCGATCAGCGCGCGCATCGGCGCAAGGAGAACGGGATCGCGCCCGACCTTCTCGGCGCTTCCGGCCGCGCGGAACGAGTTGAACCAGCGCACCTCCGGCCGCAACGCCAGCACATGGTTGAACACCAGGAGGATGCCGATCAGCAGCACGCCGAGAATGAGGCCGTTGAGACCGGGATTGGAAAGGAACGCCGTCTGCGCCTGGCGGAAGAGGATCGCCGCCACGAAGCCGACGATGATGAGGAAGATCACCATCGTCCAGAAGAAGGCCATGGGGCTCGAGAGTTTGTGCGGGTAGTCGTCCCCGGTCTCGGCCGACCCTCCCCAGCCCGACAGCGCCAGCTTAGCCATGTAGTCGCATCTCCGCTTTCTCGTCGGGGCGGAGACTAGAGGAAGATTGCGCCGAATTGAAGGGGTAAGGCCGCAACAGCGGCGCGGAATGCGCCGCCTGTTTCAAGCGCTTAGCGCGTGGGCACCGGGCGATGCAGCACCTCGCGCAGCGCCTTGTGGATATATTCGTTGCCGCAGACGACGGTGCCGGTGTCGAACATCGCGGTGCCGCCCTCCAGGTCGCTCGCATAACCGCCAGCCTCGCGAATCAGCAGGATGCCGGCCGCGATGTCCCAGGGCGAGAGATCGCGCTCCCAGAAGCCGTCGAAACGGCCGGCCGCCACATAGGCAAGGTCGAGCGAGGCGGAGCCGAGACGGCGCATGCCGGCCACCTCCCCCATCACATGGCGCAGCTCGATGAGGAACTTGCCGTGGTTGCCCCGGCCGAGATGCGGCACGCCGCAGCCGATGACGGCGTCGGAAAGGTTCTTGCGCGCGGCGACGCGCAGGCGGCGGTCGTTGAGGAAGGCGCCGCCACCGCGCTCGGCGGTGAAGAGCTCGTCCGTCGCCGGGTTCAGCACGACGGCCGCGACGATCTCGCCATTGCGCTCCAGCGCGATGGAGATGGCGAAGCATGGAATGCCGTGCAGGAAGTTGGTCGTGCCGTCGAGCGGATCGACGATCCAGCGGTGCGCGCCGTCCGTACCGGTAATCTCCTCGGATTCCTCGCCGAGGAAACCGTAGGTCGGCCGCGCCTTCATCAGTTCCTCACGGATCAGCTTCTCCGCCTTGCGGTCGGCCTGCGAGACGTAGTCGCCGGGGCCCTTGAGCGAGACCTGCAGGTTCTGCACTTCGCCGAAATCGCGGGCGAGCGACTTGCCGGCCTTGAAAGCGGCCTGAACCATGACGTTGAGAAGAGCTGAACGAGCCATGCAACTAGAGTCCTTCGGGAATGTCCGGCGCTTCGGGACGGCAGGAACCGCGGCGCGGGAAGCGCACCGGGACCGGGATGCGCCTCAAGACCACAAATTCCCCGAAGTTTCAAGCCTTCGCCCCTGCAAGCGATGCAATGCAGGGCATCGCTTCGCGCAACAGGGTAAATTCCGGGGCCTCAGGAACCCGACCGGTACTTGTTCGCCGCGTCGATGCCGGCCTTCTGCTGCTGGTCGTTCAGCCCGAGATAGAAATCCTCCAGCGACGGGTCGTTCAGCCCGGCGCGGCGCGCCAGCACGAACCATTTCGCCGCTTCCACCGGATCGGACCTGGTGCCGATACCGTGGATGTAGAGCTGGGCGAGCTTGCTCTGGGCGACGGCATTGCCGCCTTCGGCCGCCCGCTTCAGCCAGTTGAAGCCGGCCTCGTAGTCGCGCTCGCCGGCCGTGCCGTTCACGAGCCACATGCCGAGGTCGAGCTGGGCGGTGTCGACGCCGGCGCGTGCGGCACGCAGCAGCCATTCGCGTGCCCGCTTCGTCTTCTCCTGCGGCAGGTCGCTCAGGTTCAGATAGATCTGCGACAGCGCGTATTGCGCATCCGCGATGCCCTGCTCGGCGGATTTCTCGTAGTAGGGCAGCGCCTCGCGCAGGCCCTTCTCGCCGGGGGAATCGGCCACCAGGACCTGCGCGTAATTGAACTGCGCGGAGGGATTGCCGAGATCGGCCGACTTCTTCATCAGCTCGTCGGCCTTCTTGCGGTCCTCCTTGGAACCCGAGCGCTCCATCAGGAGCACCGCATATTTGAACATGCCGGTCGGATCGCCGCCATTGGCCGCCTGCTGGTACCAGAACATGGCCTGGTCGCGATCCCGCTTGACGCCGAGGCCGCGGTCGAGGATCTCGGCGACGAGCGTCTGGGCCGCCGGATCGCCGAGCTGGGCGCGCGGCAGGGCGAGGTCCATCGCCGTCAGGTAGCGCCCGCGCTGGAACGCGCCATAGGCGTCGTCGACCTTGCCGGCAAAGGGCTTTTCCTCCGGCAGGGCCGGCAGGTCCGCGCCCATGCGGTCGAGCACCGTAAGGCCCGTCGAAGGCCCCTCGGCGGGCTTGTCCCCACCCGCCGGCTTTTCCGTGGTGGCAGGCTTCTCGTCCCCGGCCGCGTCCTTCGCGCCCGCATCCGCAGCGCCTGCCGTGACGGCGGGGCCTTTCCTGACCGTCTCGGCGCCGGCGGGCACGGCCGCGAGAACGCCCGCGGCGAAAAGCGCCACGGAGGATATACGGCAAGCTTGCAAGAGAACGGCCCTGATCATGAGCGTCTACTATTCCTCAAACCGTGGCGCTTTTTCGTCAAGAAGCGCGTTCACGGCGGCAACAACATGCGGGGCCTGCGCGGGATCGGCGAAGACGGCCTTGTCGAGGGCCACGAACTCCGCGCCCGCCTCGGCGACCGCGAGCGCCGATTGCGGATCGGTGCCGCCGAGCACGATGCAGGGAATCTCCACCATCGAGGCCCACCATTCGGCGAGCGCAAGGTTCTTGGGATGGGCGTCCGGCTTGATGTCGCCGCCGATCTTGCCGAAGAAGATGTAGTCCGGCCGCACCTCGCCGATCTCCAGCGCCCTGTGCCGGTCCGTCGCATTGCCGCCGCCGACGATGAGCTTCGGCGTGAATTTCTCCACCGCCTCGCCGAGTTCCTGAAGCCCGCCCGTCACATGGATGCCATCGGCCTTGGCCCTTCCGGCAACGCGCGTATCCCCTGCGACGAGCGCCGCCGCGCCCGCCTGCTGGACGATCGGCACCAGCGCCTCGGCATGCTTCTGGAACTGGCCGTCGTCCAGCTCGTATTGCGGCAGGATCACCGAGGCGACGTCACCGCCTTTCAGCGCACCCTCCAGCATGGCAGCCCGCGCAGCAAGGTCCTCGCCCTCTGGAAGGATAAGCACAAGGCGGCAGCGGGTTTCAACGTCGGACATGAATGGGCACTTCCCTTGGATTACGATGGTTCGGGGCTCGTCATAACAGATCAAAGCGGATAGACGGAAGGACGAAGAGGATCAATCGCCTTCCATGCCTGTCGACCCCGCCATCTATTATGCGGCCGTCCCCGCCGTTCTCCTCGTCGGCCTCACCAAGGGCGGCATGGGCGAGGCGCTCGCCCTCATGGGCGTGCCGTTGCTGGCCATGGCCGTGCCGCCGGTGCAGGCCGCCGCCATCCTGCTGCCGATCCTCGTGGTGATGGACTGCGTGTCGCTCTACATCTGGCGCAACCACAACGACCGCACGCTGCTGAAGATGATGCTGCCCGGCGCCCTCCTCGGCATCGCCATCGGCTGGGCGACCTCGGCCTATGTGCCGCGCGATGCGCTGCGCCTCATCATCGGCCTCATCACCGTGCTCTTCGTCGCCCGCTATTTCTACAACAGCTGGCGCGCCCGGCACGGCTACGTCATCGCGGCAAAGCCGCACCGGCTGGCACCGGCCGCCTTCCTCGGCACGCTTTCCGGCTATGGCAGCTTCGTCGCCCATGCGGGCGGCGCGCCGTTCCAGGTCTACGGCCTGCCGCTGAAGCTGCCGCCGCGCGACTATACCGGGGCAGGCGTGCGCTTCTTCGCCATCCTCAACGCCATCAAGCTCGGCCCCTATTTCGCGCTGGGCCAGCTCGACACGACGAACCTGACGATCTCGGCAACGCTCGTTCCCCTCGCCATCGTGGCGACGGCCTGCGGAGGTTTCATCGTCAAGCGCATGAAGCCCGACGTCTTCTACCCCTTCATGTATGCCATGGCGCTGATCGCCGGCCTCAAGCTCGTCTATGACGGAGCGCTCGCCTTTCTCTGACGCGGTCTTCGGCAGCGCACAAATTGCTTGCCGGCAATGCTGCCTTGCCATAGCTTTCGCCCATGGCGCACCCGGATCCCTTTGCGGCGATTGCCGATCCCCACCGCAGGTTCCTGCTGGAGGAATTGCGGCGCGCGCCGCGCACGGTCAATGAACTGTCCGAAGGCCTGCCGATCAGCCGTCCCGCCGTCTCGCAGCACCTGAAGGCCCTGCTCGATTGCAATCTCGTCAGCGTGCGGGCCGAAGGCACCCGCCGCATCTACGCGATCAATGCCAGGGGCTTCGACAGGCTCAATCTCTGGCTCGACCAGTTCTGGTCGTAGGAGCCGACCCGTCCCATCCTGAAACAGAACGCCCCGGCGTGCCGTTGCGGCAGGCCAGGGCGTCAGACATCCATCATTGCGTTTCTCGGGGCGGTTTCGCGAAATGGGCTCCTACCCTGGTCCTCCCATGCAGACCGTCTGTTTCGCGACCCTCACCCTCGCTATGGCATTGGAAAAATCCCTGTCTTTTCAGTGTGCCGTGGAGCGAAGACGCTCGATCTCATCCTTGATGCGCAGCTTGCGACGCTTGAGATCCGCAATCGCCTGATCCTCCGCGGAGGGGCGATTCATTGCAGCATGGAGCTCTTCTTCGAGAGCGAAATGCTTCTTTTCGAGCGTGGCCAGATGTGCCTCAATCGACATGTGACAGTTCCTTCCTTTTGCTTGCACCCGGTCACTTTCATGCCGGGTGGTCCAGGTTGCAACAGAACCAGTGTGCCATGTCATTTTTCATTTGTCGAAGGCGAAAACGTGGCAAGGGATAACTTCCCGTTACCAGGGCTTTCGTGGTAGGAGCAGCCTTTGTAGAGACTGGAAGAGGCGGTCGGGCCGCCTCTCCGCCGAGGGGAACGAATAGCATGGCAGACCAGGAACAGGCTGAATTACGGCTTGCCGTCGCACGGCTGCGCCAGGAGCACGAAGACTACGATGCCGCGATCAACGCCATGATCCAGACCGGCTGCGAAGCCCTCAGAATCCAGCGCATGAAGAAGAAGAAGCTTATCCTCAAGGACAAGATTTCCAAGCTGGAAGATCAGATCATTCCCGACATCATCGCCTGAACGGACGAGACGCCTTGGACACCACAGAAACGCCCCCCGTCGCCATCATCATGGGAAGCCAGTCCGACTGGGAGACGATGAAGAACGCCGCCGACACGCTCGATGCGCTCGGCGTCGACTACGAGGCCCGCATCATTTCGGCGCACCGCACGCCCGACCGGCTGTACAGCTTCGCCCGCGGCGCCAAGGCGGAAGGCTTCAAGGTCATCGTCGCCGGGGCAGGCGGAGCGGCCCACCTGCCCGGCATGGCGGCCGCGATGACGCCACTCCCGGTCTTCGGCGTTCCGGTCCAGTCCAAGGCACTGTCCGGCCAGGACAGCCTGCTTTCCATCGTGCAGATGCCCGCCGGCATCCCCGTCGGCACGCTCGCCATCGGCAAGGCCGGCGCGGTGAACGCAGCGCTGCTCGCCGCCGCCGTGCTGGCCCTCAGCGATCCCGAACTCGCCCACCGCCTCGACGAATGGCGGGAGAACCAGTCCAACGCCGTCGCCGAATATCCCGTGGACGGCCCGCTATGAGCGTGCGCACGATCGGCATCATCGGCGGCGGCCAGCTCGGCCGCATGCTCGCCATGGCGGCCGCCCGCCTCAACCTGCGCACCGTCATCCTCGAGCCGCAGCCCGATTGCCCAGCCGCCCAGCTCGCCAGTGCGCAGATCGTCGCGGCCTATGACGACCCGGATGCGCTGGCCGAGCTCGCCCGCCTCTGCGACGTCGTGACCTACGAGTTCGAGAACGTGCCGGTCGCCGCTGCCGAAGCGCTGGCCGAGGCCGTCCCGGTCTTCCCGCCGCCGCGCGCGCTGGAGGTCTCGCAGGACCGCCTCGTGGAGAAAAGCTTCATCCGCGACTGCGGCATCCGCACCGCCGATTTCGCCGCCGTCGACAGCCAGGCCGACCTCGAAGCCGCGCTCGACCGCTTCGGCGGCGTCGGCGTCCTGAAGACGCGCCGGCTCGGCTATGACGGCAAGGGCCAGCGCCTGTTCCGCTCGCCGGCCGAAAGCCGCGACGGCGCCTTCGAGGCGCTCGGCGGCGTGCCGCTGATCCTGGAGAGCCTCGTTCCCTTCGAACGGGAAATCTCGATCATCGCCGCCCGCGACCGCGACGGCACGATCGCCTGCTACGACCCGGCGGAGAACGTCCACCGCAACGGCATCCTCCACACCTCGACCCTGCCGGCCCGCGTCAACGAGGCGTCGGCCGACCAGGCCCGCAGGGCCGCGCGGGCGATCCTGGACAGTCTCGGCTATGTCGGCGTCATCGGCGTCGAGTTCTTCGTGTTGCCTGACGGCGGGCTCGTCGCCAACGAGATCGCGCCGCGTGTCCACAATTCCGGCCACTGGACGGAGGCGGCCTGCGTGATCTCGCAGTTCGACCAGCACGTCCGCGCCGTCGCCGGCCACCCGCTCGGCGATCCCCGCCGCCATTCGGACTGCGTGATGCAGAACCTGATCGGCGACGATATCGACGACGTTCCCGCCTGGCTGGCAAGGCCCGACGTGCTCGTCCATCTCTACGGCAAGACGGAGGCCCGCCCCGGCCGCAAGATGGGGCATGTGACGCAGATTCTCGGCTGAAAAGCCACGCCGGGGGCTGGAAAACCGGCATAGCCGCGCGGAAAACCCGCCCGCCACGGTTGACAGCGCAAATGTCACAGGTTACATGCCTGCCAACCTGAAAGCGCGCCCGAAACGGCGCGTTTTTGATTGAGGAAATCCGGCGAACTCGAGTCGCCCTGCAATACGCGGATCAGAAAAATGAAGATCAAGAATTCGCTCAAGTCGCTCAAGGCTCGTCACCGCGAGAACCGCCTTGTTCGCCGCAAGGGCCGTGTCTACATCATCAACAAGCAGAACCCGCGCTTCAAGGCTCGTCAGGGCTGACCAGGCGTCGTGGTCGCCTTTCCGCCAGGCGGGAAGCGGTGATCGACAAATATTCGTTTGAAGTTGCGCCATGGCGGTTTACCATAACCGCCATGCGCTTTTTCATGCTTTCAGCACTCTGCCTTGCCTTCCCCCTCGTCGCCGTCGCGCCGGCCGCTGCCCATGCGCAGCAGGCGGACAAGGCCTCCCTCGACACCTCCGCCACGCCCACGCAGGCACAGCGGCTCGACAAGCTCTTCGATACGCTGAAGCGCGAGGGCAATCCGGGCGTCGCCAAGGGCATCGCCGACCAGATCCGCCGGGAATGGCAGGATTCCGGCAGCGCCACCGTCAATCTCCTGATCCAGTGGGCCGACAAGGCCATGACCGAGGACAAGAACGTCGCGGCGCTCGACTACCTCGACGAGGCGATTCGCCTGAAGCCCGATTATGTCGAAGCCTGGAACCGCCGCGCGACCCTGCATTTCAAGATGGGCAACTACCGCAAGTCGATGTCCGACATAAACCAGGTGCTCGCGATCGAGCCCCGGCATTTCGGCGCGCTGGCCGGCATGGCCGCCATCATGTCCCAGACCGGTCGCGACGAGATGGCGCTGAAAGCCTGGGAAAAGTTCCTCGACATCTACCCGACCGAGCGGCAGGCCCAGAAGGAGCTCGGCGAGCTCGCGGAAAAGCTCACCGGCCAGCGCACCTGACACGCCCTCCCCGGAATCGAAAAGGCGGGCCGAAGCCCGCCTCTCAGGCATCCTGAAGGGATCGCCGCTCAGACGCCGCTGACGCCGTCCGCGGCGATATAGGCGATGCGCAGCATGTTCGTCGCACCGGGCGTGCCGAGCGGAACGCCGGCCGAGATGATGATGCGGTCGCCCGGCTTGCCGAATTCCTCGCTGACGACGATGCGGCAGGCGCGGTTCACCATGTCGTCAAGGTCCGTCGCATCGCCCGTGACGACGCAGTGCAGGCCCCACACGACCGACAGGCGGCGTGCCGTCTCGATGACCGGCGAGAGCGCCAGGACGGGCACGTCCGGCCGCTCGCGGGCCGTGCGCAGGCCCGTCGCGCCCGACGAGGTGTAACAGACGATGGCCGACAGCTTCAGCGTCTCGGCGATCTGGCGGGCGGCCAGCGAGATGGCGTCGGCACCGGTCGCTTCCGGCGTCGAGCGCTGGGCGTAGATGATGCCGGGATAGTGCGGGTCGCGCTCGACCGTGCTGGCGATCGACGCCATGGTGGAGACGGCCTCGACCGGATAGGCGCCGGAAGCCGATTCGGCCGACAGCATGACGGCGTCCGCGCCCTCGAAGACGGCGGTCGCGACGTCGGAGACTTCCGCACGCGTCGGCACCGGCGCCGAGATCATCGATTCCAGCATCTGCGTGGCGACGACCACCGGCTTGCCGGCGCGGCGGCAGGCGCGGATGAGCTGCTTCTGGATGCCGGGGACGGCTTCCAGCGGCATTTCCACGCCGAGGTCGCCGCGGGCGACCATCAGGGCGTCGGAAAGCTCGATGATCTCGTCGATCCGCTCGACGGCCTGGGGCTTTTCGATCTTCGACATCAGGCCGACGCGGCCGCGCGCGACCTTGCGCACCTCGGCAAGGTCTTCCGGGCGCTGGATGAAGGAGAGCGCCACCCAGTCGACGCTGCCGGTCGCAAGAACCGCATCGAGGTCGACGCGGTCCTTCTCCGTCAGCGCGCCGACGCCGAGCAGCGTGTCGGGCAGGCTGACGCCCTTGCGGTCGGAGATCTTGGTGCCGGAGACGACGGTACAGACGATCGACTTGCCGTCGGCGCTCTCGGCGCGCAGGTGTAGCTTGCCGTCGTCGATCAGCAGGCGGTGGCCGGGCTTGACCGCTTCCAGGATTTCCGGATGCGGCAGGAACACGCGGGTGTTGTCACCGGGCACGTCCTTGTTGTCGAGCGTGAAGGTCTGGCCGGGCTTCAGCTCTTCCGAGCCGTTGGCGAACTTGCCGACGCGCAGCTTCGGCCCCTGCAGGTCGGCGAGGATGCCGATCGGCCGGCCACAGCGGGCCTCGACGGCGCGGATGCGGCTGATCAGCGTGCGCATCACGTCGTGGCTGGCATGGCTCATGTTGATGCGGAACAGGTCTGCTCCCGCCTCGTGCAGCTTCTGGATCATCTGCTCGTCAGACGATGCCGGTCCGAGCGTGGCGAGGATTTTGACTTTTCTGTTCCGTCTCATCAGTTCTGGCTTTCCTGCGTCCCTGGCGTGTCGGAAAGCTGTACCATCCAGCTTCCCTGCCGCCCCGTGTCGTATTCCTTGAAGCCCATGCGCTGGAAGCCGCGCGCGAAGCAGTCCTGCACGCCGGTCACCTTGAACTCGTTCTCGGCGACGCACATGTTGACGTCGCCGGTCCAGCGGCCGCCGCGCGCGGCGTCTTCGGCATAGAGATAGTAGTAGCGCGACTGCAGCTCGCCCTCGATCAGCGTGGCGCAGGTCGTGGCGGGCACCTGCCACCAGCCTTCGCTGATCCAGCCTTCCTTGGCACGGTAGCCGATGGCGACCCCGACGAGGTTCTGCGTGCCGTTGCAGACTCGGAAATCGGCCCTCGCCTCATCCGGTACGGAAAGGGCGAAGAAACCCGCGAAGAGGAAAAGGCCGGCCTGGAGAAGACCGCTGGCTTTCGAAAGGAACGGGTTATGGCTCTTGGCTCTCACGGCTTCCAATGGAACTCCGTTGATTTGAATATGCGCTTTCTTGCGACGACGGGGCATGAATGTCAACGCAACACTAATCGATTACATTTCCATGACGGGGAAGTGACTCGCCGCCACAACCGCAGGCCTCGAGCCTTGCGGGCCGGCTCGCCCCGTGCGATCAGTCGGCGCAGGCGGTGAACACGCGGCAGAAGACATGCAGGACCACTCCCCTTTCGAGATCATTGACGGCGATACCGGCCTCGGGCTCGTCATCCTGGCGGACCACGCCACCAATCTGCTGCCCGGGCGCTACAAGCGCCTCGGCCTGCCGGAAAGCGCCTTCGAGCGCCACATCGCCTACGACATCGGCGTCGAGGGCGTGGTGCGCGGGCTGGCCGCCCGGCTGAACGCGCCGGCCGTCATGAGCCGCTTTTCCCGCCTCCTCATCGACCCCAACCGCGGCGAGGACGACCCGACGCTCATCATGCGCATTTCCGACGGCGCGATCGTTCCAGGCAACCATCCGATCACGCCCGAAGAATGGCAATACCGGCTGGAGACATTCCACCGCCCCTACCACGATGCCGTCTCCCGCACGATCGGAGCGGTCGCGCAGAGGACCGGCCGGGCGCCGCTGGTCTTTTCCATGCATTCCTTCACGCCGGCCTGGAAAGGCGTGCCGCGTCCCTGGCAGGTGACGGTGCTGTGGGACAGCGACCCTCGCGCCGTGCATCCGCTTCTCGCCGCCCTTCGCGCACCCGGCGACGTCGCCGTCGGCGACAATGAACCCTATGACGGGGCGCTGCGCGGCGACACCATGTTCCGCCATTGCATGAAGCCCGGCATTCCCCACGCGCTCATCGAGATCCGCCAGGACGAGATCGGCGAGGCGGCCGGCATCGCCCGCTGGGTCGACAGGCTGGCGCCGATCTTCGCACGGTTGAATGCGCACGAGGCCCTGCACACATACGAGATCCACCCTTCCCGCACCGGACCCTATTGAGACCGAGACGATGACCGACCTCAGCAAGGAACAGCAGACAGAATTCGAGGCGGCCGCCTTCCGCCGCCTCGTCAAGCACCTGCGCGAGCGCACCGACGTGCAGAACATCGACATGATGAACCTCGCCGGCTTCTGCCGGAACTGCCTGTCGAACTGGTATCGCGAGGCGGCGAACGAGGCGGGCGTCCCGCTCGACAAGGACGCCTCACGGAGGATCGTCTACGGCATGCCCTATGAGGAATGGCGCGCGCGCTACCAGCGCGAGGCGAGCGACGCGCAGAAGGCCGCCTTCGAGGTCAACCGCCCCCGGGAGTGACGCTCGCCGCATGGGAAAATCCTGAAGGAACGCGTGATAGGTCTTGATCTTGCCGGAAGTTCGCGGCAAGTCACGGCACCTTCGAATTTCTGAAAAGCCCCATCCAAGGAGAAGACCATGTCGGATGCCCACGGCGTCGCACGCGACCAGCTTCGCGCGTTCATCGAGCGGATCGAGCGCCTCGAGGAAGAAAAGAAAACCATCGCCGACGACATCAAGGACGTCTACGGCGAAGCCAAGGGAACCGGCTTCGACACCAAGATCCTGCGCAAGGTCATCCAGATCCGCAAGCAGGACAAGGACGAGCGCATGGAGCAGGAAGCGATCCTCGACACCTATCTCCAGGCCCTCGGCATGATCGAGCTGCCGCCGGACGCCGAATAGGCCCGCGCAGCCCGCAACGAAAAAGCCCGCCGGAGCGATCCGGCGGGCTTTTTGCTGGCACATGGAAAAGCGGTCAGTTCGCGGCGCTCTCGAACTTGCGCACTTCCATGAAATTCACCGCCGTGCCGCTGAAGCGGCCGGCATCGATCGACTTGCCCTCCGGCTGGAAGCCGGCGAGGTAGACCGTCGTCGGCGCGGAACGCAATGTGCGGCTGACGAAGCGCGGCGCCTTGACGGGCTTGGAGAGCGTCGCGACGCGCTCCTGGTCCAGCGCCCACTGCGAGAGGATCTTCTGCGACAGCTTCGGTTCGGTGCGGATCGCGCCGCGGCTTGCCGCATCGGCGTCCTTCTTCTTCGGACGGCCGCCCTTGGTGGGCGTCTCCTCCAGCGCCCGCGCACCGCCGCCGTCGGACGGCATGAGCGCCACCATTTCGACCGGAACGCCTTCGCCGCCACCCGTCGTCGGCTCGGCGAGAGCCGCAAGGCCGGAGCGGTCTGCGCCGGTCGGCAGGGCGACATCGGCCTCCGCGGCCGCCATCAGCGCCGTCTGCGTCTTGTCGAGCTCGACCTGCGGGCGCAGGCCCGGCACCGGAACCATGGCGAGTTCCTCGCTGTCCTCGACAGCGGCTTCCGCCATCATGGCGTCGCCGGGCTGGGTGCGGGCACCCAGCATGACGGGAAGCGGGATCTTGTAGGCCGCAAGGTCTTCGAATTCAGGCTTCTGCTCGGTCGTGGCCGCCTCGAGGGCCGCGACGGCGCCGTTCGCCTGCGGCGCGACGAGGGCCAGTTCTCCGGTCTCGGCGGCCTTGAAGGCGGGGCGGTTTCCCGGAACGGGTGCGTTGAAGGCCAGTTCCGACTCGGCTTCGGCGGCGGCCGGCTTGGTATCCTGCGCGGCCCTTGCCGGCGCGCGGGCGGAGCCGCCTTCGTCGAAGTCGTCCGCGATCACGGCGTTGCTCGCGATCATTTCGGGTTCTTCATCCTCGTCGCCGCCTCCGCCGAAGAGTGCGGCAAGGAAGCCGCCCTTGCGCTTGGACGAAGAGGCCGACGGGTTCGATCCGCCGCCGGCGACCTGGATGGCGTTCGCGCCGACGCGGCGCTTGTAGTCCGCGACCGCCTGCTGATAGCCGGGCAGCGGCTTGCCGTCCGCCGGGACATGCATCGTCTTGCCGTCGGGGAAGAGGCTCACCAGTTCCTGGCGGCTCATGCGCGGCCAGGCGCGCACGCCGCCGACGTCGAGATGGACGAAGGGCGAGCCGGAGGTCGGATAGTAGCCGACGCCGCCGACCTGGAATTTCATGGCGGTGGCGCGCAGCGTCGCCAGCTTCACGCCGGGAATGTAGAAGTCCATCGCCTTGCCGAGCATGTGCTGGCTCTTCTTGGCAACGCCCTTGGAGCGCGAGCGCAGCATGCCGTTGGTGGCCGGCGAGCGATAGGCGGAGACGACGTTGATGTAACCGGAGGCACCGACCTTCTGGTAGACTTCCCAGACGAGGTCGAAGAGGCGGGGATCCATCTTCGTCGGTTCGCTGCGACGCCAGTCGCGCAGGAACTCGTTGAGCTGCTTCAGGCCGCGCGGGTCGTAGCGGCCGTTGCGCTTGAAGGTGATCTCGGCCTTTTCCTTGGTATGGATGAAATAGAGCTTGAGCGTGCGGTTGCCGCTCTCGGCCTGGACGGTCGCGGGAATGGCTGCGGGCAGGATGAGGGCAGCAGAGAGCACGGCCGTGGTCAGGGCCTTGGGCAGCTTTTGCAACACTGTCTTGCAGAGGCTGCTCAGGGAGGTCCCCGGGCGCTTCATCGATGCGAACAAATTTGCCAACTCTTTCCCCGTCCGAAGGACAACGAACGTCCGTTGTCCCAGATGACTGCCAATTGCGGTGAGAGCATGGCAAATCCGCCACACTCTTCCCCGCGCACCCGTTATAGTGAACAATCCACTAACAGGGAATAAACGGCAATCGAGAAATCCCGGATGGCCGGGATTCCCGGGGTTTTACGCAGCTTCCTTCATCGGATCGTCCGGATCGATGCCATAATCCTTCAATTTGCGGTAGAGAGTCGAGCGCCCGATGCCCAGTTTGCGGGCGACCTGGCTCATTTGCCCATGATAGAATTTCAGGGCGAAACGGATCAGTTCCTCTTCCACATCGGCCAGTTTGCGCACATGACCGCCCCTGTCGACGCTGGAGATGGCGTTATCCGCCGCGGCGGCCTCGACTGATTCGCCCGGCCGGAAATCCGGATAGACGCTGGGAAGGCGCGTTTCGGCCGCCGGCTCCTGCGCGGGCAGGCCAGAGGTCTCCCAGGTCGCCGCGCCGCCTTCCGCAAGCCCGTGGCCGGGAACCTGCGCGGCAATCTGCGGGAAGTCGGCGGCGGTCAGTTCCGCCCCTTCCGACAGCACCACCGCACGGAAGATCGCGTTTTCGAGCTGGCGGATATTGCCCGGCCAGTCATAGGCCGTCAGAAGCGCCATCGCACCGGCCGAGACGCCGAGCGGGCGGGCCAGCTTCTGCTCCCCAGCGAAGCGCTGCACGAAGGCGCGCACGAGGACCGGAATGTCCTCCTTGCGCTTGCGCAGCGCCGGGATGGTGATCGGGAAGACGTTGAGGCGATAGTAGAGGTCCTCGCGGAAACGGCCCTCGCGCACCTCGTTGATGAGGTCGCGGTTGGTCGCCGAGATGAGGCGGACATTGACCTTCTGCGGAAAGCGCGCGCCGATCGTCTCGATCTCGCCCTGTTGCACGGCACGCAACAGCTTCACCTGCACATCGAGCGGCAGGTCGCCGATCTCGTCGAGGAACAGCGTTCCGCCGTCGGCCTCCATGAACTTGCCGGTGTGGCGCTCGCTCGCGCCGGTGAAGGCACCCTTCTCGTGGCCAAACAGGATGCTTTCGACCAGATTGTGCGGGATCGCGCCGCAATTGACGGTGACAAAGGGCTTGTGCGCCCGGTCGCTTCCCGCCTGGATGGCGCGCGCCACCATTTCCTTGCCGACGCCGGATTCGCCTTCCAGAACCACCGGGATGTTCGACTGCGCCGCGCGGCGGCCGAGATCGATGACGCGCAGCATTTCGGAGCTGGCCGAAACGATGTCGTCGAAGTGCACGGCCTCGGCGCGTCCGCGCCGCCCGCCGCGGCTGCGGCCCTCGCGCTGGTCGACCTTCAGCGCATTGCCGACCGCAACGCTCAGGCGCTCCGGCGAAACGGGCTTGACGACGAAATCGAAGGCGCCGGCACGCATGGCCGAGACCACCGTCTCGATGCCGCCCTGCCCCGTCTGCACGATCACCGGAATGGTATTCTCGCGCTCGGCGAGCGCATCGAGGAAGGCCGAACCGTTCATTTCCGGCATCATCAGGTCGAGCAGGATCACGTTGATCAGACCGCCCTTGCGATCGAGCAGATCGAGGCCCGCGCGGCCGTTTTCCGCCATATGGCAGATATGACCGGAGCGCTCGATCATGTTCTTCAGAAGCCTGCGCTGGACAGGATCGTCATCGATGACAAGAATATGGGCCGTCACTGGAACCTCCTTGCCGAAGGCGCGCGTCATGCACGCCCTGGGGAACTGGATACCAGCGGACCATGGCAGAAAGGGTTGAACATGCCGTTTTGAGAAAGGCTTGCATTTTAACCAACGCCGACGCAAGCAAGGAACCCGACCTGCCCACCAGGAAGAGAGATACCGATGACCCGCACTTTCCTTGAACCCCGGATCGATTTCGCGACCGCGGAGGCCGCCGCCGGCGCCGGGCTGGGCGACCTGCCCGGCTGGAACCTTACCGACCTCTACCCCGCGCCGGCCTCGCCCGAATTCAAGGCCGACATGCAGAAGGCCGAGGCGGATTCGCTCGCCTTCGAGGCGAAGTGGAAGGGCAAGCTCGACGCCGCGACGGAAAAGACGGGCGACGAGGGCATCGGCGCGGCCGTCCGCGAATTCGAGGCGCTGGAAGACGTGATGGGCCGCCTCATCTCGTTTGCAGGCCTTACCTATTTCACCAACACGACCGAGCCGGCGAACGGCAAGTTCTATGGCGACGTGCAGGCCAAGCTCACCGATCTCGGCGCGCATCTCCTGTTTTTCTCCCTTGAACTCAACAGGATAGACGACGAGCGCATCGAGGCGGCGCTGGCGAACGACGCCCTTGCCGCCCATTACCGCCCCTGGATCGAGGACCTGCGCAAGGACAAGCCCTACCAGCTCGACGACAGGACCGAACAGCTCTTCCTCGAAAAGTCGATGACGGGCGCTGCCGCCTGGAACCGCCTCTTCGACGAGACGATGGCCTCGTTGCGCTACACGATCGACGGCGAGGAACTGCCGCTGGAAATCGCCCTCAACCAGCTCCAGTCGCCGGACGGCGAGGCGCGCCGCAAGGCTGCCGAGGCGCTGGCGAAGACCTTCGAGGACAATATCCGCACCTTCACGCTGATCACCAACACGCTCGCGAAGGACAAGGAAATCGCCGACCGCTGGCGCGGCTTTGCCGACATCGCCGACAGCCGGCACCTCGCCAACCGCGTTGAGCCTGAGGTGGTCGCGGCGCTGGCGGAAGCCGTGCGCGAAGCCTATCCGCGCCTCTCCCATCGCTACTATGCGATGAAGGCGAAGTGGCTCGGAATGGAGCAGATGAATTACTGGGACCGCAATGCGCCCCTTCCCGAGACACCTGACGCGACCATTCCATGGAATGAGGCGCGCGACACGGTGCTCTCCGCCTACAGCGCCTTCGCGCCGGAAATGGCCGCCATCGCAAAGGACTTCTTCGACAAGGGCTGGATCGACGCGCCGGTACGCCCCGGCAAGGCCCCGGGCGCCTTCGCCCATCCGACCGTGCCGTCCGCCCACCCCTACGTTCTCGTCAACTACATGGGCAAGCCGCGCGACGTGATGACGCTCGCCCACGAGCTCGGCCATGGCGTGCACCAGGTTCTGGCCGGCGGCCAGGGCGCGCTGATGGCTTCGACGCCGCTTACGCTCGCCGAGACCGCCTCCGTCTTCGGCGAGATGCTGACCTTCCGCAGCCTGCTCGACAAGACGAAGGACAAGCGCGAGCGCAAGGCGATGCTCGCCCAGAAGGTGGAGGACATGATCAACACGGTCGTGCGCCAGATCGCCTTCTACGAATTCGAGCGCAAGGTGCACACCGCCCGCAAGGAAGGCGAGCTCACCAGCGACCAGATCGGCGAACTGTGGCTTTCCGTGCAGGGCGAAAGCCTCGGCCCGGCGATCCGCATCTCCGAGGGCTACGAGACCTACTGGGCCTATATCCCCCACTTCATCCATTCGCCCTTCTACGTCTATGCCTATGCCTTCGGCGACTGCCTGGTGAACTCGCTCTATGCCGTCTACCAACAGGCCGGGACCGGCTTCCAGGCGAAGTATTTCGACCTGCTCAAGGCCGGCGGCACCAAGCATCACACCGAACTCCTCAAGCCCTTCGGCCTCGATGCGAGCGATCCGTCGTTCTGGAGCAAGGGACTGTCGATGATCGAGGGGCTGATCGACGAACTGGAAGCGCTTGATAAGGCGTCATCTTAAAAGAAGCCGGATGCCCGCATGACCGACCGCGAACGCTTTGTGCTCCTCAGGGACGACCGTGAGGACCGGACGGTGGTTTTCGCCGATCCGCTCGCGGTCGTCACCGTGCGCGAGCGCGCCGGCTTTGAGCCGGCCTTCGCGGCCCTGCAGGCGGCCCATGAAAAGGGCCACTGGATCGCCGGCTTCATGAGCTACGAAGCCGGCCATCTCTTCGAGAGGAAGCTGGCCCCGCTCGCGGTGGAAAACCGCCCGACGCCGCTGATGAGCTTCGGCATCTTCGAAAAGCCTGCAGAAGATCACCCGCTCGCCACCCCGCGCCAGCGCATCGAGAACGAACCCTTCCTCACCGAACCGAAGGCGGACTGGAACTTCGAGGCCTACCGCAGCCGCTTCGACCGCCTGCACCAGCACCTGCGGCAGGGCGACTGCTACCAGGCGAACCTTACCATGCCGATCCGCGCCCGCTGGAACGGCGACCCACTCGCCGCCTTCTGGTCGCTGATCGAGCGCCAGCCCGTGCGCTACGGCGCCTTCGTGTCGCTCGACGGTCCGAAGCTTCTCTCCCGCTCGCCGGAACTCTTTTTCGATGTCGGCAAGGACGGCTGGATCGAGACGCATCCGATGAAAGGCACCGCCCCGCGTGGGGGGAGCGCGGCCGAGGACGAGCGCATCGTCGCCGCCATGCAGGCCGATCCGAAGACGCAGGCGGAAAACCGCATGATCGTCGACCTCCTGCGCAACGACATCTCGCGCATCACCGAGGTCGGCACGCTTCATGTGCCGAAACTCTTCGCCGTCGAGACCTACCCGACCGTGCACCAGATGGTGAGCCACGTCCGGGCGAAGCTCACACCCGGCACCTCCCTCCGCGACATCTTCGCCGCCCTCTTTCCCTGCGGCTCCATCACCGGCGCACCGAAGATGCGCGCCATGGAGATCCTGCACGACCTGGAGGACGGCCCGCGCGACGCCTATTGCGGCGCCATCGGCATGATCGCGCCTGACGGCACCATGCGCTTCAACGTCGCCATCCGCACCATCTCGCTCTTCGATGACGGCAACGCCGTCTTCAACGTCGGCGGCGGCATCGTCTTCGATTCTACCGCCGAGGCGGAATATGAGGAATGCCTGCTGAAGGCGCGCTTCGCCGTGGGGGACCAATGGATATCTCGCTGATCGAGACCCTGCGCTGGGAACCCGATACCGGCTTCGTGCGGCTGGAGCGGCATCTGGCGCGGCTGGCGCAGTCGGCGGAGGCGCTCGGATTGCCGAGCGCGGAGAAAGCAAGGGATGCGCTGTTCGCCGCGCTACCCCCCTCTGCCCTGCCCCTCCGTATCCGCCTCGAACTCTTCCCCGACGGCCGGATCGACGTGCAGACCGCCGCCTTCACACCCCTTGCGGCGGATGCGGTCTGGCGCGTGAAGCTCGCCACCACCCGCCTCTCCTCCACCGACCCGCTGCTGCGCCACAAGACATCCCGCCGCGCCCTCTACGCCGCGGCCCGCGCCGAATTCCCCGCGGCCGACGCCGACGAGGTCATCCTCCTCAACGAACGCGGCGAACTCTGCGAGGGCACCATCACCTCGCTGTTCCTCGACGACGGCACCGGCCCGCTGAAGACGCCGCCGCTCGGCTCGGGCCTGCTGGCCGGCGTGCTGCGCGAGGAGCTGCTGGAAACCGGCAGGGCCATCGAGGCGGTGCTGCGGCCGGAGGACCTTGCCGGCGGCACGATCCTCGCCGGCAATTCGCTGCGGGGCCTGATCCGCTGCGTCCCCGCCTGAGGCGGCGACGGCGGCTTAAGCATATCGCCGCAGAAATACTTGGCCGCCCTTTATTGTGACAGAAATCTGTGCTCTAGCGCTGGCATACTATGCTAAGGGGCCTTTCGAGCCCCTGATTTTCAGCGCAAAGCGGCCGTCCGCAGGAGACCCAAATGGCAGACAGCACCTATCCGGTATATGGCGAAATCACCGGCCCGATCGTGATGATCGGTTTCGGCTCCATCGGCCGCGGCACGCTGCCGCTGATCGAGCGCCACTTCAAGTACGACCGGAACCGGCTGATCGTCATCGAGCCGCGCGAGGACGCCGCCGACGCCGAGATCTATGCCCGCCATGGCGCCCGCCACATCAAGGCGCATGTCACCCGCGAGAACTACAAGGACCTCCTGAAGCCGCTCCTCACGGAAGGCGAAGGCCAGGCCTTCTGCGTCAACCTCTCCGTCGATACCGGCTCGCTCGACCTCATCAAGTTCTGCCGCAAGCTGGACGTGCTCTATATCGACACGGTCGTCGAGCCGTGGCTCGGCTTCTATTTCGACAAGAACATGAAGAACGCCGACCGCACGAACTATGCCCTGCGCGAGACCGTGCGCAAGGAGAAGGAAAAGCACCCCGGCGGCACGACGGCGATCTCCACCTGCGGCGCAAACCCCGGCATGGTCTCCTGGTTCGTCAAGCAGGCGCTGCTGAACCTTGCCGGGGACCTCGACATGAAGTTCGAGGAGCCCGCGCAGAACGACCGCGAAGGCTGGGCCAAGCTGATGAAGAAGGCCGGCGTCAAGGGCGTGCACATCGCCGAGCGCGACACCCAGCGCACCAAGAACCCCAAGCCCTTCAACACCTTCTGGAACACCTGGTCGGTCGAGGGCTTCATCTCGGAAGGCCTCCAGCCGGCCGAGCTCGGCTGGGGCACCCATGAGAAGTGGATGCCGAAGAACGCCAAGAAGCAGAAGAAGGGTTGCAAGGCCGCCATCTACCTGGAGCAGCCCGGCGCCAACACGCGCGTGCGCTCCTGGTGCCCGACGCCCGGCCCGCAATACGGCTTCCTCGTCACCCACAACGAATCGATCTCGATCGCCGACTACTTCACGGTCCGCGACAAGGACGGCGACGTCGCCTACCGCCCGACCTGCCACTATGCCTACCATCCCTGCAACGACGCCGTGCTGTCGCTGCACGAGATGTTCGGCAATGGCGGCCACCAGCAGCCTGTCCTGCACGTCCTCGACGAGAACGAACTGGTCGACGGCGTCGACGAACTCGGCGTTCTGCTCTACGGCCATGACAGGAACGCCTACTGGTACGGCTCGCGCCTGTCGCTGGAGGAAACCCGCCGCATCGCCCCCTACCAGAACGCGACCGGCCTGCAGGTAACCTCCGCCGTGCTCGCCGGCATGGTCTGGGCGCTGGAGAACCCGAAGGCCGGCATCGTCGAGGCCGACGAGGTCGACTACAAGCGCTGCCTCGAAGTGCAGACGCCCTATCTCGGCCCGGTCGAGGGCCACTATACCGACTGGACCCCGCTCGACGGCCGCCCGGGCCTCTTCCCGGAAGACCTCGACACGAAGGATCCGTGGCAGTTCAGGAACGTCCTCGTTCGCTGAACCGGCCTTTAACCGGAATGAAAGGCGCCCGCGGCAATCCGCGGGCGCTTCGCTTTCAATGGGATAATGCCTGACCGCCTGCCGGCGCGTCTTGCTTTCGACGCCTCTTCACGGCATGTTCGGGCAAACCGGACAGGTGGTTCGCACCGCGAGACCTTTGGAGAATCAGATGAAGCCAGTTGCAGCCCTGAGCCTGCTTGTCGCAGCCGCAGCCCTCGCATCGTGCCAGACGGAACCGGCACCGCGCAGCTTTCCGGTCGCCCAGCAGCCTATGCAGCAGGGCGTGGAAGGTTCCTGGGTCGATCCGAACGGCATCGTCTCGTCCTTCACGGGCGGCACCTTCACCACGCGCACGACCGACACGAACCAGCTCCTCGCTTCCGGCACCTACATCAAGACCTCGCCGACGCTGGTCGAGATCAACATGACCTCGCTGGTGCGCAACACGCAGTCCAAGGTCAATTGCGCGCTGGTCAATCCGCGCCAACTCAACTGCACCACGGCCGAAGGCGCGCAGTTCTCGCTCTCGCGCCGCGCCTGAGCCGGCCCCGGCATCCCGGAAAAGGGCCGCAAGGCCCTTTTTGCGTTTCGAGCCGGGTGGCGAAAGGGCCTGTCTTTTCGCTTGAAGTTGCCTCCGACCGGTGAAAACATCCACCGGCCGGCTGTCATGTTTCCGGTTTATTGGGAAAGGCGCAGCCCCTTCCGCGTCTTCGGCCGCGGGCAAACGAGGAGAACAGGACCATGACGCTTATCCGATCCGGCCTTTTGGCCGCCTCCCTCTTTGTGCTCTCCAGCGGTGCGGCATTCGCCGATTACGAGCTGAACATCCTGCATATCAACGACCTGCATTCGCGCATCGAATCGATCAACAAGTTCGATTCGACCTGCTCGGCCGAGGAGGAAGGCAAGGGCGAGTGCTTCGGCGGCGTCGCGCGCCTGAAGGCCGCCATCGACGCCGAGCGCCAGAAGCTTTCCGGCAGGAACGTGCTGCTCCTCAATGCCGGCGACAATTTCCAGGGCTCGCTCTTCTACACGACCTACAAGGGCGCGGCGGAAGCCGAGTTCCTCAACCTCATGAACTTCGACGCGATGACCGTCGGCAACCATGAATTCGACGACAGCGAGGACGGCCTCGCCACCTTCCTCGACAAGGTCCAGTTCCCCGTCGTCACCGCCAATGTCGCGGCCGGCGCCAGCTCGAAGATCGGCGACCGCATCAAGCCCTTCATCGTCCTCGACAAAGGCGGCCAGAAGATCGGCATCGTCGGCGCGGTCGCCAACGACACGGAAGAACTCTCCTCTCCCGGCCCGAACGTGCTGATCGGCGACGATGTCGCCGACATCACCGCCGCCGTCGCCGAGTTGAAGAAGGAGGGCGTCGACAAGATCGTCGCGCTCACCCATGTCGGCTATCCGCGCGACCTCGCCGCCATCGCCAGGATCCCGGACGTCGACGTCGTGGTCGGCGGCCACTCCCACACCTTCCTTTCCAGTACGTCGGACAAGGCGGAAGGCCCCTACCCGACGATGGTCGACAATCCCGGCGGCTACAAGGTGCCCGTCGTGCAGGCCGGCGCCTATTCGAAATATCTCGGCAACCTGAAGGTCGTCTTCGACGATGCCGGCGTGGTGAAGGAAGCGACCGGCGAGCCGATCCTCGTCGATGCCTCCATCAAGCCGGACGAAGCGGTCCTTGCCCGGATCAAGGAACTGTCCGGCCCCATCGATGAGCTGAAGAACAAGATCGTCGCGGAAACCGCCGCGCCGATCGACGGCTCGCGCGAAACCTGCCGCGCCGCCGAATGCGCCATGGGCAACCTCGTTGCCGACGCCATCCTCGACCGCACGAAAAACCAGGGCATGACCGTCGCCATCACCAATGGCGGGGGGCTGCGTTCCTCCATCGATGCCGGGCCGGTCTCCATGGGCGAGGTGCTCTCGGTGCTGCCGTTCCAGAACACCGTCGCGACCTTCCAGCTCAAGGGCGCCGACCTCGTCGCCGCGCTCGAAAACGGCCTCGGCCAGATCGAGGAAGGCGCGGGCCGCTTCCCGCAGGTCTCCGGCCTGAAATACGCCTTCGACAAGTCGAAGCCGGCCGGCAGCCGGGTCGTCTCGGTCGAGGTGAAGGAGGGCGACGCCTTCGTGCCGCTCGACCCGGACAAGACCTACGGCGTCGCCTCCAACAACTACCTGCGTGCCGGTGGGGACGGCTACGCCATCTTCGCGAAGGCCGCCGTGAACCCCTATGACTTCGGCCCGAACCTGGAGCTCGTGGTCGCCGACTACCTCTCCGCCCACCGCCCCTACAAGCCCTATACCGACGGCCGCATCACCGAAGCCGCCGGCATGGCCGAAGGCGCAACCGGCACCGAGACGAAGCCGGCCACCACCGAAAAGGCGGCAGCGCCCGCCGACAGCGGCGCGACCTCGACGGAAGGCGCGGCGACGGACGGCGATACCGGGTCCGGCACCGCGACGACCGGATCGGAACCAGCCACCACGGCGGCCGAAAGCGGCGCCACGGCAGGCGGCAAGCATGTCATCGCACGCGGCGACACGCTCTGGGATCTCGCCAAGGCCGCCTATGGCGATGGCACGCTGTGGCGCAGGATCGCCGAAGCCAACGGCAATCCGCGTCCGCGGGCCCTGCCCATCGGCAAGGAGCTCTCGATCCCGGCCGAATAAGGACAATTTGTCTCCACTTTTTCCGCCGGTCCGGGCTTTCCCGGACCGGCATTTCTTTTTAGAACCGTTCTGAACGAACCGGCCCCGCCGGGCAATGACGACAACCCGTACGCACAGGATCCACGATGGACATCGCCGCCAAGCCCGCCAACCATCCGCCCGTCAAGCATGGCAAGGTCGGCGTGCTGCTCGTCAATCTCGGCACGCCCGACGGTACGGACTACACCTCGATGCGCCGCTACCTGAAGGAGTTCCTGACAGACAAGCGCGTCATCGAATGGCCGAAGATCGCCTGGTATCCGATCCTCTTCGGCATCGTGCTCAACACGCGCCCCGGCAAGGTCGGCAAGGCCTATGAGACGATCTGGAACAAGGAGCGGAACGAGAGCTACCTGCGCACCTATACGCGCAGCCAGGCGGAGCTGATGGCCGAAGCCCTCAAGGATCACGCCGGCGTCATCGTCGACTGGGCCATGCGCTACGGCCAGCCCTCCATCGGCTCGCGCATGGAATATCTCCAAAGGCAGGGCTGCGAACGCATCCTCGTCTTCCCGCTCTATCCGCAATATGCGGCCGCGACGACGGCGACCGTCAACGACAAGGCCTTCGAGACGCTGCTGAAGATGCGCTGGCAGCCGGCGCTGCGCACCGTGCCGCCCTACCACGACGACCCCGCCTATATCGACGCGCTCGCCGTCTCCATCGAAAAGCACCTCGCAACGCTCGACTGGGAGCCGGAACGCGTGCTGGCCTCCTTCCACGGCATTCCCAGAAGCTATTTCGAGAAGGGCGACCCCTATTACTGCCAGTGCCAGAAGACCGCGCGGCTGCTGCGCGAGCGCCTCGGCTGGTCGGCGGAGAAGCTGGTCCTCACCTTCCAGTCCCGCTTCGGCCCGGAGGAATGGCTCCAGCCCTATACGGACAAGACCGTGGAGAAGCTGGCGCAGGAAGGCGTCAAGCGCATCGCCGTCTTCAATCCCGGCTTCGTCTCCGACTGCCTGGAGACGCTGGAGGAGATCGCCGAGCAGGCCGCCGAGAGCTTCCTGCACAATGGCGGCGAGAAATTCTCGCACATCCCCTGTCTGAACGATTCTCCGGAAGGCATGGCCGTTCTGGAGACGGTCGTGCGGCGGGAGCTCTCCGGCTGGGTATGAGCCGGATTATTCCTCTTCCCGTCCAAATAGACTGGCATCGCGGCGCGTATCCCTTACAGTAGCGCCGCAATGCCTTTTGGAGAGAAGAACATGGATTTTGCCGGACTGGATATCGTCGTCATCGCCCTCGTGGTCCTGGTCGTCCTGATCCTCTTTGCCGGGATCAAGACGATCCCGCAGGGCTACCAGTACACGGTGGAACGCTTCGGCCGTTATACGCGCACGCTGCAGCCCGGCCTCAACCTCATCATCCCCTTCATCGACCGCATCGGGGCGAAGATGAACGTGATGGAACAGGTGCTCGACATCCCGACGCAGGAGGTCATCACCCGCGACAATGCCAGCGTTTCGGCCGACGGCGTCGCCTTCTACCAGATTCTCAACGCCGCGCAGGCCGCCTATCAGGTCGCCCATCTGGAAAACGCGATCCTCAACCTCACCATGACCAACATCCGCTCGGTCATGGGCTCGATGGATCTGGACGAGCTCCTGTCCAACCGTGATGTCATCAACGACAAGCTGCTCCGCGTGGTGGACGAGGCCGCCAATCCCTGGGGCATCAAGATCACCCGCGTCGAGATCAAGGACATCGCGCCGCCGAAGGACCTCGTCGAATCGATGGGCCGGCAGATGAAGGCCGAGCGCGAGAAGCGCGCGCAGGTGCTGGAAGCCGAAGGCGCCCGCAATGCGCAGATCCTGCGCGCCGAGGGCGCCAAGCAATCCGCCATCCTGGAGGCCGAGGGCCTGCGGGAAGCGGCCTTCCGCGACGCCGAGGCGCGCGAACGCCTCGCGGAAGCGGAAGCCAAGGCGACCAGGGTGGTTTCCGAGGCCATCGCCTCCGGCAACGTGCAGGCCATCAACTACTTCGTCGCGCAGAAATACACCGAGGCCATGGCCGCCATCGGCAAGGCGCCGAACTCGAAGATCGTGCTGATGCCCATGGAAGCCTCCTCGCTCGTCGGCTCGCTCGGCGGCATCGGCGCTATCGCCAGGGAAGTGTTCGGCGACGGCCCGGCACCCGGCGGCAATGCGCCGACGGCTCGCCAGCCGGCGCCGGCATCGACCACGGCGGCCTCGACGCCCGCCTTCCGCAACCCGTTCGACACCCCGCGGGGAACGTGATCATGATCCGCGGCATCGTCACCGAACTCGGTCCATGGGCCTGGTGGGTGCTGGGGATCGTCCTCCTGATCCTCGAGGTTCTGCTGCCCGGCGTCTTCCTCGTCTGGATCGGCATCGCCGCCATCCTCACCGGCGCCCTGTCGCTCGCGCTCTGGGGCGAGGCCTTCTGGGCGTGGCAGGCGCAGTGGGTGGTCTTCGCCGTGCTGTCGCTGGTTGCGGCCCTCGTCGGCCGGCGCATCGTCAGCACAAGGGGCCAGTCGAGCGACCAGCCGCACCTCAACCAGCGCGGCCAGAGCCTCGTCGGCCGCACGGCGACGCTGGAACAGCCGATCGCCGAGGGCCGCGGCCGCATCCGGCTCGACGATACGATGTGGAGCGTCCAGGGGCCGGACCTGCCGGTCGGCGCGCGCGTGCGCGTCACGGCCAGCAACGGCCGCGACCTGACGGTGGAACCGGTCTAGGCCGCGCCGATCCTCAGCAGATCGTGGAAATGCACGATGCCGACGGGACGGAACGCCTCGTCGGTGACGATCAGCGCCGAGATGTTGTGCTGGTTGAGAAGGCCGAGCGCGGCCGTCGCCAGCGTCGACGGCTTCACCGTCTTGGGGCTGCGCGTCATCACCTCGTCGACGCTGAGTTCGGAAAGGTTGCGTGCAAGATTGCGCGCGATGTCCCCGTCCGTGACAATGCCGACCAGCGTGCCCTCGCCATCGATGACGCCGACGCAGCCGTAACGCTTCTGCGCCAGCATGTGCACGGCATCCGGCATCGAGGTGCCGAGCGCGACGAGCGGCATGTGCTCGCCGCCGTGCATGATGTCGCCGACATGGGAAAGGCTCGCGCCGAGCTTGCCGCCGGGATGGAAGGTCTTGAAATCCGTCGCCGTGAAGCCGCGCGCCTCCAGCAGCGACACGGCGATGGCGTCGCCGAGCGCAAGCTGCATCAGCGTCGAGGTCGTGGGCGCAAGGCCATGCGGGCAGGCTTCCTGCGTCTTCGGCAGCAGCAGCACGATGTCGGCCGCGCGCGCCAGGGCCGAGCGCTCGCCCGATGTCATGGCGATGAGCGGGATGGAGAAGCGGCGGGAATAGGAGACGATGCCCTGCAGCTCGGCGGTCTCGCCGCTCCACGACAGCGCGAGAATCACGTCGTCGCGGCCGATCATGCCGAGGTCGCCATGGTTGGCCTCGACGGGATGGACGAAGAAGGAGGACGTGCCGGTCGAGGCGAGCGTGGCGGCGATCTTCGTGCCGATATGGCCCGACTTGCCGATCCCCGTGACGATCACCCGCCCGGCAATGCCGCCGATGAGGGCGACAGCCTCGCAGAACACGTCGTGCATCTCGCCTTCCAGCGCCGCGGAAAGGGCGATGAGCCCCGCCTTCTCCGTCTCGATCGTGCGGATCGCGGAGGCAATGGCGCCGCCGCCGTCAACTTTTACCTGTCTCGTGATCATGCGCCTCGTTAGCGCTTTTGCCCGCCTCTGTCCATTGTGAAGGTCGGGCGCGCATATCGCGCCGGCGGCAACCAAGCGTTAACCATGCCGGTTTACGTTCGCTTAGGAAATTGAAGAATCGCGGACCCGATCATGGCAGAGGCAAAGGCAAGGGAAAGCGGGGCACGGCTGCCTCGCGCGAGACGGCGACTGGCCGGGCTTCTGCTCGCCGGCACCATGCTTGCCGCCATGCCCGCGCTGGCCCAGCAGGCGCCCCCCGTCACGCCCTTCGCCTTCCCGGCGCCGGCAACAGGCAACGACGATCCCTTTGCGGACACGCAGGGCGCGGGCGATGCCGCGCGCGCGGATGCAGCCAGCACATCCTCGCCCCCTGCCCGCCCGGTGCTGACCGATGAGGCCGCGGCAGCGCTTGCCGATGCGGATGACGGCTATGGCCCCGCGGAGCGCCGGGTCGAACGGCAGAACACGCGCGAAGGCAGCGTCGACGGTGCACGCAGCCGCTTCGGCGATCCCTACGAGCCGACGGGCATCCGGGTCGGCACCTTCATCCTGCGGCCCTCGATCTCGCAGAACCTCGGCTACGAGAAGACGAAGACGGGCGCCACCGCGACGAGCCGCACCTATTCCCAGACCGGTTTCCGGGGATCGCTGACCTCCGACTGGTCGCGCCACCAGCTCACCATCGATGCCGAGGGCATCTACCAGCGCAACATCAGCGGCACCGGGGAGACCCGGCCGCAGGCGCGGGTCACCGGCGATCTCCGCCTCGATCTCAGCGACGACACCATTGCCCACATCACCGGCGGCTATGCCTTCGAGCGGGAGAACTCGACCGATCCCAATGCCGTCAGCGGCGCCAGCGTCCAGTCCGGCGTGCAGACCCTAACGGGAGGCGCCCGCGTCACGCGCGATTTCGGCGTGATCCGCGGTACGATCGGCGCGGATGCGGAGCGGCGCACCTACGGTTCGGCGACCCTTTCCGACGGCAGCAAGCTCGACCTTTCCGATCGCAACTACACCGAGGGAACGCTGACGGGCCGCATCGGCTACGAGCTTTCCCCGGCCCTGATCCCCTATCTCGAAGCCTCCGTCGGTCGGGCCGTCTATGACGACAAGCTGGATTCGTCCGGCTACCAGCGCTCCTTTTCCACGCTTGGCGGACGGGCCGGGGTGGAAATCGATCTCGGCGAGAAGCTGCGCGGCGATCTCGGGGCCGGCTACAAGCGCGCGACGTTCGACGACAGCCGGCTTGCCGCCCTCGAAGGCCTCACGGTGGATGGTTCCATCCAATGGTCCCCCCATCGCGGCACCGACCTGAGGCTCGGCCTGCGCACGGATCTCGAGCCGTCCGCGACGGCGGGCGAGAGCGGCTACGTCTCCTACGGCGCGACGGCCGAGCTGACGCATGAACTGAGGGACAATCTCGTGGCGCGGCTCAGCGCCGCCTACACGCTGCGCGACTTCCCCGCCGCGGGCGCCGCCAACCAGAACATCTATCTGGCCGGCGCCGGCCTTACCTGGAACATCAACCGCTGGCTCGCGATGACCGGCGACATCTCCTACGAGTTGACGCGCCAGAAGGGCGCGGCCAATACCGGCGTTACACGCGCCGGCATCGGCCTGGTCCTGCGCCGCTGACTACCTGAGGTCCGAAACGAGCTGCTTCAGCGGGCCTTCGATCGACGGGCGGATATCCGCGCGGGCAAGCGCGAAGGCGATGTTGGCGAGGATGAAGCCATCCTTGGCGCCGCAGTCGTAGGTCTCGCCGCGGAAGTGGTAGGCGGCGAACTTCTGGCTGTCGGCAAGCTTCACCATGGCGTCGGTGAGCTGGATCTCGTTGCCGGCGCCACGCTCCTGCGTGGAGAGGATCGGGAAGATTTCCGGCTGCAGGATGTAGCGGCCGTTGATGAAGAAGTTGGACGGCGCGGTGCCCGGCGCCGGCTTCTCGACCATCTTCGTGATGGCAAAGCCCTCGCCGACCTTCTCGCCGACGCCGACGATACCGTATTTGTGCGCCTGGTCGGGCGCGCATTCCTCGACGGCGATGATATTCGCGCCCGAATGCTCGAAGAGCTCGACCATGCCCTTCATGCAGCCCTTCTCCCCCTTCATGATCATGTCGGGCAGGAGCAGCGCGAACGGTTCGTTGCCGACCAACTCGCGGGCGCACCACACGGCATGGCCAAGGCCCAGCGGCTCCTGCTGGCGGGTGAAGCTCGTGGAGCCGGCGACGGGCAGGATGCTTTCGAGCAGCGTCAGCTCGGCCGTCTTGTTGCGCTCGCGCAGCGTCTGCTCCAGCTCGACCTGGATGTCGAAATAGTCCTCGATGACGGCCTTGGATCGGCCCGTGACGAAGATCAGGTGCTCGATGCCCGCGTCAAGCGCCTCGTCCACCACATACTGGATCACCGGCTTGTCGACGACCGTCAGCATTTCCTTCGGGACGGCTTTCGTCGCCGGGAGGAAGCGCGTGCCGAGGCCGGCCACCGGGAAGACTGCTTTGCGAACCTTGCGTGTCTGCGACATATTCACCTCGTTGAGCCCGTAGCCGTCATGGCCGGGACATATATGTGTGCCGGAATAGACTTCAATTGCTATTTTTTTACAAAGAGAGACGCGGCAAAATTTTGATGGTAAAGAATTTGTTGACTTCGTTTTTATAAGTTTTGCGCTCAGCCGGTGGTTCCGCGCCATCGTACCGAAATTTAGGAAACGGACACGACAGCCGATGACACAGAATCTGAAAACCGTTCTGCGCCGATCCGCGCTCACCCTTCTTCTTTCGGCGGGGCTCCTTGCTCAGGCTACAATGGCCCGCGCGGCCGACCCGCGCTTCCAGAAATGGATTGCCGATTTCTACGCGACGGCGGCCGAGGCGGGCATCAGCAAGTCGACCTACCAGAAGGCGTTTTCCGGCGTGAAGACGCCCGATCCTGATGTGATCCAGAAGGCGACCTACCAGCCGGAATTCACCAACAAGATCTGGGACTATCTCGATTCGCGCGTCAACCCCTACACGGTGAAGATCGGCCGCGAGATGGCCGCCAAGCACGGCCGCACGCTCACCGCGCTGGAGCGCCATTTCGGCGTCGATCGCAACATCCTCCTCGCCATCTGGTCGATGGAATCGAACTACGGCGCTGTACTGAAGAAGGACGACCGGCTGCACTACGTGCCGCGCGCGCTCGCAACGCTCGCCTATGCCGACCAGAAGCGCGCGAAATACGCCCGCACGCAGCTCATCGCCGCACTCAAGATCATCCAGCGCGGCGACATCGACGCCGCCGACATGACCGGCTCCTGGGCCGGCGCCATGGGCCACACCCAGTTCATCCCGACGAGCTACCTGCTCTACGCCATTGACGCCGACGGCAACGGCCACCGCGACATCTGGAACTCCGTGCCGGACGCGCTGGCGACCGCCGCGAACCTGCTGGCCAAGAACGGCTGGCAGGCCGGCAAGACCTGGGGCTACGAGATCGTCGTGCCGCAGGGCGGCAACAAGTATTCCGGCCAGACGAAGACGCTCGCCCAATGGGCCAAGCTCGGCTTCACGCGCCCGGGCGGCAACGGCTTCAAGAACGGCGCCGACCGGGCCGAGCTCAAGCTGCCGGCGAACGGCGGGCCGGGCTTCCTGATGACCAAGAACTTCTTCGTCATCAAGCGCTACAACGCATCCGATTCCTACGCGATGGGCGTCGGCATGCTGGCCGACCAGATCGCCGGCTACAGCGGCGTCAAGCAGCGCTGGCCGCGGCCTGACGGCGCGCTCGACATCACCGAGAAGTTCGAGCTCCAGACCCGCCTCAAGGAACTCGGCTACTACGAGGGTGAGGTCGACGGCAATTTCGGCTCCGGCTCCAAGGCCGCCATCCAGGCCTTCCAGAACCGCATCGGCCTTGCCGCCGACGGCGAGCCGAGCCAGCAGCTCCTGCGGGCGTTGCGCCGCTGACCGGAGCGCGCAAGCAGGCATGAGGGGCGCCTTTAGCGCCCCTTTTTGCTGGCGGGCGCTTCCGCTCGCCGCCGGCATTTGCCATCATGCCGCCACCGGGCATCCGCAGGATCGCGGCGAGAACGGAGCTTCGTGATGAACAGGACGACGACCATCCGGATTGGGCGCCTCGGCCTTGCGCTTGCGGCCGCCGCAAGCGTCGTCGTCACCTCGCTGCCCGCCGGCGCGCAGGAGCAGCGCCGCGAACGCAAGACCATCCTCGAACTTCTCTTCGGCACGAAGCGCAAGGCCGCCGAGCCCGAGCCGCAGGTCCAGAAGCCGCGCACCGTCATCCGCAAGAAGAAGCCGGCCCCGGCGGTCGCCAGGAAGGCCGAGCCGCCGCCGGTCGAGAAGCAGCCCGACGCCAAGGTGGTGCTCGTCGTCGGCGACTTCATCGCCGGCAGCCTCGGCGACGGCCTCGACGCCGCCTTCGAGACGACGCCCGGCATCCGCGTCGAGCGCCGCACCAACGGCTCTTCCGGCATCGTGCGCGAGGACTATTACAACTGGCCCGCATCGCTTCCCGACCTGATCGCGGAAACCCAGCCGGCCCTCATCGTCGTCAGCATGGGCGCCAACGACCGCCAGCAGATGACTGTGGCCGACGAGAAGGAAAAGTTCCGCTCCGAGGCCTGGACAAAAGAGTACGAGACGCGCGTCGCCCGCATCGCGGCGCTCGCCCGGCAGGGCGGCAAGCCGCTGCTCTGGATGGGCATGCCGCCCTTCCAGTCCTCCGCGCTGACGGCGGACATGACGACGCTCAACAATCTCTATCGCGCGGGCGCGGAAAAGGCCGGCGGCGAGTTCGTCGACATCTGGGACGGTTTCGTCGACGAGGACGGCAAGTTCGTCATTTCCGGCTCCGACATCAACGGCCAGCAGGTGCGCCTGCGCGGCTCAGACGGCATCAACTTCACCAAGGCCGGCAAGCGCAAGCTCGCCTTCTACGTGGAAAAGGAAATCCGCCGCCTGCTCGGCGACGCCGCCGCCGACGGCCCGGGCCTGCAGGGCGACCTCAAGGATCTCGTCGTCGCGACGCCTCCGGCGGAAGACGCCGAGATCACCAAGACCCAGCCCATCAGCCTCGCCGACCCGGCACTGGACGGCGGCACCGCGCTCCTCGGCGGCACGCCGATCAAGGGCACCGGCAAGAGCCTGCGCGACAAGCTGGTGGAAAAGGGCGAGACCGCCGATGCCCCGCTCGGCCGTGTGGACGATTTCCGGCTGGACAAGACGGCAACGCCGTAGGGAACAAGGTCCCCTTCTGCCTGCCGGTAAGCGGGAGGCTCGCTCATCGTTCGAAATGAATGCCGAGGATGCGGCACGTTAAGTCCCTACCATTTGTGGGGAGGGATCTAGGGAGGGGTCTTCCCGTAACGCCCCGGCTGCGCGGGGCCACCCCCTCTGCCTACCGGCATCTCCCCCACAAGGGGGGGGAGAAAGCGGGAGGCGTGCTTATCGTTCAAAATGGAATGCAGAGAGTGCGGCACCGTAAGCCCCTCCCCCTTGTGGGGAGGGGTTGGGGAGGGGTCTTCCACCGCGGCAAGCCACGGCACTCCGCAAATCTCGTAAAGTGGTCTGCTCCCGCCAAGTCCACCCAGCTTTCTTTCGTCATGGTCGGGCTTGACCCGACCATCCATCCACCTGCGCACCAGGGCTATGGATCCTCGGGTCAAGCCCGAGGATGACGGAGGAGAGGTGGATGGACTTGGCGGGAGCAACCCTTGGGAGTTGCATGGAGCCCGAGAACGCATGAAGGCGCGCCGGCATGCCGGCGCGCCCTCTCAAATCCTGGCCTCTGTCGAACCTCACCGCGGCAGCGTGGTGGACCCCATCAGCGCCTCGTCGATGGCCCGCGCCGCCTGCCGCCCTTCGCGGATCGCCCAGACGACCAGCGACTGGCCGCGGCGCACGTCGCCGGCGGTCCAGAGCTTGTCGACCGAGGTCTTGTAGTCGCGGTCGTTAGCGACGACGTTCGAGGAACCGCGCTTGTCGGTGTTGATCGTCAGCCGGTCGCCGAGGTCCTTCAGCACGCTGTCGGTGAAGGGGCCGCGGAAGCCGATGGCGATGAAGGCGAGGTCCGCCTTGATGATGAACTCCGTACCGGCAATCGGCTTGCGGCGGTCGTCCACCTGGCAGCACTTGACGCCCGTCAGCACGCCGTCCTCGTCGCCGACGAATTCGAGCGTGCCGACCTGAAACTCGCGCACGGCGCCTTCGGCCTGCGAGGAGGAGGTGCGCATCTTCGTCGCCCAGAAGGGCCAGACGGCGAGCTTGTCTTCCTTTTCCGGCGGCTGCGGGCGGATGTCGAGCTGCGTGACCTTCACCGCGCCCTGGCGGAAGGCGGTGCCGACGCAGTCCGACGCGGTATCCCCGCCGCCGACGACGACGACATGCTTGCCGCCGGCAAGGATCGGATCGGAGGGCCAGCCGACGCTGTCGACATTCTCGCGGCCGACGCGGCGGTTCTGCTGCACGAGGTACGGCATGGCATCGTGCACGCCGGCAAAGTCGACGCCCGGAATGCCGGCATCGCGCGGCGTTTCCGAGCCGCCGCAATAGAGCACGGCATCGTGCTCGGCGAGCATCTCGTCCATCAGCTTGTCGACGCCGACATTGACTCCGTAATGGAAGGTGACGCCCTCGCCGCGCATCTGGTCGACGCGGCGATCGATGAAGTTCTTCTCCATCTTGAAGTCCGGGATGCCGTAGCGCAGCAGGCCTCCGGCCTTGGATTCGCGCTCGAAGAGATGCACCTCGTGGCCGGCGCGGGCGAGCTGCTGGGCAGCCGCCATGCCGGAGGGGCCGGAACCGATGACGGCGACCTTCTTGCCGGTCTTCACCGTCGCCGGCTGCGGCACGATATAGCCCATCTCATAGGCCTTGTCGGCAATCGCCTGCTCGACGGTCTTGATGGAGACCGGGGTGTCTTCCAGGTTCAGCGTGCAGGCCTCCTCGCAAGGGGCGGGGCAGACGCGGCCGGTGAATTCCGGGAAGTTGTTGGTCGAATGCAGGTTGCGGATCGCCTCTTCCCAGTTGCCGTTATAGACGAGGTCGTTCCAGTCGGGGATCTGGTTGTGCACCGGACACCCGGTCGGACCGTGGCAATAGGGAATGCCGCAGTCCATGCAGCGCGCGGCCTGCTTCTGAACCTCGGGGTCCGACATCGGGATGGTGAATTCGCGGAAATGGCGGATGCGGTCGGAGGCCGGCTGATACTTCATCACCTGCCGGTCGATTTCCATGAAACCAGTTACCTTGCCCACTTCAATAATCCTTGCTCAAGACGGGTGCCTTTCGAGGTCCCGTTACCGGTGCGCAGCTCCGCTGTCGTGCCGGTGAAGATGAAATCGATCCTGATCGCGTTTCACGCAATCGGTCAGTGAAGGGTGGTGAACCGCTGCCTCACTCGGCAGCGACCCCCATCCTCATGCGCTCCATCTCTTCGAGCGCGCGGCGATACTCGACCGGCATCACCTTGCGGAATTTGGGACGATACTCGGCCCATTTGTCGAGGATCTCCCGCGCCCGCGGCGAACCCGTATAGTGCAGGTGGTTCGAGACGAGCTGGTAGAGACGCTCCTCGTCATGGCGCGTCATGTCGTCGGAGACGTCCACCATGCCCTTGTGCATGAGGTCGCCGCCGTGGTGGTGCAGCTTCTCCAGCATGTCGTCCTCCTCCGGCACCGGCTCCAGCTCGACCATCGCCATGTTGCAGCGGCGGGCGAAATCGCCGGCCTCGTCCAGCACATAGGCGACGCCCCCGGACATGCCGGCCGCGAAGTTGCGCCCCGTCTGGCCGATGACGACGACGACGCCGCCCGTCATGTATTCGCAGCCATGGTCGCCCACGCCCTCGACGACGGCGACGGCACCGGAATTGCGCACGGCGAAACGTTCGCCGGCCACCCCGTTGAAGTAGCACTCGCCCGCGATCGCGCCGTAGAGCACCGTGTTGCCGACGATGATCGATTCATGCGGCACCGCGCGATTGCCGGCCGGCGGCCGCACGATGATGCGCCCGCCTGAAAGACCCTTGCCCACATAGTCGTTGCCGGCGCCGACGAGATCGAAGGTGATGCCGCGGGCGAGGAAGGCACCGAAGGACTGGCCGGCCGTACCGTTGAGCGTCACGGAGATCGTGTCGTCCTTCAGGCCCTTGAAGCCGTAGCGCTTGGCGACCTCGCCGGAGAGCATCGCGCCGGCCGAGCGGTCGACGTTCTTGATGTCGACCGCGAAGGCGACGGGCGTCTTCTTTTCGAGCGCGGGCCTGGCTTCCTCGATCAGCTTGCGGTCGAGGATGTCATGGATCGGATGGTTCTGCCGCTCGGTCCAGTAGGTCGCCTCCTTCGGCGCATCGACCTTGTGGAAGATGCGCGAGAAATCGAGACCGTTGGCCTTCCAGTGCGAGATCATCCTCTCCTTCTCCAGCAGCTCGGAGGCGCCGATGATCTCGTTCAGCGAGCGGACGCCGAGCGAGGCCAGGATTTCGCGCACCTCTTCGGCGACGAAGAAGAAGTAGTTGATGACATGCTCGGGCGTGCCCTTGAAGCGCTTGCGCAGGACCGGATCCTGCGTGGCGACCCCCACCGGACAGGTGTTGAGGTGGCACTTGCGCATCATGATGCAGCCGGCAGCGATCAGCGGCGCGGTGGCGAAGCCGAACTCGTCCGCGCCGAGCAGCGCGCCGATCACGACGTCACGGCCGGTCTTGAGGCCCCCGTCGACCTGCAGGGCGATGCGCGAGCGCAGCTTGTTGAGCACCAGCGTCTGGTGCGTCTCGGCAAGGCCGATTTCCCACGGGGAGCCGGCATGCTTCAGCGAGGTGAGCGGCGAGGCGCCGGTGCCGCCGTCGAAGCCGGCGATGGTGATATGGTCCGCGCGTGCCTTGGCGACACCGGCGGCAACCGTGCCGACGCCGACTTCCGAGACGAGCTTGACCGAGATATCGGCCTCAGGGTTGACGTTCTTCAGGTCGTAGATGAGCTGCGCCAGGTCCTCGATGGAATAGATATCGTGATGCGGCGGCGGCGAGATGAGGCCGACGCCCGGCGTGGAGTGACGGGTCTTGGCGACCGTCGCATCCACCTTGTGGCCGGGTAGCTGGCCACCCTCGCCGGGCTTTGCGCCCTGCGCAACCTTGATCTGCAGCATGTCCGCATTGACCAGATATTCGGTCGTCACGCCGAAGCGGCCGGACGCGATCTGCTTGATCGCCGAACGCTCGGGGTTGGAAGAGCCGTCCGGCAGCGGCAGGTAGCGATCCGCCTCTTCGCCGCCTTCGCCGGTATTCGACTTGCCGCCGATCCGGTTCATGGCGACGGCAAGCGTCGTATGCGCCTCGCGGGAAATCGAGCCGAAGGACATCGCGCCCGTCGAGAAGCGCTTGACGATATCGACGGCCGGCTCCACCTCATCGACGGAGATCGGCTTACGGCCGAAAGCTTCCGCCTCCTTGATCGAGAAGAGGCCGCGGATCGTGTTCATGCGCAGCGCCGAGGCGTTTACCAGTTCGGCGAATTCCTTGTAGCGGTCGACCGCGTTGCCCCGCACCGCATGCTGGAGGGACGCGACGACGTCGGGCGTCCAGGCATGTTCCTCGCCGCGCATGCGATAGGCATATTCGCCGCCGATATCGAGCGTGTTGGCAAGCAGCGGATCGCGGCCGAAGGCGGCCTTGTGGCGGTTGAAGGTCTCCTTGGCGATCTCGTCGAGGCCGATGCCCTCGATGGTCGTCGCGGTGCCGAAGAAGTACTTGTCCACCAGTTCGGACGAAAGCCCGATGGCGTCGAAGATCTGCGCGCCGCAATAGGACTGGTAGGTCGAGATCCCCATCTTGGACATGACCTTCAGGATGCCCTTGCCGATGGCCTTGATGTAGCGATAGACCACCTCTTCCCCATCTACCTCCTTCGGGAACTCGCCGCGCTTGTGCATGTCGGTGAGCGTGTCGAAGGCAAGGTAGGGGTTGATCGCTTCCGCGCCGTAGCCGGCGAGAAGGCAGAAATGGTGCACCTCGCGCGGCTCGCCGGTCTCCACGACGAGGCCGACGGAGGTGCGCAGACCCTTGCGGATGAGGTGATGGTGCACGGCGGCGGTCGCCAGCAGCGCCGGGATCGCCACGCGGTCCGGCCCGATCTGGCGGTCGGAGAGCACGATGATGTTGTAGCCGGAGGTGACGGCCTGCTCGGCGCGCTCGCAGAGCCGGTCGAGCATTTCCGGCATGCCGTCGGCGCCGCGCGAGACGTCATAGGTGAAGTCCAGCGTCTTGGTGTCGAAACGGTCCTCGACATGGCCGATGGAGCGGATCTTTTCGAGGTCCCCATTGGTCAGGATCGGCTGGCGCACTTCCATGCGCTTGGCCTTCGCCGCGCCGCCGTGGTCGAGGATGTTCGGGCGCGGGCCGATGAAGGAAACGAGGCTCATGACCAGTTCCTCGCGGATCGGGTCGATGGGCGGGTTCGTCACCTGCGCGAAGTTCTGCTTGAAATAGGTGTAGAGCAGCTTGGTCTTGTCGGACATGGCCGAGATCGGCGTGTCCGTGCCCATGGAGCCGATCGCCTCCTGCCCCGTCGTCGCCATCGGCGACATCAGGAGGCGTGTGTCCTCCTGCGTATAGCCGAAGGCCTGCTGGCGGTCGCGCAGCGACACGTCGCGGCGCAGCGCCCGCGGCTCGACCGGACCGAGGTCTTCCAAGATGATCTGGGTGTTGTCGAGCCAGTCGCGATAGGGGTGCTTGTCGGCAAGCGCGGACTTCACCTCCTCGTCGGAGATGATGCGGCCCTCTTCCATGTCGATGAGCAGCATCTTGCCCGGCTGAAGCCGCCACTTCCTGACGATGCTCTCTTCCTTGACCGGCAGCGTGCCGGCCTCGGAGGCGAGGATCACGCGGTCGTCGTCGGTGACGAGGTAGCGGGCGGGGCGCAGGCCGTTGCGGTCGAGCGTCGCGCCGATCTGGCGGCCATCGGTGAAGGCGACGGCGGCGGGACCGTCCCACGGCTCCATCAGCGCGGCGTGGTATTCATAGAAGGCCTTGCGCTCGGGGGACATGAGCTGGTTGCCCGCCCAGGCCTCGGGGATCAGCATCATCACGGCATGGGCCATGGAATAGCCGCCACGCACCAGGAATTCGAGCGCATTGTCGAAACAGGCCGTATCCGACTGGCCCTCGTAGGAGATCGGCCAGAGCTTGGTGATGTCCTCGCCGAAGAGCGGCGAGGAGACGGAGGCCTGGCGGGCCGCCATCCAGTTGACGTTGCCGCGCAGCGTGTTGATCTCGCCGTTATGGGCGACCATGCGATAGGGATGCGCCAGCTTCCACGACGGGAAGGTGTTGGTGGAGAAGCGCTGGTGCACGAGGGCGACGGCCGATTCGAAGCGCGGATCGGCGAGGTCCTTGTAATAGGCGCCCACCTGGTAGGCGAGGAACATGCCCTTGTAGACGATGGTCGTCGAGGAGAGCGAGACGGGGTAGAAGTTGCTCTCCTCGCCCTCGTATTCGTCATAGATGCGGTTGGAGATCACCTTGCGCAGGGTGAAGAGCCGGCGCTCGAACTCGTCGTTCGTCGCGGCCTCGCGGCCCGCGCCGACGAAGACCTGCACATGGCGCGGCTCGGTGGCGGCGATCTCGGGGGCCTTGGAGAGCGAGGAATTGTCGACCGGCACGTCGCGGAAGCCGATGAGGACCTGCCCCTCTTCGGCGACGACGTCGGCGATGACCGTCTTGAAATACTCGACCAGCTTTTCGTCCTGCGGCATGAAGATGTGGCCGACGGCATATTCGCCTGCCTTGGGCAGCGTGATGCCCTGCCTTGCCATCTCCTCGCGGAAGAAGCGGTCCGGAATCTGGACGAGAATGCCCGCACCGTCGCCCATCAGCGGATCCGCGCCGACGGCGCCGCGATGCGTCAGGTTCTCGAGCATGAAAAGCCCGTCCTTGACGATCTGGTGCGACTTCTTGCCTTTCAGATGCGCGACGAAGCCGACGCCGCAGGCATCGTGTTCGTTGCGCGGATCGTAGAGTCCTTGTTTTTTCGGCAGGCCCGGAGTGGAAGCGCGCGTCTTGGCGCCCGTCGCAGTGGTCTGCGCCCGGGTCTGCCGATAATCATGTGCTTGAGTCTTCACCACCATTGTTTCCTCCTGTTGGCCCGTTTCGTGCGGGCATTCCGGTCGCCCCCGAGGGCGTCGCCTGTTGCATGAACCTGATGCGGCCGTAAAACGACGGCCCGTCCGGTGGATCATCGGAACCGTCGTGGCGAGAGGGCCTGTGGAAATCGCTTCCGCCCCGGCGCCTTTGCCGGCGCCTTCCGCAGGTGGGAAGAGCGCCTCTTCGGTCTCGTGACCGAAATAGGACAGTAACGCTGTCCTATTTCATAGGCTCTATGCCAGAAACACCCCTACCCCGCAAGGCCATCATGCCAAATAATCACCACCTCATGAAGAAAAATTGCCCACGCCGCCGAACGCTTGAAATTAAATTACGAGCTCCCGGCACTTTGTTTCCGTTCCTTTCATTTCCCCGAAAAAGCGGGCTTCGAGCCGAATCCGGCGATTGATCGCCGCTTTTTCTCCATTATGGTCCCCGCAAAGCCCCAACCGCACTGGAAACCGCATGTTTTTCGCTTCCGACAACTGGGCAGGCGCCCATCCCGACATCGCACGCAGCCTCGTCGAGGCCGCCGGCGGCTTTGCCTCGGCCTACGGCACGAGCGACCTCGACAAGCATGTGGAAAAGACCTTTTCGGAGATTTTCGAGCGGGACGTCGCCGTCTTCTTCGTGGGAACCGGCACCGCGGCGAATTCGCTGGCTCTCGCCAGCTTCAACCGGCCGGGCGGTCAGGTCTTCTGCCACCGCGAGGCCCATGTGAACGTGGACGAATGCAACGCCCCGGAATTCTTCGCGACCGGCGCGAAGCTCGTGCCCGTCGACGGCCCTGCCGGCAAGCTTTCGTCCGAGGCGCTCGCCGCCGCCATCGGCCGCTTCCCGCCGGACTTCGTGCATGGCGGCCAGCCGATGGCCGTCACCATCACCCAGGCGACGGAAGCCGGCACCGCCTATACGCTGGACGAGATCGCCGCCCTTTCCGAGGTGGCGAAGAAGGCCGGCCTGCCGCTGCACATGGACGGCGCGCGCTTCGCCAATGCCCTCGCCCATCTCGGCACGACGCCGGCGGAAATGACCTGGAAGCGCGGCGTGGACATCCTCTCCTTCGGCGGCACCAAGAACGGCTGCTGGTGCGCGGAAGCGCTGGTGCTCTTCGATCCGGCCAGAGCCCAGCAGATGCATTTCCTGCGCAAGCGCTCGGCCCAGCTCTTCTCCAAGTCGCGCTTCATCGCCGCCCAGTTCGACGCCTATTTCCGCGATGGCTTGTGGCTGAAGCTCGCCCGCCATTCCAACGCCATGGCCGCGCGCCTCGCAAACGGCTTCGCCGCATCCGAAAAGGCCCGCCTTGCCTGGCCGACGGGCTCTAACGAGCTCTTCGCCATCATCCGCAACGACGCAATAAAGACCCTCAAGGAAAAGGGCGCGGTCTTTTACGACTGGCCGACCGGCCCGGACCTCAAGGCGACGATGCGCGAGGATGAAACGCTCATCCGCCTCGTCACCAGCTTCGCGACGACGGAAACGGACGTCGACAGCTTCCTTTCGGCGCTGTGATTTTCGGGGGGTAGTCCCTCATCCGGCCTGCAAACAAAAAAAGGCGGCGCCTTGCGGCACCGCCCTCGTTCCTTGCCCAGCGAAACGCTTAGTTGGTCTGCGCTTCGATCTGCTTGGCTTCGCGGCCGACGGCGGCGATCTCGATACGGCGCGGCTTGGCGGCTTCCGGGATATCGCGAAGGAGATCGATGTGGAGAAGGCCGTTCTTCAGCGAAGCGGCGCGCACTTCCACATGATCGGCAAGCTGGAAGCGGCGCTCGAAGGCGCGCTTGGCAATGCCGCGATAGAGATACTGGCTGTCATCGGACGCATCGTCCTTCTTCTCGCCCGTGACCGTCAGCGCATGTTCGCGCGCTTCGATCGACAGTTCGCTCTCATCGAAACCGGCAACGGCCATCGTGATGCGATAGGTGTTTTCGCCGGTGCGCTCGATATTGTAGGGCGGGTAGCTCTGGCCCTGGTCGGGCTGGCCGAGGCTGTCGAGCATGGTGAAGAGACGGTCGAAACCGACGGTGGAGCGGTAGAGGGGGGAGAAATCGACGTGACGCATGGTGTCCTCCTTCAGAGCAACGGTTGCGGTCTTTCAGAAGGCTGCCCCTGATTTCCGAAGGTGCAGCCCGGGTCATCCGGCTCCGCCCCATCCTGGCGACGGAAACCTCGACGGGCCCTTTCGGCGCCCGTGACGATGAGATGGGAATGGCGTTCCGCCCGTTCAAGGGGTGCAAAGCGGGCGCAAATCCCTCTTTCCAGAAACTTTGCGATATGAACGCCAAATGAACGGCGGCTTCGGACAGCGTTCAGCTTGGGCTTGGTAAAACCGCAGCATCGGAAGCGAATACTTTCGACGACCGGGGTGTAACGTCCCTTCCTCTCCGGTCAAATTGAGCCGGAGTGCATGTGCGCCACCCCCGTGCCGCATGCATCCGGCTTTTTTCTTTGACGGCGCCAAGGCCAGCGCCTATCCATCCAACAGGCAGTTCCGCAAGACGCGCAGCGCTCTCCGGCGGAACCACATGCAACGCCCTGTCGCCGAGACCGCCAGCCCGATGGATTCCATCCTTTACGCCACCGCCGACAATCCCGTTCCCGAGAACCACGTCGCCGGTTTCATGGAAGGCCGCGGCGGCGTGAATATCCGCTATGCGGTATTCCGCTCGAAGGAGCGCGAGGCCAGGGGCACGGTGGTTCTGCTGCAGGGCCGCAGCGAATGCATCGAGAAATATTTCGAGACGATCGAGGACCTGACCGCCCGCGGCCTCTGGGTCGCGACCTTCGACTGGCGCGGACAGGCCGGTTCCGACCGCCTCGTCCCCGGCAATCGTGCCGGCCACATCGCCCGCTTTGCCGATTACGAGGCCGACCTTTCGCTCTTCCTCGAAAGGGTCGTGCTGCCGGATGCGCGCCTGCCCTTCTTCATCGTCGCGCATTCGACCGGCGCGCTCGTGGCGCTTTCGCAGGCCCCGGAACTGGAAAACCGCATCGAACGCATGGTGCTCGCCGCCCCCTTCGTCGCCCTCGGCGGGCAGTCGATGAGCCAGCGCAAGATCGCCATCATCGCCCGGCTGGCTTCGCTGACCGGCTTCGGCACGCGCACCTTCCGCAAGGGCGATCCCCTCCTGGAATTCGAAGGCAACGTCGTCACCTCCGACAGGCGCCGCTTTGCCCGCAACGCCGCCATCTATGCGGAGCATCCCGAACTCTCGATAAGCTGGCCGTCCGCGCGCTGGCTGAACGAGATGCTGGGCGCCATGGCGCGCGTGACGCACCAGAATCACCTGACGCGCATCCGCATTCCGACGCTGCTGCTCTGCCCCACGGCCGATCCGCTGGTGCCGCGCAAGGCGGTGGACGACCTCGCGCGCATCTTCCGCGCCGCACGCCTCATCGAGATCGACGGCGCGCGCCACGAACTGTTTCAGGAGGCGGACCGCTACCGCGCCCAGGCGCTCGCCGCGATCGAAGCCTTCATTCCGGGAAGCGATGCCGAGGACACCAGCCTCGGCGCCTGAACGCCTTACGCCCTCAGAAGCGCCACCGCCTCGTCATAGACCTTGCGGCTGCCGGCCGCGATGATCTCGCCGCCCATTTCCGCCGGGCCGCCGTCCCAGGCGGTGATGATGCCGCCCGCCTGCTCGATCACCGGTATCAGCCCGCCGACATCGTAGGGCTTCAGCCCGCATTCGACGACGAGGTCGATATGTCCGGCCGCCAGCAGCGCATAGGCATAGCAGTCGACGCCATAGCGGAAGAGCCGCACCTTGTCCTGCACCGCCTCGAAGCGGGGTTTGCGGCCCTCGGTGAAGAGATGCGGCGACGTCGTGAACATGATCGCGTCCGCAAGGCCTTCGCACGAACGCGTCGAAAGCACCTTGCTGCCTTCCGGCCCGGCATAGCGAGACACCGTGCCGTCGGCAAAATAGCGCTCGCCCGTGAAGGGCTGGTCGATGAGGCCCATCACCGCCTCGCCGTTGCGATAAAGGCCGATCAGCGTGCCCCAGACCGGCACGCCGGAAATGAAGGCGCGCGTGCCGTCGATCGGGTCGATCACCCAGACATATTCCCGGTCGAGGCCGACCGAGCCGTGCTCCTCGCCGAGAATGCCGTGGTCGGGGAAATACTGCTCGATCAGCGCGCGAATCGCAGCTTCGGCGGCGCGGTCGCCTTCCGTCACCGGGTCGAAGCCGCCCGCCTCCTTGTTGACAACGTCGGCGCCGGCGCGAAAACGCGGCAGGGTTTCCTTCCTTGCGGCATCGGCAAGGCGGTCGAAGAAAGCGCGATCAGGCAGCATGAATGTCTCTCGGCGGGAATGGCTTATCGCAACTCCTTACTGTATCGGCGCGGAAAACGGAACCGGATTGACGCGGGATCACTCCAGTCACGACGCAGGACAAGCGGTTGACGCTTCGCAAATTGGCGCCCGGGTCGCGCTTGACATTTGTGCAGCGCAACATTACTTTTTCCTTACAGTCACTCGTGGCTGTAAATACCCTCCTTGGGTGTTTCCTCCCAGACTTGAACCGCGCCTCAAGCGCGGTTTTTTTTGGAGGGGAGGCCGGCCTATTCGGCGGCGAGCGTCCGGTCCGCGGCATATTCCTCGACATGTTCGGAAAAGTCCTGCAGGAAGGCGGAGATCGCCGTCTGGAGCACTGCGAAATCCGGCCTTTTCGCCAGCGTCGTCTCGTCGACATAGAGGCTGCGGTTCACTTCGATCTGCAAGGCGTGCAGCCCCTTGGCCGGCCGGCCGTAATGCTCGGTGATGAAGCCGCCGGCATAGGGCTTGTTGCGCACGACGGAAAAGCCCATGTCCTCCAGGAGCCGCATGGCGACGCGCGAAAGCTCGCCGGATGCGCTGGTGCCGTAGCGGTCGCCGATGATGAAATCGGGCCGCACGCCCGAGCCGGCGACGCGGATGTTGCCCGGCATCGAATGGCAGTCGAGAAGCACCGCGAAGCCGAAGGTCACATGGGTGCGCACCACGAGCCGGCGCAGGCACGCGTGATAGGGCTTGTAGACGCTCTCCACCCTGTCCAGCGCCTCCTCGACGGGGAAGCGGTGGCGGTAGATCTCCATGTTTTCCGCGACGACCCGCGGCACGGTGCCGAGCCCGCCGGCGACGCGGATGGAATTGATGTTGGCATAGGACGGCAGCGGCCCGTCGAACATGCGCGGATCGAGCTCATAGGGCTCGCGGTTGACGTCGAGCCAGGCGCGCGGGAAATGCGCGATCAGCATCGGCGCGCCGAGCGCCGGCGCGACGGAGAACAGCTCGTCGACATAATGGTCTTCCGAACGGCGGATGCCGAGCGCATCGAGACGCGACTGCTCGACAAAGCCCTGTGGATAACGGCGCCCGCTGTGCGGCGAATTGAAGACGAGGGGCACGCTCTGCGAAACCGGCTCCAGCACTTCGAAGTGGCTGTTTTCGCTTGGAGCTTGCGCCATTGCCGTCCTTTACCATGCCTCAAGGTATTGCATTGCCCATGTTGCCAGCCGCGTGCGCGCGTGTCCATACTGAAGAACTGCCGGCTTCGGGCTTGCCCTGCCACATTCACCGGATATTTACCCGAATGAGATTTCGTAACATCACCGCCCGTTCGCGGGCAGATAACCTTAGCAACGGTTCCCGGATTCCATGACCCCCAAGATTCTCCTCGCCGAAGACGACAACGACATGCGCCGCTTCCTCGTGAAGGCGCTCGAAAAGGCGGGCTATCAGGTGCTGTCCTACGACAACGGCGCCAGCGCATACGACCGGCTGCGCGAAGAACCCTTCTCGCTGCTGCTTACCGACATCGTGATGCCGGAGATGGACGGCATCGAGCTGGCGCGCCGCGCCACCGAGCTCGATCCCGACCTCAAGGTCATGTTCATCACGGGTTTCGCCGCCGTGGCGCTGAACCCGGATTCCAAGGCTCCGAAGGACGCAAAGGTCCTGTCCAAGCCCTTCCACCTGCGCGATCTCGTCGATGAGGTCAACAAGATGCTGGCCGCCTAAGGCCCGGAAAAGACCGCAAAATCGGCGCGTGAAAAAAGCTTCGAAAAGCCTATTGACGCAGCATCCGGTTTTGTGGTCTATGCGCCGCATCGGATGGGCGTGTAGCTCAGCGGGAGAGCACTACGTTGACATCGTAGGGGTCACAGGTTCAATCCCTGTCACGCCCACCATTCGATCCCAAGGAAGTCAATGGCTTACAGCCGACTTCCTTCCCCCTTCAATCACCACGAGACCCCCACTTGCAGGCAACTTGCAGGAAAACAGGGGTCTGCGGGTGTGTTTCTGCAATTTCCGCATCACGGACTCCGTCGCTCGCATGCAGTCGGCGAGGTAGTCGGGGTCGAACGCTTCATAGGCATTGGCTGTGCGCTTTTCGTCGTGGCCGAGCCAGACGTCGCGCTGCTCTTTCGAGACCGGCGGCTTCTCCCGGCGCACCATCGTCGACATGAAATGTCGAATCAGGCCGGGGGTAAACTCCGGCAAGCCGCACTCCTCCGCATGGCGGACGAAGGTGCGCTTGATCGCATCGATCGGCGCTCCGTCCCAGGTCATCGGGGCAACGGCGTCGGGATTTTCTTCTCTCCAATGATCCAGCCAGCCGCGCAGGTTCGACGTCAGCCGGATCTTCGGGCGGTATTTTATCGTCTGCCGCCGGCCGGGCGGATTGAGGTCGATCGTGCCGAACCGCCGGTTCACCGTGGCTTCGTTGTCGCGGAAGTCGAGGATCGTCGACGGCCGCGCCCATGTGTTGAGCGCGATAATGACGAAGCGGAAGAGGTTTTCCTTCCGCCTGTCGATGGCGTCAATGAAGCGGCCGAACTCCTCGAAGGTAGGAAGCCAGTCGCGCTCCTTCGGCTCGGGGATATCGATCAGTTCCGCGACGCGCTTCGCTTGCGTCACGACGTCCGGCGCCATGTCGAGAAGCTGGACTTCGTGCTCGTTGCCCAGCCTGTCGGTGACGACGACGACCCGCTTGCCGAAACGGAACGCCGCCGACACGACCGACAGAACGCGCGCGATATAGGCGGCCGAATGATCGTGCTCCGACCGGCACCATTGCATGAACTCCCGTTGCCGGATCGGCCCGAAGGACGACACCATCGACCCCTTGGCCATCTTCGCCTCGAGGAAGTCCTTCACGATGGCGATGGCGCGGAACGCCTGGTCGGCGGAGGGCTTATTCTTGATGTCGTTCTCGTAGTAGTGATCCAGCACGGACAGAATCATCACGCGGTCTGGCGATCGGCTCCCGTCCGCGTTCGCCGCACCGACGAGGGCGATGAGCTTGTCTCGGGCTTCTTCGAGTATTTCCGTGCCAAGTGATCGGCGACGAGTGTTTCGGATTCGCTCGTCGTACCAGTAGGCATAGAGCCGCGCCGTGCCGTGGGCGCGCGCAATCCAGTATCCCCCGTATTCCCAAAGTCGTTCTGACACACGGTCTCCTTGCGCGACAGATAGGCCGCCACGGCCTCGGGGTGGTAGAAGACCGCCCCCTTCTTGCCTGAAACGAAGGCTATCTCGCCATTTTGGCGGGCCTTGCGCAACTCCCTTGCGCCGACGAGCGCCGAAAATCGGCGGCAGACTTCATCTTCCGAGAGCAATGCGTCGAATCGAGATAGCGTCATGGTGGCCTCCCTACACTCGATCCAGTCGGCCGCCGGCGGCGCCCAGGCTTTCAAGCAGGTTGTGACTGTCCGCCCATGACGCATGGCCGATCCACGCGGCGAGAAACCGATCAAGCCGCTCATGCTCGCCGGCGGCGCGATAGGCCCTGATCTTGCGCCGCGCCCGCACGACGCTGTCCTTGCGAAGGAGCTTGTGAGTCGTCCAGATGCGATAGCCGACGAAGTTGACGCCCCGGCCGACCGGCTGGATGCTCCATTTCGAGAACCGCAGCCCCAGCCGGTCGCGCGACAATTCCTCGATCGATCCGCGCACCTTGCGCAGATGATCGGACGAGCGCCCGAGAACGACAATGTCGTCCATGTAGCGGAACCAGTATCGCTCGCCGATCGTCTGCTGAAGGTGGCGATCCACAACCCCGCCGTACACGTTTGCAAAAATTTGCGAGACGAGGTTGCCGATCGGAAGGCCGATCCCGCTACGCGGGAGAATCGCTTCGATAAGTCGCAGCGTGGCGCGGCACGAGATTTTAGCCTCAATGAGCTTCCAGAGCGCGCCGCGCTCAATGCTATAAAAGTAGCGCGAAAAATCCGTTTTCAGGGCGTAAAGCGGTCCGTCGCGATCGAGCCGGCGCATGTCGGCCTGAAGGGCGATCGCTGCGGCGTGGGTGCCTTTTCCGGGTCGGCACGCGTAGGTTCTCGGAAGAAGGGTCGCCTCGAAAATCGGGCCAATGACGGCGCATAGCGCATGCTGCGCAATGCGGTCCTCGAACGGAAGCGCTGAGATCACGCGCACCTTGGGGTCGAAGATCCGGAACTCACGGGGCGTTCCCGGTCGATAGGTGCCGTCGCGCATGGCCGATGCCAGATTGTGAAGATTGAGGATCGAGAATTCCTTGAATTCAAGGAACCCTGGCGTGAGCCGCTTTCCGAGCGACGTCAGCCGGAAGGCCCGCCGCATATTCGCATCAGACGTGATCGTGCCGATAAGGTTGCGATATTTTTTTCCCATGACCTGTATATCTATCTGCCGGTCGCGGGTTTCGACGGCTGCGCCGCTACTCCCCGCTTCACCGGACCCTGCTATGTGTTCGCCGAAGCCGGACGGTCGGGCCGACCACCCTGGCGAGACCCACATGAATGCGGCCGCGCCGGTGGAAGATTGCCGGCGCGGCCGTGACCGCCGCCGAGCGTTGAAAGGGTCGTCGCCGCCGCCGCGGGCCGAGAGATTCTCGTTCGAATTATCCGGCCAGTTGCCCAGGTTCGCGTAGCGAGAGCCGGCGTTGTCGCCGTTGATCCACGAACCCCCGATGATGGACGGGCACCGCAACGTCATGACCCCGACCGCCCGTTGCCCTTCGTGGTCTTGATCCATTGCCCGAGCATCGCCCCGGTCTCCGCGATGGTGCGGAGCGCCACGGCATGCTGCCGCGGGGTGACGATTTTCAGCGCCGGATCGGCCGCGAAGCGCAACCAGAATCGCAGCGTCGCCATGTGAGCGTCCGCCGCGTACAGGCGTGAAGGCTGCTTGCTCTTCGCCGCCTGATAGAGAAGGCCGACCTGATCGAACAGCAATCCAATCAACCGGTCACGCAGCGCGCCGTGACGGCGCGGGCATCGCTGGAGGATAGGATAGAGGTAGGTCACGACGGCCTCATATTTTTCGACGATTGCCAGATCTTGAGGATGTACAAATTCATCGCGTGTCATGGCTGACGATCGTCCGTTTCAGTCGGCCCGCGCTTCCGCGCGGGTTAGGAGACAGGCTGCAGGTGATCGCCGCCGCCGCGGGCCGAGAGATTCCCGTTCGAAAGATCCGGCCAGTTGCCCAGGCTCGCGTAGCGAGAGCCGGCGTTGTCGCCGCTGATCCACGAACCCCCGATGAGGGACGGGCGAGGCTCGTCGGGGTCGCCATCCGTGGCCCATTGCCAGACGGTCCCGGTGATGTCGAAGGCGCCGCGCTGGCTGATGAATCGCTCCGCGCCGTCCTTGAGGACGCCGGTCACGACAGGGTCGCCATCGCGTGAGCATCGCTCCTGCACGCCGATGGCGGCCGCGAAGAATTCCTCGATCGTGAGGAGGCGCTTGCCGTGATAGGCAAGGAGTTCGACGGCGGCGGCATAGTCGAACCGCTTGAAGCGCGTCTTGCCGTCCGGGCGCATGGGAAGGTCGCGGCCGTCCGCGATCGTCGCACCGCAGCGGCTCGTGCCGTGCTCGTGGTGATCGACGCCGGGGAGATAGATGTCCACCCATGCCTTGCGGCCGCCGGCGAGTTCGATCATCGTCATGCCGCGCGGGTCCGGCCCGGCGAAGCGGAAATCCACATCCCAGAGCGAGAAGGGATTGACCGCCGGGACCACATCGCCGCCGGCGCGGGCCTGTGCGCAGCCGCCGGGTGCGAAATGGAACCCTGCGAACCATCTGTTCCCGAGGGGATTCGACGGAACCGGCTCGGCAAAGGGCTTGCCCTCCCCGTCGATGCTGACGCCATAGTCACGGCCGGGCGTCAGGTCGCCGAGGCAGACCGGCGTGTCGGAGGCGAAGGCATGCGTGCGCCCCTCGATCTGGATCGCGCTGCCAGCCCTGATGCCGATCTCCGTCCTGCTGGGGGCGAAGAGAACCGGCGCAGCCAGGTCGGGCCGGTTTATGATCATAGGGGAAATCTTCATCGCGGTTGCAATGTTCATGGTCTAACTCCATCGGGTTGCTTGGAAGTTTTGGAATTCCGAGAGACCGAAACGGCCTTTCGGATGGCGTTGCCGGACGTGATCATCACGAAACCGTCCGCGAACTCGACGCGAATCGAGTTCATCTTGCCGCGCGCCGTAAGCCGGCACGGTTGGCCTTTCCGGCCTTGTCGATTCCACCGGAAAATGTAGGGGAAGTCCGTCACGCGGCACCTCCCCAGCGAAACCCGTAAGCGTCGAACGGGAAGAACACATGCTCGCGGTCTTCCTCGGGCGGGTTGTCGTAGGGAATGGCGCTGATCAGCTTGAGGCCGTCGACGAAGGGCGCGAACGTTCGATAGGTATGCGCGCCGCCGGCGATCCAGATGGGCCGTCCCGGCCACTCCTGCCCGCAGGTTTCGATCACCTCGGCCGACTCGCTGCCGGCCCATTCATAGACGCATCGGCCTTCGAGCCGCGGCATCCCCCGCGCCGTCCGCCGGCCAAGGATGACGACGCCGCCCATCGTGAGCCGCCGGAAGCCGGCGAGGTCCATCTTCATCACGGTTTCCATATCCGGGTCGCCCCGCCATGGAAGGTCGCCGGCGCGGCCGATCTGGCCTCTGCGGCCGCAGGCGGCGATCAGATGCACCGTCATGGCCGCACCCTCGGCAGGCCGTTGTGCTCGATCCCGTCGAGCAGCCGACCCGCCGCCTTCTTGCCGACATTGCGCACGGCCACCAGGCGCTCGCCGTGGAAGCCGATGCCACCGGCCAGATTGTGAAACCGCGTCGCGCCGAGGCCCATCTGGCCGTCGACCTTCGGCGTCGAGCGCCAGTCCGGATCCTCGACGTCGCGATCATAGAACGCCGACCATGCACCCCATTGCTTGAACAGGAACGCAATCCCGTGCGCCGCGCAGAAGTCCCGCGTGGCGCGGTGCCATTCCGGATGCGTCGGCCGGGCACCGTCGCCGCTTTCGCCGCCGGATACGATCCAGCGGGCAAATTCCCATCCCTTCCAGTTGATCGGTCCGAGTGCCGGCTCGTAGCTAACCCATGTCAGCCAGCAATGGTCGGCCAGCGCCGCCATTGCGGGCCGCCGAAGGTCGGCGCGGGTCTGATCCTCGACCGAAACGCCGAGCCATATGTTGCGGAAGGAATCCGGCCATCTGGCCATGCCGCCGGCCCAATCGAACAGCGGATAGGCGCAGCCTGACGGCGGCGTTCCCATGGCGTCCAGCATGTCGGCGAAAAGCTGTCCGCGGCCGCTGGGGTGCGCCGCCCGAACCTCGCCCGGCCCACGCGCGCCCTTGAAGTCCAGATCCTGCTCGACGTTCACGTCTGCCCACCGGCGGAAGAAGTCAAGCATCCTGTCGGGGCGCTTGGTGAGAACCTGAAAGGTGTGGCGCTGCGCCTGCGCCATGACGTTGAGGACGCGCATGATCCAGCCGTCCGGCACGCCTTCGGCAAAGAGGTCGCCATGCGCGCACACGAAGATCATGCGCGGCTTCGCCCACCGCAGGGGCTGGCCGATCCATTGCTCGTTGAAGCGGACCTCGCCGTTCCAGACCGCCCCGGCCTTCGTGTCGATGGTCAGGCCCGCGCGACTCGGATGATGCTTGAGGCGCGTCCCGGCCAGGCGCATCGCATAGCAGTTCGTGCAGCCGGGCGACATAACAGAGCAGCCGGTGATCGGATTCCACGTCGCGTCGGTCCACTCGATAAGGGAATGGTCAGCCATGGTCGCCTCCGATCCCGGAAAGAGCGCGCCCATCCGCCGAAACGGCGAAGGCGACCCCTTCCTGCCAGAAGCCCATAACGACGGTCAGTCGCTCGCCCTCGGGTTCGATCGTGTCGTTCGACGCCCAGTTCCTGGCGAAACTGTCCATCGAATCGGACATCGTCTCGTAGTCGCTCACCTCGGCAAACCAGTTCGCCTCGTCGATACGAGCAGCCGGCGCCAGCGGCACGGCCTCGCCGGTGAACATATCGACGGTGCCACCGTCGCGCGGATCTTCGAGGTTCCACGATCCGTCCGGCATGACGGTGATCGTGACGTTTCCGCGTTCCTCCCACCACATGAAGGAGACGGTTTCTCCGGGCGCGATGGTTCCGGCGACCGATGCCTTCTCGTCATCCCATCGGACGGTCGTCACGCCGGCAGCATCGGGGGAAAGCCAGTCTTCCGGGCGCTCGCGTCCGGGCGGCATGATCTCGTCGACGAGGCAGGCGGGCCACCATCGCCGGGTGTGTGCGAAGTCAGCCATCGCTCACCTCCCCGGCACCCTTGAGGGCCTCGAAGCGGCCGTCCTCGAATTCTTCGCAGGGCCGCGCCCAGAGCGAACCATCGTCGACGCTGCGATAGATGGCGACGTCGCGCATGTCGGCGACGCCGGGGTTGGGATAGATTCCCGGTTCGATCCACCGCTCGGTCTGCATCTTGCCGATGCCGATCAGCGTGTATTCGGTGCCGCGCTTCTTGTGGCGATGGGTGGCCACCGCCTTCTGCGGAGCCGCCTCAAGGATGGGGAGGATGGCCCGAAGATCGCCAAGGAGAACCGCGACGCGCGTCCGGTCGCCATTGTGCGCAAACTCGGCGGCGGTCTTCTTGAGACGCCCAGCCGTGTCGCCATCCGTCTCCGCAGCCTCGCCGCGGCGGTCGTGCTCGATCGCCTTGTCCGGGTCGGCCGTCCGCCAGTCGGGCCAGCGGCGCTTCTCGTTCTTCGCCTGCTTGGCGACGACGGCCTCGACGATGCGGGCCGGTTCGAAGCCGGCGCGCCATGCGCCGTCGAAGGCCAGAATGATGACGTCGATCCATTCCTCGACGTCGGAGGGGTCGGCCTCGATCTCGCGCAGTTCCTTGCGAATGTGATCGACCACGCCGGCGGCCCGCGTGCCAGGGCCGAAGGTCTTCAAGGAGAAGGCTCGCTGCCGTTCAAGATGCGCAACCAGGTCGAAGCGCGCCTTCGCCGCCGCGCGCAGGTCGCGCGCCTCCTGCTGATAGCGGTTGTTCGCTTCGAGCAGGTCGGCGACGCGCTGGACGCGGAGCCGCTCGTTGTCGTCGCGGCAGTCGAGCAGGTGCAGGATCCAGCGCGCCAGATCGTCCTTGCTCTTGTTCAGCAGCGAGCGGTGGGTGACGGTTGAAACGACGGTGAAGGTGGACATCGGTTAAATCCTCATCGGCATGAGAACGAAAAGCGTGTCGCCGCCCTGCGCCGGGCGGATGAGGGCAGGCGCACCGGCATCGCCCAGTTCGAAGATCACCTCGTCGCCGCCGGCGGCGGACAGGAGGTCGAGGCAGTATTTGCCGTTGAAGCCGATCTCGACAGGGTCACCATCGGCACCGGCGATCTCGATCTGATCTTCCGCGCTGCCGGCGTCCGGGCTATGGGCGGTGACGGTCAGCCCGTCGCGTGCGAAGGCGTATTTGACGGCGTTGCCCTTGCCGGTGGACACGGTCAGGACGCGGTCGATGGCGTCCGCCAGCGGCGCGCGGGCGAGCGTGTAGCGGTTCGGGTTGCCCGCCGGCACCACGCGCTTGTAATCGGGGAAGGTGCCGTCGATCAGTTTCGAGACCAGCGTTACGCCGTTTTCGTCGCCGCCCATGGAGATGCGGAACTTGACGTCCGAGACGTCGAGGCGGACAGTTCCCTTCTCGGGCAGCATTTTCAGGACGAGTTCGACCGTTTTCCTCGGGACGATGATCGCCGGCAGGCCGCCCGCGCCATCCGGAAGCGGCAGGGTCGCTTTCGCGAGGCGATGCCCGTCCGTCGCCACGGCGATCAGCGCCGCGGCCCCGTCGACCACGTCTTCGTGCCAGTGGATGCCGTTAAGGTAGTATCGAGTCTCCTCGCTCGAAATCGCGAAGCGCACGGTTTCGAGCATCGCCTTGAGCGTGGCGGCTTCCATATCGAAGCTACAGGCGAATTCGCCGGCCGACAGTTCGTGGAAATCGGATGCAGGCAGGGCCGGCAGGCGGAAACGCGAGCGCCCGGCCGAAACGGTCCACATGCCGCCGTCGTCCTTGGCGTCAACGCTGCCGGCGATCTTGACCTCGCAGCCCTCGGGCAGCTTGCGCACGATGTCGTGCAGATTATTCGCCGGTAGCGTCACCTCGGCCGCGCCGCCCTCGATCACGCATTTGCGCGAGACGACGATTTCGGCGTCGAGGTCGGTGCCGGTGATCGCCAGCCGGCCCCCATCCCCATTGGCGCCCGCCCGGATCAGGACGTTCGACAGGATCGGGATCGTCGTGCGGCGCTCAACCACGCGCACGGCGAGCGCCAGAGCGGGAAGCAAAGCCTCCCGCCCGATGATGATCGCGGCCGCCGTCATGCCCCCGTCTCCGGCTTGCCCTCATAGGCCGGCAGGCCGGTCTTTTCGCGGGCGTCGAAGAGGGCGCGGCGGACGTGCTCGGTGATGAACTGGTCGGGGCGATAGATCTGGTAGAACCACGTCACCGAACCGCCGGCAGCACGGTAGCGCAGGCGCACGGGGATGCGCATCTTGTCGCCCATGAAGAAGGGCGGCACGGACAGGATGAAGATGCCCGGCACCTTGAGCGGTGCGCCGTTCGCGTCCTGATGGCTTTCTTCCCAGGCGATCTGCCCCTCGCCGTTGGCAAGGGTATGCACCGCCTTCACCTTGCTCGCCACGTTGACCTGAAGGCCGCGCGACAGTTCGACAAGCTGGCTGGGGGTGGCGACGGTCGTCGCGAAATCGCGTTCAAGCCAGGTACGCTCTTCGGCGGTCGGCGCCGAGAGTTCCGCGACGCGGTCTTCGAGGAAATAGGCGAAGTCCTCCTGCGTCATCTTCTGGCCGTTCATCTTGTTCCACGCCTGCCACTCCTCGGAGAGCGGGAAGGCGTAATGAACGCGGTGCCTGCCATAATCCGGCTGACCGTCGACGCCGAGATGGTGATAGTCGATGACGGCGGTGAAGGACGGCTCGCGCCAGTCCGCATCGGCGAAGATCACCGAATGCTCGGACTTGTGGCGGTTGATCAGTTCGCAGAAGGACTCGAAGGTCTGCGCCTCGGCGGTGCCCTGCTTGCGCTTCGGGTGCAGGCGGTAGCTTTCGATCACGTTGGCGAGCGCGTTGACCGCCGGCTCCTTGCCACGGTGCAGCGCCAGCGGCACCTTCGCCGGCAGGCCGAAGAAGCCCTCGGGCGTGTCGATCTGGACGATCTCGATCCCTTGCGCCGCCGCGCCGAGGCGCGCGGCTTCGGCCAGGTCGATGCTGAAGGGGGTGGCGCTGGCTTCTGCGGCGTCCGTCGCGGGGGTGACAGTTTTTGTCATGGTTCGACCTTTCAGGTTTGGAGGAAGGGGCCGGCTATTCGGCGGCGCGAGGTCTCGCCTCGCGCGGGCCGTTGAACATGTCGGTCTGCTGGGGGTGCTCGGTGGAGAGCGAGCCGTCATCGAGCACCCAGTAGAAGGACGAACCGCGCTGTGGCTTCGGGCGCTTGGAATCGATGTCGCAGGTGATCGTGGCCGTGCCGGCCTCGACTTCCAGATTGATCTTGAGCGAGACGCTGCCCTTGACCTTCGACTTCGGGCGGTCGCCGGAAAGCTCCTTCAGCTTTGATAGCGTCTCGGTGATCTCGCTGCCGAGGACCGCCGCGACTTCGCCGCCCTCCAGCATGCCGATGATCGTTTGCGCGTCGCGGATTCGTTTCATCTTGTCCTCACGGGTAAGGTTGATCCGCCGGCCCTGCCGGCGGTGTGAATCGTCAGAAGGGGATGTCGGAGGTCATGTCGCGAAGACGCGCGACACGGTCCTCGATCTCGGCGTGCCGGGCATCGGCGATCACGACGGCCTGCGCCTTGATCGTGCGCTGGGCGTCGTCGAGCAGGATGGTCTGGCGCGCGAGGTTCCGTTCGAGGATTTCGCGACGCCGCTCCGCATTGTCGAGGAGATCCTCAAGATGGCGGATGCGGTCGGAACCCTTGGCGACCTGCCGTTCGAGTTCGACGATTTTCTTCGCCTCGGTGGTTTGCCCGGTGCCCTGCGCCGGCTCGGACGGCTTGCGGCTGGCTTTTGCGGCCATGGTCTTCTCCTCTTTTTTAGAACGGGATGTCGTCGTCCATGTCGCGCTCGAAGGAGCGGTCGTCATTGCCTCGGGACGTTTCGGAGGTTCGGTCGGAGCGGCTGCTTTCCAGCCCGTACTCGTCAGGCCCGCCCGCGCCGGGACGGCCACCGGAGCCGTTGCCCTGCGGCATGAGGACAAGCTCGCCTCCGAAGGCTTTCAGCACGATCTCGGTGGCGTAACGCTTCTGACCGCTCTGATCCTCCCACGACCGGGTGCAGAGCATGCCCTCGACGAAGACCAGATGACCTTTCTTCAGGTACTGTTCGGCGATCTTGCAGAGGTTCTTGTTGAAGATGACGACGGTGTGCCATTCGGTGCGCTCGCGCCGATCGCCCGAGTTCTTGTCGCGCCAGACCTCGGACGTCGCCAGCCGCATGTTGACGATCGGGTCGCCGTTGGTCATGCGCCGGACTTCGGGATCGGAGCCGAGACGCCCGAGAATCTGAACCTTGTTGATCGATGACATCAGGAAGCCCTCGCGATGATGCCGAGATACCGCTCGAGCCGATCGATGAAGGCCATCTCGGCTTTCATCGCGCCCCACGGCTCGATCGGCGCGGTGAGTTTCGGTGCGGGACGCCGCGCCGCGGGCAGGTGCGCGCCCGCCTTGCGCCCGAAAAGTGCGATCGCTTCGGCGCGGAGCATCCGCGCGTCGATATCGCGGACCTGTCTCACATAGGCCGGGTAGAGGTGCGGATAGCCCACGCCGGCCGCAGCGAAGATCGCGCTGTCTATCGCGGCCTTGGCGGCGTCGATCGCCTCGCCGACCGCCCTGGCGGCGCGCTCCACGACATCCGGCGCGAACCCTCCGTCACGCATGATGTTGGCGACGTTCGCGCTGATCAGCAGCGACGATGGCGTGGGCTGATCGCCGAAGAGATATTCGTGCCCGTCGTGCAGGAGGCCGCAGCCCGCCAAGACGGCATCGCCGGTCTCGGCATGGAGCGCGTCAGCGCAGAAGACCGAATGCTGGGCCACCGAATAGGAAGCGCAGGCATAGCGGCCGTTGAACCGCGCGAGCTTGGACAGGCCCGCCGCCATCTCCGCAAAGTCGATGTCGGAAACCTGCGGGGCGGCAAGGTTCATCACCGTGCCGTCTCGGCGGAAGGAGGGGACGACGGTCAATGCCGGGCCTCCATCGTGTGAGCGACGGCATGCAGGATGTGGTTGATCGCCACCTCGCCGATCGGCGTCGTCCGGAAGAAGATGCGCAGGAGGTCGAGGCACCGCTCGCGCTGCCCGGCCCAGGGATCGATCACATAGGCGTTTCTCGCCTGGCAATACCGGCTCCAGGCGATATAGCTCGCCTCCGATTCCTCGCCTCCCCGTACCGTTGGCCGCCGATGCGAGATCGCCGCGCAGGCTTTCGCGACCAACTCGGCCAGCAGGTCGACCCCCGGCGCGGACTGGCGGATCGACAGGCTGGTCGCGAGCGCCTTGGCCTCGGGAAGGAATTCCGTGATTTCGGCCGCCGTGAACCCCGCGCCGATCAGGCCCCGGAATGTCACGACGCCCTCGCGAAGCTGGTCGGCCATCGCGATTGCACGCGGATGCATGAGATCGGGATCGATCGTCAGCACGGCGTCCGGCCAGTCGGTCCTCGCCTGATCGGAAAAGCGCGCGCTGGCGCGGCTGTTCGTGGAGATTGCGGTCATGGGATACTCCCGACAAAACGATTGAAGGATTGGCCAACCCGCGCTTCCGCGCGGTTATGCAGGCTGCAGGTGATCGCCGCCGCCGCGGGCCGAGAGAGTCTCGTACGAATCATCCGGCCAGTAGCCCAGGGCCGCGAAGCGAGAGCCGGCGTTGACGCCGTTGACCCACGAACCCCCGAAGATGGACGGGCGAGGCTCGTCGGGGTCGCCATCCGTGGCCCAGACCCAGCGGTTGCCGGTTGCCTGCATGAGGCCGAAGCGGCTGGTCCGGGCCGGATCAAGTCCGGTATCTTCCTCCCGCTTGCCGGCGGCGGATTTCTCGGTGACGCCGAGCGCCGCGACGCGGAACTCGTCATAGGTGAGAAGGCGTTTGCCGTGCGCCGCCATGATTGCCGCGGCGTCGTGATAGTTGAGACGGTCGAGGGAGTGGCCATCGGCGATCCTGACGCCGCAGCGGCTCGTTCCCTGCTGGCGGTGGTCGACGCCGAGAAGATAGATGTCGGCCCAGAAGCGTCCGCCGTCCGGCATGTCGATCAGCGCCATGCCGCGCGGGTCCGGCCCGGCGAAGCGGAAGTCCACGTCCCAGAGCGAGAAGGGATTGACCGCCGGGACCGCATCGCCGCCGCCGCGGGCCTGCGCGCAGCCGCCGGGGGCGAAATGGAACCCGGCGACATAGCCGGCCTCGAGCGGGGTGGCATATCCGTCGACACGGCCTGCGAAGGGCCTTCCGTCCTTGCCGATGGTGACGGCATAGTCTTCTCCGGGCGTCATCGTGCCGAGGACGACCGGCGTGTCGGAGGCGAACCTGTGTTCGGCGCCGTCGATGCGGAGCACCGTGCCGGCGCGAAGGGCGACCTCGTTCGGGCCTGACGTGAAAAGGATCGATGCGGCGTGATCGGGGCGATCGACGATGACGGGTTTCGACGTGTTGGTCATGGTTTGCTCCAGTAAAGAAGATAGAGAAGGAGGATGCAGAAGAGCTGCGCCGGCACGCATGCGAGCGCGAGGTGGAGGAAGAAGAGGAAACGCTCGCGCTTCTCACGCCGCCGTTCGCGCCGGCGCTCCTCGTCGTCGGTGAGGTCCGACGACCAGGCGATGCCGGGGGCCGTCATACCGGCGATCCTTGCGTGAGGCCGGCAGCGATGACGCTGACTGCGGTGCAGAAGGCGACGATTGCGATCAGGCTGGCGAGATCTTGGAGGAAGCCGGCAATCGGCTTGCCCGCGTCTCGCGAGATGTCAGAATGGTCGCGTCGACGAAGGGGGAGATGAGGATGGCGACGCACTACAGTTACCGATGCAGGAAGGGCGTCGCCGAGATCATCTGGCGTAACGACCGAAATCACTTGGCATGGCACTGCTACTTCAACGGACAGTGGATCGGCCGCTATCCCACCATTCACGTCGCGGTCGAGGAGGTGGCAGGCGGTTCCTGCAACTGGCCGTCCGAGGGCGATATCTCCGAATTCGGGATTTCCGACGATCTCAGCGACTGGGCGGTCCGCCAGTAGCCGCAGTCGTGCGCCACCTCGTCCGCCGTCTGCGCATCCAACAACAGGCGCAGTATGCCTGTCGGCGTGTCGAAGGACAGCGCCACCACCTGCTGCACGCCGTCGCGGAAACAATCGGTCGGATATGTAAAGCCCCGCCACCTGGCGGGCGTGAACTGGTCGAAGGGCTGTTTGGAAGACATTGAACAACGGAACCTCCATCGCGGGGATGCGATGGAGATATAGGTGCAATATGCCCCCATTTATGTCAAGCAGAAAATAGGGGCATATTGCACCTATCTATGCTCAGCGCATGCCGTAGGGGAAAAACCGACCGATTAATGGCGCTCGATTCGCTCCGTGTTTCAGCCGCTATCCACGCGAACGAAATTTCGTTGGCGGATTTTTTGTAGCACACAGGACGTCTTACATATCAATGACCGAGCGCCGAACGCGGCCGATAACATTGACGGCGCTAGTAAAGTCCGGCGGAGAGATTTTCTTGTAAGAGGCCGGTTGAAATGGCGGACTTTCATCCGATCTGTACCGTTTGTATGTTGCGTTGCCGCGTTCATCCGCAACAACATAACAAGCATTGTAAACTAAACGCCGATCACGACGGTTCGCAAAAATAACGGAACCAGGCGGAGATATCTTGTTCATAGAATCACCTTCGACGCGAAGAGCAATCCAGTCACCTTCAGGCAGGTCTAGCGCAGATATGGTTGGAAACTCGGAAAAGTCAGTAATTCCGTCATGCTCTCCGAGTGCGCCGGCGCTAATCCATGAAATCAGTGGCACATCTATTGCAGAAACAGGGTCTGGTTCGTCCTGATCGTCAGGCAACCCTTCCCCCATAAAGAGCCACCTCAGGGAAACACCGAAAGCCTTGGCGTACTTACGAGCATCAACGATACCGAAGCTGCTCTTCGCCTGCTCGTGCCCCTTGTATGTGTTCTCGTTCCAGCCGAATTTTTGGGCGAGCTTGCGATAGCCGCCAATCTCGGCGGCTATGCGAGCCTCCTTGAGTCGCGCAGCGCGCTTCTCTCTTTCAAAATGTTCTGTCTGATTTGCCATGGTGCGAATTGTACCTAAGCTGCGAGGTCAAAATCACATCTGCGCAGGGTTGACATTCGTGGGGGCATATTGCACCTATTACGGTATGACGAACGCGGATATCATCAATTGCTGGCCCTCCTTGTCAGATTTCGCTGATGACATCGGCATCAGTTACGAAGCTGCAAAAACCATGCGCCGGCGCGACTCCATCGCCCCGAGATATTGGGTGTCCATCGTCAGCGCGGCCAGTTTGCGCGGCATAACTAATGTGACCTATCAACGGTTGGCCGAAGCGGCCGCCGTTCACTCCTCCTCCCAAGACGCCGACCGCGTCTCGACTGCCGGCCTGGATGGCGGACCTTCTCAATCCAGGCCGGCCCTTTCCGATTTCTGCGCGGGTAGAGCAGAGGTAGCTCGCCGGTCTCATAAGCCGGAGGTCGCCGGTTCGAATCCGGCCCCCGCAACCACCCATACCCATACCCGTGAGAGCGAGAAGGGTCGGGAGGGCGTGCCTTTGGGCGCTCTCCCGATGCCGCCTCTTCCCGAGAAGCCGCCGCCATGACCGATTGATGTGAAGCCGGGTTTTCATGCCCGCACCCTGATCCATTCCAGCCGTTCCCGCCACGGGAAACGACGTCGGGTTTTCCCGGCGCGGGAAATCCTTTGTCCGAAAGGCCAGCCCAGAAAGGTGAGCCATGACCGAACCGAACGAATTCACCAATCGCTGGAACCTGCGCCTGCTTGCCGCCCAGCGCGACCTCGTCGAGGCCTGCGGCGGCATCGCCCGCGTGGTGGAGCGCACCGGCTATTCGAAATCCCAGGTCGGCCGCTGGAACGGCGGGCTGGAGCGCGACCTGATGCCGCTCGCCGCCGTGCTGATGCTCGAGGCCGACGCCGGCCGCCCACTGATCACCGCCATCATGGCCGAATTCCACGGCCGGGAACTGTCCGGCGAGGGCGAAGGTGGCCGCAACGGCATCACCTGCCTGTCGGCGCTAAACGCCGATCTCGTAGAAGTCTGCGGCCAGATGATGGTCGAGACGGTGCGAGCGAAGGCCGATGGCTTCGTTTCGTCTTCCGAGAGCGATCGGATTCGCGCCCTCTCTCGCCGCGCGGAGACAATCCGCGCGCGCATCGACGCCGAACTGGCCGGCATCCAAGCCTCGGGCGGGCTTTCGGTGGTCGGGGGCAAGGCATGACCCGGTTCTGGACACCCGAGCGCGAGCAGGAACTCATCGGTCTCGTCGCATCCGGCAAGTCGGCCGGAACGATCGCCATCACCCTCGGCTGCTCGCGCAGCGCCGTGGTCGGCAAGGTATCGCGCGACAAGGCTCGCTTCGGCAAGTTGGAAGGGTGGAACGGCAACCGGCGCCCTGGCATCGTTCGCACCAAATCGCAGAGGCAGGTTCTCACGGAAGGCGTCACTGTCCCGGCCCAGCCTCCCGTCACGCCGCCGTCGTCGCCTCCGCCTCTCGTTCCGGCAGGACGGCCGATCCCCTTCCTGCAGGCGATTGATGAGGAGCGTTGCCTATGGTTCGCCGGCGAGCCGTTCGGTCCGAATGGGCCGGATATGCCCGTTTGCGGTGCCCCCCGGGACGAAGCAGCATCCATATCGAACCGCTATTGCCACCACCATCGCCAGATGCAGGCAGGACCGGGAACCCGCGCCGAGCGTACCGCGCCTGAAGCGCTCGCCAAGCTGGGGCGCGCGGCATGAGCGCGCCGGCCACCTTCCTCGACGGGCGCGTGACGCTGCATGCGGGCGATTGCCTCGACGTGCTCGATGCGCTGCCGGAAGCGTCCGTCGACGCGGTGGTCACGGATCCGCCCTATCACTTCGACACCATCGTCCAGCGGTTCGGCAAGGAAGGCTCCGCCGAGGCGGGCTTCGGTACGGACGGCATCTTCCGCCGCGCCTCGGCCGGCTTCATGGGGAAGTCGTGGGATGGCGGCGACATCGCCTTCGACCCGGCGACCTGGGCGCGCGTGCTGCGGGTCTTGAAGCCGGGCGGTATGCTGGCCGCGTTTTCCGCGCCGAAGTGCTACCACAAGATGGCCTTCGCCATCGAGCGCGCCGGCTTCGAGATGCGCGACCGCGTCGTCCACCTCTATGACCTCGCCGAGCGCGAGGTCGCTTTTCTCGAAAGCCTGTCGCCGGCGCAGGCGGATGCGTTTGCGGCCATCATCGCCGCCGGCGATCCATTGGGCGATCTGCTCTGGACCTTCGGCTCCGGCTTCCCGAAGGGGCTGGACGTGGCCAAGGCCATCGACAAGCAGCTTGGTGCGCAGGGCGAGGTCGTGCCGACCGGCGCGGCCGTCAAGCGCATGATCCCCGGCGCAGACCAGAACTCGTCGGGAAGCTGGATCAAGGACAATGGCCGCGCCTACCAGCCCGGCTCCTATGTGCCGGCAACCGACGAGGCCGAACGCTGGGATGGCTGGAACATCGCCCTCAAGCCCGCCTATGAACCGATTGCGCTTGCCCGCAAGCCGCTTTCGGAAAAGAGCGTGGCATGCCAGGTGCTCGCCACGGGCACCGGCGCGATCAATATCGGCGGATGCAGGGTGCCGGGCGAATCGCCGAACTCCCTCGACCGTTGGCCCGCCAATATCACCCACGACGGCAGCGACGTCGTCGCGGCGGCATTCCCCGATGCGCCCGGCCAGTTGGCCCCGGTGCGACCGCATAGCGGCGGCGGCAGGAAGACCTCCGAGGTCTATGGCGCGTTTGCGACGAACAGCGATCACGATCCGCGCGGCGATGCCGGCTCGGCCGCGCGCTTCTTCTACACCGCCAAGGCGAAGGCCGAGGACCGTCTCGGTTCGGGCCACCCCACCGTCAAGCCCATCGACCTCATGCGCTGGCTTTGCCGAATGCTCTGCCCGCCGGGCGGAACGATCCTCGACCCTTTCGCCGGAACTGGCACGACCGGCGAGGCAGCGGTCAAGGAAGGCTTCTTCTCGGTCCTGATCGAGCGCGAGGCCGAATATCAGGCCGACATCGCGCGGCGCATGGACAGGGTCTTCGACAGCGCCGCCCGGCGGCGCGCGCACGCGATCAAGGTCAAGACCGCCCGCGCCGGCGTCGAGCCGGATATTGGCCCTCTTTTCGGCACGCCCGGAGTAGCGGGGGGGGGGGGCAGGCCGGAGCATTTACGGCCACTTCCGCGATCAGGACGGACGATCGGCCCGATCGGCCTCAAGCGATGAATGAGGCTGCGGAATGAATGACGCCACCGCCCTTAGCGCAGACGCCTTCGATCCGAAAACGATCGACTTCGAGGTCTTCGCGCTCTTCCTCGAAGCCCGGCGCATCCACCGCCGCAAGACCGTGGCTCGCGTCGCCCGCGAGGCGATGGTCGAGGTCGATGCCGTGAAGCGCGCGGCACGCGGCCGCAATCCCGGCGCTTTCGAGTTCTTCGCCCTCGCCGACTGGATCGGCGAGCAGCCCACCACTTTCCTCAAGAAGGAGGCCCTGCCAAATGCGTGACCTCGCCGCGTACGATTATGCTGGCCTCGGGCGCATCCTGCGCAGTCGTCTGTACGATGACGGGCGCGGCTGGCGCGCCTGTGCCGCCGAGATCGGCGTCACCTCGCCGGACCTTTCCCGCATCGCCAACGGCCAGCCGGTCTCCGCGCCGAAGGTGATCGCCGTCTGCGACTGGCTGGGCCTGCAGGTTCGCGACTTCTACACGCCCCCGCCGGGCGCGTTTCACGGGAATAGCACTGAAACAGCCGTGGCCGCCGGCCCGGAAAATGGGAGGGCACGACCATGACGCGGGTATTCTGGGCGCAATATCAGATCGTCGTCGACGGCGAGCCAAAGGCGTTCGCCTTCGCTTTTGAGTGCAATCTCGCCGGAGCGGACGACATCGCCATGGTGCTCGCCGAACGAGGGGTGGTCGGCGGCAACCGGCTCGATCTGGTCGCGGACGGGCGCGGCGGGTCGATGATCCAGGGCCGCAGCGGATGCGCCCTCGGCCTGACGGGCCTCGTCGCCATACAGTCCTATCGTCGTCCTGTCTGGGAGCCGGAACAATGACCGCTCCCTTCGGCCACCACGGCAGCGTCACGCCCGCAGCCCTTGAGGCGCTCCCCGCCGCGATGCAGCGCGAGGGCGTCCTCCTCCTGATGGAAATGGGCCTCTCGCTCGCCATCGTCGCAAAGGCGTTGGGCCGGTCGCAACGCGCGGTTTCGGACCTGATCCGGTTCGGCGTTGTGCCGATCCGCTGCGCCTGCTTCAATGCCGACGCCGGGGGCGAATGAATGTGGCTGTACGTTCCGCCCCTCTCGACCTCCTCTCCATCTGTACCGGCGGAGCCGGCCTCGATCTCGGAATCGGACTGGCGGTTCCCGGCGCTCGAAGCGTCTGCATGGTGGAGAGGGAAGCCTTCGCGGTCGCGCAACTGGTATCAGCGATGGAGGCGCATCTCCTTCATCCGGCTCCTGTGTGGAGCGATGTGCGAACCTTCGGCGGCCACCGCTGGCGTGGATGCGTGGACGGCCTCGTTGGCGGCATCCCGTGCCAGCCGCACTCGCTCGCCGGCCGAAAGCAGGGAAGCCTCGACGGTCGCGACCTCTGGTCCCCGACCCGCCGCATCATCGTGCAGGCGCGGCCGTGGTTCGTCCTCATCGAAAATGTCGGCGGCATGCTCTCGCCGGGGGATGACGAAGTCGCTGGAGCCGAAAGGGTTTGGCGAGACCTACGCAAGCTGGGCTTCGCGGTTGAGGGCGGATTGTTCACGGCGGCGGAAGTCGGTGCAAGCCATGACCGCGAACGCATCTTCATCCTCGGCGTGGCCGACGATGCGAGCGAGTGCGGGGGCGATGTCGTTACTGAACGAGAACGTCACGATGGCGAAGGGCCGACTGGAGGACGTTGTCGCGATGTGGCCGACCCCGGCGGCGCGCGACCACAAGGGCGCGAACTCACCGGACCATCTGGAAAGCGGAACGGGGAGGAAGCATCTGGACCAGTTGCCGAACTTTGTCGAGCATCTCTGGTACACGCCGAACGTGCCGAACGGCGGTCGGACGCTGTCGGCGGAAGCGACCGCGACGGGGATGACGCCGGAAGGGCGGAAGCAACAAGTCGGGCTGGAAAATCAGGCCCGGTTCTGGTCGACCCCGCGCGCCTCGGACGGGGAGAAGGGCGGGCCAAATCAGGCGTTCGGCCTGGGGGGGGGCGCCCCTCTTCCGGCGCAGACGGCGAACTGGGCCACGCCCACCTCGTTGAGCTACGGCGACAGCCATCAGCCGGGCAATTCCCGGAACCAGAATATCAATCTCGATCTGGCGAAGGCCCTTTATTCCCGCCTGGCCCATCCGACCTATCAGGTTGGGCGGACATCCTCGCATCCTCGCCGGAGCTTGAACCCGCTTTTTGTCGAGTGGCTGATGGGCTGGCCGCGCGGCTGGACATTGCTCGCGTGGACCGACTTCGCATGCTCGGCAACGGGGTTGTCCCGCTACAGGCAGCATATGCGTTCCGCGTTCTTGCGGCTCGACTTGCCGCCCGAGGCTCCGCCGGCGCAACTCGCCTTGTTCGGATGATGGTGGCGAGATGACTATTTCGCACATCGTCTCCGTCTCGGGCGGGAAGGACAGCACCGCCACCTATTGCAAGGCGATCGAGCGCGGCATTGCGTTCCGCGCGGTCGCGGCCGACACGGGAAACGAGCATCCCGCCACCTATGAGGCGGTCAACACGCTGCACATCAAGACCGGCGGGCCGAAGGTCGAATGGGTGAAGGCCGACTTCACCGACCGCATCGCCGGCAAGCGCGCCTTCATCGAGAAGAACTGGGAAGCCCATGGTGTTCCCGCCGATCTGGTGGAGCGCGCGCTTGCCGTGCTGCACCCGACCGGCAATCCCTTCCTCGACCTGTGCCTCTGGAAAGGGCGCTTCCCCTCGCGCCGGGCGCAGTTCTGCACGGCCGCCCTGAAGGTCGAGCCGATCGACGAGGGCGTCACCCGCCCCCTCCTCGCCGCCGGCTGCACCGTCATTTCATGGCAGGGCGTCCGCGCGGCCGAGAGCGACGTGCGCAAGCATCTTGCGCCGCTCCAGCGGATCGAGGCGCATGCGGATCTGTCGGGCCGGCTCTACGTCTGGCGACCGCTCCTTCGCATCGAGAGCGTCGACGAGGTCTTCGCCATCGGTCGCCGACACGGCGTCGAGCCGAATCCGCTCTATGGCTGGGGCCTGCGCCGCGTCGGATGCTTCCCCTGCATCAACTGCGCCAAGGACGAACTGGCGCTCGTCGACACGTATTTCCCCGAGCAGATCGAGCGCCTTGAAGAATGGGAGCGCGTTGTCAGCGAGGCGTGCAAGCGCGGTCACTCGACATTCTTCAACATCGTCAACGACCCGGTGATGCAAGCGGAATGGAACGCTCATCTCGCCGCTGGCGGCGATCCGGCTTCCACGCACGCGATACACCCCTTCCTTTCCCGTTTCGGCATCCGGCGCATGGTCGAGTGGGCGAAGACCGATCGGGGTGGCCGTCAGTATTCGCTTTTTGCGCGGGATGTTTCCACGGTCTGCAATCAGTGGGGCGCGTGCGAATGACCACACAGGTAGAGGAATTCATTGAAGAGGCCCGTGCCGCCACGATCGAGGAGGCGGCCGACCGTCTCGGCTTGAAGTTCACCGGCTGGCGGCACGAGCATCCACAGCCCTGCCCGGTTTGCAGCGGTCGCGACACGTTCTCCTTCAACACGGAAAAGAACAAGTGGAACTGCCGACACGGCGGGGTCGGCGGGCAGGATGCGATCGGCATGGCCGCGCATATCCTCGAACTCGACGTCCGGCGGCGGGCCGGTTTCCTCGAGGCGTGCTCGGCCGTCCTTGGCCGCGATATTCCTGCCGGCGGCGAGCGTGAAACCGACGAGGAACGCGCGGCGCGCCACGCGCGGCTCGAAGACCTGCGCCGGCGGCATTATCAGGAAATGGCCGAGCGTGAAGCCGGCCAGAACGCCTTCCGCGACCGTGAGCGGCAGAAGGCGAAGGGCATATGGCAAGGCGCCGGACCTTTGCGCTATTCCGACATGGGCGAAGGTCGCATCTATCTTCAGCGGCGCGGCTGCGGCATTCCAGATGATGATTGGCTTCATCTGGCGTTCGACCTGCCCTACTGGCACGGCACCGATGACAGGGGGCAACTGCTCGAAATCCATTCCGGCGCGGCCATGGTCGCCTCGTTCATCGACCCCGCCGGCGAGGTTATCGGTTGCCACATCACATGGATCGACCTCAACGTGCCGCCGAAGTTCCGGCCCGTCCTGTTCGGCCTGACCAAGAAAGGCGCAGAAGCCGGGCGCGCGCCATGGCATGCCGACGATCGATGGCCGACGCGCGATGATCTTGTCGCCGAACTTTACGAGCCGCTCGCCACGAAAAAGATGCGCGGCACGAAGAAGGGCGGCGTGATCCCGCTCGCCGGCGCACTGTCCGCCCGCCGATGGCTCGGCGCGGAAGGGATCGAGAATACGCTCGCCTTCGCGCGCTGGGAGAGATTCCGCAGCGATACCTTCTATTTCGCTGCCGGCGACCTCGGCAACATGGCCGGACCGGCCGACCCTTCGTCGCGCCGGGCGCATCCGACGCTGCGCAAGAAGGACAAGAACGGCCGGGAGCGGGCCGTCATGGTGCCGGGGCCGGTCCCCTTGTTCCGCGCCGGCGACGAGCCGGACGCGATGGTCGTGCCCGACCATGTCGACGAGCTTGTTCTGATCGGCGACGGCGATTCCGAGCCGGTGATGACGGCCTCAGCGATGGTGCGGGCCAAGGCCCGCCACGCGCGGCCCGGCCGCCTGATCCCCATTGTCATGCCGCGCCGCGGCACCGATTTCGCGGCCATGCTGGCCGGCCATCCATCCGCATTTTCTTATGACGACGAGGTGAACGAGTGAGCGAGGGGGAAAAGCACAATCCGGCATGGGACGAGGTCGACGCCATCGTCGCCGCTGCCTATCGCAGCGCGAACAACGGCGGGCGACCGCTCGTATCGTCCAGTTCCGCGCCGCCTCCGCCGGAGGAGCCGGATCCCCAGACCATGCTTTCGGACTGCGCCTTCGAGCCGGAAACCGACATCGGCAACGGCAGACGCTTCCTGATCCGCTACGGCCGCAGCGTCGTGCATGTCGCCCGGATCGGCTGGCACGGATTCGACGGTGCTCGGTGGAAGGAGGACGAGGACGGTTCCGTCGTCCGCCCGCTGGCGCAGAGGACGGCCGAGATGATCTCGGAAGAGGCCGCGCTGCTCACCGCGACCGAGGAAGAGGAAAAGCTGATACAGGCCGGGCGGGACGCCCGCGTCGAACGTAAGAAGATGGGAAGCCCGAAGAAGGACTGGGACGCGGAGAAGCTCGGCATCTATATGCAGCTTGAGGAAACCATAGAGGAAGGCGAAGAAGCGAAGAAGAAGGCCAATGGCCGCAAGTCGGCCAGGCACCGCCACGCCAAGAGTTCAGCCGGGTCGTCGAAGCTCGACAACATGATGAAGGAGGCCCTGCCGCATGTGGCGATGATGGTGGGCGACTTGAACCGCGATCTCTTCGCCGTCAACTGCGCCTCGGGCACGATCCGCTTCGTCCGCGAGGAGAGCCACGAATTCGATCCAACCAACCCCACCTATGTCTGGCGCGCCCGGCTCGATCCGCACAACCCGGCCGACTTCATCTCGAAGCTGGTCGGCTATGCCTTCGACGACCATGCCAGGTCGCCCACCTTCGAGACTTTCCTCAAGCGCGTGCAGCCCGACCCCGATATTCGCGCCTTCTTGCAGCGCTTCGCGGGTTACTGCCTCCTCGGCCTCACGGTCGAGCAATGCCTCGTCTTCTTCTATGGCGCGGGCCGCAACGGTAAGTCGACCTTCGTTGATCTGCTCTGCGAAATCCTCGGCGACTATGCCGTCACACTCTCGATCGACAGTTTCGCCGGAGAGACGCGCCGCGGCGGCAGCGAGGCGACGCCCGATCTTGCCCGGCTTCCCGGCGCGCGCCTCGTCGCCGCCAGCGAGCCGGAGATGGGCGTGAAACTGAAGGACGCGTTGATCAAGACCCTGACCGGCGGCGAGAAGATCGCCGTGCGTCGCCTGCATCAGGACTTCTTCGAGGTTCTGCCTCAGTTCAAGATCATGCTGTCGGGAAACCACAAGCCGAGGATCGACGACACGTCGGACGGCATCTGGCGGCGCGTCTATCTCGTCCCGTGGGAGGTCCAGATCCCGGTCGATGAGGTCGACCGCGAGCTTCCCGTCAAGTTGCGGGCCGAGGCCGAGGGCGTGCTCGCGTGGATGATAGCCGGGGCGCTCGACTATCTGAATTTCGGCCTGCGCCCTCCCGAGAAGGTGCTCGCGGCCACCCGCGAGTATCGGGAGGAAAGCGACCCCATTGGAGCGTTCGTGCGCAATGCCTGCATCGTGACGGGGCGCGAAGAGGACGTATCCTCGCCGGGAGATCTCCATATCGGCTATTCGAATTGGGCGTCACGGGAGGGCGCCCCGGAGTTCAAGGCGTCCACCTTCGCCCGGAAGTTCCCTGACTACACGCGCCTGTCATGGGCCGGTCCTGATGGCCAGATGCGATCCTTCTGGAAATCGAAGAGCGGGACGACAGTTTATCGCGGCATCCATGTCCGTGACGAATTCGTGCGCCCGCCCGGTCGCGATCCCGGCCCGTCTCCCGAGGACTATGGCAGTCATTCGCAGCGGCATGGCTCCGACGATCCTTTCCCGGAGGAGTTCTGATGCTTTGTGGCGATGAACCCTCGTCCCCCTTTTTGGCGAAGGCCGTGCCTTGGTCTTCCCTCCTTATCGTCGCAACGCGCGGGATGATTTTGGGCTGCGAGGGACGATAGGCGAAATGATGGGGCGCAAGGTTCTGAAAAAAGGGTGTGGGAAAACATGGCGTTAGGACGATAGGGACGATAGGGACGATAAATTCTAAGTTCACCGTGCGCGCGCGTGAATAGAAAGAGCTATCCCCGAAAAAACAGGGGATTTCGTTTCCATATAAGCGCGAGATTTATCGTCCCTAGCGGCCCTAGCGTCCCTTACTTCTGATTTTTGTTTGTATCTTCAAGTGGTTATCAAAAAAGCCCTTTGGGGCGGAAGAATGAGAATTGGGGCGGAAGCCCTGAATTTGGGACGATAGGGGTTTCCGACATGAAAACGATGGTAATTGAGGAAATGCTGGCATGGGCTTTCGTGCATGAACTGCCGAAAGGAGGCGGCGTGGACGGGCTGGACAACGCGAATTCGGCATGGCGGATGCTGCAGGCGTCGTCTTGGGGGAAGATCACGAACTGGGCGGAACTGATGACGACGATCGATGCGCCGGCGCGCGACCACGATAATTTCCTGCTCGAACAGGGTGCGCCGCACGACGACGCCCTTGTGGTGGGCGAAGCGGTCGCCGACCTCGCCCATTGCGAGATCGTCATTCCGTCCGGTTGGGATCCGCTGCCGGACTGGCCACAGCACGACGACCGTATGCCGGGCCTGACGGCGCAGGCGGTCGAGCGCGCAGTCGAGCGGTTCACGCTTCGCCCGCGCATCCGCCGGGCCGCGCACCTTGTCAGCCTCGTGATCGGCAGCGCCGTGCTCGGCCGCGAACCGGGTTGGGTCGCGCCGCCTCCGTCGATCAAGATGGTCGAGCGAGCCGGCCGTCCGGCTTGGTTCATGGCGAAGCAGGTCCGCGACGTTTTCGGCCGGGCGAACGAGATCGAGATCGACGGTTTTAACCGCAAGGCCGGCAGGCCATATCGGGGCGCTTATCGCAAATATGAGTTTTCCGATGATCCGGTCGGCGACATCATGGCCAGGCTGGACCGCGAATTGTGGGCGGTGGCGCTGCACCGCGTTCACGAGCGCGTTGCGAATCAGCTTGTCGCGCATCGGCTGTCAGATTCGCACATCGACGCCCGTCCGTGGGGCAACCGAGGCCCGTGCCTCCAACTGATTGCAGGGCCGGGCGTTGGGGCGAAAAGAACCGCTTGACGTGCGGCAGGAATTTGACCTATACCTTGTCACGGATAAAAAGGTTCGAAAGCCCCGCGCGGAAACGCTGCGGGGCTTTCGCGTTTCTGGAGCCCTGTGGATGTCTGTTGTTCGCGTCGAATGGGCCGACCGAAACGTCAAGGTCTTCGGCAAAAGGCTCGGTGAATTGCAGAAGCGGTTTCCGCTTGTTCTGCCGCGCATCATCAATCAGGTCGGCGATCGTGCGAAGACTCAGGTCGTCCGAAACCTGACAAAGCAGACGGGCCTTCCCCGTGCCACGATTGTTCGGGCGGTTGGCGATCCGACGCGCGCCCATGGCGGCAAGCTCTCTTACGAGATGCGGACAAGAGGGGGCAATATCCGGCTGAAATACCTCGCACCGCGTGAGACGCGGCCAGGCGTGGTGGCCCGGCCATGGGGCAAACCGCACCTTTATGCGGGTACATTCCTCAAGGGCGGACGGTTTCCGAACCGCAAGATCGTTGCGAAGTTCGATGGACACGTCTACCGCCGGCTGAATGCTTCGGGGACGCGGATAACACAGGCGCGCTCGGGCATGTTCATCCCTGTCGAGATGACGACTGGTCAGACCCGCGCCGCTTTCGAGGCAATTGCAGGCCCCCTTCTCCAGAAGAGGGTCGAGGCCGTCATAGCAAAGCTTCTTCCATAGACCGAGGCGGTCGCCCCGATAGTGGGCACCCCCTCCCCCCGTCTAGGGACCGTTTCTGGAAAAACCAGACCTGCGGGGCAGCGCGACTGCCGGATTTCGCCAGTCAGACACAGTTTTAGGAGCCTAAACTCGTTCCTAAAGAGGAGCCTAAAGAGGACTAAAATGCAGGTTCTCTCTAAGGGCGACTTCGCGCGTGAAGTTGGCGTCTCGCCCGGCCGCGTGAGCCAGTGGATCGCCGAAGGCAAGATCGGCCCGGACGCCTTGGAAGGCGAAGGGCGCTCCGCGAAGATCATCGTCGATCGCGCGCTTGAGCAGATCAAGGTGCGCCGCGACGTCGGGCAGAGCCTCGGCAACGGAATCGGCACGCGCCTCCTCGGCGCCTCCTCGGCGACAGAGCAGCCGACGAGCACCGCGCCGCCGCTGCGCACCGACGACGTCGCCTACCAGATCCAGCTTGAGCGGCTGAAGAGCGAGCGGCGGAAGAACGAGCGCGATGCCGTCGAAGAGGCGACCCGTCGAGGAAAGTTGGTCCCGGCCGACGACGTGCGCGCGCAGATGGCGCGGCTCGCGCGGCAGGTGGACGAGGTGAGCGCGGCCATGCTGGTCGACTTCGCTTCCGCCATCGCCGGGAAGTTCGGCCTCCCCCAGCGGGACGTCCTGCATCTGTTGCGGGAGGTGCGAAACGAGAAGAAGGGCGTGGCCGCCCAGGTTGCCAAAGGGCAGTCCGAGGACGTGCCGGCCACCGTGGAATACGTGATCGAGGAAGGCGGCGAAGCATGACCTCCATGACAGTCGTCGTCGCCAATGCAGAGCGCATCGCGAACGACGTGCTGGCCGAGGTTCTGACACCGCCGCCGCCGGTCAACTATCTGGCATGGGCCGAGCGCAACATCGTCTTTTCGGAGCGCGAAAGCCCACTGCCGGGTCCGTACAACCGCGATCTGTTTTTCTATTTCGACGAAATCCTGCGGGCGCTGTCTCCGAGCGATCCCTGCCGGATCGTCACATTGGCGAAGTCCGCGCAGCTTGGCGGAACCGTGCTCGCCAATATCTTCTGCGGCGGGTCCATGGATATGGACCCCGGCGACTTTCTTTACGTTCATCCGACCGATTCGAACGCGCAGCGTTGGTCGAAGATGAAGCTGGCGCCGATGCTGAAAGGAACGACGGCGCTTGCTCGCCTCTTCCCGATGCGTTCGCGCGACGGTCTGGATAGCGTTCTCTACAAGGAACGGGTCGACGGTCGCGGTGCGATCCAGATTTCGGGGGCCAACTCTCCGGCCTCCCTGTCGCAAGTCACCATGCGCCGGCAGGTGCAGGACGACCTTGCGAAATGGGAGATGAACGCCGCCGGCGATCCGGAGACGCAAGCCGACAGCCGATCCCGCGCACACGAGTTCGCGAAGGTCTTCAAAATCTCGACGCCGCTCGTCGAGCCGGGGTGCAGGATCACCCGGAATTTTGAGGACGGAAGTCAGGAACGTCTCTTCCTGCCATGCCCGCACTGTGGCGAAATGCAGACGCTGGAATGGGAAAATTTCCAGCAATCGATCGACGAAAAGCATCCGGAGCGCGCGCATTTCACATGCGTCGCGGAGGGATGCGGCGGCGTTATCGAAGAATATCATCGGCCGCAGATGTTCCGCGAAGCCAGGCGGAGGGAAGCGGAAGGAGAGGAAGTCTGGCGGGCCGGCAACCCGGCGGCGAAGCGAGTCCATCGTTCGTTTCATCTGTGGTCGGCATATTCGCTCCTGCAGAGTTTCGAGCGTATCGCGCGCGAATGGTTGAGCGCGAAGGGTGACCCGGCGTCCGAGCAGACATTCTTCAACGATACGGTCGGCCGCGCGTACCGGACGCTCGGCGAGGCGCCGGGGTGGGAAAGCCTGCGGGACAGGGGCGCATTGTCCTTCTATTCGCGCGGTTCCATTCCGTCCGGATACCCGCTGCTTACGATCGGCATCGACTGCCAGAAGGATCGTGTCGAGGGGCAGGTCGTGGCATGGGGCCGCGACTTTCGCCGCGCCGTCATCGAATATGTGGTCTTTCCCGGCCATATCAGCGAGGACGGTTGCCGGGCCATGCTCGACGGATTGATGGCGCAGACGTGGCGCAACGCGCACGGACGACCGATTCAGGCAGACATGGTCGCGATCGACGGCAACGCATGGACCGAGGACGTGTGGGGGTGGGTGAAGAAGCATCCGACCTCCCGACTGATCATGGTGCGCGGCGTGCCATCGGAATCGGCGCCGCTAATCGCAGCGGTGAAGAAGGAACGGAACACCAAGACCGGCAAGGTCAAGCGGTATTCCCGCCGGTTCTTCAACTTCGCGACCTCGGTTTTGAAAATGGGCCTCTACCGCAATCTTGCGAAGGACGACCCGTTGCAGCGCGGCTTCGTAGGCCTGCCTCGCGGTCTCGAGGACGAGTTCTATCGCCAGCTTACGGCCGAGAGCCGCAAGGCGGTGCGCACGAAGTCCGGCTTCGTGAAATACGAATGGGTGAAGGATCCCGCGCAGGCGAACGAGGGCCTCGACACGCACCTTCAGGCCGAGGCGGCCGCCATCAAGTTCGGCATCCGGTCGATGCCCGACCAGATATGGGACCGATACGAAGCCGAGCGCGAGTGCCCTCCCGAGGCCGTGCAGGGCGATATAGAGGATCTGCTCACGCGGATCGCCCCAGGCGATCAATCCCCGCCGGCGGCGGACGACGAAGAAGAGAAACGACGCCAGCGGCGGGAGAGGTGGAAGAACCGTAAATGACCGAGAAGCCGAGGGTTCGAGTGAAGGCCGGGAGCGTGCCCGCGCGTTCGTCGCCGGTGCCGCGCAGCGGATACCTGCGCGATACGCGGTCGGCGGTCATCTCCTCGCGGCCGGCAGTCCTGCGGGAGCACCGGGACGACGTTCGTGCTGTCTGGCGGCGGACCGCCGCTCTCGCGCTGGACCTGATCCAGAATTCGGGCCAGCTTCGCGGCGCGGCGGACCAGGTGATCGCCGACACGGTCGGCGTCGAGCTGGTCCTCAACCCGCAGCCCGATCTCCGCGATCTCGGTTATAGCGAGGTGGAAACTGCGGCGCTGGTCAAAACGATCAAGCAGCGGTGGAAGCGGTACTTCTGGGAGCCGCGCGAGTGCGACTTCCGGGGCAAGTTCTCCGGCCCCCAGCAAATCGACATCATGCTGCGCTGGGATATGGCCTATGGCGAAGGTCTCGGACTGATCGAATACATGCCCCGCGCCCAGCGGCGGCAATATGGGATCACGAGCGGAACCAAGCTCTGCCTCGTAAACCCCACCAAGCTCGTGCAGGACACGAACGAGATGGAGGGGCTTTTTCAGGGCGTCATCCACGACCCGAACGGCAGGCCCGTCGCCTACCGGATTCAGGAGAAGGAGACGGGAATCATCGTGAAGCGCGACCATCGCGCTTACGACAGGGACGGACGGCAGCGCGTCGTGCATGCCTTCGACCCGATGGACGCTGGCGACGTTCGTGGCATCAGCCGACTCGCCGCGGCTTTCCGCCAGCACATCCTTCGCGAGACCTTGGTCGACACGACGATCCAGACCGCGATCTTGCAGACCGTTTTCGCCGCCGCGCTGACCAGCGCCTCCCCCTCGGCCGACGCCTTCGAGGCGATCGAGGCGGTCGAGGACAAGGAGTTCAAGGACAGCTATCGCGATTTCTTCATGGCTGCGCTCGACCGGGCTGCCGAGAGCGAGATTTCGATCAGCGGCAATCCGCGAGTGTCGCATCTCGCCCCCGGCGAGAAGCTCGAACTGCTTTCGACACGGACACCCAGCCCGGAGTTCCTGTCGGTCAACAGGGAGTTGTCGCGCGACATCGCGCGGGCGATTGGCATCTCGTTCGGCGGCCTGACGATGAACCACGAGAACGCGACCTATTCGTCGGTGCGGATGGAGAATTCGTCGATCTGGCCGGTCGTCGTCCGGCGCCGCGAGCGTATCGCCGCGCCGCCGTGCCAGTCCCTTTACGAGAATTGGCTGGACGAGGAGGTCGGCGAAAGCAGGATCGAGGTGAAGGGCGGATATGAAGCGTTCGCAGCGAACCGCGAACGCTTTGCGTGGGCGCTATGGCAGGGGCCGGCGAAGCCGTCCGCCGATGACGGCAAGAGCGCGAAGGCGTCGAGCGAGCGCATCTTCAACGGCACCTCGACGCTCGCCGACGAGTGCGCCGAACTGGGGAAGGATCCGGACGAGGTCTTCGAGCAGCGGCAGCGGGAACATGAACGCTATGTTGCCGCCGGCATGCCTTCGCCCTTCGTCCGCAATCCGGCCTCGAACACGAGCGGAGAGCGGGAAGAAGAAGACGAAGACACCCGCAAGAAAGAGAGGGCGTGATGACGACGGTGCAGATCAACGGCGTTTCCGTCGACATCAACAATCCTTGCGAGGTCGCCTCGGAACTCAAGAAGGCCGAATTGATCATTGCGACCGGCGGTGGCGTGGCCATGACCCGCTTCGGCGATGACGAGGTCCGTTGGAGCGCGGCAAATGCCGCCCGTCTGCGGGAACTTATCGAGCGATACGAAAACGAGTGCGCCGCCTCGCAGGGTCGCCGCCGGCGCTTTGCCAAGAGCATGCGCTTTGTTTGAGAGGGCAGATCATGCCAGCCTTTGACCGCATCTGCTCGATCTTGTTCGAGCAGCCGCACCTTTACCATCCGAGGAAGGCCGAGACGGTCATTCGGATGCTCGGCCCGCGTCTGACCGGCTTTCCGGTCAGCATCGTCAACGGCGACGGTCCGGTCGATCATGTTGCCTTCTCGGCAGGGCGGCCATCGGCCGGGGTGCTCGGGGATCGGCTGGGCCGGGCCTATGACCGTGCTGGCGCGCGGCCCTTCGACATGATCGGCCGCGTCGCGGTGATACCGATCGAGGGAACGCTCGTCCACAAGGGCGCATGGGTGGGTTCCTCATCGGGGGAAACGTCTTATCAGGGCCTGCAGGTGCAGATCGCACGCGCTGCCCGCGACGAGGATGTCGGCGGCGTCGTGTTCGAAATCGACTCCTTCGGGGGAATGGTCAACGGCGCGTTCGAGACGGCCGCCGCAATCCGGAAGCTGTCCGCCGCAAAGCCCACGATCGCGATCCTGACCGACTACGCCTATTCGGCCGGATATCTGCTCGCCAGCCAGGCCCGCCAGATCGTCATGCCGGACTTCGGTGGCGCCGGCTCCATCGGCGTCGTGATGATGCATGCCGATTTCAGCGGCAATCTCGAACAGGACGGCATCAGGGTCACGCTGATCCATGCCGGCAAGCACAAGGTGGACGGAAGCCCGTTCCTGCCGCTGCCGCCCGAAACGCGGGCGCGCTGGCAGGCGCAGGTGGAAGCGATGCGCGATAGTTTCGCCGCCGCCGTTGCACAAGGCCGGGGCCGTCGCACGACGAAGGCCGCGGCGCTGGCGACGGAAGCCGACGCCTTCGACGCGCAGGACTCGCTTCGGCTCGGCCTCGTCGACGCCGTTGGTAACGGACAGGAGGCGTTCGCCGCCTTCGTAAAGGAAGTCAATCGAAAGGGCTGAAACCATGGCCAAGAGCATTTTGGCCGCCGTCCACGATGCGATGCTCGGGGACGCGGCCGAACCTGTGCCCGAAGGGGCCGAACCCGGCGCGTCCGCGTCTCACTCCAACCAAGAGGAACATGCAATGTCGAAAGACGATGCGCCCGCCGGCGGCGACAAGAAGCCCGGCATCTCGCAGGCCGAGCACGACGCTGCCGTCACCGCAGCGTCGGAGACCGGTAAGGCGGAGGGGGCGAAGGCGGAAAGCGACCGCCTCGCCGCGGCCCTCGGCGCGGAAGGCGTGAAGGGTGACGGCGGCCGCATGGCCGCTGCCCTCGACCTCGCGGTCAAGTCGCCGGGCATGTCGGGTGCCGACGTCGCCGCCTTCGTGGTGGCGAACGTGTCGCCGACGAAGGCCGTCGACGCCGCTGCCTCCTACGAACAGCAGCGCCTCGCCGCCGCTGGGCCTGCGGCCCCTTCGGCCCCCGCCAAGAAGGCAACCATCGACACGTCCGCGATCTACGCCTCGCGGCGCAAGCAGAATCAGGAGGGCTGATCAATGCTCGACATCAAGACAGAAGGCCCGCGCAATCTTGCTTTCGTGCTGTCCGAGGGCAACGGCAAGATTTCGCGCGACGTCGTCACCATCGCCTCCGGGGCCGGCAAGCTGGAACCCGGCACCCTGCTCGGCATCATTACCGCCAGCAAGAAATACACCTCGTCGCCGAACGCCGAGGTCGTCGGCATCGAAGGCGCGGAGGTCGCCAAGGCTATTCTCGCTTACGGCGTCGACGCCACGTCGGCGGACGTCGAGGCCGTGGTCATCAGCCGCCAGGCGGAAGTGAAGGAGCCGATGCTCATCTTCCATTCGTCGGTCGACAACGCCAACAAGCGCACGGCGAAGCTCGGTCAGCTTGCCGCAGCCGCGATCATCGCTCGATAGGAGGGCCTCATGTCCGGACCCATGGTAGACATCTGGGATGGTGAAGGCTTCACCATCGAATCGCTCACGGCTGCGATCAACAGCGAGCCGTATCGGCCGGGGCAGATTTCCGCCACCGGCCTTTTCGAAGAGGACGGTGTGAGCACGACGCGCATTTCGATCGAGATGCGTGACGGGAAACTCTCGCTCGTTGAACCGACTGCGCGCGGCGCATCCGGCGAGACGACGGGTGATGAAAACCGCAGCCGCATCCCCTTCGACATCGACCACTACCAGCGCGACGATTCCGTGCTGGCTGACGAAACTCAGAACGTGCGCGCCTTCGGCACGACCGATACCCTCGAGACGATCCAGAATCGCGTCGAGCGTAAGGGCATGCGTCATGCTCAGGATTTGAGTATGACGCTGGAGCATCAGCGGGTCGGCGCGATCAAGGGCAACGTGACTTCGAAGAGCGGCAATGTGCTGCACAACCTTTACAGCCGGTTCGGTATCCCGGTCCCGTCCGCCGTTTCTCTCGAACTCGACGTCGACGCCACCGTCGCCGCCAGTCTCTTTCAGGACGTGATCTATTCGATAGAGGACGACCTCGACGAGCCTTACGACGGTATCCACGTTTTCACGGGGAGGACGTTCCATAAGGCTCTCTGGACGCACAAGTCGGTCAGAGACACCTTCATGTTCAATAGCGGCGCCTCGGTGCTGCGGCAGGACGTGCCCGATACCTTCGAATTCGCTGGCGCCACCTGGGAGCGTTACCGCACCGGGGCGAAGGCGGTGGCGGACCTCGGCGCTCCGTACATCGCAAACGACGAGGCTCGCGTGGTGGTCAAGGGTGTTCCCGATCTCTTCATCACCAGGTTCGCGCCCGCCGACTACGAGGAGACCGTCAATACGGTCGGCCTGCCGTTCTACATGCGGCAATACAAGAAGCCGAACGGCAAGGGCCGCGAGATCGAGGTGCAGATGAACGCCATCTCGCTTTGCACCAAGCCGAAGGTGCTGCGCCGCCTCACCCTCACCTGATCGACGCCAGAAACGACAAGGGCGGCCTGCGCGGCGGGTCGCCTTTCGTTTGCCGAAAATCCTCGTGCCGAGGGTTTTCGCGAAACGAAAGGAGATGCCATCATGTCCAGCAAGGAAACCATGTGGATCGCATTCCCGAACGGCGGCATCCTGCCAGCCGCCATCACCGGCGGCAAGGATCGGGATGTGGATGCGCACGAGCCGGTGCGCGTCCCCGCCGACTACGGGAAGCACCTCGTCCACGACCGCTTCGCCTACGAGGCGACGCCGAAGGGCAAGGCAACGAAGCCGTCGTCCAGCGATTCCGCCGAGGCGCGGCAGCGGCTCGAAGCGACTCTTGCCGGTCTGCGCGCGAAGGTCGAGGAAGTGCAGGATCCTGCGGAGAAGGCCAAGCTCGCCGAGCAGGCAGATGCAGTCGAGAAGAAGATCGCCGACCTGGCTGCGGGCGCCTGATCCGATGCTTGCCGCCCGCTTCCATCAGCTTCGTGATCGCACCCTTGCGGAAGTCGATCGCTTCCGCGCGGAGCCGGTGAAGCTGTCCTTCTTCAAAGATGGCGCACTCGATCCCGACCGGCCCGCACGCGAGATCGAGGCCATCCTTCGGGCTGATGCTGGCAGGGATGCATCGGTATCGGGTGGCACCGACCGCGACTGGCGCAGCCGCGTCTCGTCGCAGCGGTCGGAATTGCACGTTGATCGCGCGAAATATCCCGACATCGCCTTCAAGAGGGGTGACAAGGTGAAGGCACTTGCCCGCCCCGGTGAGCCTTGGTTCGAGGTGCTGTCGGTGGACGACAGAAGCGAACCGCGGCTCATCTTGACCATGGGTGAAGCGTGATGCTCGGACGCATAGCATGGCGCATTTGCGCGATCGAGGCGATCAAGGGGCGGACCTTCGTCGACGACAACGTTCTCGACAGTCAGATTGCCGCGCTTGATGTCGCATCAGACGGCACGCTTCGCACGGATCAGGAGAAACCGTTCATTGCCGTCTACACGGACGGTGCGCTTGCGAAAGAGGGGTTGACTGTTCGCGAACTCCATCGCTCCGGCGATACGGACCTTACGATCGAGAGCGGCGTAACAGCGGCGATGCTTGTGATGAATTCCGAGACCGGCGAGAGTCAGGTTATTCCCGGGTTGCCGGCAACAGACCGCGATTTCGAGTTTTACCTCGATAGCGTCGGACGGCAGGTTGTGAACGCCCTGAGTGATCCCGAAAATCCATGGGCCGAGGTTTGGCGCGGCTTGACTTCCTCCATTCGGAAGATGGAGCGTAAGCGCACCTCCGATGCCGCGAGCGGCGCACGCATTGCCGCGCACCAGCTTGTCATCACAGGCGACCTCCTCCCGGATCCGGTCTTCGGCGAGCCGCTAAAGGGAATATGGGTGAAGCTTTTTTCCCTCATGGAAGAAAAGCAACACCCATACACCCACCTTATGAAGAACCTTGTCGGAGTCCCGGCGGCCGAGGCTGCAGTTCAGCAGCGCCGCTTTGGCATGACGATCGAGGAGATGCACGCGCAGCTCCTGACGCCTGCCGGCGGCGGACTTGAGACGATAGGAGCGATCGACCCGCCCGACGCCCAGCAGGTGTCGCCGTGATACCGAAAGCCTTTACTGATCAGGTTGCAGATCTCTATCACCGCATCGCGGAACTGGAGCGTCGCGCCCGCAACCGTCGTCGGAGCGGGTTAGTCGCCGATGGGCCAGACAGCCAAGGCCGGTACCGCATCGCGCTGTCCAGCCAGGACGGCAAGCCGTTTCTTACGGGCTGGATCAAGGCTCGCACGTTGGGCGCCGGCGGCGCGAAGATCGACGTCGTCTTCGCGAAGGGCGAACAGGTCGACGTGACCTCCGAGAGCGGCGACCTGACTGACGCGGTCATCGACATGGCGACATACTCGACCGCCTCGGCGCGTGAAAACGCCGAGAACGTGCCGCTGCATATCAAGATCGGCGAGACGGTCATTGCCGCGAGCGGAAGTGGCGTCACCATCACCGCCAGTAGTGGGCATCTGAACTGATGCCCTTGATCGTGCGCCGAGGGGATGCCGGCTCGCATGGCGGTTCCGTCATTACCGGAGCGACGAAGTGGCGGGCGGAAGGCGCGCCGATCGCTCGCGTCGGCGATCTCTATGGATGCCCGATCCACGGGGTGAACCCCATCGTCGAAGGTTCCCCGCGCTGGCGTTGTGAAGACGCCGACATCGCCCGGGATGGCGACAGGACCGCCTGCGGCGCCGTGCTGATATCCGGTGCGAGCAAATGGCAGGTTGATTAGGAGCCACACATGAAAACCTACAAGGTTCGCATCGGGTGCGAAATCGCCGGCGCATGGCGTGAAGCCGGATCCGACATCCGTTTGACCGAGGACCAGGCGCGGGAACTCCTGCCGCCGCTCGGCAATGTTCTTCTTCCTGGCAAACAGAACGAGGAAGCGCCGAATGACAAACTCAACCGGTATCAACGGCGACACCGGCGTCGTTCTCAATGACTGGGGTCACACCCAACAGTCCATTCGCAAAATTCTCGATACCGCGCTTGAGAGCCGCGTCATGCGACGAGACTTCGGCTCGAGCCTTCCCGACCTTATCGACCGGAAAATGATCCAGAAAAACATTCTCGCCATCTACTCGGCCGCCGCCTCGGCCATTGCCCGCTGGGAGCCGCGCTTCCGCATGAGGGCGGGGCGCGTCAACCGGGCCGGCTATGTAGATAATCGAGACGGGAAGGTGACGACCGGTGGCGAGGGCGGTTTCCTTGGCGTCGAAATCTTCGGAACCTATTATCCGCGAGCACATCGCGGCGACTTCTCTCTTCAGGAGGAGCGGAGCTTCAACTATATAGTCGAGGTCGCGGCATGAGCATCGATCTCGCAAACCTGCCGCCACCGCTGGTCATCGCGCAGCCATCCCATTCGGTGATCGTGGCGCGCCAGATCGCCGCCTTCAAGGCGATCTGGGCCGAGGTGCGGGCCGGCGATCCGTCACTGCCAGACTATGATGTCCAGATGCTGGAAACCGATCCGGCCGTGATCGGAATCCAGGCGGAGGGCTATCGCGAGATCGTCATCAACGAAGCCATCAAGCGCGCCGGTCTGGCGCGGTTTCTGGCATTCGCCGAAGGAAACAACCTCGAGCACCTTGCTGCCTTCTATGATGTCTATCGCCTGCCAGATGAAAAGGATGATCGCCTCAAAGACCGTGTCGTGCTTGAAATTCAGGGCCGCTCGACTGGCGGGCCGGAAGAGCGCTATCGTGCGGTCGCCATGGCGTCCGATCTTCGTGTCCAGAGCGTAGCGCTTTACCGAATTGGTCGCAGCCCGGTGATCCATGTTGCCATCTACTCTACCGAGCAGGATGGCGTGGCTTCACCCGAATTATTGGCGATTGTGGATGCCGCGCTGCAGGCGAAATCGGTCCGGCTGGTCAACGATACGATCATGGTCGCATCGGCTGTTCGCGAGGTGGTTGACCTCGCCGGTGACATCTGGCTGCTTCCGGATGCCGATGACGGCACAGTTGCTCGGGCAATCGAAGTGCTTCGTTCAGCCTGGGCGACAGAACGGGCGCTCGGACGCGATCTGACGGCCGCCTGGTGGACGTCAAAACTCATGATTGGCGGCGTACAGAATGTCGTTGCCACTGGAACGGCTACCTTCGTCGCCGATCCGACTCGATCAATTTCCATCGGTAATGTTAGCCTGACGCTGCGCGGGAGAGCATTTTGACATCCCTTCTACCGCCAAGCTCCGGGCGTTTCGAGCTTGCTTTCGAGGCGTCGCACAGCGGCCGGTGGGCGGGCATGTGGGATGCCGTGCCGTACATCACCACGATGAAGGACAATCCGCCGCCCGCAGCTTTGCCGTTTCTCGTGTACGAGTTCGGCCTTGGCATGCTGACGCCTTATGTCGCGAATCCCTACGAGCTGCTCGATGGGCGCGGGGTTCGGTGGCTTCGCGTCCGTGGAACCTATGACGCCATCGATCGCGGCCTTGCATTCCTCGGCCTGACCGCGACGGTGGAACCCGCCTGGCACGGCCGGATCTGGTGGAATTCCTCGCAGCTTCGGTTTTCGGCGCTGCCCTCGAATGACGTGCCGCTTCTGGGGCGGATCGAGGGCATCACTCGCCTATCGCTGCCTTTCCGCTCTGATTTTCGGCGTGGGACGCACGAGTATGACGTCGGTCCCGCCCTTGGAGACCATGCCCGCCTCGATAGCTGCATGCTGGAGCACGAGAGCGGCATCCGTCTTCATGGCGGCGGAACGATCTGGTCGTTTGGCCGGCTCCGCGAAGCTGACCACGTCCTTACCGAGGAAGAAGGCACCGCAATCGGCAACTGGATAGAGCCACCTGAAGGTGGCCTGATCCCGTGGACTGCGATGAACTATCCATGGGCCGAAGCGAACTTCTCTTGGTCGGAGACCCCAGAGACGCAACGGCGCGCGCTGATGGCGGCGTGGTTCGGCGATCAAGTCCTTTATCTCACCCTCCGGGATACGGAGGGCGAGATCATCGGCCATCGCCGGTGTCGTGCCAGATGGCCAGTCAAGCCTCAGTTCGATGGTCCCTATCAGTTTGGGGGCACGCGATACCAGCCGGCGCCCGGCGGCACTCGGGTCTACATCGAGGCAATGACCGATTTCGATGATGCCGATGGCGTCGTCGCCAGCGGCATGGCCATCACGGTGGGCGCCACACGGGCCGAGGGCATTCCCCCGGGCCGGGCATGGCTCGATCCCGGCGACCTGATCGGCGGCGAGGAGATTGCCGTCACCGCCACGAATACGCCCCTGCGCAAGACTGTGCGGGATCGCGTGAAACTCCTTCTGAGGTTCTGATCCATGGCATTCGAACACCCGTCCGGCCTGCCGAACGCATTCAATCGTGCGCTTCAGGCAAGCTCGGCTCTGCAAGGCCTCGTGTTCTATGGCGAGCGCCCCTATTTTCAGGGCGCCGAGTTGAACGACCTGCAAACGATCCATCGCGCAAACATCCGGCGCGTTGGTCGCATGATCGTCAGCGACGGCACCCGCATCGAGCGCGGTGATGCGTTTGTCGACAAGGAAACCGAGACCGTCACTCTTGAGGCTGGCCGCGTGTACGCGGATGGGGACGTCTGGGACGTCGATGCCGCCATTCTCAGCGACGTGCCGATGACCGGCCGCATTGAGATCGGTATCCGGATCGTGACGACCTACGTAACGCATGAGGATGATCCGACCTTGCTCGGCCTCGTCCCCGGCTCTGACGCCGAGGGCGAGCCTGGCGCGGCGCGCGAGTATCGCGCGGCAGCGTGGGCCTATCAGGGCGACGGCGGCGTGGGCATGTTCGTGGCCGTCTACACGCTACAGGATGGGACAATCCTCGATCAGGTCGGCCCGGACATCCTTGCCCCCGCGCTGCAAGCCGTCGTCGAGTACGACCGCCCGAACGGTAACTACATCGTCTCGGGGTGTCAGGTCACGGCGCTCGGCGCGCAGGGCGGCGCGCAGCACTTCTCGATCGCCGAGGGCGAGGCGAATATCAACGGTTACAAGCGCACCCGCTTTGCTGCATTGCGTCACGCCGAGGCCGAGGAATGGGACGAACTGGCCATTCCCGGCGAGACCCACACCTATCCCGGCGGCGCATCGCACACCTTTACCGTGGCCGCCGGCCCGATCGGCGTGATCAACTCGATCCTGCTGACCAAGGAGAAGACCGTTACCGTCACGCGCGGCGCGGTCGTCAATGGGGCCGATGGCCTGCCGGATACGTCCGTCATCCAGCTTGTCGAGGTGAAGCAGGCCGGCACGACCTATGTTGCGGGGACCGATTATAACCGGGTGAACAACACGGTTGATTGGTCTCCGGCGGGCGCGGAACCGGCCGGTGGCAGCACGTACACGGTGACGTACCGGTATCGCGCCTCGGTGACGGCAGACGCGTCGACCCTGACGACGATCACCGTGTCGGGTGGCGCGACCGGCGGCGACATCATCGTCGCTTACACGCGTCGCTTGCCGCGCATCGACCGGATTTGTCTCGCGCAGGATGGCTCACCGATCTACCTGCGCGGCCTATCCGCAACCAGCAACCCGCGCCCCCCGGCCGTACCCATGACAGCGCTCAAGCTGGCGACGATCACGAACGATTGGACAGGCACGCCGTCCGTCGAGAATGATGGCACGAATTCGCTGTCGTGGGACGAACTCTGGCCGTACCTGCGCCGGATCGTCGATCATGATCGGCTGATCCAGTTGGAGCGGCTGAAAAGCGGCATCGACAGCCGGGAGCCGGTTGCGAAGAAGGGTATGTTCGTCGATCCTTTCATCGACGATACGTACCGTGATGAGGGCACGCCGCAGAGTGGCGCAATCGTCGACGGTATTCTCATGCTTTCGATCGAGCCGACGTTCTTCGCCGCCGACCTCGCCGAGCCTGTCATGCTGGACTGGATCGAGGAGGTTATTTCCGAGCAGCCGCTCAAGACCGGTTGCGAGAAGATCAACCCCTATGCAAACTTCACGCCGATTCCCGGCGTGTTGAAGCTGACGCCGGCCGTCGATTTCTGGACGGTCTCCCGTACCGAATGGATGTCTGACGCAACGCGCGAGTTCAATCGCGGGGTGCGAATCGATGGCGGACCACTTCAGCAGACGTCATCGACTACCGAGCGGATCAGTTCGCGCACAGAGGCCCTGCCGTTCCTGCGCCAGATCGCGGTGAGTTTCACGATCTCAGGCTTCGGCGCGGGGGAAATCCTTGAAAGCCTGGTTTTCGACGGCAGCGACGTCACGCCGGCGGGGCCACTTGTTGCGAACGGCTCCGGCGTCGTTTCCGGTAATTTTACGATTCCGGTCGGTGTGACCGCTGGCACCAAGATCGTTGAGGCGGCCGGAGCCGGGGGGACTGGCGCGGCGGCCATGTTCGTCGGGCAGGGAACCGTGGCTATCGACGTCATGCGGCGCGTGACGACGGTCGAGACGTGGACAGCGCGCATTATCAACAGTGGCGGCGGCGGCGGTCGTGGTGGCGGGATGCGGGGCGATAGCAGCCGCGACAGCGACCCGCAGGCGCAACTATTCGCGGTCGATCGTCTACGCCAGGTCGTCGGAGTGGACTTCCACATCTGCAACATCGGAAGTGGATCACATGACATTATCGTCGACCAGGTGACCACGGATAACGGTTTTCCGACGAACAGCATCGTCGCGGAGGCGCGCGTGCCAATGGTCGGAGCTGCCGTTGGATGGAAGTCCCCGCGCTTCCTCCTGCCGGCAACCACCTCGCCGGAGCGCAAGCACGCTTTCGTGATCAAGACCGATGACAACGAGCATTCGGTCTCGCTGGCGAAGCTCGGCGCTTTCGATGCCGCCTTGCAGCGGTGGGTGACTGCCCATCCTTATGTGATTGGCCCGCGCTTCTCGTCGGTGAACGCCGAGACGTGGACGGCGCATCAGGACGAAGCGCTCGCCTTCCGCATCGTTGCAGCGCGGTACCCGGTGACGACGAAGACCGTGACGCTCGGCTCGTTCGATCTCGTCGATTGCTCGGATTTGCAGGTCCGCGCCATCGTGGAACTGCCGTCGCCTGGCTGCTCGGTGGAATTCGAGATCGAGCGGACCAACGGCACGATCTACCGCCTCGCTCCGTATCAGGTGCTCCAGCTTACCGAGTACATCACAGAGACGGTGGAACTGCGGGCGGTGCTGCGAGGGACCAGCGAGCTTTCGCCGGTCCTCTATGCGCCTGTCGAACTGGTTGCCGGCGAGATCGCGGAAGAACTGACCTATGTGACCCGGGCCTTCGCGCTCGGCGCAGCGGTTCGCGTCGCGACGTATCTCAAGGCATTTCTGCCCGGCGGCTCAACCGTTGCCGTCGACATCAAGATCGACGGCGGGTCGTGGGACGCGTTGCCTCTCGACGACACCGAGGCGCTGGCGTTCCCGAACTGGACGGAACGGAAATATCAAGACACCGGCCTGACCGGCAGCATCGCGCAGATCAGGATCACGGCGACCGGCGGACCTTCCGCGCGCGTTCTGATCGGCGACCTTGGCGCAGGCATTTTCTAAGGAGCGAATGGGCATGGCCCTGACCGAACATTTCGGCATTCCGATGCCGGTCGAAGGTGACGATGTTGCGGAGGAGTTCTTCCGGCTGCAAACCGCATGGGGTGTTGTCGATACGGCGTTGAAACTCATCTTTGACAATGCCAACGGACGCGCCCCAGCGAGCCACACCCATGCCATGGCCGGCGTCGTCGGCCTCGTGGATGCGTTGGCGAACAAGATGGCGGCGGACGCCACCTTTAAGCTTGATGACCTAACCGACGTCGATGGTGCTACGGATGCCCCGACCGGCTATGTACTGGTGAAGAACGGCGATGGGGTATTTGCGCCATCGACAGCCCTTGCCGCGCTCGGTCCCCACGGCCACTTGATGTCGGAGATCACCGGCCTTGCCACAGCCCTTGCCGCCAAGGCGGATGCTGCGGCCACGGCCACAGCCCTTGCCGCCAAGGCGGATGCTGCGGCCGTGGCCACAGCCCTTGCCGCCAAGGCGGATGCTGCGGCCACGGCCACAGCCCTTTCCAACGTCGGCATGAATGCCTTCATCAAATCTGACGCCTCCTCGGTGGTTTTCACAAAAACCGGTGCGAACGCGCTTTCCCTTAAAGCCGGGACTATTGTGGGAATTGACGGCGACATCCACAAATTCGATGCAGCCACCGCCGTCGTCATGCCGGCGCTGTCTGCGGGTGTTGACTATGCGATCTGGGTAAAGCCGGATTGGACCATCGAGGCGACGAGCAACCACACAGCGCCGCCGGTTGCCGGCAGCCGTAAGTTGGGCGGTTTCCACTATGCCCCGGGCGGCAATGCGGCTGGCTACAATGCCGGCGGAGACACCAATCCGGCAATCAACGAGTACTCGCTCTGGGATCTGAAATTCCGTCCGGCATGCGCGGACCCGCGCGGCATGGCGCTCGTGGCCGGTCGGTTCTGGGTCGACATCTATCTGCTGGGCGTAAACCACCACACGGACGGCACGTCGAAATACAATGTCACCATCGCGGACGGTAGCAGCCCGCCGAAGGTGCCGGCGGCTTTCGGCGGGAACGGCAGCACCACCTATGCGAACCTGACCTGGTTCGTCGCCGCCGAGGTGATGGAGAGCCATGGCAAGGAGCTTCTGTCCTATAGCGAATTCGCCGCGGCGATGTATGGCACGAAGGAAGCGCAGTCTGGAGGAACGGACCCGGTCAGCACGATCTTGCGCAACGCTTACACCTCGAAATGGGGCGTGATGCTGGCGACCGGCAATCTCTGGATATGGGGTCGCGACTTCGGTGGTTCCTACGGCGCGGCAAGCTATGTCGACCAGGGGCGCGGTTCGGCCTACATGCTGTCCAATGCGGCCCTCCTCGGCGGGAACTGGGGCGACGCGGCGTACTCAGGTTCTCGCGCCTCCTACTGGAACTACCTTCCCTCGAACTCGTACGCCCACATTGGCGCGCGTGGGCGCTGTGACCACCTCGTCCTTGCCTAGTCGCCCCGAAAGGGGCGGCTTTCGATATTCCGCTGGCGCCGATCCGCGCTTGCGGCTTCAGCTACTCGCCCTGACCGTCACCTGCGGGGTCGGCGGGGTGCTGTGGGGGTTGAAAGGGGTATTGTGCCAGGGCTTTGCGGCCCTCCTCGGCGGGAACTGGGACAACGCGGCGAACTCAGGTTCTCGCGCCTCCAACTGGAACAACCTTCCCTCGAACTCGAACGCCAACATTGGCGCGCGTGGGCGCTGTGACGATCAGTTTCGGACTCTGCGGCAGTTATGGCTCCGCAGGTCGACCATTTCATCATGATGGTCAGCCCTTTCGACCTGCTTAGGCAAATACATTTCAAGGTCCGGTACAGCGGGGAGTAGCGCTTCGGCGTCGAAACCCGCGACCGGCACATTTTGCGTGGCGACATAGCCCGACCAGGAGGTGCATTGATGGTTTTACCGAACACACGATCCGATCTTGAGAGCCTGCGCGGGACTCCTGCATTTGAAGCGTGTCTGCGCGGTGTTTTCGGATCGATGACGACATGGGTATTCGCCGATGGCGCGTGGGTCGCCGAGGAGAATTTGCAGGTCATCGAACGCCTCGGCTACACGAAGGCGGCGTTTCTGGCCGAAGTCGCGCCGTTCAGTTTTCCGGAGGCCGGCCCGCCGCCGGTGCCCGCAATTGCCGCGCCAGCGGTCGACGACGTCATCGCCGAGCGGGAGCGGCGCCTTGCCCTCGGTTTCGATTTTGACTTTGGTGATGCGCGCGGCATCCACCATATCGGCACAACGCCCGACGACATGCGGAAATGGATGGACGAGGTCACGCCGTTCGCGCAGGCCTATCTCAATGCCGCGCAGCCAGCGGGCGAGATCGAAATCACGACCAACACCGGCAAGGTCGCCGTCACCGCGGCGGAATGGCAACTGATCTTGCTCGCCGCCGGTGCCTATCGTCAGCCGATATATTCCGCATCGTTCGACCTGCAGGCCATGGTCCCCATCCCGGCCGACTTCGCCGACAACAGCCACTGGCAGTAGCATCGGTCGATCCCAGAACGCTCGACACCATTGAGCCGTCGCCATGTCCGTGGCGGCGCAATTCACCATGCCAACCCCAAACACAGGAGCCTGTCGATGGCAGACCTTTCTTATCACCACGGCGTGAAGGTCGTGGAAAGCCCCGATACCCCGTCGCTTCTGCGGGTTTCCCGCCAGAACGTGACGTTCGTCAACGGGACCGCGCCCGATGCCGATGTTGCAGCGTTTCCGCTCAACTACCCGACGCTTGTTACCTCCCTGACGCAGGCGGCGCTCCTGGGTACGGCAGGCACCTTGCTCGACGACGTGAAGACCGTCTTCGGCGAAGGCGGCTCCTTCGTCATGGTCAACCGTGTCGAGCACAGCGATACGCCGGCCGTTCTCGAGGCGAACCTGATCGGCGGTGCCGTGCAGAGGACAGGGCTTTACGCCGCGTTGCGCGCCAAGGCCCTGACTGGCTATCAGCCGCGGGTCATCATTACTGCCGGCAATACCGGCGCGTGGATCGAGGATGGCCTCGTTTCCGTTTCGCTCTCCAGCCAGGGATCGAACATGACCGAAGCTCCGGTCGTGACCGCCACGGGCGGCGGGAGCGATCCCGGCAAGGTATTGCCGACGCTCGTTGCCGTCATGGGTACGGGCGCCGACGAAGGCAAGGTCGTGCGGGTCGACATCGTCACGCCGGGCCAGAAGATGTCCGAGGCACCGGTGATCGCGTTCACCGGCGGCGGCGCCGACGAAGACAAGACCCTGCCCGCCGCTACCGCCAATGTCGGCGACGTCTCCAACGGATTCGTATCGGCCTTCAACACGATCTGCCCGCAGGTCCGCGCGCGTGCCTATATCGCCGGCCCCGACACCACGAATGCGGAAGCGGTCCGGTTCCGCCAGACCGTGAATGGCGGGCGAATCCTGATCATCGATCCAAAGGTGCTGAAAAATGTCGCCGGCGTACCCGTGACCAAGCCGGTCGCGCCGGTCTTCGCCGGCGTTCGGGCGCGTGTCGTCGCCTCGGCCGAGGGTGTATCTGGGTCGGTCTCCAACAAGATCATCCGCACGATCGATGGCGTGCGCCGCACGATCCAGTATCCGGACGACAGCAACTACCTGAACGAAAACCAGATCTCGACGATCATCAACGAGCGCGGCGGCTTCCGCACCTGGGGTTCGCGTCTGGCGATCGACGATCCGCTCTGGCAGTTCGACAGCGTGCGGGCGACGGCCGACATGATCAACGAGTCCCTTGAGGATCTCTACTTCCTCTACGTCGACCGGAAATTCACCAAGTATAACCTGAAAATGCTCGTCGAGGACGGCAACGCCGGAATGCGTGTCTTCAAGAACAACGACGATATCATCGACGGCCGCGTCTGGCTTTCCGATCTCAACGTGCCGGCGCTCAACGCCAACGGCAAGGTGTTCCTCGAAGTTGAATTCGAGCCGATCGGCATCATGGAACAGATCGGCATCACCACGCATCGCAACATTCTCTACTACCAGCTTCTGCTCGACGACGTGCGCGGTGCCATCGAAAACGGCCCACTGACGCTCGCGGCATAATTCCGGCCAAGCCAACAGGAGAACCCAATGAGCAATCTTCCCCGCTTCATCATGCGTGATTGCACGCTCTTTGCCGATCGCCAGACGAAGCTTGGCCAGATCGGCGACATCACACCGCCCGTGCCGCAGGCCAAGGTCGAGGAGGTTCGCAACGGCGGCATGATCAAGCCGCGCGAGGTGCGGCTCGGCTACGAGAAGCTGGAGTTCAGCTTCAAGATGCCGGGTCTCGATCCGCAGATCGTCACGCTGTTCGGCTTCGCGCCGGGCACCGAGCACCCCTTCATGATCACCGGCGCGCTCGTCGATGAGACCGGCGAGGTGCATTCGGCCGTCATGACGCTGCGCGGGTTCCTCAAGCAGGTCGACGCCGGTACGTGGAAGGGCGGCGACATGCCTGAAAACGACCTGCAGGTCTCGGTCAACTATTTCAAGATCGAGGTCGACGGCGACGAACTGCTTGAAATGGACGATTTCGACATCAAGGTTCGCGGGCAGTCCCAGTATGCCGCGATCCACAATGCCATGCTGATCAACTGATCGGCGCCCATCACCCATCCCAACATTCCCTGAAGGAAACACGATGCACACGATCACGTTGGCGTCGCCGGTGGAACATGCCGGCAAGACCTACACCACGCTTACCTTCCGCGAGGCCGTGACCGGCGACCTGATGGCGGCCGAGACATACGAGGGGCAGATTTCCCGCACGGCGGTCGTGCTCGCGTCCATGTGCGACATGCCCCTGCCGGCCTTTCGCAAGATCAAGGCCCGTGAATTCAGCCGCATCATGAAGGAGGTCGGGCACATGCTGGGGGAGCTGTACGGCTCGCCGGAAGACACGACTGGCGACTGATCGTCTGCCTGATCGCCGCCATCACGGGGCCGGCGCCCGACGTCATCGAGCGCTGGCCCCCTGAGAAAACGCTCGCGTACTTCGACAAGGCAATGGAAGTGCGCAAACTGCTCGGGAAAACCGCATGAGTGTCCTTCAATCTGTTCTCAAGCTGACGCTGCTCGACGAGGTGTCGGGCCGTGCCCGGCGCATCATGGGCGTGCTCGACGGCTTCAACCGTCAGCAGACGGCATTTGCCGCGCCGTTGCGTGGCATCATGGGGCAGGCCATCGCCTTCGGGGGCGCCTATCTCGGCGTTCGCGAAGGCATGGGGCGAACGGTCGGCGCGGCGATCAAGTTCGAATCTGCCTTCGCCGATGTCCGCAAGGTGGTCGACGCCACGGATGAGCAGTTCCAGAACATGGAGCGCTCGATCAAGGAACTGTCGCGCCAGATCCCGTTGACCGCGACGGACATCGCCGCCCTCTATGCCGCGGCGGGCGAATCCGGCGTGGCGACGACGGACCTCAAGGCTTTCGCCGAGATGGCGGGCCGCGTCGGCATCGCCTTCGACATGTCGGCCGGCGATGCCGGCGAGAGCCTTGCCAAGCTGAAGACGCAACTTGGGCTGACGGTGGCCGAGACCGGCGACATGGCCGATGTCATCAACCATTTGTCGAACAACATGGCATCCAAGGCCAAGGACATCACCGCCTATATGCTGCGCGTCGGCGCACTTGCCGAGATGGGGGGCTTTGCGAAGGAAGAGATCGCCGCCATCGGCAGCGCGATGATCGCCGCCGGCGCCGAGGCGGAAGTCGCCGGCACGGCCATGCAGAACGTGGTGAAGGCCCTGACGCGTGGCAGTTCCGCAAAGAAAAGCCAGAAGGACGCCGCCAAGGCGCTCGGCCTGCATCTGCCGACCATCGCCAAGGATATGCAGAAGGACGCGAAAGGCACCATGAAAAAGGTGCTCACGGCCATCGCCAAGGCACCGAAGGACCGGCATATCTCCCTTCTGTCCGATTTCTTCGGCGACGAGGCGAAGGCTTTCGCGCCGCTGGTCGGCAACATCCAGTTGCTCGACCAGGCGCTCGGGAGCGTTGGCGACCGGACGAAATATGCCGGCTCGGCGTTCAAGGAATACGTGGCGCGCGCGAGCACGGTTGAAAACGCCCTGCAAATCCTCGGCAACAAGTTCGCCTATGTCTTCGAGGGGATGGGGAAGGAGTGGCTTCCGACCATCAAGGAGGGCGTTGCGGGGATCGGCTATGTGCTCGATACCCTGGGTGAGCGCGCGTCGATCTTCGATCAGATGTCGGCCAGCGTTCAAGGCTTCATGAACGGCCTCGGCTATGACAGCAGCGTCCGCGAGATGGTCGAGGATCTCGGCGACCTGCTGTTCGGTAAGGTGGACGGAGACGGCGCAGCGGACAAGATCGGCCGCATCTTCATGCAGGCGAAGGAATGGGGCGCTTCAGTCCGGGAATTGTCGGATGCGATCCGCGACAATCCGATAGCGCAGTTCTTCGGGGAAATGGCCGGTCATGGTTTCAAGCTGATGCTGGCAGCTATTGGCTTCTCTATTGCCGCTGGGGCGATCATGAAGCTAGCGCGCGCTATTGCTTTTTTGACGGGCATTACAACTGCCATTGGTCTCTTGAAGACCGTTGGAAAAATCGGTGGCATCTTAGGTATGGGAGGACTGGCATCTGCCGGCGGATCTGCTGGCGCCGCAGCGGGTGCGGCAGGTGCCGCCGCCGCAGGTGCCGCCGCCAGAGGTGGAATTCTGCCGGCGCTCATCGCCGCCGGCAAAAGCTCCGCGAGCTTTCTTGCTCGGAATCCATCGCTGCTTGCCCTTCTGACAGGTTACAAAGCGCTGGATTCAGTTCCTCATGATGCGATGGCTAGCGCCATAAAGGATGACCCGGAATTGCCAGCACGTTTGCAGGCAGAGCAGAACCGTTTCGGCGGCGTGGCCTTTGAGGGAGGCAGACATCGAGTTGGACTTGGTGCAGGCCCAGTAGAGGGAAGCAGACCCGTTGCACTCGATGCAAATACGATCTCACAGATCATGCAGCCATCACGCGGCATTCAAGATGTTCGCGTAACAAATAAAGAAAAGCCGCATGTAACAGTTAATGCCTCGATTGTAATAAACGGAATTGCGTCTCCAGAGGCCGCTGCAGATGCGGCAATTTCTCAGATGGGGCAAAAGGTGAAAGATGCCGTCGAGGCAGCGGATACTGATTAATATCATCTCTAAAATTTACTCAGGGATGCAAACTTGATGATGAATTCCGGGGCTGTCATCGATCCATCGATCGTAAGGCTTGCCTCATCTATGCAATCGATGTCGTCCGGAAAAAACGTGCCAGTGAACTTCACCATATCCCCCTCTCGCAGGGTTATTGCAGCGGCGTAGACGGGGCTATCGGGCTGAAGGAGGGTGTCCCTGCCGATATCCGATAGGCTGTTGTTCCAAGTTTTCACAACGATATGGGGAGCAATCTTGATTGCTAGTACTCCTTCTCCATCATTGTTTGTGGACAATTTTTCAATCAGTCCGGTCCAATCTCCATCAGTACTTTTAGTATTGAGGTCACAAATGGCCAATTTTCTCTTCGGTCGGAGAGATCCCTTTGCCATCTCGTTAGGGGCATCATGGTAAGCTTTCATGGCGTCGTTGACCACACGAAGGAAGCGTAACTGATTTCCCGGTGCGTATTTCACCACATCTGCGAACACGCTCTCGTCGTCACCATTAATCTTGTCGATTAGGGCTATTATCGGCTTGGGGATATCCATCCATCCCATAAATACAGCCAGACAGCTTAGTACAAATAGTCCCCACAACCCATTCATAACTTCCTTCATCATTGCCACTCCCTTGTCATCACTCTTCCGGGTGCGCCCTTATATCGTCGAGGATGTCGACCGCCTCCTCCAAATAGCCGTCGATATCTTCAAGTTCGTCGATCAAGGCCGCAAGCTTGTTGACGATCTTGTCGGAGGCAAGAAGGACGTCGTCCTCCATTTGCTGGAGAGCGGTAATCATCGGACGAATGTCAGTGCGGACTTTCATCGCCTCCAACTGAAGGGCGGGATCGAATTTCCATTGTTTCGAGGCGGCCTCGGTCTGCTTGCTGATCCTTTTTTGCTGGGAGCGATACTGGCGCACGGTCACCTGACGCGTTCTGAGGGTGCTTTCGATGCTAACGTCACTCATCGATCCTATGCTTCTGGTTCGCTGGGGAGTTGAGACAGAGGTATCAATTGTCAGGCGGCTGTAGTCGGTGCGTTTTGCTCCATAGGCACGATGCTCATTTGATGGAAGATCAGATCGACGTTCCTTCTTCTGCATGAGCAGCGCAGCGAGGAATGCCACCGCTATCAGTAATAGAAACCATCCCATGTATTGCCCTCCCATCACAGGCTAGGCGTGAATACGCCTGCGGGCAAGTGCACGTAGAAGAGGATTGATTGTGTCCGGACCTGTCGCAATGATGTTGGGTTCCTTTGGATTTGAGGCCCTTGGATTTGGCTATGATGGTGTCCAGCGCCGGCTGCAGACACCATGGGCCGACGTCGCTGTTGCTCAAGATTTCAATCAGCAGCAATGGACGGGGCCGACGTCCGATGAAGTCATCATCAAAGGGGTATTATTTCCCGTCGAACTCGGCGGACAGGAATCGCTCGACGGCATCGCCGCTGCCGCGAGCGCCGGCGTGCCGATGATGCTCGTGTCCGGCAGCGAGGCGGCCGGCATCATCCATGGCATGTTCACCGTCCAGTCTGTCGACGAGGATCGCTCCTTCCACACCGCGCGCGGCACGCCGATGCGCAATGCCTATTCCATCAACCTGAAGCGCTACAGCGGAGCCGGCAGCGCCGCGTCCTCGCTCACGCGCATCATCGATCTGTTCCGCTGAGGTGCCGATGCCGACGACCTACATCACGAAACAGGGCGAGACGATCGACCTTGCCTGCTATCGCCATTATGGCCGCACAGCCGATGTCACGGAGTTGGTGCTTGCCGCCAACCCGGCTCTCGCCGCGAGCGATGCCGTCCTGCCGATGGGCACGCGGATACTGATGCCGGATGCCCCTCCCTCGCCGGCGGCGCGACCACTCGTCAGCCTCTGGACGTAGGAACGCCGCCATGCATCCGAAAGTCGAGATCGTTGTCGATGGCGCGCCCGTTGCCGGCGGATTCTACGAAAGGCTGGTGTCCGTTTCGGTCACCGACAAGGAGGGCTTTGCCTCCGACACCTTCCAGATGGATCTGAACGACGGGCCGCCATCTTTCCTCGCTATTCCGCGCAAGGGCGCGATCGTTGACATCCGCATCGGCTACGGCGGCGCCCGAAGCCTCGGGCTATTCGTCGTCGATAAGGTGAAGGTGAATTGTCTTCCCTACTCCATGTCGATCTCCGGGAAGGCACGCGATATGCGATCCGGCAAGATGAAGGAAAAGCAGGAGCGCCACTGGGACCGCAAGAAGGTCAAGGACATCGTCGGCGATGTTGCCGCGGACAGTGGCCTCTCCGCTTCTGTCGACGAGGAAATTGGCGACCATGAATACGAATGGTTTGGCCAGCAGGACGAGAGCAACGTCCATGTCCTGCGGCGTCTCGCTGAGCGCCACAATGCGCTCTTCAAGGTTCGGGACGGTCGCCTCGTCTTCTCCAAGCGCGGGTCTGGCAATGCAGCGAGCGGCCGTTTTCTCGGTTCGGTCGTTGTGCATCCCGGCGTCATCATTCAGGGCTCATGTAGCTTCGAGGCAAACGACCGCACGAAATACAAGAAGGTCGTTTCGTATCATCAGGACAAGGGAAGGGCCGAGCGCGTTGAGATCGAGGCGGACGCGGACGCGGATGGGGACAGCGTCTACCGTATCCCCGAGCCTTTCGCCGATGTCGCCGAGGCGGACAAGGCGGCCCAGGCGAAAGCCAAGGAACTGAAGCGGGGTGAAGGGGCGGCGTCCGTGACGGTGGTCGGCGATACCGCGATCGTCGCCGGCGCTCCGCTGATGTTCGAAGGGGTCCGGCCCGGTTTTGATGGGGTTCCCTTCATTATAGATACCGCCACCCACACCTATCGCAAGTCCGAAGGCTATCGCACCCAGATCAGCGCGAAGCTCTATGACGGCTCGTCCGCGAAAAAGAAGAGCGATGGTGCCGGCGGCGACGGTGCCGCTGGCGAAACAGGCTCCGCCGTTTCGAAGGATAACGTCGCGAAGGATGCGCCGGCCGGCACGCCGGCAACGCCCGCCGAATGGGCGTCGACCCGTCGTTACGGACGGACGGACGAAAACTGACCGAGACCGCCGCCGACTAGGGCGGCACCATCTCGCCCACAACCGAAACCATGAGCCGCCCGGCACCTGTCGGGGGAAGGAGATGTCATGTCCTTTGAAGCCTGGCTTCAGAGCCGCCTTGTCGCGCACGGTCACAAGATCGCCGTGGATGGCGCAATCGGCGGGGAAACGACCCGCGCCCTGATCGCGTTCCAACGCCAGAAGAAGATCCGGCAGACCGGCGTCGCCGATGCCGCCACCGTTGCGGCGCTTCGTGCCGAGCCGGGGCAGTCCAAGGTGGCCGCGACGGAACCGCCAGCCGAAACCCTTCCCCCGTGGATGGCGGAGGCCAGGCGGCGCATAGACCTGCACGAGCGTCGCGACAATGCGGTTTTGGCGACCTTCCTGAAACTCGGGAAGTATCTCGGCGATCCGGCGAAACTTCCGTGGTGTGGCGATTTCGTCGAGACCTGCATCGTCAAGACGCTGCCCGGCGCCGTGGTGCCGAACAATCCGTTCTGGGCGCAGGGATGGAAGGATTTCGGCATTGACGCAGGTGGCCCCAAGGTCGGGTCGATCGGCGTGATCCGGTGGAGCGCCACCTCGGGTCATGTCGGCTTCGTGGCAGCCTATGACGCGGCCCGCAGGCTCGTTCTCCTGCTCGGTGGAAACCAGAGCGACAGCGTCAACCTCACATGGTTTCCGCTCGACAAGTTCATCGCCTTCCGCTGGCCGGAGGTCTATCCGATCCGGGTTTTCCCGGCGTTCACGGGCCGGTCCTATTCGGATGGCACCGCGGCGGGAACGCGATAATGGCGGCCCGTGGCGTTCTCCGAACGATAGAGGGCGGACGGCTGATGTTCTGGTGCCCTGGCTGCGATGGCGCGCATCAGGTGCAGGTCGGCACGGGGCCGGGGCCGCGCTGGGGCTTTGACGGCAACTATGAGCGGCCGACATTCACGCCGTCGATCCTCGTGCGCGGCTCGCGCGCCATCACGGACGACGAGCACCGTCGCATCATGGCCGGCGAAACAATCAAGCCGGAGCCGACCGTCTGCCACTCCTTCGTGCGCGACGGACAGATCGAGTTCCTCGGCGACTGCACGCACGCGCTCGCCGGCCGAGCCGTTCCCCTGAAACCCTTTGATGAGGCTTGAAATGCGTCCCTCTTGGAAAGTCCGCCGCCGGATCGTCATCGCTGCCCTCGGCTTTTGCGCGGGCTGCATCGTCTATCTGATGATTTATGGGCAGGCCGACAGCCGCCTTCACGAGACGATCGCCTACGGCCTTTTCGGCACGGCCATTTCGGTGATCGGCTCCTATGTCTTCGGCGCGGCGTGGGATGACAAGAACGTGATGAAGACCCTCGGCCGCGATGCCTATCGCGACCGGCCGGGCGCCCCCGAAGGTTGGCCGGCCGACATTGCCCCTCCAGCCGACGACGAAGGGAGGCCGGGATGATCACCACCATCGCTCGCCTCACCGGAATCTCGACCCTCGGCGTCTGGGCGGCGATGCTCGCCCTCGCCGCCGCCGGCGTCTGGGCATGGGGAGGCTACCGGCACCATGCCGGCTTCCGTGAGGGCCAGGCTATCGAACGTGTCGCATGGGAAAAGGCGACGCGCGATCTGCGCGAGCAGATGGACGCCGAGCGTCGCAAGGCGCAGTTGCGAATCGACGAGATCGAACAGGACTACCTCAAGGGTCGACAGCGCGACGCCGTGCTGATCGCCGATCTCGAGGCAGCAATCGCACAGATGGAGACCGATGATGCGGAAACCGACAACCATGCTGGCCCTGTGTGCCGCCCTGCCATTCCTCGCGGGCTGTCCCGGCAGCTTGACGCGATCGGTCGCTGACCGGCCGGAACTGGCGCGCATTCCGTCGACACTCAAAGAATCCTGCGCGGGCGTGACGGACTTGCCCGAACGGGATCTGTCATCGGCGGAAGTCGCGCGCCTTTGGGGGGCAGATCGTTCGGCGCTGGGCGAGTGCGGCCGGCGACATCGCGCCCTTGTTGACGGCATCGGCGCGATCGAGGCGCAAGGACGTTGAGGCTGGAATTCTGGGGGATGTGGGTGGTGATCGCGGCGACCTTCGCCGTGATCGTCCTGCTTTCATAGAGAGGGGCGCATTGTGCCGACAAGTTTGAACGAAATTTATAAGGCGATCGGTTCCCTGCAGTCGGACGTGAAGAACCTAACCCGTCTCATAGAGGCGCAGGATCAGAGGTCATCCGAGAGCCGCCGGCGGGTCTATGATCGCCTCGACGAACTGGGGAACGTTGTCGACAACATAGAGGATCGCCTCAAGGACTCCGAGCAGGTGATCAAGGACATCGAGCCGCTCGCCCGCGACTTCGGATCTATCAGGGACAAGTCGAAGACGGTCCTCGCCATCATCATCGCGGGGTGGACACTGCTCGGTGGCTTCCTGATGTGGATCGGCAACAGTTTCCTTGAATGGCTGATCCAGCGCCTAAGCAGCCCTTGACCGCCCGCAAACTTGCAGGCAACTTGCAGGAAGAACCTGCCATGTTCGCGCATAGTTCGCTATACGTTCTGCTGCGAACTGCCTTGAAAACCGCCGTTCTGCCGCGATTCCGGCTCCTGACATTTGCGTTGACATCGTAGGGGTCACAGGTTCAATCCCTGTCACGCCCACCATTCGAATTCCAGAGGCCTTTCGGGAAACCGGAAGGCCTTTTGCTTTCGGGCTTCGAACGTGCCCGGCAAGGGGTATTTCCGCGCAGCCCCGGGCCTTCCTTGCGCCCTTTCGGGCGCTGCGCGGAAATACACATATGCCTTGCAGGAAAGAGTTGACGGCGCCGGGTGTTTTGCTGTCAACTGCCGGTCGGTTCATGCCGCGCAGCGCGCCGCAGATCGGCGCCAAGCCGGTGTAATGCCATCGCAATTGCCCAAGCGGGCGGGACGCGGCATACCATCCCCCTCGCACGATTACCCCGGAAAACCGGAAAGTGTTTATCGCCTGGCTATGCTTGCGGCCTCCCGCCTCGCTCCCAAAGATGGCGCTCCCCGTTGGAGGACGGGCTTTCGGACGGTCGATGTGATGGGAGGAGGATCCATGAGCGACGCATCCAGCATACACCCGGTGGACGAAAGGCTGCCCGCAGGCAGGCTTGCGACGCTGGGCATCCAGCACGTACTCGTCATGTATGGCGGCGCCGTCGCGGTTCCGCTCATCGTCGGCCGCGCCCTGCAGCTCAGCCCGCAGGACGTCGCCTTCCTGATTTCCGCAGACCTCTTCGTCTGCGGCCTCGTCACCATCATCCAGTCGCTCGGCGTCAGCCGCCATGTCGGCATCCGACTGCCCGTGATGATGGGCGTCACCTTCGCCTCCGTCGGGCCGATGGTCTCGATGGCGACCATGACGCCGGGCGCCGAAGGGGCGCGCATGATCTTCGGCGCCATCATCGGCGCGGGCTTCGTCGCATTCCTGCTCGCCCCGATCATGGGCCGGCTCCTGCGCTTCTTCCCGCCGGTCGTGACCGGCACGATCATCCTCGTCATCGGCGTGTCGCTGATGCGCGTGGGGATCAACTGGACCTTCGGCAATCCCTTCGGCCCCACCGCGCCCAAGGTGATCGACCCCGCCCATGCCGAATGGCTGGCGCAGATGAAGACGCTGGCCGGGACCGGCGGACCGGCCGTTCCGGACGGCCTCGCTCTCGCGCCGACCGTCTCCAATCCCTTCTATGCGGAACCGGCCCATATCGCCCTTTCCGCCCTGGTGCTCATCTCCATCCTGGTCATCGCCCGCTTCGGCCGCGGCCTCATCAGCAACATCGCCGTCCTGAGCGGCGTCGTCATCGGCTGCATCGCCGCGGCCGTGCTCGGCATGATGCATTTCGACCGCGTGGCGGACGCCGGCTGGTTCGCCGTCGTCACGCCGCTGCGCTTCGGCATGCCGATCTTCGACCCGGTCCTCATCGCCACGATGACGCTCGTGATGATCGTGGTGATGATCGAATCGACCGGCATGTTCCTCGCCCTCGGCGAGATCACCGGCAAGACCATCTCGCAGCAGAACCTGACGGCCGGCCTTCGCGTCGACGGCATCGGCACAATGATCGGCGGCCTCTTCAACACCTTCCCCTATACGAGCTTCTCGCAGAATGTCGGCCTCGTCGGGGTGACGGGCGTCAAGAGCCGTTATGTCTGCGTGGCGGCCGGCATCATCATGATCGTGCTCGGCCTCATCCCGAAGATGGGTGCGCTGGTGGAGGCGGTGCCGACCTTCGTCCTCGGCGGCGCTGGCCTCGTGATGTTCGGCATGGTCGCGGCAACGGGCGTGCGCATCCTTGCCACGGTCGACTTCAAGACCTCGCGCAACAACCTCTTCGTGGTCGCCGTCTCGGTCGGCTTCGGCCTCATCCCGCTGCTGGCGCCGAACTACCTGATGTGGATGCCGCACGCGATCCACCCGATCATCGAATCGGGCATCGTGCTCGCCTCCATCGCGGCCGTTATCCTGAACGCCTTCTTCAACGGCATCCGCTTCGAGCAGTCCGCCGCGATCGACGCCGCGCGCCTCGCCGACAGTCACTAGAGCAATTCCAGTAAAAGTGCGCAGCGGTTTTGCGTCCGGAATTGCGTAGAAACAAAAGGATAGAGCGTTTTCGCGATTCGAAGAAAAGCGGAAATGCTCTAGAAGGCAGCGCCCGAAAAACAGAAAGCCGGCCCGTTCGCACGGGCCGGCTTTTCTTTCGGCAGGGCCGATCGATCAGTTCAGCGGAACGCGAACGCCGCCGGTTTCCGCCGGGCGGGCATAGGTCGTGTTGTCGGCCGCCGTGGTGCTGCAACCGGCAAGCGCCAGAACCGCGAGCGCGGCAACGATGAAACCCGTGATGGGGCGCATGGTCCTCTCCTTTGTGACGTGCCCCTATCACATAGGGGCTTGCGGTGATTCCGTCCACCGGGGCGCAAGCCGAAAAGCCCGGCACGAATCCGGGCCTGGCCGAAAGGGTTTCACCACTCGGCGACGCTGCCGTCCTCGTGGCGCCAGACGGGATTGCGCCAGCGATGGCCTTCCCTGGCCCGCTCGATGACATAGGCCTCGTCCACCGCGACGCCGAGCCCCGGCCCCTGCGGGATCGACACGAAACCGTCCGCATAGTGGAACACCTCCTTGTTGGAGATGTAGTCGAGGATGTCGTTGCCCTTGTTGTAATGGATGCCGAGGCTCTGCTCCTGGATGAAGGCATTGTGGGAAACGGCGTCCACCTGCAGGCAGGCGGCGAGCGCAATCGGCCCCAGCGGGCAATGCGGCGCCAGCGCCACGTCATAGGCTTCCGCCATCGCCGCGATCTTGCGGCATTCCGTGATGCCGCCGGCATGCGACAGGTCCGGCTGGAGGATGTCGACATAGCCGTCCGAAAGGACCGACTTGAAGTCCCAGCGCGAGAACAGCCGCTCCCCGAGCGCGATGGGCGTCGAGCAATGGTTGGCGATCTCCTTCAGCGCCTCGCGGTTCTCCGAAAGCACCGGTTCCTCGATGAACATCAGGTTGTAGGGCTGGAGTTCCTTCGCCAGCACCTTGGCCATTGGCCGGTGCACGCGGCCGTGGAAATCGACGCCGATGCCGATATGCGGGCCGATGGCCTCGCGGATGATGGCGATGGTCTCCACCGCCTTCTCCACCTTCTCCCAGCTGTCGACGATCTGCATTTCCTCGCAGCCGTTGAGCTTGATCGCCTTGAAGCCGCGGGCGACGACCTCGCGGGCATTGTTGGCGACATCGGACGGCCGGTCGCCGCCGATCCACGAATAGACCTTGATCCTGTCGCGCACCTGCCCGCCGAGCAGGGCATGGATCGGCTGGCCATAGGCCTTGCCCTTGATGTCCCAGAGCGCCTGGTCGATGCCGGCGAGCGCCGACATGTGCACGGCGCCGCCCCGATAGAAGCCGCCGCGATACATGACCTGCCAGTGATCCTCGATCAGCAGCGGGTCCTTGCCGATGAGATAGTCGGAAAGCTCGTGCACCGCCGCCTCCACGGTCAGCGCGCGTCCTTCCACCACCGGCTCGCCCCAGCCGACGATCCCCTCGTCCGTCTCCACCTTCAGGAACAGCCACCGCGGCGGCACGATATAGGTCGTCAGCTTCGTGATCTTCATGGAGTTTGCTTCCCTCGTGAGGTCATGCCCGGTCGCCCCGCGCAATTCGTCAGGTGCCGCCGGTCCTGTTCATCAGGCCGGAAAGGTCGCGCGCGGCAAGATCCAGGATGCTGCGCGAGCAGGCTTCCGCACGCGCCCCGTCGCGCAGGCGCAGCGCATCGACGAGTTCCCGGTGCACGCCCAGCGCCTCCTCGCGCCGCGGCGAGGCGCTGTTGGAGGCATGCAGCGCATGGGAGAGCGCGGCATGGATGATGGAGGAAAGCTGGTGGAAGACCTTGTTGTGGCTCGCCCTCAGAAGCGTCTCGTGGAAGCGGGTGTCCGCGGCGGTGAAGGCCTCCAGGTCGCCCTGCGCCGCGTGCATCTCGTCGCAGGCGCGCTCGAGGTCCGCGATCTCCTGTGTCGTGGCGCGCGCGGCGGCGAGAAAGGCAGCCGCGGGCTCGACGGTGCGCCGCGCCTCGAGGATCGAGCCGAGCAGCTCCGCCGAAAACACGTCCGGGCCCATCCATTCGAGGATCTGCGCGTCGAGGACGTTCCACTCGGAGCGGTCCGAGACGAGCGTGCCGACGCGCGGGCGGCCGCGCACGAGCCCCTTGGTCTCCAGCACCTTCAGCGATTCGCGGATGACCGTGCGGCTGACATCATAGGTCTCGCACAGGTCGCTTTCGCGCGGCAGGGCCGTTCCTGGCGGAAAACGCCCGCCGCAGATGTCGGCGCCGATGGCGGCCGTCACGTTGTGGCGCACGCGCGGGCGGCGCGACAACGACCGGTGTGCCTGCCTTTTCGCCCTGTCCGCCACGCCAGTTCCACCACCCGGATAATTCATCATACAAATAATTTTCAATTATATGACATATCAAGGGCGGACACCACGGCCTTGCATTTCCAGGCGAACATAATTCGCAATATTGACTTATGCCGACAAAGTGCATAATGCGCCGGTCCCCATCGCAGGAGCCGCCATGCTTGCCGATCTGCCCGCCGTGCTCGTCCTCAACCCGAAAGACAATGTCGGCGTGGTTCCCGCCAATGTCGATGCGGGCCGGACGCTGGTGAACGGCATTGCCGCCGCCGAGCGCATTCCGCGCGGCCACAAGGTCGCCATCGCGCCCATCGCGGAAGGCGCGCCGGTCCTGAAATACGGCCAGATCATCGGCTACGCGACGCGGGCGATCCGCCCCGGCGAGCATGTGCACCTGCAGAACCTCGCCATCCTCGACGTCGCGCTGAAGCATGAATTCTGCGTCGACAACGCCCCGCCCGTCATGGTGCCCGAAGCCGAGCGCCGCACCTTCGAGGGCTATGACCGCGGCAACGGACGCATCGGCACACGGAACTATATCGGCATCCTTTCGACGGTGAACTGTTCCGCCACCGTCTCGCGCTACATTGCGGAGCACTATGCCCGCCGGTTCCGCGAGACGGGCCACGACAATATCGACGGCGTGGTGGCGCTGACCTATGGCGGCGGCTGCGCGCTGAACCTGAAATCCGAGGGCGGGCGCATCCTCACCCGCACCTTCAAGGGCTATGCCCGCAACCCCAATTTCGGTGGCATCCTGATGGTCGGCCTCGGCTGCGAGACCTTCCAGTATGGCCCGCTCGTCGAGGAGGCGGGGCTGGAGGAAGGCAGGACCTTCCGCACCATGATGATCCAGAACCACGGCGGCACGCGCAGGGCCATCGAGGCGGCCTGCGAGATGATCGACGACATGCTGCCGGATGTCGGCCGCATCCGCCGCACCGTGCTGCCGCTTTCCGGCATCAAGCTGGCGCTCGAATGCGGCGGCTCGGACGGCTATTCCGGCATCTCCGCCAACCCCGCCCTCGGCATCGCCTCCGACCTTCTGGTGAAGGAAGGCGCGACGACCGTGCTTTCCGAAACGCCGGAGATCTACGGCGCCGAACATCTCCTCACCCGCAGGGCCGCCCGGCCGGAGGTCGCGGAGAAGCTGCTGTCGCGCATCGACTGGTGGCGGGACTATACGGCGAAGAACGATGCCGAACTCAACAACAACCCCTCGCACGGCAACAAGGCCGGGGGGCTGACGACCATCCTCGAAAAGTCGCTCGGCGCGGTCGCCAAGGGCGGCTCCATGCCGCTCAACGCCGTCTACGAATATGCCGAAGAGGTGACGGAGCCGGGCTTCGTCTTCATGGACACGCCCGGCTACGACCCGGCTGCCGTGACCGGCCAGATCGCCGGCGGCTGCAACCTCGTCGCCTTCACCACGGGCCGCGGCTCCGTCTCCGGCTACAAACCCGCGCCCTGCATCAAGATCGCCACCAACACCCCCATGTACGAGCACATCCGGGAGGACATGGACATCAACTGCGGCACCATCGTCGACGGCACCGAGACCATCGAGGAGGCCGGCCGCCGCATCTTCGAATTCGTCATCGAGACCGCCTCCGGCCGCAAGACGGCGAGCGAGGCCTTCGATTACGGCGACAACGAATTCGTGCCCTGGCAGGTCGGCGCGATCACCTGATCAGCCCGTGTGCATGAGGATGTTGACCAGCGTGCCGGCCGGATCGCGCACGAAGAAGCGCCGCACGCCCCATGGCTCGTCCGCCGGCCCGTATTCGATCGGATAGCCGCCCTTCACGACGGCCGCATGAACCGCCTCCAGATCGTCCACCTCGATGGAGAGGCCGGGCACCGGCGTTCCCGAACCGCCCTCGGTGGCGAAGCTCACCTGCAAGGGCATGGTGCCATCGGTGCCATAGGTGGCGATCCAGCCGTGATCCATCAGGAGGTCCAGCCCGAGCACCTCCCGGTAGAAGCCCGCGACGGCGGCCGGATCGGCTGTCTCGATATTGGCGACGATACGCCTGACCTTCATGGCAACCTCCTCAGCGCGCGATGGGCATGGCATAGGCCGGCATGTCCGGCCGGTGCGCGGCGCGCAGTTCCGCGACACGTCCGATGACCTTGGGCAGGGACATGACGATATGATGGCGCAGCGTCTCGGCCGCCCGCGCGCCGTCGTCGACGTCGAGCGCCCGGAACACCGCCAGATGCTCGGCGATGAAGGGCTCGTCGGCGGGCATTCGGTGCGAGACGCCGATGATGTGCTTGCTGACATTCAGCATGAAACGGGCGCGGCGCAGGGCGATCAGCAGCTCCCGGTTCGGGCAGTAGCCGAGGCAGGTGATGTGGAGATCCGTCTCGAGATCGTCCATCGCCTCGACGGAAAGGTCCGGATAAACCGCCAGCGCCTCCTCCAGCCGCTCCGTCATCGCCCTGCGCCCGGCGGGCGGCAGGAAGGGCGCGGCGCGCACCAGCGCCAGCGGCTCCAGCGAGACGCGGATATCGTGCAGGTCGCGCATGCGCTGCTCGTCGAGCGGCACCAGCGTCCAGCGCATGCGCTCGTCCTTCTCGACGATGCCGAGCGCTTCCAGCCGGGTCAGCGCATCGCGCGCCACCTGCCGGCCGACGCCGCGGGCGCGCGCCAGTTCCACCTCGTTGATCCGGTGGCGGCCGAAGACGGAAAGATGCACCATCTCCCGCTCAAGGCTCTCGTAGATCGCCTCCCAGCCCGGCGCCTTGCGCAGGGCCGGCGCCTCCTCGCCGAGGCCGAGCATCTCCGCCGTCAGCGCCACGCGCTTCGGCCCGCTCCGCCCCTGCCCCACGAGGAAGCCGCGCCCGTCGAAGCGCCGGATCGCCCCGGCCTCCTCCAGGAGAGCGAAGGCCTGGCGAACCGGCGTTCGCGTCGAGGCGAAGAGACCGGCGACCGGCCCTTCCAGCAAAAGCGCGCCCCGCGGCAACCGCCCGGAGGCGATGGCCTCCGCCAGCACGTCGCGGATGCGCAGGTAGAGCGGGCTCTTGTCGAACCCCGCCTCCGCCTCTTCCGCCAAAACCTGTGCCATGCCGTTCATGGCGCGGACCATGGCACGAATGCACTGTGCCGACAACGGTCATGTCTGCCCGTCCGGACCGGCAAGGAAATTGCGCCGCGCCGCCAAAAAATCTCCATTCCTTTCGTGACGCGGGGGGCGTTTTGCGTTAGGGAACCTTGCTGAGGCTCGCAATCCGGCCCTTCAGGGCCCATATGCAAGCCGCGTCCATCTCGAGGAATTGACCATGCCCGCATATCGCTCCCGAACCACCACCCACGGCCGCAACATGGCCGGTGCCCGCGGCCTCTGGCGCGCGACCGGCATGAAGGACTCGGATTTCGGAAAGCCGATTATCGCGGTGGTGAATTCCTTCACCCAGTTCGTCCCCGGCCACGTGCACCTCAAGGACCTCGGCCAGCTCGTCGCGCGCGAGATCGAGGCTGCGGGCGGCGTCGCCAAGGAATTCAACACGATCGCCGTCGACGACGGCATCGCCATGGGCCATGACGGCATGCTCTATTCGCTGCCGAGCCGCGAGATCATCGCCGACTCGGTCGAATACATGGTCAACGCCCATTGCGCCGACGCCATGGTCTGCATCTCCAACTGCGACAAGATCACCCCCGGCATGCTGAATGCCGCCATGCGCCTCAACATCCCCGCCGTCTTCGTCTCCGGCGGCCCGATGGAGGCCGGCAAGGTCGTTCTCCACGGCAAGACCCACGCGCTAGACCTCGTCGACGCCATGGTCGCCGCCGCCGACGACAGCATCTCCGACGACGACGTCAAGGCCATCGAGCGCTCCGCCTGCCCGACTTGCGGCTCCTGCTCCGGCATGTTCACGGCCAACTCGATGAACTGTCTGACCGAAGCCCTCGGCCTGTCGCTGCCCGGCAACGGCTCGACGCTGGCAACCCATGCCGACCGCAAGCGCCTCTTCGTCGAGGCCGGCCACCTGATCGTCGATCTCGCCCGCCGCTACTACGAGCAGAACGACGAAAGCATCCTGCCGCGCTCGGTCGCCAACAAGAAGGCCTTCGAGAACGCCATGTCGCTCGACATCGCCATGGGAGGCTCGACCAATACGGTCCTGCACATTCTCGCCGCCGCCTATGAAGGCGGCATCGATTTCGACCTCGACGACATCGACCAGCTGTCGCGCAGGGTGCCGTGCCTCTCCAAGGTCGCGCCCGCTAAGCAGGACGTGCACATGGAAGACGTGCACCGCGCCGGCGGCATCATGCGCATCCTCGGCGAGCTCGACCGTGGCGGCCTTCTCCACCGCGACACGCCGACCGTGCACGCCGAGACGCTGGGCGACGCCATCGACCGCTGGGACATCACCCGCACGAGCAGCGAGACCGTGCGCACCTTCTTCCGCGCAGCGCCGGGCGGTATCCCGACCCAGGTCGCCTTCAGCCAGGAAGCGCGCTGGGACGAGCTCGACACCGACGGCGAAAAGGGCGTCATCCGCTCCGTCGAGCATCCCTTCTCCAAGGACGGCGGCCTTGCCGTCCTCTCCGGCAACATCGCGCTGGACGGCTGCATCGTGAAGACGGCCGGCGTCGATGAATCGATCCTGAAGTTCTCCGGCCCCGCCGTCGTCTTCGAAAGCCAGGACGCGGCCGTCAAGGGCATCCTCGGCGGCGAGGTGAAGGCCGGCGACGTCGTCGTCATCCGCTACGAAGGCCCGAAGGGTGGCCCGGGCATGCAGGAAATGCTCTATCCGACGAGCTACCTGAAGTCGAAGGGCCTCGGCAAGGCCTGCGCGCTCATCACCGACGGCCGCTTCTCCGGCGGCACCTCGGGCCTTTCCATCGGCCACGCCTCGCCGGAAGCGGCGCAGGGCGGCGCCATCGGCCTCGTGCGCCAGGGCGACCTCATCGAGATCGACATCCCCAATCGCACGATCAACCTTGCGGTTTCGCAAGAGGAACTCGCCGTCCGCCGCGCCGAGCAGGACAGGCTCGGCTGGAAGCCGGCCGCCCCCCGCAGGCGCAACGTCACGACGGCGCTGAAGGCCTATGCCGCCTTCGCCGCCAGCGCCGACAAGGGCGCCGTGCGCATCCTGCCGGAATAAGCGTTCCGCCGGGCGCGGCCGAAAGGCTGCGCCCGCGCCTCTGCCTCCCTGCCACGATCGACACCGCAGCGCCCGATGAGGCGCGGCTTTGACATCGACAATAAATGTTGATACCAACTTATTTGTCGAAAGCCCGTGAAAGAGGAGTTCCGAGCATGAGACCGAACCACGAGATCGTATCCCGGCAGGCGTGGCTGGCCGCCCGCAAGGCCCTGCTCGCCCTGGAGAAGGAGGAAACGAAGCTGCGCGACAGGGTGCGCGCCGAGCGCCTCGCCCTCCCCTGGGTCAAGGTCGACAAGGCCTACACCTTCGACACGCCGCAAGGCCGCAGGACGCTGGCGGAGCTGTTCGACGGCCGCAGCCAGCTCATCGTCTACCACTTCATGTATGGCCCGGATTGGGACGCCGGCTGCCCCGGTTGCTCCTTCATGGCGGATCATATCGACGGCATGCTGCCGCATCTCAACAACCACGACGTCACGATGATCGCCGCCTCCCGCGCGCCGCTGGAAAAGCTGAAGGCCTACAGGAAGCGCATGGGCTGGAAATTTCCCTGGGTTTCCTCCCACGGCAGCGACTTCAACTTCGACTACCACGTCTCCTTCACGAAGGAGGAACTGGCCAGCGGCAAGGTCATGTACAATTACCGCGAGACCGACGCGGCGGACGCCCATGACGAACTTCCCGGCCTCAGCGCCTTCTTCAAGGATGGGGAAGGCACGGTCTACCACACCTATTCCGACTATGCCCGCGGCGGCGAGGAGGCGCTCGGCACGCTGATGATCCTCGACCGCGCGCCCAAGGGCCGCAACGAGACCGGCACCCTCAGCTTCGTCAGGCGGAAGGACGAGTATGCCGGCGCGCAAAAGGCGCAATCCTGCTGCGACTGAACCACCCGACCCCAACGGACAAGAGGAAAGACCGATGCACAAGGACTATGGCCGGTTCTGCTGGTACGAACTGATGACCCCGGACGTGCCCGCTGCCGAACGCTTCTATGCGTCGGTGGTCGGCTGGTCGACGAGGGATTCCGGCATGGAGGGCATGAACTACACCCTCGCCTATGCCGGGGAGAGCCAGGTGGCCGGCATGATGGAGGTCCCCGCCGAGGCCGGGGGCATGCCCGCGATGTGGATGGGCTACATCTTTACCGACGACATCGAAAAGACGGTGAAGGACATCGCCGCCTATGGCGGTGCGATCCATCGCCAGCCGGAGGATATTCCCGGCGTCGGCCGCTTCGCCGTGGTCGCCGATCCGCACGGCGCGGTCTTCTGCCTCTTCAATACCGAGGACGACGCCCCGGACCAGCCCGGCATGATGAAGCCCGGCCATATCGGCTGGAACGAACTGATGGCCGGCGACCTCGACGGTGCCTGGGACTTCTACGCCAAGACCTTCGGCTGGACGAAGGACAGGGCCATGGACATGTCGGAAGGCGGCATGGGCATCTACCAGACTTTCTCCGTGCGTGGCGGCGATGCCGTCGGCGGCATGATGACGAAGCCCGCCGACCTGCCTGCCCCACCCTTCTGGGGCTATTATTTCGTCGTCGAAGGGCTGGATGCCGCCGGCAGGCGGGTGACCGACGGCGGCGGCAGGATCCTGATGGAGCCGATGGAGGTGCCGGGCGGCGCCTGGATTATCAACTGCCTCGATCCGCAGGGCGCGCATTTCTCGCTGGTCGCCATGACCCGCTGAGCCCCCGAGGCCGGGTGCCGGCCCCCGCCGGCACCTCTTCGCTTGCAATCTCTCTTCGCATTGCACAAACTCCCCGCGATGACGGCATGAGACCGTCACCGAGGGGAACAGAAAGCGTATGTCGATCAAGGCCGGTATCTACCACCTGACCCACTACAGATACGACAACCCGGTCCGTCTCGGACCCCAGATCATCCGGCTGAAGCCGGCGGCGCATTCCAGGACCAGGGTCATCAGCCATTCGCTGAAGGTCTCGCCCGAAAACCACTTCGTGAACCTCCAGCAGGATCCCTACGGCAACTATCTCGCCCGCTACGTCTTCCCCGATCCGGTCACGGAACTGAAGATCGAGGTCGACCTCGTCGCCGACATGACGGTCTACAATCCCTTCGACTTCTTCGTGGAGGAGGAGGCCGAGCACTGGCCCTTCGATTACCCGGAGGACCTTGCCGAAGACCTGGCGATCTACCGCACGCCCGAGCCGATGGGCCCGGCACTCGGAGCCTTCATGGCGACCGTCGACCGTTCGCGCCAGCGCACGGTCGACATGGTTGTCGGCCTCAATGCACGGCTGCAGCAGGAGATCGGCTACGTCATCCGCATGGAGCCCGGCGTGCAGTCGCCGGAGGAAACGCTGACCATCGCGCGGGGCTCGTGCCGCGATTCGAGCTGGCTGCTCGTCCAGATCCTGCGCAATCTCGGTTTGGCCGCCCGCTTCGTCTCCGGCTACCTCATCCAGTTGACGCCCGACCTCAAGGCGCTCGACGGCCCCTCCGGCACCGAGGTCGATTTCACGGACCTGCACGCCTGGTGCGAGGTCTACATTCCTGGCGCCGGCTGGATCGGCCTCGATCCGACTTCCGGCCTTCTGACCGGCGAAAGCCACATCCCGCTCGCCGCCACCCCGCACTATCGCAACGCCGCTCCCATCAGCGGCGGCTATTTCGGCACGGCGAACACCGAATTCGACTTCGCCATGACGGTCACCCGCGTCGCCGAGCACCCGCGCATCACCAAACCCTTCTCCGACGAGAGCTGGGAGGCGCTGAACGCGCTCGGCCGCGACGTCGATGACATGCTCTCGGCCAATGACGTCCGCCTCACCATGGGCGGCGAGCCGACCTTCGTCTCCATCGACGATTTCGAATCGGAGGAATGGAACACCGCCGCCGTCGGCCCCACCAAGCGCGAGAAGGCCGACACGCTGATCCGGCGGCTGCGCGAGCGCTTCGCGCCGGGCGGCTTCCTGCATTACGGGCAGGGCAAGTGGTATCCCGGCGAAAGCCTGCCGCGCTGGACCTTCTCGCTCTACTGGCGGCGCGACGGCAAGCCGATCTGGCGAAACGCCGACCTGATTGCCGAGGAAGGCAGCGATGCCGGCGTCGGGCAGGCCGACGCGAAGGCCATCCTCACCGGCATCGCCGAGGAACTCGGCGTCGAGCCGGACATGGTACAGCCGGCCTACGAGGACCCCGCCGAATGGATCGTCAAGGAAGGCAACCTGCCTGACAATGTCGACCCGTCCAATTCGAAGCTGAAGGACCCGGAGGAAAGGAGCCGCATCGCCCGCGTCTTCGAGCGCGGCCTGACCGAGCCGACCGGCCATATCCTGCCAATCCAGGCCTGGAACGCCCGCGCCGAAGGCCAGCGCTGGATCAGCGAGAAGTGGCGCACCCGCCGCGGCAAGATCTTCCTCGTGCCGGGCGACAGCCCCGTCGGCTACCGCCTGCCGCTCGGCACGCTGCCCCACCTGGCGCCCTCGGACTATCCCTACATCAATCCCGCCGATCCCTCCGAGGCCAGACCTCCGCTGCCGGATTTCGCCGAACGCGGCCGCGCGATGGCCGAGGCTTCGTTCCAGCCGGGCGAGGCCGGACAGGAGCGCGTCGAACAGGTCCGCAGCGACATTGCCGGCGCGGTGCGCACCGCGATGAGCGTCGAGGCCCGCGACGGTCGCCTGTGTATCTTCATGCCGCCCGTCGAGCGGATCGAGGACTATCTCGAACTGGTGACCGCCGCCGAGCGCGCCGCCGACAGGCTTGGCCTGCCCGTCCATATCGAGGGCTATGCCCCGCCGCACGACGAGCGCGTGAATGTCATCCGCGTCGCGCCCGACCCCGGTGTCATCGAGGTCAACATCCACCCGGCCTCCAACTGGGACGACTGCGTCGGCATCACCACGGCGATCTACGAGGAGGCGCGCCAGTGCCGCCTCGGCGCCGACAAGTTCATGATCGACGGCCGCCACACCGGCACCGGCGGCGGCAACCATGTGGTCGTCGGCGGCGCGAACCCGAACGACAGCCCGTTCCTGCGCCGCCCGGACCTCCTGAAGAGCCTCGTTCTGCACTGGCAGCGCCATCCCTCGCTCTCCTACCTCTTCTCCGGCCTCTTCATCGGCCCGACCAGCCAGGCCCCGCGCATCGACGAGGCCCGGCACGATGCGCTCTACGAACTGGAGATCGCGCTGTCGCAGGTGCCGCGCCCCGGCGAAGGCGCCCCGCCGCTGCCCTGGCTCGTCGACCGCCTCTTCCGCAACCTCCTGACGGATGTCACCGGCAACACGCACCGCTCGGAAATCTGCATCGACAAGCTCTTCTCGCCGGACGGGCCGACCGGCCGGCTCGGCCTCGTCGAGTTCCGCGGCTTCGAGATGCCGCCGAACGCCCGCATGAGTCTTGCCCAGCAACTCCTCGTGCGTGCCCTCATCGCCCGCTTCTGGCAGAACCCGGCCGAGGGCGGCTTCGTGCGCTGGGGCACCACGCTGCACGACCGTTTCATGCTGCCGCACTATGTCTGGCAGGATTTCCTCGACGTCCTTACCGACCTCAGGACGAACGGCTTCGATCTGCGCCCGGAATGGTTCGCCGCACAGCTCGAATTCCGCTTTCCCTTCTGCGGCGAGGTGGAATACGAGGGCGCGAACCTCGAACTGCGGCAGGCGCTGGAGCCCTGGCACGTCATGGGCGAGCAGGGCGCGATCGGCGGCACGGTGCGCTATGTCGACAGCTCCGTCGAGCGCCTGCAGGTGAAGCTGGAAACCGCCAATCCCGAGCGCTACGCCGTCGCGTGCAACGGCCGTCCGGTACCGCTGAAATCCACGGGAACGAAAGGCGTCTCGGTCGCGGGCGTGCGCTTCAAGGCCTGGCAGCCGGCCTCGGGCCTGCATCCCGTCCTGCCCGTCAACACCCCGCTTACTTTCGACATTTATGATACATGGTCGCGCAGAGCGATCGGGGGCTGCATTTATCACGTTGCCCATCCGGGAGGACGCAACTATGAGACCTTCCCGGTAAACGGCAACGAGGCCGAGGCGCGCCGGCTGGCGCGGTTCGAGCCATGGGGGCACAGGGCGGGCGGCTATACGCTGTGGCCGGAAACACCGCCGGCGGATTTCCCGCTGACGCTGGATCTGCGCCGGCCGCCCGGGATCTGAAGCAGTTCCGGAAAAAGTGCGCAGCGGTTTTGCGTCCGGAATTGCATGATAACAAAGGGCTGGAGCGTGTTCGCGATTCGGGAAAAGCGAAAATGCCGCAGCCTCCTGGGAGACATCGATTGAAGACCACGAATGCGCAAGCCGAACGCATCGAGGCCGCGCTAGCGGACGCGCCCGCGCGCGCCTATGCGCCGCTTCCCGGCGTCGCCGACGAGATGGTCGATACGGAAGGCCGGGTGCGCCCCGTCTGGCGCCCCTTCCTCTCGGCGCTCGAGCGCATGGACGAGACCGAGCTCGCCGGCCGCTTCGCGCGCGCCGACCGGTACCTGCGCGACGCCGGCGTCTTCTACCGCGCCTACGGCAAGGAGGCCGGCACCGACCGCGCCTGGCCGCTTTCCCACATTCCGGTCCTCATCGACGAGGACGAGTGGGAGAGCCTGTCGCGCGGCCTCGTGCAGCGCGCCGAACTGCTGGAGGCCGTCGTCGCCGACATCTACGGCACGAACGCGCTCGTCGCGAACGGCCTCCTGCCGCCCGCCCTCGTCGCCTCCAACGACGAGTTCCTCCGCCCGCTCGTCGGCGTGCAGCCGGCCGGCCGGCATTTCCTGCACTTCGTCTCCTTCGAGATCGGCCGCGGGCCTGATGGCAACTGGTGGGTCCTCTCCGACCGCACGCAGGCCCCCTCCGGCGCCGGCTTCGCGCTCGAAAACCGCGTGGCGACGACGCGCGCCTTCTCCGACGTCTATGCCGAGACCCATGCCCACCGCCTCGCCGGCTTCTTCGGCGCCTTCCGCAGCACGCTGCAGGCCGGCAAGGCCCCGGACGACCGTATCGCCGTCCTGACGCCCGGCCTTGCCAACGAAACCTATTTCGAGCACGCCTACATCGCCCGCTATCTCGGCTTCATGCTGCTGGAGGGCGAGGACCTGACGGTCGTCGGCGGCAGGGTCATGGTGCGCACGGTCGCCGGCCTCAAGCCCGTCGGCGTGCTCTGGCGCCGCCTCGACGCCGCCTTCGCCGATCCGCTGGAGCTCAACCAGAACTCCCATATCGGCACGCCCGGCATGGTCGAGGCGCTGCGTTCCGGCTCCGTCACCTTCGTCAATGCACTCGGCGCCGGCATCGTTGAAACGCGCGCCTTCCTCGCCTTCCTGCCGAACATCTGTCGCCACCTGCTGGGCGAGGAGCAGCGCCTTCCCTCCATCGCCACCTGGTGGTGCGGCCAGAAGGAAGAGCGTGCGCATGTCGCCGCCAATGTCGGGCGCATGGTGATCGGCCCGGCCTATTCCACCCGCCCCTTCTTCGACGACAACGGACAGTCCGTGCTCGGCTCGGGCCTGCGCGACACGGCCAGGCAGTCGATCACCGAATGGCTGGCGACCGACGGCGCCAGGCTCGTCGGCCAGGAAGCCGTCACGCTCTCCACCACGCCCGCCTTCGTGGATGGCAGGCTGGTGCCGCGGCCGATGTCGCTGCGCGTCTTCGCCGCCCGCACCCGTGACGGCTGGCAGATCATGCCTGGCGGCTTCGCCCGCATCGGCTCGGGCGACAACGTCTCGGCCATCGCCATGCAGGAAGGCGGCTCGGCCGCCGACGTGTGGATCGTCAGCCGCAAGCCCGTCGAGCGCACCTCGCTGCTGCCGGCGGAGGAGGAATTCACCCGCACCATGCCCGGCAGCCTGCCGAGCCGGGCGGCCGACAACCTCTTCTGGCTCGGCCGCTATATCGAGCGGTCGGAGGGGGCGCTGCGCGTGCTGCGCGCCTGGCACGGCCGCTACGCCGAATATGCCGACCCCGAGCAGCCGCTCCTCAAGGACGTCACCGACTATCTCGACGCCCTCGACATCGACACGGCCGAGGCGGTGCCGACCAGCCTCATCCGCAACATCGACAGCGCCGTCTTCTCCGCCAGCAACATCCGCGACCGCTTCTCGCCGGACGGCTGGCTGGCACTGAACGACCTCTCCAAGACCGCCCGCCGCTTCCATGTCAGCATCGAGCCCGGCGACGACGCGACGCGCGCCATGACGGTGCTGCTGCGCAAGCTCGCGGGCTTCGCCGGCCTTGTGCACGAGAACATGTATCGCTTCACCGGCTGGCGGTTCCTGTCCATCGGCCGCTATCTCGAACGCGGCCTGCACATGACGCGCCTGCTCGGCCACCTCTCCGGCGAGGACGCGCCCGACGGCGCGCTCGACATGCTGCTGGAGATCGGCGACAGCGTCATGACCCACCGCCGCCGCTACAACGTGGCCACGGCCCACCTCACCGTCACCGACCTGCTGGCACTCGATGCACTCAACCCCCGCTCGATCCTCTACCAGCTCAACGAGATCAAGAACGAGATCGAGCAACTGCCGGACGCCTATGCCAACGGCCAGATGTCGCCCTTCTACCGCGAGGCCATGCGCCTTCATGCGGGGCTTGCGGTGATGACGCCGGAGACGATGACGGATGCGGTCTACGAGCGCCTGGAGGCCGAACTCGAAAAGCTGTCGGACATTCTCGCCCAGACCTATCTGAGCTGAGCAAAGGGGAGGCGCTGCGACCATGCTCTATGACGTCAACCTCCATATAAGCTACCTCTACGACACGCCGGTTTCCGGCGGCCGGCATATCGTGCGCGTGCTGCCGCTCTCGATAAGCGGGCGCCAGCGGCTGGTTGCCGGCACGGTCGGCGTCGCGCCGGCGCCGGGCGAGCGGGTCGACCATCACGATTTCTTCGACAATCCGATGAGCGCGGTCCTCTTTCGCAGCCAGCACGAGAGCCTCGACATCCGCATGCAGGCGCGCGTCCATGTCGACACGCCGGAGCCGGTGGCGGATTTCTCCCCGCTCGTCGCCGACCTGCCGGAGGAGATCGCGGGATACTGGTCGCTCGATGCCGGCTCCCCGCACCACTTCACCGGTCCGAGCCCCCGCCTCGGTGATTGCCGGGAAATCGCCGAATATGCCCGCGCGCTCGCACGGCCCGGCATGACGATCCGCGCGGTCGCGACGGCCATCTGCGCCCGCATCCACAAGGACTTCACCTACGACCCCGAGGCGACCGGCGTCGACACGACCCCGCGCGAGGCCTTCAAGCTAAAGCGCGGCGTGTGCCAGGATTTTTCCCATGTGATGATCGTGGCGCTGAGAAGTCTCGGCATTCCGGCCGGCTATGTCAGCGGCTTCCTGCGCACGATCCCGCCGCCGGGCAAGGAGCGGCTGGAAGGGGCGGACGCCATGCATGCCTGGGTGCGGTTCTGGTGCGGCCGGGTGAACGGCTGGATGGAGCTCGACCCGACCAACGACATTCCCGCAGGCACCGACCACATCGTCGTCGCCTACGGACGCGACTATGCCGACGTCGCCCCGGTCATCGGCGTGCTGAAGGGCTACGGCCAGCACCGGACCACCCAGGCCGTCGACGTCATCCCGGTGCGGCATCCGTAAGGCCGATTCCCGTTTGGAAACAGCCGTGAACGGCAGAACTTCGGGACCCCTCGAATTTTACGAAAACTATACCACGCGCCCGAACCGTTGAATAACATTTCCCTGCTAGCTTCAGCCAACATTATGACGATGGTGGGTGAAGTCTCATGACGAAGATGACGCAGAAACGCATGTTGCTGTCCCGGCTCGGCAGTGACCGCCGAGGCAATTTCGCGATGATGACGGCATTCGCTCTGCCGGTGATCCTGGCCGCCGGCGGCTTTGCCATGGACCTCAGCAACATGGTGTTGAAGAAGGCAGAATTGCAGGATGCGCTCGACAGCGCCGCGCTGGCCGCCGCCTCCGCCCTGTCGAGCGACAAGAAGAGCGTCACCGAGGCCAAGGCGATCGCCCTGACCTTCTTCAAGACCCAGATGACCAACAAGACCGCCGATTCGAGCGCGGCTTCCGCCTTCAAGGTCGACATCCAGGAAAAGGCTCTTGCCGGCAGCGCCAAGTCGTTCAAGGTCAGCACGTCCTCCGACCTCAAGGTCGAATTCAATGCCCTCACCCGCCTGATGGGCCAGACGTCGAGCACGATCTCTGCCGCCGGGACGGCCGAAAGCGCGACCGGGTCGAAGAACGCGCTGTCCATGTTCCTCGTGCTGGACAGGTCCGGCTCGATGTCGTTCCAGACGAACGAGATCGCAAGCACGACCGTGGCCTGCCAGAACTGGACCAGCTCGAACTGGGGCGGCAATCCAAAGGCGACGACGCCGTGCTACGTCAGGAAGATCGGCGCCCTGAAGACCGCGGTGGCAAGTCTCTTCGGCGTGCTGAACAAGATCGATCCCAACAACGAGTATGTGCGCGCCGGCGCCGTCTCCTACAACGACGTCATGCAGACGGAAAAGCCGCTCGCCTGGGGCACGGCCAACGCCATGAGTTACGTCAACGCCCTGCCGGAGAAGCCGGAAGGCGGCACGGACTCCCACAGCGCCTTCGCAAAAGCTTACGAGAAGCTCGCCCCGACCGATGCGTCCAAGGAGACGGAAATCGGCGAGCACAAGAAGAAAAGCGGGTTGGACCCGGTCAAGTTCATCGTCTTCATGACCGACGGCGAGAACACCCACTACGACGGCAAGAGCGGCACCACATATGCGAAGAAGTCCGACGATGACACGCTGACCGCCTGCACCGCGGCCAAGGCGGCCAAGATAACGGTATACACCGTCGCCTTCATGGCGCCGACGCGCGGCCAGACGCTGTTGAGAAGCTGCGCCTCGAGCTCTGCGAACTACTACGCGGCAGAGGATATGACGGGACTCATTTCCGCTTTCGAGGAAATCGGCAAAAGCGCGGCAGCCATCGCCTCGCGCCTGACCCAGTAACCTCCGCCGGCAAGGCCTGCCCCGAAGGCCCGTCGCGCTCAGCGCGGCGGGCTTTCTGGCATTTCCGGCATGTTTCAGCCATGGCGAAAATGCATGCGCCCTTTCTTGAAAAGGCATATTGCAAGCGCTTCGGATAGATGCATAAATTGATTTAAACGCGGTTTTCGCGGAATGAATGCAGGTAATGCGAGGGGCACAGCGCACCGATGATGAACCGGGTAACCACCAACGACCTCGCACCCGCCCCCCGGTCATCGGATCGCGAACAGCTCGCGACGGAACTTCTGGAACGCCTCAAGTACCGCATCGGCAAGGACCCGAAAGTGGCCAAGCCGCATGACTGGCTGACCGCCGCGATTCTCGTCGCCCGCGACCGCGTCACCGACAAGTGGATGGATTCGACGCGCCGCACCTATGCGACCGGCGCAAAGCGCGTCTACTACCTCTCGCTCGAATTCCTCATCGGCCGCCTGATGCGCGACGCCATGACGAATATCGGCATCCTCGACGAGATGCGCGAGGCGCTGGCCTCGCTCGGCGTCGATCTCGACGTCATCGCCGAACTGGAGCCGGACGCCGCCCTCGGCAATGGCGGCCTCGGGCGCCTTGCCGCCTGTTTCATGGAGAGCATGGCGACCGTCGACGTGCCCGCCTACGGCTACGGCATCCGCTACGAGCACGGCCTCTTCCGCCAGCAGATGGCGGACGGCTGGCAGGTCGAGCTGCCGGAAACCTGGCTCGCCCATGGCAATCCCTGGGAATTCGAGCGCCGCGAGAGCTCCTACGAGATCGGCTTCGGCGGCGCCGTCGAGACGATCAATATCGGCGAGGACAGGCAGCGCTTCGTGTGGAAGCCCGCCGAGCGCGTCATCGCGACCGCCTACGACACGCCGGCCGTCGGCTGGCAGGCAAAGCGCGTCAACACGCTGCGCCTGTGGGCCGCCAACCCCATCGACCCGATCCTGCTCGACGCCTTCAATGCCGGCGACCATATCGGCGCCCTTCGCGAGAGCAACAAGGCGGAAAGCCTGACGCGCGTTCTCTATCCGGCCGACGCCACGCCCGCCGGCCAGGAACTGCGCCTTCGCCAGGAGTTCTTCTTCTGCTCGGCATCCCTGCAGGACATCCTGCGCCGCCATCTCCAGCAGTATCCGGACTTCACCTCACTGCCGGACGCGGTCGCCATCCAGCTCAACGACACGCATCCCGCCGTGTCGGTGGCCGAGCTGGTGCGCCTCCTCATCGACGTGCACGGCCTCGACTTCGACACGGCCTGGGACATCGCGCGCCGCACCTTCTCCTACACCAACCACACGCTGCTGCCCGAAGCGCTGGAAAGCTGGCCGGTGCCGCTTTTCGAGCGGCTTTTGCCGCGCCACATGCAGATCGTCTACGCGATCAACGCGAAGATCCTCGTCGAAGCCCGCAAGGACAAGAGCTTCGAGGACCAGCGCATCCGCAACATCTCGCTGATCGAGGAATCGGGCGAGCGCCGCGTGCGCATGGGCAACCTCGCCTTCGTCGGCTCGCATTCGATCAACGGCGTGTCGGCACTGCACACCGAACTGATGAAGGAAACGGTCTTCGCCGACCTGCACAAGCTCTATCCGGACCGCATCAACAACAAGACCAACGGCATCACGCCGCGCCGCTGGCTGATGCAGTGCAATCCCGGGCTGTTCGGCCTGATCCGCGATGCGATCGGCGACGGCTTCATGAGCGACCTGGAAGCGCTGAAGGCGCTCGACGCCTTCGCCGACAACAAGGATTTCCAGGAGCGCTTCGCGGCGATCAAGCGGGAGAACAAGAACCGCCTCGCCAATCTCGTCGGCAGCCGCATGGGCGTGCGCATCGATCCCGCCGCGATGTTCGACATCCAGATCAAGCGCATCCACGAATACAAGCGCCAGCTCCTCAACATCATCGAGGCCGTGGCGCTCTACGACCAGATCCGCTCGCATCCCGAACTGGATTGGGTGCCGCGCGTAAAACTCTTCGCGGGCAAGGCGGCGCCGAGCTACTACAACGCCAAGCTGATCATCAAGCTCGCCAACGACGTGGCGAAGGTGATCAACAACGACCCCGCCGTGCGCGGCCTCCTCAAGGTCGTCTTCGTGCCCAACTACAACGTCTCGCTCGCCGAGATCATGGTGCCCGCCGCCGACCTCTCCGAGCAGATCTCCACCGCAGGCATGGAGGCCTCCGGAACGGGCAACATGAAGTTCGCGCTCAACGGCGCGCTGACGATCGGCACGCTCGACGGCGCCAATGTCGAGATGCGCGACCATGTCGGCGCGGAGAACATCGTGATCTTCGGCATGACCGCGGAAGAGGTGACGAAGGTGCGCGCCGAAGGGCACAATCCCCGCGCCGTCATCGAGCAGTCGCGGGAACTGTCCCAGGCGCTCGCCGCCATTTCCTCCGGCGTCTTCTCGCCCGACGACCGCAGCCGTTTCGCCGGCCTCGTCGACGGCATCTACAACCACGACTGGTTCATGGTGGCGGCCGATTTCGAGGCCTATGCCAAGGCCCAGCGCGATGTCGATTCCATCTGGAACGACAAGTCCTCCTGGTATTCCAAGACCATACGGAACACTGCCCGCATGGGCTGGTTCTCCTCCGACCGCACGATTCGCCAATACGCCAAGGAAATCTGGAGAGCCTGATGACCGCACCGCCGAAACAAGGCACGACGGAAACACCGTCAGAGCTTCTGGCGAAGGCGGACATCGACGCGATCCTGGAAAGCCGGCACTCAGACCCCTTCGCCGTGCTCGGCCTTCATGCGGTCGGCGACAGGTACGTCGCCCGCTGCTTCCTGCCCGGCGCCGCCGAGGTGGTGGCGGAGACATTGGCCGGCAAGGAGATCGGAACGCTGGCGCAGTTCCACGAAGCCGGCATCTTCGCCGGCGAGGTCGCCGCCAGGAAACTCCAGCCGATCCGCTATCGCGCCCGCAACGAGGGCGGCGAGTGGACGGTGATCGACCCCTACAGCTTCGGCCCCGTGCTCGGCCCGATGGACGACTATTATATCCGCGAAGGCTCGCATCTGCGCCTCTTCGACCGGATGGGCGCCCATCCCATGACGCTTGAAGGCATCGAGGGCTTTCACTTCGCCGTCTGGGCGCCGAATGCCCGCCGCGTCTCCATCGTCGGCAATTTCAACGACTGGGACGGCCGGCGCAATCCGATGCGCCTGCGCCGGGATACCGGGATCTGGGAGATCTTCCTGCCCGGCCTCACCGAGGGCCACGCCTACAAATACGAAATCGTCGGCATCAACGGCGAGGTCCTGCCGCTGAAGGCCGACCCCTTCGCCCGCCGCTCGGAGCTGCGTCCCAACAACGCGTCGATGACGGCCGGGCCGATTGCGCAGGACTGGGAAGACGAGGCGCACCTTGCCCATTGGGCCGCCGCCGATGCCCGCCGCCAGCCGATCTCGATCTACGAGGTGCATGCCGGCTCCTGGCAGCGGCGCGATGACGGCAGCTTCCTCACCTGGGACGAGATGGCCGACCGTCTCATCCCCTACTGCATCGACATGGGCTTCACCCATATCGAGTTCCTGCCGATTTCCGAATATCCCTTCGATCCCTCCTGGGGTTACCAGACGACCGGCCTTTATGCGCCGACCGCCCGCTTCGGCGAGCCGGAGGGCTTCGCGCGCTTCGTCAACGGTTGCCACAAGGTCGGCATCGGCGTCATCCTCGACTGGGTGCCGGCGCATTTCCCGACGGACGCGCACGGCCTGCGCTGGTTCGACGGCACGGCGCTCTACGAGCACGAGGACCCGCGCAAGGGCTATCATCCCGACTGGAACACGGCGATCTACAATTTCGGCCGCGCCGAGGTGCTCGCCTATCTCATCAACAACGCGCTCTACTGGGCGGAGAAGTTCCACCTCGACGGCCTGCGCGTCGATGCGGTCGCCTCGATGCTCTATCTCGACTATTCGCGCAAGCACGGCGAATGGATCCCGAACGAATACGGCGGTAACGAGAACCTGGAGGCGGTCCGCTTCCTGCAATCCATGAACCGTCATGTCTATGGCGCCCATCCCGGCATCCTGACGATCGCCGAGGAATCCACCTCCTGGCCGAAGGTCTCGGCCCCCGTTCATGAAGGCGGCCTCGGCTTCGGCTTCAAGTGGAACATGGGCTTCATGCACGACACGCTGCAATATCTCTCGCGCGAGCCCGTGCACCGCAAGTTCCACCACAACGACATGACCTTCGGCCTCATCTACGCCTTCACGGAGAACTTCGTGCTGCCGCTCAGCCACGATGAGGTGGTGCACGGCAAGGGCTCGCTGATCGCCAAGATGACCGGCGACGACTGGCAGAAATTCGCCAATCTCAGGGCCTATTACGGTTTCATGTGGGGCTATCCCGGCAAGAAGCTGCTCTTCATGGGGCAGGAATTTGCCCAGTGGCAGGAATGGAGCGAGGCCCGCACGCTCGACTGGAACTTGCTCGAATATCCGCTGCACGAAGGCATGCGGCGCCTCGTGCGCGACCTCAACGGCACCTATCGCCGCAAGGCCGCGCTGCATGCCCGCGACTGCGAGGGGGAAGGCTTCGAGTGGCTGATCGCCGACGACCGCGACAATTCGGTCTTCGCCTGGCTGCGCAAGGCGCCTGGCGAAAAGCCGATCGCCGTCGTCACCAACTTCACCCCCGTCTACCGCGAGAACTACGGGGTGCCGCTGCCGGTGGAGGGCCGGTGGCGGGAGATCCTCAACACCGATGCCGAGATCTACGGCGGCAGCGGCAAGGGGAACGGCGGCGCCGTACAGGCCAAGAAGCATGGAAACGGAAAGATCGCAGCCAGCATCACGCTGCCGCCGCTGGCGACGCTGATGCTCGAGCTGGACGCATAGAAAGTTTGACGCAGTTCCGGCGCAAAACGCTACCTTTGCCGGAACTGCTCTCGTCGGGAGGAGACACCTATGGAGCAGAAGCGCAATCAACCCCTCGCCCGTGACGCGATGGCCTATGTTCTGGCGGGGGGACGCGGCAGCCGCCTCAAGGAACTGACCGACCGGCGCGCAAAGCCCGCCGTCTATTTCGGCGGCAAGGCGCGCATCATCGACTTTGCGCTTTCCAACGCCCTGAACTCCGGTATCCGCCGCATCGGCGTTGCCACCCAGTACAAGGCCCATTCGCTGATCCGCCATATGCAGCGCGGCTGGAACTTCTTCCGCCCGGAGCGCAACGAGAGCTTCGACATCCTGCCGGCCAGCCAGCGCGTCTCCGAGACCCAGTGGTACGAAGGCACCGCCGACGCCGTCTACCAGAACATCGACATCATCGAGGACTACGGCGTCGAATACATGGTCATCCTCGCCGGCGACCACATCTACAAGATGGACTACGAGCTGATGCTCCAGCAGCATGTGGATTCGGGCGCCCAGGTCACCATCGGCTGCCTGGAAGTGCCGCGCATGGAGGCGACCGGCTTCGGCGTCATGCATGTCGACGAGAAGGACGAGATCATCGCCTTCGTGGAAAAGCCGGCCGACCCGCCGGGCATTCCCGGCAACCCGGACATGGCGCTCGCCTCCATGGGCATCTACGTCTTCCACACGAAGTTCCTGATGGACCTGCTGCGCCGCGACGCCGCCGACCCGACGTCGAGCCGCGACTTCGGCAAGGACATCATCCCCTATATCGTCGAGCACGGCAAAGCCGTCGCCCACCGCTTCGCCGCCTCCTGCGTGCGCTCCGATTTCGAGCGCGAGGCCTACTGGCGCGACGTCGGCACCATCGACGCCTACTGGCAGGCCAATATCGACCTGACGCATATCACCCCGGAGCTCGACATCTATGACGGTTCCTGGCCGATCTGGACCTTCGCGGAGATCAAGCCGCCGGCCAAGTTCGTGCATGACGACGAGAACCGCCGCGGCTCGGCGACCTCCTCGCTGATTTCGGGGGACTGCATCATCTCCGGCGCCTCGCTGAACCGCAGCCTCCTGTTCACCGGCGTCCGCGCCAATTCCTATTCCCGCCTCGAAGGCGCCGTCGTGTTGCCGAACGTCATGATCGGCCGCCATGCGCAGTTGAAGAATGTCGTCATCGACAGCCGCGTCGTCATCCCCGAAGGCCTCGTCGTCGGCGAGGACCCGGAGCTCGACGCCCGCCGCTTCCGCCGGTCGGAGAACGGCATCTGCCTCATCACCCAGAACATGATCGACAAGCTGGAGCTCTAGCCCGGAAATGAAAATCCTTTCGGTGGCATCCGAAGTATTCCCGCTCATCAAGACGGGAGGCCTCGCCGACGTCGCCGGCGCATTGCCGATCGCGCTCGCCGGGCATGGAATCCACATGCGCACGCTGGTGCCCGGCTATCCCGCGGTCATGCAGCGCCTGGCGAAGACAGAGCCGGTCGCCACCTTCGAGGACCTGCTCGGGGAGCCGGCCCGCATCCTCGCCGCCAAGCACGAGGGCCTCGACATCCTCGTGCTCGACGCGCCGGGCTTCTTCGACCGTCAGGGCGGGCCCTATACGGATGCCACCGGCAAGGATTTCGTCGACAACTGGCAGCGCTTCGCCGCACTGTCGCTCGCGGGCACCGAAATCGCCCGCGGCCTCCTGCCCGGCTGGCAACCCGACATCGTGCACGCCCACGACTGGCAGGCGGCCATGACGGCCGTCTACATGCGCTACACCGGCCTCCGGCACATTCCCAGCATCGTCACGGTGCACAACCTCGCCTTCCAGGGCCAGTTCGGGCCGGAGATCTTCGCCGATCTGCGCCTGCCGGCGGAAGCCTTCACCGTGGACGGGCTCGAATATTACGGCGACGTCGGCTTCCTCAAAGGCGGCCTTCGCACGGCCTGGTCGATCACCACCGTCAGCCCCACCTATGCGCACGAGATCATGACGCCGGAATACGGCATGGGGCTCGAAGGCCTCATCAACGACCGCGCGGCCGACCTGGTAGGCATCGTGAACGGCATCGACACCGCCGTCTGGGACCCGCAGACGGATGCGCACATCGCCCGTCCCTTCGCGGCCGGCTCGCTGAAGAAGCGCGCGGCCAACCGCCAGGCCCTCATCGAGCGCTTCAACCTCGTCGAGGACGACGGGCCGATCTTCTGCATCGTCAGCCGCCTTACCTGGCAGAAGGGCATCGACATCATCGCCGAGGTCGCCGACTGGATCGTGCAGCACGGCGGCAAGCTCGCGGTGCTCGGCTCCGGCGACCAGGGGCTGGAAGGCGCGTTGCTGGCCGCCGCCTCGCGCCACCGCGGCCATGTCGGCATCGTCATCGGCTACAACGAGCCGCTGTCCCATCTCATGCAGGCCGGCGCCGACGCGATCCTCATCCCGTCGCGCTTCGAGCCCTGCGGCCTCACCCAGCTCTATGGCCTGCGCTATGGCTGCATCCCCGTCGTCGCGCGCACCGGCGGCCTTGCCGATACGGTGATCGACGCCAACGAGGCCGCCCTTTCCGCCCGCGTCGCCACGGGCTTCCAGTTCACGCCGATCAACGCCGAGGGCCTGCGCCAGGCGTTGCGCCGGGTCTTCAGGGCATGGCATGAACCGAAAATCTGGGCCCGCATCCAGAACCAGGGCATGAAGTCGGACGTTTCGTGGGAAAACAGCGCCGCGCGCTACGCCGACCTCTATTCCAGCCTCCTTTCGCGAGTATGAGCCTATGACCATCAAGACCGTGACGACCACGCCCTACACCGACCAGAAGCCCGGCACGTCGGGCCTGCGCAAGAAGGTCCCCGTCTTCCAGCAGAAGAACTATGCGGAGAATTTCATCCAGTCGATCTTCGATTCGCTGGAGGGTTTTGCGGGCGAGACGCTGGTGATCGGCGGCGACGGCCGCTTCTACAACCGCGAGGTCATCCAGCTTGCCATCAAGATGGCCGCGGCCAACGGCTTCGGCCGCGTCCTCGTCGGCCGCGGCGGCATCCTCTCGACGCCTGCCGCCTCCAACGTCATCCGCAAGAACAAGGCCTTCGGCGGCATCGTGCTGTCGGCCAGCCACAATCCGGGCGGCCCGACCGAGGACTTCGGCATCAAGTACAATATCGGCAATGGCGGCCCGGCGCCGGAGAAGATCACCGACGCCATCTTCGCCCGCACCAGGGCCATCGATAGCTACAGGATCGCCGACGTCCCGGACGTCAACCTCGATCTTGAAGGCACCCACGAGATCGAGGGCATGACCGTCACGGTCATCGACCCCGTCGCCGACTATGCCGAGCTGATGGAAAGCCTCTTCGACTTCGAGGCGATCCGCGCGCTGCTTGCCGGCGGCTTCCGCATCGTCTTCGACGCGATGAGCGCCGTCACCGGCCCCTATGCCAAGGAAATCCTTGAAAACCGCCTCGGCGCCGTCAAGGGTTCCGTCCTCAACTTCATGCCGCTGCCCGATTTCGGCGGCCATCACCCCGACCCGAACCTCGTCCACGCCCGCGCGCTCTACGAGACGATGATGGCCGACGACGCGCCGGACTTCGGCGCCGCCTCCGACGGTGACGGCGACCGCAATCTCATCATTGGCAAGGGCATCTTCGTCACGCCCTCCGACAGCCTCGCGCTGCTCGCCGCCAACGCCCATCTCGCCCCCGGCTATGCCGCGGGCCTTGCCGGCATCGCCCGCTCCATGCCGACATCGGGCGCGGCCGACCGCGTAGCGGAAAAGCTCGGCATCGGCCTCTACGAGACGCCGACCGGCTGGAAATTCTTCGGTAACCTGCTCGACGCCGGCCTTGCGACGATCTGCGGCGAGGAAAGCGCCGGCACCGGCTCCAGCCATGTGCGCGAGAAGGACGGCCTCTGGGCGGTCCTCCTCTGGCTCAACATCCTCGCCGTGCGCAAGGAAAGCGTCATCGACATCGTCCGCCAACACTGGGCGACCTACGGGCGCAACTACTATTCCCGCCACGACTACGAGGAGGTCGACAGCGATGCCGCGAACGGCCTGGTGGAGAACCTGCGCGGAGAGCTCGCCACCCTTCCCGGCAGGAGCTTCGGCGCGCTCAGGGTCGAGACGGCGGACGATTTCGCCTATCACGACCCGGTCGACCAGTCCGTCAGCCGGAACCAGGGCATCCGCATCCTCTTCGAGGGCGGCTCGCGCGTGGTCTTCCGCCTCTCGGGCACCGGCACGTCCGGCGCCACGCTGCGCGTCTATATCGAGCGCTTCGAGCCCGACGCCGCCCGCCACGACGTCGACACGCAGGAGGCCCTTGCCGACCTCATCGCCGTGGCCGACGAGATCGCCGGCATCAAGACCCGCACCGGCCGCGACCAACCCAGCGTGATCACGTAACATGGCCTTAACCGCCCCCTCCTTCGCACCGGGCGCCACGCTCTCCGGGGACGGGGTGGAGTTTGCCGTCTATTCGCGCGACGCCGCCCGCGTCGATCTCTGCCTGTTCGACAACGAGGGCGACAGGGAGTTGGCCCGCCTTGCCATGGGCCGCGACGAGAACGGCTTCCACCGCGTCTTCGTCGAAGGCGCGGCGGCCGGCACGCGCTACGGCTTCCGCGCCGACGGCGTCTATTCGCCGGACCACGGCCTCTGGTTCGATCCGGCGAAGCTGCTCGTCGATCCCTATGCCAAGGAGCTGGACCGCCGCTTCGCCCATGACGGCCGGCTGGCCCGCTTCGGCGTGGACACGGCCGACATCGTGCCCAAGGCGATCGTCACGCGCGACCGGCCCGTCGCGGTGAAGCCGCCGATCTTCCGCCCCGGCGGCTTCGTCTACGAAATCGCCGTGCGTGCCTTCACCATGCTGCATCCCGATGTGCCGGAGGCAATGCGCGGCACCGTCGGCGCCCTCGCCCATCCCGCCGTGCTTGCGCATCTCAAGCGCCTTGGCGTCGATGCGGTGGAGCTGATGCCGATCACCGCCTGGATCGACGAGCGCCACCTGCCGCCGCTCGGCCTGTCCAATAGCTGGGGCTATAACCCCGTCGCCCTGATGGCGCTCGACCCGCGCCTCGTGCCCGGCGGCATGAAGGAGCTCGCCGACACCGTCGCGGCGCTGCGCGCCGAAGGCGTCGGGGTCATCCTCGACCTCGTCTTCAACCATTCCGGCGAGAGCGACCGCCACGGCGCGACGCTCTCCATGCGCGGCCTCGACAACCTCACCTACTACCGCCATGTGCCCGACCGGCCGGGCGAGCTGATCAACGACACCGGCTGCGGCAACACGATCGCCGGGGAACACCCCGTCGTGCGCCAGCTCGTGCTCGACAGCCTTTGCCATTTCGTGCGCCATGCCGGCGTCGACGGCTTCCGCTTCGACCTCGCCACCATTCTCGGCCGGCAGGCGGACGGCTTTTCCGCCAGCGCCGCCCTCCTTTCCGACATCTGCGCCGATCCGCTCCTGAAGGACCGCGTGCTGATCGCCGAACCCTGGGACATCGGCCCGGGCGGCTACCAGCTCGGCAATTTCCCCGCCCCCTTCCTCGAATGGAACGACCGCTTCCGCGACGACACGCGCATGTTCTGGCGCGGCGACAGCTACCGGCTCGGCGCCTTCGTCACCGCCCTTGCCGGCTCCTCCGACATCTTCGCGCGCCATGGCGGAACCCGCACGCGCACGGTGAACTTCCTCGCCGCCCATGACGGCTTTACCCTGATGGACCTCGTCTCGCACAGGGTGAAGCACAACGAGGCGAACGGCGAGGACAACCGCGACGGCCACGACGAGAACCATTCCTGGAACAACGGTGCGGAGGGCGAGACGACCGACGGCGCAGTGCTCTCCGCCCGCCGCGCGGACGCAAAGGCCCTGCTTTCCAGCCTCTTCCTCTCGCGCGGCACCATCATGCTGACGGCCGGCGACGAGGGCGGGCGCAGCCAGCAGGGCAACAACAACGCCTATTGCCAGGACAACGCCATCACCTGGCTGCACTGGGACAGGCTGGACGAGGGGCTTGCCGAGCACACCGCCATGCTCTCGGCGATCCGCAGGCGTTTCCCGGCCCTCGGCGAAACCACGTTCCTCAGCGGCGCGGGCGACGTCGAATGGCTGACGCTTGCCGGCAATCCTATGACAGTCGCGAACTGGGAAGCCCCCTTCGCCGGCACCCTGCTCATGCTTCTGGAAACGCCCGACCTGCAGCAGCGGCGCACGGTCCGCCTCGCTATCGCCATCAATCGCACCCATGACCATGAGGCGCTCGCCCTGCCGCCGCCGCACGGGCGCGAATGGGTGAGCCTCCTCACCGCCAACCACCCGCCCGCCGGCATGCTGCAGGCGCGAGCCGTGGAGATTTTTGTCGAAAAGTATTGAAGTCGATTACCGGGCAGGGCGTTCCTCTGGAGCAAATCCAGCAAAAGTGCGAAGGAATTCCGAGTCCGGAACTGCTTGAAAAGAAACGCCAGCCGGGCGGGAAAGCCAGATGCCAGCGAATATCCATTTGAAAGACATTCCAGCCCTCGTCGGAACGGTACTCGGCGTCTCGCGATGGTTCGTCGTCGATCAGACGATGATCGATCGCTTCGCCGATGCGACCGAAGACCACCAGTTCATCCACACCGATCCCGCGCGCGCGGCGGCCGAAACGCCCTTTGGCGGCACCATCGCCCACGGCTTTCTCACCCTCTCTCTGCTGTCGGCCATGAACTTCGACTGCGTGCCGCGCATCATCGAGCAGACGATGGGCATCAACTACGGTTTCGAGAAGGTTCGCTTCATGGCGCCGGTGAAGAGCGGCACGCGGGTGCGCGGCCGCTTCAACCTGGCCGAAGCCCGCTTCCGCGGCGCCGGCATGGTGACGATCCGCTACGACGTGACCGTGGAAATCGAGGCGGAGCGCAAGCCGGCGCTGACCGCCGACTGGATCACCATCATCCAGTTCGACCCGAAGGACCGGCCGGAGAACGTGTGAGGATCCGCCCCGCCACGCCGGAAGACCTGCCGGTGCTTGCGGCCTGCGACTTCTCCTTCCTCGTGACCCGCGAAGCCGTGCCGCCTTTCGAGGGCGACTGGCTGACGCACACCCGGCCGGTCGAGCCCTACCCGAAAGCCTACGGCTTCGACCCGCAGGAGATGGAGGAACATATCGCGGACGACGACAAGGCGCTCTTCGTTGCCGTCGGCGACGAGATACCGGTCGGCTATGTCGCTCTCTCCGCCGGCTGGAACAACCTCGCCTTTGTCGACGACATCGCCTTCGACGCACAATGGCGCGGCACCGGCGCCGCACAGCGGCTGATGCATCAGGCGCTCGACTGGGCAGGACAGAAAGCCCTTCCGGGCATCCGGCTTGAAACCCAGACGAACAATGTCGCCGCCTGCCGCTTCTATCTGCGCCAGGGCTTCGTGCTCGGCGGCCACGACCGGCACCTGTACGAAGGGCTGTCCCCCGGCACGCGGGAAACAGCCCTGTTCTTCTACCGTTTTCTCTGAGAGATCAGAGCACGGCGTCTTCCGCGCCTTCCGCGAGAATGCCGAAGGCATAGGGCGCGAAAGAGCGCCAGCATTCGACGCGGTAATCCTCTTCACCCGAACGCAACAGCACGATCTCGATCTTGCCCAGCACCGTGCGCGCCGCCGCGCCGACGGGGAAGACGGCATTGCCGAGATCGAGCGGGCAGGCGCTGGCAATCGCCCCGGCCGCATCCGGCCCGGAAACGAGGACCGCCGTGTTGCGATGGGAGACGTCCGTCGCCGAATGCAGCACGCCGGCACTGGCGGCAGCCGCCATCAGGTCCGCGCCGGTCTCGTCGATCAGCAGCCATTCGTCCGGGCCGAGCCAGAGCGCATGGCGGCCGTTCGCCGAGGCCGAGGTCTTCGGGCGCGTCGGCAGCGTCAGGCCGAAGGCCGACGAGAGAGCGCCGAGCGCATCGGCGCCGGCGCGCAGCGACAGGCGCGTTGCGGGAGCGGCGGGCGTGACGCGCGCGCCGGCGGAGCCGCCGTGGCTACGGCCAAGCGGCGCCTTGCGAAGAACTTGATCAGCCATTGAGGCGTCCTCCATCCTTGTCGATAAACACCATGTCGCTGACCTCGACCGCGATGGTGCGGTCGGGCATTGGCACGTAGAGCGTCTGGCCCATGCGGGCCTGGCCGCCGGCGACGAGCGCCATGGCGATCGACCGGCCGCAGTTTTCCGACCAGTAGGACGACGTGACATGGCCGAGCATGGTCATCGGCTTCGGCTGGTTCGGATCGGCGACGATCTGCGCACCCTCCTCCAGCACCACGTTCGGATCCTTCGTCAGGAGGCCGACAAGCTGCTTGCGGCCCTCCTTGACGAGGTCCGGCCGCTTGAGGCCGCGGATGCCGACGAAGTCCGTCTTCTTCTTCGAGACGGCCCAGCTCAGGCTCGCATCGTGCGGCGTGACCGTGCCGTCCGTGTCCTGGCCGACGATGATGTAGCCCTTCTCGGCGCGAAGGACGTGCATCGTCTCCGTGCCGTAGGCGCAGGCGCCGAGCGGTTCGGCCCGCGCCCAGATGGCTTCCCAGACGGCCTGGCCGTAATCGGCGGGGACGTTGACTTCGTAGCCCGCCTCACCCGTGAAGGACATGCGGAAGAGCCGGGTCGGCACGCCGCAGATCTTGCCCTCGCGCACGCTCATATGCGGGAAGGCTTCGTTCGAGATGTCGATGCCCTCGACCAGCGGTTCGAGGATCTCGCGCGCCTTCGGGCCCTGCACCGCGATGACCGCCCACTGTTCGGTGGTCGAGGTCAGCCAGACCTTGAGATGCGGGAACTCCGTCTGGAGATAGTCCTCCATGTGGTGCATGACGCGCGGCGCGCCGCCCGTCGTGGTGGTGACGTGGAAGCGATCCTCCGCCAGGCGCCCGACGACGCCGTCGTCATAGACGAAGCCGTCCTCGCGCAGCATGATGCCGTAGCGGCAGCGGCCCGGCTTCAGCGTATCCCAGGCGTTGGTGTACATGAGGTTCATGAACGCGCCCGCATCCGGGCCGACGACCTCGATCTTGCCGAGCGTCGAGGCATCGAACAGGCCGGCAACGTTACGCACCGTGCGGCACTCGCGGTTGACCGCATCGTGCATGGTCTCGCCGGAGCGCGGATAGTACCAGGCGCGCTTCCAGTTTCCGACGTCCTCGAAGACCGCGCCATGCGCCACTTCCCAGTCGTGCATCGGCGTCTTGCGCGTCGGGTCGAAGAGATCGCCGCGCGAATGGCTGATCAGCGCGCCGAAGGTGACGGGCGTGTAGGGCGCGCGGAAGGTCGTAAGGCCGATCTTCGGGATCTCGCGGTTCAAGACTTCCGAGGCGATGGCAAGGCCGTGGATGTTGGACAGCTTGCCCTGGTCCGTCGCCATGCCGTTGGTGGTGAAGCGCTTGATGTGCTCGATCGAGTGCATGCCCTCGCGCACGGCGAGGCGGATGTCCTTGGCGCAGACATCGTTCTGGAAGTCGACGAAGGCCTTGACGGTCGTGTCGACGCCGGCGCCCTCGCCGCTGCCTGCCATGCCGCCGGTCCAGTCGAAGGCATTCTCGCCGGAAAGCTCGACCTTGCCGCCGCCCTCGTTGCCGGTGGCGCGCGCCATCAGCTCGCCCGCCGCAAGCGATTCTTCGATCGTCGCCTGCAGGCCGTCCGTGCCGTTGCACGAGCCGACCGAAAGGCAATCCTGCGCATAGGTGCCCGGCAGGAAGCGGCCGGTGGCCGCGTCATAGGCCACCTTGCCGCGCGACTGCGAGAAGAGGTGGACGGAAGGCGTCCAGCCGGCCGACATCAGCAGCGCATCGACCGGGATGGACCGCACCGAGCCGCCGCCGTTGCGGGCGACCGACATGGAGGAGATGCGAAGCTTGCCCTTGGTGTCGACCACCGAATGGCCTGCCAGCACCTCGATGCCGAGCCTGCGGGCTTCAGTCAGCACCGCCTCGCCGGGCTTTTCCCTGACATCGACGATGGCGGCGACGGTGACGCCGGCACGCTTCAGGTCGAAGGCGGCTTCATAGGCCGAATCGTTCGCCGTGTAGACGCCGACCTTGCGACCGACCGCGACGCCGAAATGGTTGAGATAGGTGCGCGCCGCCGAAGCGAGCATGATGCCCGGCCGGTCGTTGTTGGCGAACACCATGTGGCGCTCGATGGAGCCGGTGGCGAGGATGACGCGCTTGGTGCGCACCTGCCACAGCCGCTCGCGCGGCAGCTTCCTGTCGGGGCGGGCGAGATGGTCCGTCACGCGCTCGACGAGGCCGACGAAATTGTGGTTGTAGTAGCCGAAGGCCGTCGTGCGGGTGAGGACGGTGACGTTCTCCATCGCCTTGAGCTTGGCGGCCGTCGCCTGCGCCCAGTCGTAGCCGTTCTGGCCGTCGATCTTCACCGACGTGTCGTAATGCAGCGCACCGCCCACTTCCGGCTGTTCGTCGACGAGGATGACGCGTGCACCGGCCTCCGCGGCGGCAAGCGCGGCGGAAAGACCGGCCACGCCGGCGCCCGCGACCAGCACGTCGCAATGGGCATAGCGGTTGGCGTAGTGGTCCGGATCCTCCTCCGTCGGCGCGACGCCAAGGCCCGCGGCTTTGCGGATGAAGGGCTCGTAGACCTTTTCCCAGGCGACCTTCGGCCACATGAAGGTCTTGTAGTAGAAGCCGGCCGCGAAGAAGGGCGACATCAGGTTGTTGACGCCGCCGATATCGAAGGCGAGCGACGGCCAGCGGTTCTGCGATTCCACCTTCATGCCGTCGAAGACTTCCTGCACCGGCGCGCGCACGTTCGGCTGGCGGCGCGCGGCATCGCGCGAGACGTCGACCAGCGCGTTCGGCTCTTCCGCGCCGGCGGACAGGATGCCGCGCGGGCGGTGGTACTTGAAGGAACGACCGACGAGATGCACGCCGTTGGCGAGCAGCGCGGAGGCGACGGTATCGCCTTCCAGCGCGTCGAACGTCTTTCCGTCGAAGGTGAAACGCGCCGTTCTGGCGGGCGTCAGGCGGCCCTGGCCGGCAATGCGATTAGCACCGCTCATTTCGCGGTTCCTTCCGTGGCTTCATAGGTTTCGACGGTCTTTTCGGTGGCGGGCGTGACGCCCGGAATATCGGGCTTCGGCTCGCCGGCCTTGTAGCTCATGTAGAACCTGTCGCTGACCGTATCGCGCGCCGCATTGAAGAAGCGGCCGCAGCCATGGATATGGCGCCAGCGCTCGAAGATCAGGCCCTTCGGGTTGTCGCGCAGGAAGAAATAATCCTCGAACGCCTCGTCGGTGATGTCGGCGATGCCGGTCGGCCGGGCGATGTGCGCATCGCCACCGTGGCGGAATTCGAGCTCCGAGCGCTCTTCCTCGCAGTAGGGGCAGTAGATCAGCAGCATTTTATCCTACCTGTTTAAAGCTCTGGTCCCGACACGAACGTGCCGGGAGCCTGGTCGCAAAGTCGCTGGCCCATGGTGACGAAGGGAGCAATCCGGTGCACGAGCTGCTCGACATTGTCGTAAGGGGCCAGAATGTCGTTCATTCCCAAATTGACGATGCTCATCGCAAAGACGTTCATGTCGAGGTTGAAGGCACGGTTCATGTCCGTTTCATCGGGAATGAAATAGACCGCCCGATTGCCCAGCACTTTCGTGCACCCCAGCATCCCGCCCCTGGCGACGAAGGGCCATTCCGCTTCGCCCGCCGCCCTCTGGATCTTCTGGAACCGGAAATCCCCCGCTTCGGGAATAATGTCTCCGGCGTGAACGGCGCCAGCCGTCATCAGAAGTCCAGCGAGCAGCGCGCCGTTCATCAGTGGGCGACGGCCGCCGCCGCCGCCTCGTCGATGAGGCGGCCGGTGCGGAAGCGGTCGAGCGTCAGGCCGGCCGCCAGCTTGTGCGGCTCGCCCTTCGCGATGAGATGGGCGAAGAGATGGGCCGAACCCGGCGTCGCCTTGAAGCCGCCGGTACCCCAGCCGCAATTGACGAAGAGGTTCGGAACCGGCGTCACGCCCTGGATCGCCGAGCGGTCCGGCGTGTTGTCGGTGATGCCGCCCCACTGGCGCATCATCTTGACGCGGCGGAACATCGGGAAGAGCTCGCAGATGGCATCGAGCGTATGCGTGATGATCTGCAGGCCCCCGGTCTGGGAATAGGAGTTGTACTGGTCCGTGCCGGCGCCGATGACGAGCTCGCCCTTGTCCGACTGCGAGATATAGGCATGCACCGAATTGGACATGACCACGCACGGGAAGATCGGCTTCATCGGCTCGGAAACCAGCGCCTGCAGCGGCACGGAATGCAGCGGCAGCTTCACGTCGGCCATCGACAGGATGACCGAGTTGTGGCCGGAGGCCGAGACCGCGATCTTCTTGGCGCCGATGAAGCCCTTGGAGGTCTCCACACCCGTCACCGCGCCGTCCGGCCCGCGGCGGATGCCCTTGACCTCGCAGTTCTGGATGATGTGCACGCCGCGGTCCGACGCCGCGCGGGCATAGCCCCAGGCGACGGCGTCGTGGCGGGCCGTGCCGCCGCGGCGCTGGAGGGCCGCGCCGTTGATCGGGTAGCGGGCCGTGGCGGAGATGTCGAGGACCGGCACGAAGTCCTTCGCCTGCTGCGGCGTCAGCCATTCGTTGTCGATGCCGTAGAGACGGTTGGCGTGGACGTGCCGCTGGAAGGACTGCTTGTCGTGCACATTGTGCGACAGCATCATGACGCCGCGCGGCGAATACATGACGTTGTAGTTGAGGTCCTGGCTGAGGCCTTCCCAGAGCTTCAGCGAGTGCTCGTAGATGTCCATGCTCTCGTCATAGAGATAGTTCGAGCGGATGATGGTCGTGTTGCGGCCGGTATTGCCGCCGCCGAGCCAGCCCTTCTCGATCACCGCCACATTGGTGATGCCGTGCTCCTTGGCGAGATAGTAGGCAGCGCCCAGGCCGTGGCCGCCGCCGCCGACGATGATCACGTCGTATTCCTTGCGCGGCTCGGGCGAGGTCCACTGCGCCTCCCATCCCTTGTGGCCGCGCATCGCCTCGCGGGCGACGGCGAAAACCGAATATTTGCGCATTACCCAGGTCCTCGATGTCTCGCCGGCCTCGCCGGCTGTTTCCTGTTGCACTACAAAGCAAATCCTGACGCCGGACGCCGTATCCTTTGCGACGCGTTCAGGCGCACCTTGTACCACATGCGACATGCCCCGCCGGGGGCTTCGCAAAGGTTTTACCGGTCATCCCCGTAAAATCCCCGATAATCGCGGCTGGGAAGACTGGACTTCTGCCAGGCATTCTGGTATCCGACCCCCCAATCGTCAGCCTTCCGGGCTGCGCGAACGTCACTTATTTGCCTGACGACCTCAAGGAATCGCCGGGCTTGCAACTAACCAAAGGAACGGGATTCTCGTGCAGGTACTTGTCCGCGACAACAACGTTGATCAGGCTCTCCGCGCTCTCAAGAAGAAGATGCAGCGCGAAGGTATTTTCCGTGAAATGAAGATGCGCGACTATTACGAGAAGCCGTCGCAGAAGCGTGCGCGTGAAAAGGCCGAAGCCGTTCGTCGCGTTCGCAAGCTGGCCCGCAAGCGCGCCCAGCGCGAAGGCCTCATCGGCGGCCGTCCTGGCGCCCGCTGATCGGTCGTCTTTTCGACGTTTTCGGATGCAAGACCGGGCGGGGGCGATGAATTCGCCGCCGCCTTTTTTGACATGACCTGAAGAATTTCACCCTTGTGAAACGCTTCCCGTGCAATTCCGGGCGCACCCGCTACGCACCCTTTCCGGAATTGCCTTTCAAGGCCGTAGCGTATTCTTCGCGCATGATGCGCGATGAAGCCCATTTTGAGGATTCGCACTTGGACATGGCTGCAGCATCTACCGGGTTCCCGACCGATCGTCTCTCTTCCTCGTCCGTGCGCATTCGCCGCTCCCTGTCGGCCGCCGTCGCGGCCGCCTCGCTCGCCCTCGTGCTTGCCGGCTGCCAGTCGACCGCGACATCGACGGACGTGCTGAAGGTCGAGCGCGCGCAGGGTTCGCAGGAGAACATCGCATCGCTTTCGGCGGTGATCGCCGCAAACCCGCAGGATCCGGAAGGCTACAACGTGCGCGGTTCGGCCTATGGCCGCGCCGGCGAGTACCGCCGGGCGATGGACGACTTCAACCGCGCCATCGAGCTCAACCCGCGCTTCTACCAGGCCTACGCCAACCGCGCGCTCGTCCAGCGCAGCATGGGCCGGCAGGCGGAAGCGGCGTCCGACTACAACACCGCGCTCCAGCTCAACGCGAACTATGATGTTGCCTATATCGGCCGCGGCAACCTCTATCGCCAGGCCGGCCGTCTCGACGACGCCTTCCGCGACTTCAACCGCGCCATCCAGCTCGACACGACCGATCCGCGCGCCTATCACAACCGCGGCCTGATCTACCAGTCGCGCCGCCAGCACGACAAGGCCATCGAGGACTTCTCGAAGGCCATCTCGCTCTCGCCGAACTCGGCCGAGCCCTATAACGGCCGCGGCATCTCCTACGCCGCGCTCGGCGACGACGACAACGCGTTTTCGGATTTCAACACCGCCATCAACCTCGACGGCAAGCTGGCCGAATCCTGGGCCAACCAGGCGCTCATCTACGAGCGCCGCGGCGACATGGCCAAGGCCGCCCGCTCATATTCGCAGGCGCTTCGTCTCGACCCGAACTACAAGCCGGCCAAGGACGGCCTCGCCCGCACCCGCGGCGCAGCCAATACCGCAAAGCCCGCCTGAGCGTCACCCGCGTGACCGCATGCGGGCGCTACTGCGCCCGCACGCCCACCTTGAAGGGCTCCGGCGTCAGCTCGGGGCAGAGCACCGTCACCTTCCGCGGCTCGCCGCGCGGAAGATGGGCGACCGTGTCGCACATCCTCACGCCGCCCTGCTCTATCCACACGCTGACGATCCCGCTGCGGCCTTCGGCCTTCAGCAGCGCATCGACATGGTAGCCGTCCACGAAGGCGGCCTCGATGACCTGAACGACATCCCGCTCGGCCGTATAGCGCAGGACGAAGGACACGATCGGCAGGACGGCGATGACGAGGAGCAGAAGCTCCGCTTTCAGTTCGGCGATTTTCATTGCGGGCCACGATAAGGAACGTTTTCGAGCGGGGATATTTGAAGGGATATATTTGCGAAATTGTGCGGCTGATTGCTTGGGCGACAAGTAGAATTCGAGTTTGCGCCATCGAAAAGGAACAATCAACAAAAACGTTCGTTTATGTTGGAAAAAGCAACATGAAACGGAAGGCAGCGCATGGCGAAGAAGATCGGTTATCTGCGGGTGAGCACGGTCGACCAGAATCCCGACCGGCAGATCGAAGGGCTGAGGGACCTCTGCGACGAGCTTCACGTCGAGACGCTCTCGGCGGTGAGCCGCCGCCGGCCGGTCTACGAGGCGGTCACCGCGGGCCTTGAGGCCGGCGACCTCCTCGTCATCTGGGACCTCGACCGCGCCTACCGCTCGGCAAGGGACGCGCTGGCCGAGCTGGACGCCCTCCAGCAGCGGGGCATCCACTTCCATATCGCCAAGCTCAGCATCGACACGACGACGCCGACCGGCCGTTTCCTCTACACGGTCATGGGCGGGCTGGCGGAATTCGAGCGGCTGACCCTGTCGCAGCGCACCCGCGAGGGGCTTCTTGCCGCCCGCAAGCGCGGCTCCCGCCTCGGCCGCCCGCCCAAGCTCGACGACCGGCAGCTCCGCCTCGCCCGCGAACGACTCAGCCACGGCGAAACCATCACCGCCCTCGCCCGCACCTTCGGCGTCGCCCCCTGGACGATGACCCGGGCATTGCGGCGGGGGGAAGCCTGCCGGTGAAGTGAAGATCCTCCGCCTGCCGGCATTTCCCCCGCAAAGGGGGAGAAAGCAGGAGGCTTGCTCATCATTCAAAATGGAAAGTAGACGGAGCGACAGTTCAAGTCCTCCCCCTTGTGGGGAGGGATTTAGGGATGGGTCTTCCCGTAACGCCCGGCTTCGCGGGGGCGCCCCCTCTGCCTGCCGGCATCTCCCCCACAAGGGGGGAGAAAGCGGGAGGCGTGCTCATCGTTCAAATGGAATGCAAAGGGCGCGGCACCGTAAGCCCCTTCTCCTTGTGGGGAGGGATTTAGGGAGAGGACTGCCCGTGTAACGCTCTTGCTACGTGGGGCCCCCCTCTGCCTGCCGGCATCTCCCCCACAAGGGGAGAAAGCGGGAGGCGTGCTCATCGTTCAAAATGGAATGGCACGGTAAGCCCCTCCCCCTTGTGGGGAGGGGTTCGGGAGGGGTCCTGCCCTCAGTGGTTCATCGCCTTGACGATGTCCTCGGTCATCTTCTTGGCGTCGCCCAGCAGCATCATCGTGCCGTCCTTGTAGAACAGCGTGTTGTCGATGCCGGCATAGCCGGAGCCGAGGGAGCGCTTGACGAAGAGGCAGGTCTTGGCCTTGTCGACGTCGAGGATCGGCATGCCGTAGATCGGCGAGGACTTGTCGTCGCGCGCCGCCGGGTTCGTCACGTCGTTGGCGCCGATGACATAGGCGACGTCGGCCTGGGCGAATTCCGAGTTGATGTCCTCAAGCTCGAACACCTCGTCATAGGGCACGTTCGCCTCGGCGAGCAGCACGTTCATGTGGCCGGGCATGCGGCCGGCGACCGGGTGGATCGCGTATTTCACCTCGACGCCCTGCTCCTTGAGCTTGTCGGCAAGCTCGCGCAGCGCGTGCTGCGCCTGCGCCACCGCCATGCCGTAGCCCGGCACGATGATGACCTTGGAGGCGTTCGCCATCAGGAAGGCCGCATCGTCCGCCGAGCCCTGCTTGACCGTGCGCTGGACGCCGTCGTCCGCCGCTGCCGCCGTCTCGCCGCCGAAGCCGCCGAGGATGACCGAGATGAACGAGCGGTTCATGCCCTTGCACATGATGTAGGACAGGATCGCGCCCGAGGAGCCGACCAGCGCGCCGGTGATGATCAGCGCGAGGTTGCCGAGCGTGAAGCCGATGCCGGCCGCCGCCCAACCCGAATAGGAGTTGAGCATCGAGACGACGACGGGCATGTCCGCCCCGCCGATCGGCACGATCAGCAGCACGCCGAGCGCCAGCGCCAGGATGACGATCAGCCAGAAGTCGAAATGGCTTTCCGACAGCGTCAGGCCGACGATGAAGACGACGATCGCCGCAAGCAGCACGATGTTGATGACATGGCGGTAGGGCAGCATGATCGGCTTGCCGGACATGCGCCCGTCGAGCTTCAGGAAGGCGATGATCGAGCCGGTGAAGGTGATCGCGCCGATGGCCGCGCCGAGCGCCATCTCGACGAGCGCCTGGCCATGGATGAAGCCGACCTCGCCGATGCCGAACGACACGGGCGAATAGAGCGCGGCGGCGGCGACCAGCACGGCGGCAAGGCCGACGAGCGAGTGGAAGCCGGCGACGAGCTGCGGCATCGACGTCATCGGGATCGAGCGGGCGATATAGGCGCCGGCGCCCCCGCCGATGGCAAGGCCGAGCACGATGAGCACGAGACCGCCGAAGGAGGGCGTCGCCAGCAGCAGCGTCGTGCCGATGGCGATGCCCATGCCGACCATGCCGAGCATGTTGCCGCGCCGGCTGGTCGTCGGATGCGACAGGCCGCGCAGCGCCATGATGAAGAGCACGCCGGAGACGAGATAGAGGAAGGCTGCGAAGTTTGCGTTCATCGGGCCGCCCTCACTTCTCTTTTTTCTTGTACATCGCCAGCATGCGCTGGGTGACGAGGAAGCCGCCGAAGATGTTGACGGAGGCGAGGATCAGCGCCACGAAACCAAAACCCGTGGCAACACCCGAGAGCGAGATGCCGACGGCGAGCAGCGCGCCGACGACGATGACCGATGAGATCGCATTGGTGACGGCCATCAGCGGCGTGTGCAGCGCCGGCGTCACCGACCAGACGACATAGTAGCCGACGAAGATCGACAGCACGAAGATCGCCAGGCGGAAGACGAAGGGATCGATCGCCCCGCCGGAAACGCCATGCGCCACGGCACCGGCCGCATCGGGTACATATTCGGAGGCGGTGCGCACAGCCTCCACGGCGCGTTCGAGATCGGTCAGCGCCTTGTCGAGAAGTTCGTTCGCCATCACTTGCCCTCCCCTTCATGAACGGCGCCGCCGAAGTTCGGATGCACCACGGCCCCGCCATGGGTCAGCATCGTCGCCTTGACGAGTTCGTCCTCGGCATTGACCGAGACCGTCTTGGTTTCCTTGTCGACCATGGTCTCCAGGAAGGTGAGAAGGTTCCTGGCATAGAGCGCCGAGGCGGAGGCCGGAATGCGGCCCGGCACGTTGAGATAGCCGATGACCCTGACGCCCTCGACCTCGACGACCTTGCCCGGTTCCGAGCCCTCGATATTGCCGCCGCGCTCGACCGCGAGGTCGACGGCGACGGAGCCGGTCTTCATGGCGGCCAGCATCTGGCGCGTCACGAGGCGCGGCGCCGGCCGGCCGGGGATCAGCGCCGTCGTGATGACGATGTCCTGCTTGGCGATGTGGTCGGCGACGAGCGCCGCCTGCTTGGCCTGGTATTCCTTCGACATTTCCTTGGCATAGCCGCCGGCGGTCTCGGCGGCCTTGAACTCGTCGTCCTCGACGGCGATGAACTTGGCGCCGAGCGAGGCGACCTGCTCCTTGGCGGCCGGGCGCACGTCCGTCGCGGAGACGGCGGCGCCGAGGCGGCGGGCCGTGGCGATGGCCTGCAGGCCCGCGACGCCCGCGCCCATGACGAAGACCTTGGCGGCCGGAACGGTGCCGGCGGCGGTCATCATCATCGGCATGGCGCGGTCGAATTCATGGGCGGCGTCGATGACGGCCTGGTAGCCGGCAAGGTTGGCCTGCGAGGAGAGGATGTCCATCGACTGGGCGCGCGTGATGCGCGGCATCAGCTCCATGGCAAAGGCGGTGAGCCCGGCCCGCGCCATTTCGGCGATGGCGGCCTCGTTGCCGTAGGGATCCATGGTGGCGATGACGATCGCGCCGGGCTTGTAGCCGGCGATCTCCGAAGCGGTCGGCCGGCGCACCTTGAGCACGACATCGGCCGTCTTCGCCTCTTCCTTTCCGGCGATGCGGGCGCCGGCGGCCTCATAGTCCGCATCGAGGATGCGCGAGGCAAGGCCCGCGCCGGCCTCGACCACGACGTCAAGCCCGAGGGCCTTCATTTTCTTGACGGTATCAACGGATCCGGCAACGCGGCCTTCGGCCGGGTCGCTTTCCCGCGCGACAAAAACACACTGACTCAAACCGTGGTCCTCCCCCCGAGACTGGCCGTGTTGGATCACGGCGCCGGATGACGCCGCGGCAAACCGCGAATGCGGCTTTTCAGATCAACGCAGCAGGAAGTAGCCGACGACGTTGAGGATGATGAACAGCAGGACGCCGCTGAAGAAACCGGCGCTGGTGAAGAAGCCTGCGGCCATGGCGATCAGGAGCGCAACGCAGAACAGCGTGCCGTACTTGGCCGCATTGAGGAAGAAGTTGTAGGTCTTCTCGTGCTCGGGATAATCCATCGGAGCGCCGAGTTCGACCGGTCCGTTATGATGTTCAGCCATTGTCACCTTCTCCTAAGCAGCCGCACCCGCCAGCCGGAAAGCCCCACCCGATGAGCGCCTAAAACAGGCCGGCCCCGAAACGGCCGGCGATTCCCTCAAGCGCGAAAGCGCGCGTCTTTCTGGCCATACACAATGGATCGGCAAAGCGCAACGGCAAGGCGCGCCCGCGTTTCGCACCTGCATCGTTTCCGAAACGAAACGGGCCGGTTTCGTTGGAAACCGGCCCGTCATGCGACATTGAAACGCAAGCCCTAACCTGCGTAGGCACTGCCGGAAAGCTGGATCCGCCGATGGGATTCGGCAAGGCGGGCGGTCGGGCGCACCGTCAGCGGGCTGAACGGCATCTCCTCGCCGCGGGCAAACAGCATGCGCCGCTCGAAGGGCTCCGACTGGAAGAAGGGAAAGCGCGCATAGAGCGAGGAGCGCACGTCCTTGCAGCGCGTCGCCATCAGCATCAGGTCGATGATGAACTTGCCCTGGTTGCTCTTGGGCGAGGCGACGAAATCGCCGTCGAAGACGCGCCGGTAGAAGGCCGCATGCGCCGGCTTGACCATCTGCAGGACGCGGTCGGCGTCGAAATAGTCCGCCGCCATCGTGGCAAGGCGCAGCGTCAGGTACGGGATCGCCGGCATCTCGCTCCAGATTTCCGGATCGGCGGCAAGCCGGACCGGATCGATCAGCGACATGCCCGCATCGAGGAAAGCCTTGATCTCGTCCGGGAAAACCTTGCCCGACGAGGTGACGCGGTGATCCGGCGTCACATGGTGCAGGCGCACCGTCGAGATCAGCCGCTCCTCATGGTAGACGCCGAAGACATAGGCCTGGCTGTCGAAATCGACCTCGTCGATGAGAAGATGCGAATCTTCCGCAAGATGCATCACGCTGCCGGCCTTGTAGGCCTTGTAGCGGACGCGCGCGACGTCCTCCATGTCCTCGCTCGTTTCGACCCGGCGGTACTCCACCCTGTCGAGCAGCCCGAGAAGCTTTTCGGAAAAGCGACCGTTCGCCATTTCCATATTGGCCATTGCCCATATCCCCGATCGAAAAAGCCGGCCGCACCCGCCGCCGACTCCATAATCACCGATATAGGACAATTTGTGTAAAATACCATTCATTAACCTTAATAAATGGTTAACGCTAATTTCGAATAAGCTGATACATCATGTCGAATTACGTATCATCGGGATCGTCAAGCGACGCGGCGGCCGCGGCGGCGCGGCTCGTCCGGATTGTCGCCGAGGCTTTCGTAGCGGTCGCGCAGCGCGTCAGGCGACATCGGCGCGGCGAAGACATAGCCCTGCACCAGGTCGGCGCAATGGTACTTGTTGATGAGGGCGAGCTGCTCCTGCGTCTCGACGCCTTCGATGACGATGCGAAGGCCGAGTTCGCGCGAGAGGTTCACGGTGCCGCGCAGCAGCTTGAAGCGGCGCGGGTCCTCGCCGATATTGCGCACGAAGGACCGGTCGATCTTGATGACGTCGAGCGGAAGCTGGTCGAGATAGCTGAGGCTGGAATAGCCCGTGCCGAAGTCGTCGATGGCGATGGTGATGCCGCGGGCGCGCAGTTCCTGCAGGATCGCCTGCACCTTGACCGGCTCCTCCATCAGGCAGCTTTCGGTGACTTCGAGATGCAGGCGGTGCGGCTCCAGGTCCGCCTTGGCCAGCGCTTCGGCCACCACGTCGATGATGCCGGTGCCGCGCAGGTCCTGGACGGAAAGATTGACGGAGACGCCCATATGCGCCGGCCACGTCGCGCAGTCGGCGCAGGCGCGGTTGATCATGAAGCGCGTGATCTCGGAGACGATCCCCATCTCCTCGGCGATCTGGATGAAGACGTTGGGCGCCACCGGCCCGCGCTCGGGATGCGTCCAGCGCGACAGCGCCTCGCAGCACTCGATGCGCGATCCGTCCGGCACGAACATCGGCTGGTAGGCGACCGAGAGCGCGTCGCCGGCAAGCGCCTCGCGCAGGTCGTCCTTGAGCTTCTGGCGGTCCACGTAGCGCGCATCCATCTCCCGTTCGAAGATGGTGACGCTGCCCTTGGCGCGCGATTTGGTCTCGAACAGGGCAAGGTCCGCGCGGATCTGCATTTCCTCCAGCCGGAAATCGTCGCTCGCCACGGTCACGCAGCCCGCACTGAACGATACGAAGAACGTCGTGCCGTCGACCTCGTAATTGCCGCGCAACTGTTCGTGGAAGCGGCGCATGCGGGTCTCGAGGTCCCGCCTGTTCGCCTCGTTCGGGAAGAACAGCAGGAACTCGTCGCCCATCAGGTGGCCGGCGATCTCCCGCTCGCCGGCAAGCCGGCGCAGCCGTTCGGCGATGGTGCAGAGCAGCCGGTCGCCGGTGACGTGGCCCTTCATGTCGTTGACATGCTTGAAGTCGTCGACGTCGAGCACCATGAAGCCGACCATGCCGGGCTTCCTGCGCTCGGCCAGCGCCTCCTGCACGAGATCGGCGAAATAGGTGCGGTTCGGCAGGCCGGTGAGGCTGTCGTAGCGCACCATGTGCAGGATCTTCTTTTCCGCCCGCACGCGCGCCGTCACGTCTTCGAAGATGAGCACGGCGCCGCCGTTCTCGCGCGGCGCGGCGGTGAATTCCAGATAGAGCCCGTCCGTCACCTGCACGAGCGCCCGCGAGCGCTCGCCTTTCAGGAGCTCGTCGAGTTGGCGCAGGATCGTCCGGCTCTGCTCGGCGTTGAAGAAGGTGTTGCGCACGCCGAAGCGCAGCACCACGTCGAGATGGCAATCCTTCAGCCGGTCCTGGTTGCCGAGATGCAGGAGTTCGCAGGCGCGCCGGTTGGCAACGAGGATGCGGTGGTCCGCATCCAGCATGAACAGGCCGTGCGGCATGTTGTTGAGCGCCGTGTCGAAGCGGTCGGCGATGGTCGCAAGTTCGCGGGCGGCAAGGACATTCTCGTAGAGAAAGGTGCGCACGCCGTTCGCCATGGTCCGCGTGGTAATGGCGAACGGCAGGACGAGGGAGGCGAGCACGGCGTGGTAGAAGTCCTGCAGGCCGAGAAAGCCGACGACGATCGGAAAGCAGGCGGAGAACACCATGTAGTTGACCGCCCGCGGCGAACCGTAGTTGCGGCCGACGACCGAGACCATGGTGGCGAACGTCACCGAAAGGCAGGCGATCTCCGCAAAGCTGTCGCGGCTGACCATCAGGCTGTAGCAGCAGGCCGTGCCGAGCGCGAGCGTCGTGCCGACGGCGCCGAGATTGTACCAGTTTTCCCAGTAGCGGATGCCCTCCATGCCGAGCGAGGCCTTGTCCGCACGGTCGAAGCGGCGCATCCCGCGCGCGCGCAGCGACCAGATGAGGATGACAAGCGCGCTCCAGGCGAGGAAGAATGGATCGTCGGTCTTGGCGTAGACGAAGGAGAACGTGATGACATGCGAAATCATGCCCACGAAAAGGGTCTGGCGGTTCCCATACAGCGAGCTGACGAACGACAGATAGACATCAGCTGGCAGTGTGTTTTGACCCTTATCCTTCATGGACTCGGCACTCCCTATGACGTTCGAGGGTTACCGGCCAAAATTTAATGAATGATTTCGGGAAATTACCTAATAAAAAGGGAGGGTGGCGGCACTATTGCACGTGCATTCAACCATGAGAAGATACATTCAACTCAATATTGCAGGAAAAAGCCTTTTCGCGCAAGTCACTCAACCTGACATATGCCAATCGCGCAACTTCCTTTCCTGTACAGGACAGAGTATTGCGCATGCCAGCGCAAGAAAAAAGCCGCGCTGCAAATGAGGATTGCAATCGCGTGGTTAACAACCTGCATCAGGAAACACCGTGAAAACTGGTCAGCGCCGTGCCGGCGCGCCGGATGCCATGCCGCCCGGACCGGCGGTTCCGTCGTCATTTCGCCGGAAAGGGGGAATTGACTGATGCCGGTTTTGATAGCAAATCCTCTTTTGGTATTTCATTCTCCGGAGCCCACCATGTCCAAACCCGTCGTCGCCATTCCCGCCGACATCAGGGAAATCGAAGGCAACGTCTGGCAGGCCACCCCGAACCAGTATGTGCGCGCCGCCGTGAAGGGCGCGGGCGTGACCGTCTTCCTCGTCCCGGCGCTGGAAGCCGACAACGATTTCGACGGCATCCTCGACCGGGTGGACGGGCTTCTGGTCAGCGGCTCACGCACCAACGTCCATCCCTCCCTCTACGGCAAGCAAGCCACCGAGGCGGAAGGCCCCTACGACACGGCGCGCGACTCGACCAGCCTGCCGCTCATCCGGCGGGCGCTCGAGCGCGGCATCCCGCTCCTGGCCATCTGCCGCGGCATCCAGGAGCTCAACGTGGTGCTTGGCGGCACGCTCGCCAACGAGATCCAGGAACAGCCCGGCATGTGGGATCACCGCAAGCCCGATACCCCGGTGCTCGACGTCGCCTACGGCATCCGCCAGAAGGTGATCGTCAAGGAAGGGAGCTGCCTTGCGGGCGTCATCGGCGCCGGCGAGGTGCAGGTGAACTCCCTCCACCGCCAGGCCATCTCCGAGATGGCGCCGCGCCTTGCCGTGGAAGCCGTCGCCGAGGACGGCACGGTCGAGGCCGTCTCGGTCATCGGCGCGAAGGCCTTCGCCGTCGGCGTGCAGTGGCATCCGGAATACTGGGTCGGCTCCGACCAGCCCTCCAACAGGCTCTTCGCCGCCTTCGGCGAGGCCGTGCGGGAGTATGCCGCCGCCAGGCAGGGCATGGTTCACCGGACGGCGGCGGAATAGGCCGTCAGTCGGCGGACATCATCGTGATCAGGGCGTCGGCGGGCTCCACCGCCTCGTAGGCGAAACCGTCGCCATCGACGACGGTGAGGATCGACTCGCCCCGTGCGTCGGCGACGACGGCCGTGCCGTCGCCGTTGTTCGTCCAGGTCCGCGCCTTGGAAAGGCCGGGCCAGACGGCGTCGCAGTCTGCGCCGGCCTCGAAACGCGCGCTGCGGCTCGAAATGGGGCTGCCGCGCTCGGCAAGGCAGGCCGTGTTCGCCACCGCGTTGGAGATCGTGTAGCTGTGCCCCGCGGCCCGGGCCGGAATGGAGCCCGAGACGATGGGATCGATGCCGGGCGCCTGCGTCCGGTAGCTCCAAAGACCGAAGGAAACGGCACCGGCCAGAACGGCAATCGTCAGCATCTTCATCGGGCTCTCCTTCATCGCGGTTCGACGCAGGAATTATGCGCCCGCAAGCTTGCGGAATGGTTAACGAAGGCTTTCCGTCCCCTACCCCGTTTTTCGCGTAAAGGGCGTTTCCGGCACCGGCGTCAACGCGGCGCCCCGGCCGAACCAGGAAAAGAGATTGTCCACCACCAGATCGGCCATGGCATCGCGCGTCACGACCGAGGCGGAGGCGACATGCGGCAGCAGCGTGGCGTTCGGCTGGGCGAGCAGCGCCTCCGGCACGTTCGGCTCGTCGTAGAACACGTCGAGGCCCGCGGCGGCGATCACGCCGTCCTCCAGCGCCGCGGCCAGCGCCGCCTCGTCCACCGTCCAGCCGCGCCCGACATTGATCAGCACGCCGTTTGCCCCGAGCGCCCGCAGGATCGCCGCGTCGATCGTCCTGTGCGTCTCCGGCGTTTTCGGCACGATGGCGATCAGGATATCGACGGCCTCGGCGAGCGCCGTCAGGGACGGATGGTAGGCATAGGGCACGCCCTCGTGCGGCCGGCGCGTGTGATAGGCGATCTCGATGCCGAAGCCTTTCAGCCGCTCGGCGATGGCAAGGCCGATGCGGCCGAGGCCATAGATGCCGGCCTTGCGCCCGCGCAGGCTGAGCGGCGTCAGGGGGAAGGCGCCCTCGCGCGTCCAGCGCCCCTCGCGCAGCCACGCCTCCGCCTGCGGCAGGCGGCGCACGGTGTTGATGAGGAGCCCGATGGCGGTATCCGCCACCTCGTCGTTCAGCACGTCCGGCGTGTTGGTGACGGCGATGCCACGCCCGGCGGCGGCCTGCGCGTCGATGCCGTCATAGCCGACGCCGAAGCTCGCGATGATCTCCAGCGAAGGCAGGTGCTCGATCATCGCAGCGCCGAAGCTGCCCGAAACGGCAACGCCCGAAATGCTCGCCGCCTCGGAGCGGGCGAGAAGGGAGGGATCCGCCCGGTCGATGCGCACGACGTCGAAGCCCTCCCTCAGACGATCGAGCACCCGCTCGCGGATCGTGCCGGGCACGAGAATGCGTGTCTTCGACGCCATGGCGAAAACCTCCTTCTGCGACAGGCCCTCAGCCTTCGGGATGCGGCTTCAGCGGTCCGGTCGATTGCCGGATGCGCATTTCCGGCTTGATGAGATGGATGCCGTCAGGCTCGTGGCTGCCGGAGAGCTTGTCGAGCAGCGCGCGGGCGGCATTGCGCCCGACCTCCGACTGGCCGTTCCAGACCGTGGTGAGGGCGGGCGTGGCGATCGCCGCCTCCTCCAGGTCGTCATAGCCGGTGACGGAGACGTCGCGGCCGGGCACGAGGCCGGCGCGGGCGATGCCGTTCATGAGGCCGATGGCCACGAGGTCGTTCCAGCAGACGGCCGCCGTCGGCTTCTGCGGCAGCGAGAGGAAATGCACCGCCGCCTCGAAGCCGCCCTGCTTGGTGCGCGGGCCCGGGATGCGAAGGCCGGGATCGACCTCGATATTGGCCTTGCGCAGCGCGTTGACATAGCCCTGGTAGCGGTCGCGGCCGGTGGACGTCTGGTCCGTGCCGCCCACCATGGCGATGGTGCGGTGGCCGAGGCCGATCAGGTGGTTGGTGGCGAGCGATATGCCGTAGCTGTCGTCGCCGCGGAAGATCGGCACGTCGAGGCCGTCGATGGAGCGCGCGATCAGGATCGCCGGCATGCCGTTGTCCTCGGCAAGCTGGATGTCCTCCGGCGGCGTGCCGATGGCCGGCGACATGATCACCCCGTCGCCGCCGAGCTGCAGCAGCGTCTCGACGAAATTGCGCTGCTTCTCGACCGAATCGTAGTGGTTGGAGAGGATGAAGGTCTGCCGGTCGCGGTCGAGCTCGCTCTCGATGGCTTTGAGGATTTCCGCATAGAACGGGTTCATGATGTCGTGCACGACGACGCCGATGATGCCCGAGCGGGAGGTGCGAAGGCTCGCCGCGCGGCGGTTGTAGATATAGCCGAGCGCGCGTGCCTGTTCCTTGATCCGGTCCCGCGTCGTAGCGGCGACAAGGGGACTGTCCCTCAGCGCAAGCGATACCGTCGCCGTGGAAACGCCGAGCGTCTCCGCGATGGTGGAAAGCTTGATTTTCTGTGCCACGACCCCTCCCCAAGAACGCGCAGCAACGCGGCTTTAAAACCGTTTATTTAAACAGTTTAAATGTCCTCGGCAACCGCCTTTTCACCCCGCGTGTCCGGCATGGCGGCATGCAGGTTCTCGTCCATGGCGCGCAGCAGCTTGAGGAGATGGCGCACGTCCTTTTCGCTGAAGCCGTCGGCCGCCTGCCGCTCGCTGAGGCGGCCCGCCTCGGTGATGCGGTCGACGGACGCGCGGCCGGCCTCGGTGAGATGCACGACGGTCAGCCGCCCATCGGTCTCGTCGGGCCTGCGCTCGACGAAGCCCTGCGCCTCCAGGCGGCCGATGGTGCGCGTCATGGTCGGCGCCTTGACGCCGAGCCGGGCAGCCAGCGCGCCGGCCGTCAGACCGCCCTCCTCGGCGAGCGCGAGGATCACGCCATCCTGTCCTGCATAAAGGCCGGTCGCCAGGAGATTGCGGGAAAGCACCGTGCGCATCGAGCGCGCCGCATTCACGACGGCGGTGGCAAGGCCCGTGCCCGAGACATCCTCGTGCGATTTCTTCTTCTTGGCCTTCTTGCCGTCCTTGCCGTCCTTGTGCTTCTTGCCCATGCATCGCCTCCTGCACCGCCCTTGCATCGCGGGCGCGGCCTTGTATGACAGAGGAAGAAGGCTGGCGGCAAGTAAGGATCGGAGAGACACCATGGCGCATCCCAGGACGCGATGGACCGAAAACGACCCCATGCTGGCGCCGGAAGACCGCGCGGACTGGATCGCGGTCCTGCCGCTCGGCGCCCATGAGGGCCACGGCCCGCACCTGCCGCTGGAAACGGACACATTGATCGCCGAGGGCATCGCCGACAGGCTGATGGCCGCGCTGCCGCCGCACCTGCCCGTCACCGTCCTGCCCGCAGAGCCGGTGGGCTACTCGCCCGAGCATCTCGACGTGCCGGGCACCCGCTCGCTCGGCTATGGCGAGGCGGTGGAGCGCTGGCTGCGCATCGCCGAGGACCTCCACCGCTTCGGCATCCGCAAGCTCGTGCTGCTCAACGCCCATGGCGGCAATTCACCCTTGATGACCATCGTCGCGACCGAGGCGCGCATCCGACTCGACATGCTCGTCGTCGCCACCGCCTGGACGCGCTTCGGCCAGCCGGAGGGCTGGATTTCGCCGGAAAACAAGGCCATCGACATCCACGGCGGAGACATAGAAACCTCCGTCATGCTCGCCCTCCACCCCGAGCTGGTCCGCATGGACACGGCCGAGCGCTTCGGCTCGCGCCAGGCGGAGTTCGCCGCGCGCTTTGCGCATCTGCGCGCCTATGGTCCGCATGCCTTTGGCTGGAAGATGTCCGACCTCAACCCGAAGGGTGCGGCCGGCGATGCCGCCGCCGCGACGGCGGAAAAGGGAGAGCAACTCATCGCCCATGCCGTTCGCGGCCTCGTCGCCCTCCTCGAGGACGTCGCCGCCTTCGACGCGGATGCGCTCCGCTGACCGCGAAACGTCGCGTCCGGGATTTGCGCTGGCCCTTGCGATCTCCTATATCAGTCGCCGACCGGACGCTTGGCGTCCCCGTACCCGTTCGAGGTTCCCATGACCGAAACAGCCCTTCCCAAGCCCATTCCCGTCACCGTGCTCACCGGCTATCTCGGCGCCGGCAAGACGACGCTGCTGAACCGCATCCTCACCGACAACCACGGCAAGAAATATGCCGTCATCGTCAACGAGTTCGGCGAGATCGGCATCGACAACGACCTGATCGTCGAGTCGGACGAGGAAATCTACGAAATGAACAACGGCTGCATCTGCTGCACCGTGCGCGGCGACCTGATCCGCGTGGTGGAAGGCCTGATGCGCCGCCCCGGCCGCTTCGACGCCATCATCGTCGAGACCACCGGCCTTGCCGATCCGGTACCGGTCGCCCAGACCTTCTTCATGGACGACGACGTGCGCCAGAAGACCGAGCTCGACGCCGTGGTGGCCCTCGTCGACGCCAAGCACCTGCCGCTGCGCCTGAAGGACAGCCGCGAGGCCGAGGACCAGATCGCCTTTGCCGACGTCGTGCTGATCAACAAGACCGACCTCGTGAGCCCCGAAGAACTCGCCCGGGTCGAGGCCACGGTGCGCGCCATCAACCCGTCCGCCCGCATCCACCGCACGACCCGCTCGGAGATCGACCTCACCAAGGTTCTCGACCAGGGTGCGTTCAACCTGGAACGCGCGCTGGAGAACGATCCGCATTTCCTCGACCACGATCACCCGGACCATGTCTGCGGCCCCGATTGCGGCCATGACCATAATCACCATGATCACGACCACGATCACCACCATCATGATCATGATCATGATCACGACCATCACCACCACGACCATGGCCACCATCACCACGACCACGGCGTCTCGCCGATCCATGACGTGACGGTGCAGTCGATCTCGCTGCGCGGCGGCGAGATGAACCCCGAGCGCTTCTTCCCCTGGATCCAGAAGATCACCCAGACGGACGGCCCGAACATCCTGCGCCTCAAGGGCATCATCGCCTTTGCCGGCGATGACGAGCGCTATGTCGTGCAGGGCGTGCACATGATCGTCGAGGGCGACCACCAGCGCGCCTGGAAGGATGGCGAGAAGCGCGAAAGCCGCCTCGTCTTCATCGGCCGCGATCTCGACCGCGAGAAGATCGAGCGCACGTTCAAGGCCTGCGAGGCGCAGAAAGCATGATGCCGGAAAGCGTGAAGGAAAAGACCCGATAATGCCGACAGTCGCGCCTCTCGATCTCGACGGCCACGTCATTGCGGCCGCCTTCCTCGGCGACGTGCCGTTCTTCGCCACCGCCTCCGGCGCCATCCACCGCCTCGACCAGGGCGAGAAGGTCACCGAGGCGCATGACGGCCTGCTCGCCTGCGTGCGCGACGAGGCGAACGACACGCTGATAACAGGCGGCGAGGACGGCAAGGTGCTGCGCATCGCCGCCGACGGCAGCGCGACGCTTCTGGCCGAAGTGCCGCGCAAGTGGATCTCCGTCGTCGCCGCCGGCCCGCAGGGCGCCGTCGGCTTCGCGGAAGGCCGCACGGCGCGCGTGCGCCTTGCCGACGGCACGATCAGGGAATTCACCGAGGGCCGCTCGGTCGAGGGCATCGCGTTTGCGCCGAAGGGCCTGCGCATCGGCGCCGCCCGCTACAACGGCGCATCGCTGCACTGGGTCGCCATGGCCGCCCCGCCGGTCGATCTCGAATGGAAGGGCGCCCATACCGGCATCACCTTCTCGCCGGACGGCCGCTTCGTCGTCACCAGCATGCAGGAAAACGCGCTGCACGGCTGGAAGCTCGATGCCAAGCCCGGCGCCGAGACCCGCCACATGCGCATGACCGGCTATCCGGCCAAGGTGAAGTCGCTCTCCTGGTCCGTCAAGGGCAAGTGGCTCGCCTCCTCCGGCGCGCCCGCCGCCATCGTCTGGCCCTTCTCGGCCAAGGACGGCCCGATGGGCAAGCCGCCGCTGGAACTCGGCACCCGCGCCGATGTCATGGTGACTTCCGTCGCCTGCCATCCGGGCGAGGACGTCGTCGCCATCGGCTATTCCGACGGCATGGTGCTCGCCGCCCGCTTCGCCGACAGCCGCGAAGTGCTGCTGCGCCGGCCCGGCAAGGGCGCTGTTACCTCCATGGCCTGGAGCCGCAACGGCAAGCTCCTCGCCTTCGCCAGCGACGCCGGCGATTGCGGCGTGATCGATCTCGCCGGCTGAACCCATGCGAAAACCCGGGAGAGCAAGCTCTCCCGGGCCCACTGGCCGCAGGGGCAGGGCGGGAAGGTGCGGTCAGTGTTTGCGGGACTTGCAGCCGCAGTCGCTGCCGCCGAGGATGCCGAGGGCATTGCCGTTCAGGATGCCGGACAGCGTGCCATTGAGATTGTTGCTCAGCACGCCGTTCAGCACCTTGTTGCCGTCGTTGTCGCTGAGGACGTTACCGACGCCGATGCTGGGGGCGATCACGATGCCGCCGGTCTTGGTCTTGTTGCCGCTGAGGATGCCGAGGCCGAGCAGGCCGCCGGCCGAAGCCTGGCCGGCGCCGGCAAGGGCGATGACGGTTGCGATGGCGATGATGCGGGTCTTGTTCATGCTCTCTCTCCTTTGGTTGCACACCTCTTGGATGCACAATCAAAGGTAATATGAACTTCGATTTACTCAACCCGATTTCCCAATTATAGCAAATAGTTAACCATAATAAAGACAAGTTTAACGAATCCCTACCGGACACAACTCCAGGTACTTTACTTTGCATTTGTCAGGTTAAAATCAACCAATGAGGGAATTTTTAACCATGCAACCCTAGGATTCCGTTTCAGAAACGGACAGGGGCAAATTCCGATGGGCTTGTTTCGCGGCCTCCTTTGTGCGGTTTTCGTAGCCGCCTTCTGCAACCCGGCAAACGCCGACTCAACCATCGATTACAGCGTCGGTGGCGGCTGGACCGGGAATGTCTTCAAGGATCCGTCCGCTCTTTCCTCTCCATTCACCGAGGCCAAGCTCTCCCTGCGTGGCAGCCTGGCGCTGGAGGACTCCGAATTCGCCTACGGGCTGAATGCGAGCGCCAGGCGCCTCGCCCGCTACCGTTTCTCCGACGAGCGGCGGGCCGGCGTCGAATTCGGCCTCGACCGCGATCTGGGCGAGGCGGTGAAGCTCACCCTCAGGGGCGGCATCGAGCACCGGCAGGAAGGCGACCTCTTCCTCGCCCTGCCGGGGCTCTTGATCGGCTACCGGAAGGCCGAGGTCGCCGCCGCCGCCAGCGCCGGGATCACCGTTGAGCACGCAGGCGGCAAGAGCCGTCTTGTCGCCGCCCTGTCCAGTCTGCACCGGGGAAAGGCACGCTTCACCCTGCCCGCCCTTCCGCACACCCGGCTCGAAGCGGACAACCGGCTGCTCGATCTCACCGGCGGCCATATCCGCCCGCTTCTCGGCGGCGAGGCGGGCATTACGCTGCAATACCGCACGAACCGCATTCCGGCCGGCCAGCAGCATCCGCTCGACCGCTTCCCGGCAGAGACCTTGCGCGGTTCCCTGGCCTATGGACGCGCCTTCGGCGACGGCATCACGCTGATGGCGGAGGCAGGCATCGTGCGCGTCGGCAGCCCCGAGCTCGGCCTGACGGTCGGCCGCACCCGGCCCTTCCTGAAGGCGGAACTCGCCATCCCGCTCCCTCGGGACACCGTTTTCAAGGCGAAGTTCGGGCGCGACATGCAGCTCGCCGACATCGACGACCCGCTTGGCGAGGACGTGCGCACCGCAGGCCTGTCGCTGGAAACGGCGCTGACGGAACGGCTGAAGCTCGCCCTCGCCTACGAGCACGCCCGCAGCGACTGGCTCTATTACGATTACCGCACGCGCGCGACCGCGACGACCGCGACCCTCACCTATACGCTCGCAAAGGGTGCCGCCGCGGCGCTGGAATACAGCCACCTCGTGCGCCGCGAAACGGACAAGGCCGCCGGCTTCAGGGTCGACGGCCTTGCGATGCGGTTTTCGGGATCGTTCTGAGCGATCACCATTCGAGTTCGAGATGCGGCCTGCCGTTGGAGGTCTTCTCGGTCGTCCGCCCCGTCTCGTCGACGGTGCACGTCACGCGGTGGCGGAAGGCCGAGAAGCTTTCGAAGGTGACCACGTCCACCGGCTCGTCGAAACGCAGGGTCATGCGGTAGCGGCCGGGCTGGCTCGTCACCGCCTGCACGCCCAGCACCTCGGCATCGAACGGCTGGCCAAGATAATGACCGCGCACGCGCGCGCCCAGCATCCAGGGATCGAAGGGCGGCCGGTTGCCGACGGCCGCATGCAGCGTGTTCCAGTCGCGAAAGCCGTATTGCGCGGCGATGAGCTCGAGCGCGCGGGAATGGGAAATGTCCTGCCCCTCGGCGGAAAAGCGCGCGCGCAGCCGCCTTGCCTGGTCCTTCAGGGCATCGAGAGAGGGTAGTGGCGTCGATGATGGACGCATGTCGGAACTCCAGTCGTGGCATGCGTCGTTTCGGAGGGGGCCCGCATTGCCACCGGTTCGCATGCGTGATGCTGGAAGACCGATCGATTCTGGAGAGACTTCACCAAAGCTTGCGCTCGCGGACGGCAGGGGCTCTCACCCTTCGTCCGTACATAGGATGTCGCGGCCGGAGTGTCAAATCCCCGGCCGCGTTGATGGATAAGCCTGGAAACCCGCCTCAGTGAAGCAGGTCCTTCCCCTGCTCAGAAGCGGTAGGTCACGCCCGTGCCGATCAGCCAGGGATTGAGCTTGGCCTTGCCGGTGAGGGGCGTACCGGCCCTATTGACCTTCCACTCCGGTTCGAGGAACAGCTTCTTCACGTCGAAGTTCATGCCCCAGTGGTCGTCCAGCATGTAGTCGAAGCCCACCTGAAGCGCCGCACCCAGCGTATTCTTCACGTCGAGGTCCGTGAAAGCGCCGGAACCGGACTGGTGATAGAACAGCGAGTAGTTCACGCCCGCGCCGACATAGGGCTTGAAGGCGCCGAGATCGGTGAAATGATATTGCAGCGTCAATGTCGGCGGCAGCAGCCAGGTCTTGCCCACCTTGCCGAGGCTGGCAATCGAGCCGTCGGCCGTCACATTCGCATAGGTCGTACCGAGAATGAGTTCGGCGGCGATATTGTCCGTGAAGAAGTAGGAGATATCGAGTTCCGGCACCACCGTATCCGAGAAGGACAGGTCGGATCCGGGGATCCCGTCGACGAAGCCGCTGTTCTCGGTTATCACGCCGAGGCCGCGCACGCGGATCTGCCACGGGCTCTTCGCCGCGACGTCGATCGTCGCCTCCGGCGGCGCCATGCGTTCGGCGAGGTCAGCCGCGTGCAGCGGGCTTGCGATAGCGGCCAGGCTGAGGGCGGCGGCGCCCAGCATGCCCATACCCATATTCTTCATGTCGTCTCTCCATCAGTCACGACTCTTCTTTGCGGCGTGACTATGAAGCGGCCGGAAGGCCTAACCATTTGAGATGAATCAAATGAAGGCTTGACGAACTTCAACTATCGCCTGAATTTGCGCGAGTGTTGAAATTTCTCCAATGATAACAATGATAAAAATCAAATTCCCATTGGATCATCCCGCCCTCAGGCCGCCTTGCGCAGCCCCGCGGAAAGGCGCCGGCCGCTCGCGACGAGGACGCCCGCCGCGCCGCCCAGCCAGCCGTCCTTCAGCTCCAGTCCCAGGAAGCGGCGACGCTCGAACGGGCCGGGCATGACGAGGTGCCGCGCCTTCTCGGCAAAGAAGCCGAAGCGCTCATAGTATTCGGGATCGCCGACGAGCAGCACCGCGCCGTGGCCGCGGCTGCGCGCTTCGGTGATCGCCGCGCGCATCAGCGCCCCGCCGATCCCCTTGCCCTCGTGTGCGCAATCGACGGCGAGCGGGCCGAGCAGCAGCGCCGGAACGGCATTGCCATCGGCATCGACGCCCGCCTCGACATCCCACAGGCGCACCGTGCCGATGACATGGCCATCCGCATCGCGCGCGACAAGGGCGAGGCCCTCGGCCGGCAGGCGTCCCCGACGCAGCTTTTCGGAGGACTTGCGGAAGCGCCCCTCGCCCATGACGCGGTCGAGCAGGCGCTCGCGCGCGACGATGTCGCCGGCGTTTTCCCGGTCGATGGTGAAGGCGGCATGCGCGAAAAACGCACGCACAGAATCAAGAACAGTGGCCATCTCCGGGCCTCCCGCACTCAAAACCGATTCAGACGGTATCCAGAATGAATTGTGAAGCTGGCGCTCCCGCAGGGACGGGAGCGCCCGGTCGTCAGATGACGTAGGCCTTGAGCGGCTCGAAGCCGTTGAAGGCGACGGCCGAGTAGGTCGTCGTGTAGGCGCCGGTGCCTTCGATCAGAACCTCGTCGCCGATCGAAAGGGTGATCGGCAGCGGGTACATGTTCTTCTCGTACATCACGTCAGCCGAATCGCAGGTCGGGCCGGCGAGCACGCAGGGCTCCATCTCGTCCTGGTCGCGCCCGGTGCGGATCGGGTAGCGGATCGCCTCGTCCATGGTTTCGGCAAGGCCGCCGAACTTGCCGATGTCGAGGAAGACCCAGCGATGGTTGTCGTTGTCCGACTTCTTCGAGACGAGGACGACCTCCGCCTTGATCACGCCCGCATTGCCGACCATGCCGCGGCCCGGCTCGATGATGGTTTCCGGGATGTGGTTGCCGAAGTGCTTCTTCAGCGCGCCGAAGATCGCCTGGCCATAGGCTTCGGCCGACGGCACGTCGCGCAGGTACTTCGTCGGGAAGCCGCCGCCCATATTGACCATCTTCAGCTCGATGCCCTGCTTGGCGAGCTGCACGAAGACGCGCTTGGCATCGGCAAGGGCCGAATCCCAGGCGTCGAGCTTCGTCATCTGCGAGCCGACATGGAACGAGACGCCGTAGGACGTGAGGCCGAGCTGGTGCGCGTAGACGAGCACGTCGACGGCCATCTGCGGCACGCAGCCGAACTTGCGCGACAGCGGCCATTCGGCGCCCTCGCCATCCGTCAGGACGCGGCAGAAGACGCGCGCGCCGGGGGCGGCACGGGAGATCTTCTCGACTTCCTCATGGCTGTCGACGGCAAAGAGCGAGACGCCGAGCGCATGCGCGCGGGCGACGTCGCGTTCCTTCTTGATCGTGTTGCCGAAGGAGATGCGCGAAGCGGTCGCGCCGGCATCGAGCGCCATTTCGATCTCGGCGACGGACGCGCAATCGAAGTTGGAGCCCATGGAGGCGAGCAGGCGCAGGATTTCCGGCGCCGGGTTGGCCTTCACGGCATAGTAGATGGCGCTGTCGGGCAGCGCGTAGCGGAAGGCCTTGAAGTTGTCGCGCACGACATCGAGGTCGACCACGAGGCACGGGCCGTCGGGACGTCGGGTGTTCAGGAAGTCGATAATACGTGCAGAAGCCATCTCGGTATTCCCCATATCCAGGTTTCTCCGGGAAAACCCCGGAGGACAAAGGGCAGATGCGGCAACGCTCTGGAACCAGCCGGTGGAGACCCCGGAACCAAGCATGCGCAAATGCGCGAACGGTGAACCGAAGCCCGCCTAGGCTTCAATTCGGCTTTGTCTGCCATGGATTGGCGGGAGAACCCGACCGCACGTCCGGCAATGAAGGTGTGCCTCTTCAGTAACCCCGGCTGTTGGAAAGCCGGCAGACACCAGAAAGGCCCGCACCGTCGTTGCTTCAAGATGTCCTCGCATTTCCCGGTTGGCCGGAATAGCGACTGGAGCGGTTAGGTCCAGGTACCTTACCGATGATCCTCACCAAATCGAGGGTCGGCGGACACCCACAGGCACGTGCGACTTTGGGCAAGCGCGGAGATAGGAAGAATCGCTGTCGTAATCAAGAGTTTTTTGCGGGTTGCTATTGAAAATATTGTGACAGCCACGACATTCGCCGGACTGGTTTTCAAAGATCGTTTATAAAACACCGGCCGCCGCTCTCTGGCCGGAGGCCCGCCTCCCTTCGCACCGTCCGCGAGACGAAGCGGCGGATAGCCAAGTGGGGATACATGGATACATTGACCCGAATCCGGGCCTTCATCGACGTCATCGACGCCGAAGGCTTTTCCGCAGCATCCCGCAAGACCGGCCGCTCCAAGGCGCTGCTGTCCAAATATGTGCGGGAGCTGGAGGACGAGCTGGGCACGCTGCTTCTCAACCGCACCACCCGCCAGTTCTCTATGACCGAGGCCGGCCACACCTACTACCGCACCGCCTCCGACATCCTGAAGGAGATAGACAACCTCGCCGATCTCGTGCGCGAGAAGAACACGGACCTGCGCGGCAAGCTGAAAGTCTCCGCCCCGCGCACCTTCGTCGATGCCGATATCGGCCAGTCGCTGATCGATTTCGGCCGCGAGCATCCCGAGCTTTCGCTGGAGATCGTCTCGGACGACCGCTTCGTCGACCTGGTCGAGGAAGGCTTTGACGTCGCGATCCGCATCACGCGGCTGGAGGATTCGGCCCTCATCGCCCGCAAGCTCGGCGATTTCTTCCTGAAGATCTGCGTGACGGAGGAGTTCATCGAGCGCGTCGGCCCGATCAACCACCCGAGCGACCTTGCCCGCCTGCCCTGCATCATCGATACGAACGGCAAGTCGCACAGCAACTGGCGCTTCGTCGACGAGAAGGGCGCGGGCTTTTCCGTGCCGGTCGGCGGCCATATCGAGGTGAACAGCCCGACGGCCGCGGTGCGCGCGGCGGCAAGCGGCCTCGGTGTGGCGCAGGTGCCGGCCTTCATCGCCCGCCCATGCCTCGATTCGGGGCGCATCGTCTCGATCCTCGAGGATTACCTTCCGACCGACCGCGGCATCTATGCGATCTACCCGCACCGGCGCTACCTGCCGGCCAAGGTCCGCACCTTCGTCGATTTCCTGCACGCCTGGTTCCGCCGCAATCCCGGCATCGAGGCATGACAGGTCCCAATTCCGACCCATTTGCGGTACATTGATCCGGCCGATTCACGCCGCCCGGGAGGTTTGAAAACCCATGCGATTCCTTCCTCTTCTCGTCGCCGGGGGGGCCCTCCTCGCCCCGGTGGCCGCCCTTGCCCATCCGCACGTCTTCGCCGAGGCGCGGCTGGAGGTGGTGGGGAACGAGGAAGGCACGATCAGCGAATTGCGCAACGTCTGGCGTTTCGACGAGATGTTCTCCGCAAGCGTCGTCATGGATTTCGACAGCAACAGCAACGGCCAGCTCGACCCGGACGAACTGGCCGAGGTCGGCAAGACCGTGCTCGAGTCGCTGGAGGAATTCAGCTACTACACGACGATCACCGAGGACGGCAAAGCGGTGAAGGTCTCCAAGCCCGACGTCATCAATGTCGACTTCAAGGACGGCCAGCTCCTGATGTTCTTCACCGTCAAGCCGGGCGAGGTCATGCCGCTCAAGGGCAAGCTCACCTTCGGCGTCTACGATCCCACCATGTATGCCTCGATGGACTTCGCCTCGGACGGCGACCTCGTCACCATCGGCGACAAACTCAACGCCTGCAAGCACGAGGTCGTACGGCCGGATCCCGACGAGGTGCTCTCCCAGAACCAGGGCAGCCTGACGGAAGCCTTCTTCAACGACCCGGCCGGCACCGACATGTCCAGACTCTTCGCCACCCGCCTGGAGGTCACATGCTGACCCGTGGCCGCGCGCTTGCGCTCATCACCCTGACGCTCGCCGTCGCGGCGACCGCGACCCTCGCCCACGCCCAGTCCCCGCTCGGCATCGGCTCGGCGGAACCCGGCTTCAACACGACCGGCGCCTTCGGCGGCCTCTTCGCCTGGATCAACGCACAGCAGCAGGGCTTCTACCGGCTGATGACGGGTGCGCTGAAGGACATGCGCGAAAACCCGTGGGCGGCCACGACGCTGGCCGGCCTTTCCTTCGCCTATGGCGTCTTCCATGCCGCCGGCCCCGGCCACGGCAAGGCCGTCATCTCCTCCTACATGCTGGCGAACGAGGTGGAACTGAAGCGGGGCGTCGCCCTGTCCTTCCTCTCCTCCATCCTGCAGGGCATCGTCGCCATCCTGCTGGTCGGGGCGGCCTATCTCTTCCTGCGCGGCACCACGGTCTCCATGACGGACGCGACGCGGGCGCTGGAGACCGGCAGCTACGCCCTCATCGCCCTCTTCGGCGCCTGGCTCCTCTTCCGCAAGCTGCGTCCCGCCCGCCGCCCCTCGGCGCTCGGCGCCATGGCGGTCGAGGTCCACGATCACCATCATCACGATCATCACGATCACGCGCACCACCACCATGCCGGCGAGGTCTGCGCGACCTGCGGCCACGCCCATGCGCCGGATCCCTCGCTGCTGAAGGGCGAGCGCTTCGCGCTGCGCGAGGCATGGTCCGCCATCGTCGCCGTCGGACTGCGCCCCTGCTCCGGCGCGCTCATCGTGTTGAGCTTTGCGCTGCTGAACGGCCTCTATCTCGGCGGCGTTCTCGCCGTGCTCGCCATGTCGATCGGCACGGCCATCACCGTCTCGATCCTCGCCACGCTCGCCGTCACCGCCAAGGGCGCGGCCGTGCGCTTCGCCGGCAACGGCTCGGCCGCCGTGCGCGTCGGCACCGCCATCGAGATCGGCGGCGCGGCCCTGGTGATGATCCTGGGATTGCTCCTGCTCGGCGCGTCGCTGCAGGGCTGAGCGCGGACGCGCTAGTTGCCGCGGCTGCGCTGGTAGCGCGCCCTGAGCCAGAACACGAGGAAGAAGCCGAGCACCAGCAGCGTGCCGAAGACGCCAGCCAGCCACGGCGAGACATCGCCGAGCGCGATCATGACGCGCGGCAGGAAATAGAACGCGATGCCCGTGCCGAGCAGGATGAAAAGCGCCGCAAGCGCCGCCGACTTGCCCTTGCCGTCCCCGCTCATGCCGCGCCCGCCCTGGCGATCTCGGCGCGGATGTCCTCCAGCCTGCGCTTCTGCCGCCCCTCGGCGTCGAAATTCTCCGGCAGCAGCCAGGCATCGAACGCCTTGGCGACGACCGGCCATTCGCTGTCGATGATCGAGAACCAGGCGGTATCGCGGTTCTCGCCCTTGGAGAGCATGTGCTGGCGGAAGACGCCTTCGAAGGTGAAGCCGAGACGGGCCGCGGTGCGCTTGCTGGCCTCGTTGCCGTTGTGGCACTTCCACTCGTAGCGGCGATAGCCGAGATCCTCGAAGACGTGCTTGGCGAGGAGATACTGCGCCTCGGTGGAGAGCGGCGAGCGGGACATGCCGCCGCCATGGGCGATGCCGCCGATCTCGACGACGCCGTTGGCCGGGTCCGGCCGCATGTAATGCGCCATGCCGACCGGCTTGCCGCTCGCCTTGTCGACGATGACCTCGCGCACCCAGCCCGACCGGATCACCGCCTCGGACCACGCATCGAAATCCTCGATGCCTCCAAAATCGGCCTGCGCGAAGTAGCGCAGCAGCGGGTTGATGCCCATGCCGCCGAAGGCGTCCCAGAGCGCCTGAAGGTGCTTCGCGCGGTCATAAGGCTCCAGGCGCACAGTGCGTCCCTCGAGCGTCACCGGCGCCGGCGGCGGGCAACCTTTCCAGTCCTTGAGATCGCGCATGAAAATCCTCCTTCGGTCTTGCCGAAGGGATAGAGCAGCGGGCGGACCGAGGCAATGCGGAAAACGGGGAGCGGCGTTCGGCCGCTTCCCCGGCTGATGTCAGACCGTGGCGGCCGAAACCGTCGCCTCGATATGGTCGACCAGCGCATCGGCAAGGCCGAGGCGACCGGCGAGCAGGTCGAGATAGCCGCGCTCGGCGCGCGACTTGGGCTCGATGGCAAGGCGCGAGGCGGTATAGAGCTCGACGCGCTGCTCCTCGCTCCTCGCCGCCGCGACGATGGCGTCGAGATCGACCGGGCTGGCAAGCTCGTCCTCGAGGAATTTCGCGGCGTCCTCGCCGAGACCCGAGACCTTCAGCTTGTCCAGGATGCGGGCGCGCTCGGCATCGTCGATATGGCCGTCGGCGCGCGAGGCGGCGATCATGGCGCGCACGAGAACGAGGGCGAAATCCGTGCTGACGGCATCCGGATGGAAGCCGGAATCGACAGGCGGCGGCAGCAGCTCGGGCGTGCCGGCCCCGGCGGTTTCGACCGGGTTCTGGCCGTCGCGATAGTTCTTGTAGGCCTGGTAGCCGAGGCCGGCGATGGCGGCAAGGCTGCCGAGCTTCAGCGCCGAGCCCGCGACCTTGCGGCCGCCGTCCGTGCCGAGCAGGACGCCGGCGATCGCGACGGTGGCAAGCGGATTGTCCTTGGCAAGCTGGGTGACCTGGCCGGCGCGGTCGCGCACGGTTCCGCCCGCGCCGGGCACCTGCGAACCGAGGAACTGGTCGAGCAACTTCTTGGCGTCAAACATGGGCGGTCTCCGTTTCTCCAGTCACGGCAAGGGCCGGCTGCAAGGCAAGATAGGAATGCCCCTTCCAAATTACAAACGCATAACGGGCGGCCAATGGCCGCCCGTCTGAAATTGCCTTGAACCTGTCCCTGCCCCGGGGATCGGCCCCGAGGATCAGCCCTTGAGGGCCGCAGCTTCGGCAGCGAGCTTCTCGATGCCCGCCCAGTCCCCTTTGGCCACAAGCTCCTTCGGCGCGACCCAGGAGCCGCCGACGCACACGACGTTCGGCAGCGAGAGGTAGTCACGGGCATTCGACAGGGAAATGCCGCCCGTCGGGCAGAACAGCGTGCCGGCAAGCGGCGAGGAAAGCGACTTGAGGTAGGCCGCGCCGCCCGCCTGTTCGGCCGGGAAGAACTTCATGACCTGGTAGCCCTCCTCGCGAAGGCCCATGACCTCGCTGGCGGTGGCCGCACCGGGCAGCAGCGGGATTTCGGAATCCGCCGCGGCGTCGATCAGTTCCTGCGTCGTGCCGGGGCTGACGATGAACTGCGACCCCGCCTCGACGGCCGCCTCGTACTGCGCGGCGTTGAGGATCGTGCCGGCACCGGCGACGGCGCCCTCGACCTCGTTGGCGACCGCGCGGATGGCCTCCAGCGCGGCGGTCGTGCGCAGCGTGATCTCGATCGCCTTCAGCCCGCCCGCGACCAGCGCGCGCGCCAGCGGAACCGCCGTCTTGACGTCGTCGACGACCAGCACCGGCACCACCGGCTGAAGCTTCAGGACGGAAAGCAGCTTGGCGTTTTTCGCGCTCATGGGACCACCTTTTTAAAACGATTGAATTGAAAGCGGCATATCGCGTCCGCGACGTTCTGTCGAGCCTAAAGCATGATTCATGGCCTTGTCATGACACACTTATCGTGTAGTCTTCCCCTCGCCCAAGCCCATCTCCAACAGCGAAAGCGAGCCGATGGCTAAAGAGATCGAGCGGAAGTTCCTGGTGTCGGGCCAGCGATGGCGCACCTTCGCGGATGACGGCATCGCCATAAGGCAGGCCTATATCGTCGCCCAGGAAGACCGGTCGCTCCGGGTCCGCATCTATGGCGACGGGCGCGCGCGCATCACGCTGAAAGTCGGCCACACCGCGCTGGTGCGTGACGAATACGAATTCGACATCGATCGCGACGAGGCCGAGGACATGCTGCGCCACGCGGTCGGCAACGTCATCGAGAAGGTGCGCTACCGGGTGCCGCACGAGGGCCATGTCTGGGAAGTCGACGTCTATGGCGGCGTGCACCGCGGCCTCGTGATCGCCGAGGTGGAACTGTCCTCGATCCACGACGAGCCGGCCATGCCCAACTGGGTGGGCCGCGAGGTGACGGGCGAAAGCCGGTATTCCAACCAGGCGATGGCGCTCGGCATCAGCAACGGCGCGAGCCTGCGCCAGCTCGCCTGAACCGGTACACCACGCCGCATTGCCTGGAACGCGGCGAAGCTGTATGTGGCGGCCATGACAAACGAGATCTCTTCGCCCGCTGAGAACGGTGGCTTCCTGGTCGCCGCGCTCTATCACTTCGTCTCCGTTCCGCGCTTTGCCGAACTGCGCGCGCCGCTTCAGGCGCTGTGCGAGGAAAACGGCGTGCGCGGCACGCTGCTGCTCGCCCATGAGGGCATCAACGGCACGATCGCCGGGCCGGACGCCGGTGTCCGCGCGGTGCTTTCCTTCCTGCGCAGCCAGCCGGAATTTGCCGCGCTGGAGCACAAGGAAAGCCGCGCGGGCGACATGCCGTTCCTCCGCATGAAGGTACGGCTCAAGAAGGAGATCGTCACCATGGGCGTCGAGGACATCGTCCCCAACCGCTCCGTCGGCACCTATGTCGCGCCGAAGGACTGGAACGCGCTGATCTCCGATCCGGACACGATCGTCATCGACACGCGCAACGACTACGAGACGGCGATCGGCATCTTCAAGGGCGCGATCGATCCGAACACGAAGACCTTCCGCGAATTTCCCGGCTGGGTGCGCCGGAACACCGGCCTGCACAACAAGCCGAAGATCGCCATGTACTGCACCGGCGGCATCCGCTGCGAAAAGGCGACCGCCTTCATGAAGGCCGAGGGCTTCGACGAGGTCTACCACCTCAAGGGCGGCATCCTGAAATACCTGGAGGACGTGCCGCCGGAGGAAAGCCTGTGGGAGGGCGCCTGCTTCGTATTCGACGAGCGCGTCTCCGTCACCCATGGCCTGGAGGAAGGCGAGCACACGCTCTGCCGCGCCTGCCGCCACCCGCTGACCGTCGAGGAGATCGCCTCCCCGCTCTACGAGCCCGGCGTCTCCTGCCCGCACTGCCATGCGAGCCGCAGCGAGGAAGACCGCATGCGCTTCCGCCAGCGGCAGAAGCAGATGGACCTGGCGAAGAAGCGCGGCGAGCGTCATCTCGGGAAGTAGGCGCGAAGGGCGCCTCACCTCGGCGCCAAGCTATCCCTCGCGATGGTTCCCCTTGGGAAACTGCCCGGCAAGCGCCGCATACCAGTGGCCGCTCTTCTTCACCGTGCGCACCTGCCTCTCATAGTCGACATGGACGATGCCGAAGCGCATGCGGTAGCCTTCAGCCCATTCGAAATTGTCCATCAGACTCCAGGCGAAATAGCCGCGCATCGGATAGCCCTCGCTTATAAGGTCCGCCGTCACGCCGAGATGATCGGCGATGTAGTCGAGGCGGGGCTGGTCATCCACAACGCCGTTTTCCACGCCCATGTTGTAGCAGGCGCCGTTCTCCGTGATGTAGCAGTCGGGCAGCGTGTAATCGGCATTGAGCTTACGCACGAGATCGCCGAGCGCCGGGGCATGGACCTCCCAGCCGATGTCCGTCCTGAGGTCGCCCGCCGGCGGGGCCGGTACGGTGGCCGGGAAGTCCGAGCCTTCGGCCGGATCGTCGGCGACACGCATCGGCGTGTAATAGTTGAGGCCCCACCAGTCGAGCGGCTGGGAAATCGTCTCCATGTCGCCGGGCTCGATCTCGGGCATGCGGTGGCCAAGCGCCGACAGGAAGCGTTCGGGATACTCGCCCTTGAAGACCGGGCCGAAGAAGACGCCGTTGTGGAAATCGAAGGCCCGGTCCGCCGCCGCGCGGTCGCCCGCATCGTCGCTGCCCGGATAGATCGAATGGGCATTCAGCACGAGGCCGACGGGAAGGTCCGGCCGCTCGGCGCGGATCGCCGAAACCCCGAGGCCATGGGCGAGGTTGGTGAAATGCAGCGCATGCAGCGCCGCGTCCATGTTGCGCTCGCCCGGCGCGTGGATGCCGTAGAGATGGCTGAGCCAGACCGAGCACCATGGCTCGTTGAAGGTCGCCACCGCATCCAGCCGGTCGCCGAGCCGCGCGATGACCGTGCGGGCATAGCGCTGGAAGGCATAGGCGGTCTGCCGCGCCGTCCAGCCGCCATCGCCCGCCAGCATCAGCGGCAGGTCCCAGTGGTAGAGCGTCGCGAAGGCCTTGATGCCGCGCGCCTTCAGCCCGTCGACGAGGCGGTCGTAGAAATCCAGCCCCTTCTCGTTCACCGGCCCGGTGCCTTCGGGCACGATGCGCGGCCAGGCGATGGAGAAGCGGTAGGCCGCAACGCCGAGCGACTGGATGAGGTCGAGGTCGTCTTCCAGCCGGTTGTAATGATCGCAGGCGATATCGCCGTTGTGCCGGCCGTAGACCCGCCCCGGCATGTTGGAAAAGGCATCCCAGATCGACGGCTTGCGGCCATCCGTCTTTGTCGCGCCCTCGATCTGGAACGCGGCGGTCGCCACGCCGAACACGAAATCGCCGGGGAAACGGCCGGCGAGGGTCTTGGTCTCTGGGATCATTCTCTTCTCGGGTATGAAAATCAAATCTGTAACGTTGCAGTAATGCGCGCGGATGTAAAAATCAATGCGTCCGGATCGGGGCTTACCCCAAAGGAGCGCCGCCCTAAATCAGAGACAGCTTAAACAAGGATTAGGTATTTCCCTGCACCATAGCTCTATTTGGCGGTGTTGGAGGCGTGGTGCAAAGGATCCCGAAACATCTCGTGCGAAAAGGCATGTTCATCGAGGCGATGGAATGCCCGAACGACGAGTTTTCCGGTCGCCGCTTCTACGTGCAATCCGACGAGATGCTGCGCGTGATCCTCGCGACATCGGCGGCCTACGCCCTGGTCAACACGCAGAAGAGCATGGTGGACGCGGGCGCGACGACGGATGCCGCATCCGGCAGGCAGGCCGAGGAGCGCAGGCGAACCCTTGAAGTCGTTTCACAGTCGGCGCACGCCCTGCGCGACGGTTTCGCGGCCGCCCGGTCCGGCCACTTCGAGGCCGAGACACTCGGACCGGTGGCCGACAATATTTCCGACCGCATCGAGGCGGACCCCGACGTCTTCCTGAAGGTCACGCGCCTGAAGACCAAGGACGAGGGCACCTATGTCCATTCGCTGGCGGTCAGCGCCCTCATGATGCGGCTTGCCCGCCTGCTGCACTATGACGAGGACGCGGTGCGCGAGCTTGGCGTGGCGGGCCTGCTGCACGATGTCGGCAAGCTCATGGTCCCGAACGCGGTCCTCAACAAGAACGGGGGCCTCGATACGGATGAAAAGCGCCTGATGCGCACCCACCCGGAGCTTGGATACCGGCTGCTGAAGGAACAGGACGGCATTTCCAGTACCATCCTCGATGTCTGCCGCCATCATCACGAAGCGCTCGACGGCAGCGGCTATCCGCTTGGCCTGAAAGCCGGCCAGATAAGCCGGGAGGTCCGCCTCGCCACCGTCTGCGACGTCTTCGAGGCCCTGACGAGCGCCCGCCCCTACAAGCGGCCGTGGGAAACGAGGGATGCACTGAACTGGATGTTCGAGCGCGGCCACCTGTTCGACAAGAAGCTGGTCATCCGCCTCGGCAGCATCTTCTCCTGAGGAAAGGGATCGCCGCCGTGCCGCGGCGATCCGGCATTCGACGTCAGACCTTCACCCAGGCCCCGTTCCGCTTCGAGGACTGCACGCAGGCATCGACGAAGATCATGCCCTTGAGGCCGTCGTCGACCGTCGGATAGGTGACGGCCGGATCGACCTTCGCGCCGCTGCGCTTGGCGTGGATGGCGCGCGCGGCTTCGGAATAGATGTTGGCGAAGCCTTCGAGATAACCTTCCGGGTGGCCGGACGGCACGCGGCTGACGCGGGCGGCGGCCGGGCCGGAGCCCGCACCGCCCCGCGTGATGAGGCGCTTCGGCTCGCCGAACGGCGTATACCAGAGATAGTTCGGATCGGCCTGCACCCATTCGAGGCCGCCCTTCGTGCCATAGACGCGCACCTTCAGGCCGTTCTCGTGGCCGGGCGCGACCTGGCTGCACCAGAGCGTGCCCTTGGCGCGCACCCCGTCCTTCTCCTTGAAGCGCATCATGACATGGGCGTTATCGTCCAGCCTGCGGCCCGGCACGAAGCTGTCTAGGTCGGCGGCAAGCTCCTCCAGTTCGAGGCCGGAGACGAAGCAGCCGAGATTGTAGGCATGCGTGCCGATATCGCCGGTAGAGCCGCCCGCGCCGGATTTGGTGGGGTCCGTGCGCCAGGCGGCCTGCTTCTGGCCGCTGCTCTCGATGTCCTCGGTCAGCCAGTCCTGCGGATATTCCATCTGGACGAGACGGATCGCGCCGAGCTCGCCGTTCCGGATCATCTCCCGGGCCTGCCGGACCATGGGGTAGCCGGTGTAATTGTGTGTCAGCACGAAGAGCGCATCGCTCTCTTCCGTGAGCTTCTTCAGCTTGCGCGCGTCGGCCAGCGTCGAGGTCAGCGGCTTGTCGCAGATGACGTGGATGCCGCGCTTCAGAAACTCCCTGGCCGCCTCGTAATGCACGTGGTTCGGCGTGACGATCGCCACGGCCTCGATGCCGTTCTTCAGCTTGGCCTCGCGGATCGCCATCTCCTTGAAGCTGCCATAGCTGCGCGACGGGTCGAGCCCGAGCTCGCGCGCCGACTGCTCGGCCCTTTCCGGCGAGGACGACAGCGCGCCGGCGACGAGCTCGTATTGATCGTCGAGCCGCGCGGCGATGCGGTGCACCCCGCCGATGAACGCGCCCGAGCCGCCGCCGACCATGCCGAGCCGGATGCGGCGCTCCCGCGCCTGGCTTGCGCTTCCTTCTATTGCCATGATTTTCTCCTCCGTCCTGCGTTCCTGAAAAAGTCCCCCCTCTGGCCTGCCGGCAATCTCCCCCGCAAGGGGGAAGAAAATATGCGGCACCGCCACAGGTTAAGCCCCTCCCCCTTGTGGGGAGGGGTTGGGAGGGGTCTATGCCTAAAGCCCGAGCATGCGCCGGTTCGCCGCCTGGTCTGTCCCGGCATCGGCAAAATCATCGAACGCCTTATCCGTCACGCGGATGATATGCGCCTTCACGAACTCCGCCCCCTCACGCGCCCCGTCCTCCGGGTGCTTCAGCGCGCATTCCCACTCGACCACGGCCCAGCCGGCGAAATCGTTCGCGGCCATCTTGGAGAAGACGGCGCCGAAATCGACCTGGCCGTCGCCGAGCGAGCGGAAGCGGCCGGCGCGGTTCACCCAGCTCTGGTAGCCGCCATAGACGCCCTGCCGGCCCGTCGGGTTGAACTCGGCATCCTTCACATGGAACATGCGGATGCGGTCCTTGTAGATGTCGATATTGTCGAGATAGTCGAGGCACTGAAGGACATAGTGCGAGGGGTCGTAGAGCATGCAGGCGCGGGCATGGTTGCCGGTGCGCTCCAGGAACATCTCGTAGGTGATGCCGTCGTGCAGGTCCTCGCCCGGATGGATCTCGTAGCAGATGTCGACGCCGTTCTCCTCGGCATGGTCGAGGATCGGCTTCCAGCGCTTCGCCAGTTCGTCGAAGGCGGTCTCGACAAGGCCGTCGGGACGCTGCGGCCAGGGATAGACGAAGGGCCAGGCGAGCGCGCCGGAGAAGCTGGCCATAGCATCAAGGCCGAGGTTCTTCGAGGCCGTCAGCGCCAGCTTCACCTGCTCCACCGCCCAGGCCTGCCGCGCCTTCGGATTGCCGCGCACTTCCGGCACGGCAAAGCCGTCGAAGGCCTCGTCATAGGCGGGATGCACGGCGACGAGCTGGCCCTGGAGATGGGTGGAAAGCTCGGTGATCTCGACGCCGTTCTCGCGCGCCTTGCCTGCGAACTCGTCGCAATAGGCCTTGGATCCCGCCGCCTTCTTCAGGTCGATGAGGCGCGCGTCCCAGGTCGGCACCTGCACGCCCCTGTAGCCGATGTCGGCCGCCCATTTGGTGATCGAGTCCCAGGAATTGAACGGCGCGGCATCGCCCGCGAACTGTGCAAGAAACAGGCCGGGGCCCTTGATCGTCTTCATTTCGGCTTCCTCCCATGGAGCTGGCCATGGTCGCGGCCAGTCGATGATATTTTTGCGGTACGTACCGCAGCGCGTGGAAAGCTATCGGCCTTTGGCCGGGCGGGCAATGCGGAATTATAAGAGTTGATGGAATGTGAGGGGCGGTGGTGACGCGGCACCAAGGGCGCCCGCCAAGCCAGTGCCAGTACCTCGCTCCGCCCTCTCCCCTCTCCTTCGTCATGGTCGGGCATGACCCAAGGATAACGACAGAGAGTGCGGCGCTGTCATGGACAAGCCGCCCGGGCAAAAACCCGGGCGGCTCGCCTCGTCGTCAGATCAGAACGGGGAATCGGGGAAGTAGAAGTCCTTCGCGTTGTCCTTCGTCACCAGCGTGGCGTCGATGGTGTAGACGCCGCGAACCGGGACCTGGCCGTAGAAGTTGGCGGCGGTCATTTCGAGCGCGGTGCCGACCATTGCCGGCGGATAGAGCACGTCGACCGGGATCATCTTGTCGCCGTCCATAACCTTCTTGATCATGTCCTTCGAGCCGGCGCCGGCGATGACATACTGGATGTCCGTGCGGCCGGCCTGCTCGATGGCCTGGAGGACGCCGACGGCCATGTCGTCGTCCTGGCACCATACGACGTCGATCTTCTGGTACTTCGTCAGGTAGTCCTGCATGACCTTGAAGGCGTCGTCGCGGTTCCAGTTGCCGTACTGGCGGTCGAGGACCTTGACGTTCGAGCCCTCGATGCCCTTGTCGAAACCATCCTGGCGCTGCTGGTCGATCGGGATCGCCATGCCCCTGATAACGACGACTTCGGCATCCGGCGTCGTGGTCTTGATATATTCGCCGGCCGTCTGGCCGAGGGCGAAGTTGTTGCCGGCGACATAGAGGTCACGCACGGAATTGTCGTTGGCGCTCGGCGCGCGGTCGACGAGCGCGACGAAGGTGCCCTTGCCCTTGACTTCCTTGATGGCGTTGACCAGCGGATCCGGGTCGGTCGGCAGGATGACGAGCGCGTCGATGCCCTGCGTTTCGAGGTCCTGCACGGCATTCGCCTGGCTTGCCGGATCCGGCGAGGTCTTGACGATGACGTTGAGGCCCGGATTGCGCTCCATCAGGAGCTTGGCGACGCGTTCGGCGTGGTAGACGACGCCCGCCGTCCAGCCGTGGTCGGCGGCCGGGATCGACACGCCGATCGTCACCTTCTTGTCTTCCGCATGGACGGCACCGGCGATGAGCGCCATGGCCGCGACCGTCAGGCCGAGTAGTTTCTTGCGCATGATTTTCCTCCCAAAAGCAGGTCTGACATGAATGCCGGGCGACCAGAAACCCGGTTGGTTCTACGATTTCCGCACCAGCGAACGCTGGACGAGCATCGCAATGATGATGATCGCGCCCTGGATGGCCCCGATCAGGTATTCGCTGATGAAGTTGGACAGCAGCATGATGTTGCCAACCAGTTCGAGAATGAACGCGCCGCAGATCGTGCCCCAGACGCGCCCCGCCCCGCCCTTCAGCGCCGTACCGCCCACGACGACCGCGGTGATGGCCTGCAATTCCCACAGGATGCCGGTGGTGGCCGAGGTGGAGCCGAGGCGCGGCACGTAGAGCAGCACGGCGATGGCGACGCAGAGGCCCTGGATGACGAAGGCGATGGTGCGCACCCGGTTGACCGGGATGCCGGAATAGCGCGCGACATCGCTATTCGAGCCGACCGCCACGACATGACGGCCGTAGCGCGTACGGTAGAGGACGAAGGCGGCGATGGCGGTGACGACGAGGATGATGACGATCGGCACCGGCACGCCAAGGATGTAGCCGAAATAGGCGGGGCGATAGAGCGCCTGCAATTCCGGCTCGCGCAGCGTGATGGCGCCGCCCTGCGACAGCCAGGTGGTGAGGCCGCGATAGATGCCCATCGTGCCGAGCGTTGCGATGAACGGCTCGATCCTGCCGACCGTGGTAATGAGGCCGTTGGCAAGTCCGCAGGCCGCGCCGATGACGATCGTCAGCGCCATGGCGGCGGCGAGCATCAGGCCGGGATCGGCGATGACGCCGGAATTCATGAAGAGGATCATGATCGAGGCGACGAAGGCCACCATCGAGCCGACAGAGAGATCGAGGTCGCCGGAGGAGATGACGAAGGTCGCGCCGACCGCGATGATCGCGATGAAGGCGCTGCGCGTCGCGACATTGGCGAGGTTGTTGAGCCCGATGAAATTGGGGTTCACCAGCGCGCCGACGATGAGCAGCAGCGCGAGCGCGGCGAAGGGCGCGACGGCCCTCAGGTCCACATCCCGCCAGCTTCGGCCCCGCGGCTTGGTTTCGACTGCGTCTTCCGTCATGTTCGTCCCCGACGTGAATTTGTTGTGCTGGCGGCGATCAGGCCGCGGTCTTTTTCTTCAGGCCCGCCGAATAGCGCATGATCTCCTGCTCGGAGATCTCCTCGCCTTCGAGAATGCCGACGATGCGGCCCTCCCGCATGACGGCGACGCGCGTGCACAGGCCGATGATCTCCGGCATCTCCGAGGAGACGACGACGATCGACTTGCCGTCGCGGGCGAGCGCCGAGATGAAATGGTAGATCTGCTGCTTGGTGCCGACATCGATGCCGCGCGTCGGCTCGTCGATGATGATGACGTCGGGCTCGGTTTCCATGACCTTGGCAAGCAGCAGCTTCTGCTGGTTGCCGCCCGACATGCGCCCGGCGACGACGCGCCCGTCGCGCACGCGGATATCGAAGCGCCGGCGGGCGCGCTCCAGCGCGGCGGCCTCGCTCTTCGGGCTCAGATAGCCATACTTGCCATGCTGCTCCAGCGATTGCAGCGTAAGGTTCGCCGTCATGCGCGAGTTCAGCAGCAGGCCCTTGTGCTTGCGGTCCTTGGTCATGTAGGCGATGCCGACCCGGTTGGCGGCATGGACGTCGCCGCCCGGCACGCTCTCGCCGCGCACCCTGACCTCGCCGGCCGTACGCGACCGCAGCCCCGCGACCGCCTCCATCAGCTCCGTACGGCCCGAGCCGATCAGGCCGGAAAAACCGAGAATCTCGCCCTTGCGCACCTCGAAGCTCGCATCCTTGACGTAATGCGTGGAAAGCCCCTCGACTGACAGCGTCACCTCTTCGTCGACGCTCGGCTCCTGCTTGGCGGGATAGAGGCTGGAGAGCTCGCGGCCGACCATGAGCTGGGCGATGGACTCGCCGTCGAGAATGCTCGTCGGCGCCGTCTTCACCCATTGCCCGTCGCGCAGCACCGTGACGCGGTCGGTGAGTTCCATCACCTCGTCCAGCTTGTGCGAAACGAAGACGAAGGACGTGCCCTTTTCGCGCAATTTGCGCACCTGGCGGAAGAGGTAGTTGGTTTCCTCGCGGGAGAGGACGGCCGTCGGCTCGTCCATGAAGATGATGCGCGCATCGCGGCTGATGGCTTTCGCGATCTCCACCATCTGCTTGTCGGCGATGGAGAGTGAGTTGATCAGGGCATTCTCATCGACATGGGAGCCGAGCTGGTCGAGCACCCGGCGCGTCTCGGCGCGCATGAACTTGCGGTCGAGCACGCCGTAGCGCGTGACCTCGCGCCCGAGGAACAGGCTCTCGGTGACGGTGAGATGTTCGGCGAGGTTGAATTCCTGGTGGATGATGACGATGCCGAGCGCTTCGGCCTGCCCGTTCGGCGGCAGCTTCACCGGCTGGCCGTCCAGCAGGATCTCGCCCGAGGTCGGCTGCTCGAAGCCGGAGAGGATCTTCACCAGCGTCGACTTTCCGGCGCCGTTCTCGCCCATGAGCGCATGGATCTCACCGGCACGAAGCTCGAAATTGACGCTGAACAGCACCTGCACGCCACTGAAAGACTTGCTGATGCGACGCGCGGCAAGGACGACGGGAGCCCCGTCGGCAGCGTCCGGATTCATCGATTTCCTCCCTGCGGCTCCTCGACCGCTTGACGATGATGTAAACCTTTACACAGATCATGTAAAGGTTTACATCACTGGATATCGAGAATTTTCACCAAGCGTCGTTTGACCCTCGGGCCAGTCTGTGTAGTGTCCCCGCAAGTCTTTTGATCATCGCCGTTCCGGACGCCGTTTTTCGCCTTTCCGGACCTGCGACCGCCAAGTGAGAAACAGTTTGTCGTCGTCCAGTCCCGCCACGATCGAGGATGTCGCGCGCATCGCGCAGGTCTCGATCGCGACCGTCTCGCGGGCGATCCACACCCCGGAGAAGGTGGCGAATTCGACGCGGCTGAAGGTCAACCAGGCGATCGCCATCACCGGCTATACGACCAATGCCATGGCGCGGAGCCTGCGCCTCGGCCGGTCGAACATGATCCTGGTCGTGGCGCCCGACATCGGCGACCCGAACTTCTCCAATATCCTCGTCGGCCTTGAGAACGAGGCGCGCGCGCATGGCTACGGCATCCTGATCGGCCATACGCAGAACGATCCGCAGCGCGGGCTGGAATACCTGAAGTTCCTGAATTCCAACCAGGCGGCCGGTCTGATCCTCTTCACCGGCATTTTGCCCTTCGGCCACCAGTCGATGACGGCGCGCCTGCCGCCGTGCGTCGGCGTCTTCGAGCCGGTCTACAAGGGCGGCATCCCCTATGTCGGCGTCGACGACACCGAGGGCGCGCGCAAGGCCGTGGACCTTTTGATCGCCGAGGGCCACCGCAAGATCGCCTTCATCGGCGATTCGCGCACCCGCCTTGCCTACAGCCGCCGCCGGCAGGGCTATGACGAGGGGCTGGACGCGGCCGGCGTGCCGCCGGGCGAACGCATCGTGCTGGAGGGAGACGGCACGATCGAGAGCGGGCGCCTCGCGCTCGAACAGCTCTTCATGCGCGACACGCTGCCAAGTGCCTTCATGTGCGTCAACGACCAGACGGCCATCGGCGTGATGATCGGCCTCGGTGCGCGCGGCTACGACATTCCGACAGATTTTTCCGTGACCGGCTTCGACGACGTGCCGCAGGCGACCTTCATGACGCCCTCGCTCACCACGATCCGCCAGCCGCGCACCGCCATCGGCAAGAGCTCCATGGCGCTGCTGCTGGAACTCCTCTCCGGCAGCGAACCGCCGGACGCGGAAATCCTGCTGACGCCGGACCTCATCGTGCGCAACTCGGTCTCGGCCCCGGCCCGGCGGTTTTTGAAACGGTAGAGTTTGGGGTTACCCCCTCTGCCCGCCGGGCAGAGGGGGGTGCCAGCCCTCACCCGTACCGCCGCTGCGCCGGCTTGGCCGAAGGCTGGCTGCGGCCGGCCGTCACTGTGAAGCGGTCGACGAGGTCCTTCAGCGTCGCGCTGATCTTCATGAGGTTGTGCGTGGCAGCGTTGGTCTCCTCGACCATCGCGGCGTTCTGCTGGGTCATCTGGTCCATGCTGCCGACGGCGGTGTTGATCTCCGAGATGCCGGCCGACTGCTCGCGGGCGGAGCTGGCGATGGCGTCGATATGGGCGTTGATGTGCACGACCTGCTCGCCGATATGGTGCAGCGCCTCGCCCGTCCGGTTGACCAGCGACACGCCGCGCTGCACGTCCTCGAAGGACTTGTCGATCAGCGCCTTGATCTCCTTGGCGGCCTCCGCGGATTTCTGTGCGAGCTCGCGCACCTCCTGCGCGACGACCGCAAAGCCCTTGCCGGCCTCGCCGGCCCGCGCCGCCTCGACGCCGGCATTCAGCGCCAGGAGGTTGGTCTGGAAGGAGATCTGGTCGATGACGCCGATGATCTGCGTGATCCTGCCGGACGATTCCTGGATCGCGCTCATGGCCGATACCGCCTGCTCGACGACGTCGCCGGAGCGCTTGGCCTCGTCCGTCGCGCTGGCGACGACACGGCGGGCCTCTTCGGCGCGCTGCGCCGCCTCGCGGGAAATGGTGGTGATCTCCTCGACGGCCGCCGCGGTCTCTTCGAGCGAGGCGGCCTGCTGCTCCGTGCGCCGGGCCATGTCATCCGTCGCATGGGCGAGCTCGCCGGAATTGCCGGCCGCATCGTCCGCCGCCGTCACGATGGCGCCGAGCGTGTCGTCGAGCTTCTCGATCGCCGCGTTGAAATTGGAGCGCAGCCGCTCGAACTGCGGGGCGAGCGGATTGTCGATGGCGGCGGTGAGATCGCCGCCGGCAAGGCGGTTGAGCGAGGTATCGAGGGCGCCGAGTGCCTCCTCCTGCTCGGCATTCAGCACCTGCCGTTCGGCCTCCACCTTCTCGCGCTCCTCCTGCAGGGCTTCCAGATAGACCGAGATGGCATAGTCCATGTCGACCAGCGCGGCCTTGACGATGGAGGAAATCTCCGCGCCGAGCGCCGCCGCCTTCTTGCGGTAGAGGAAGCCTTCGAGATGCTTTGCGATGACGCTCTCGACGATGGCCTCCAGGATCAGCGCATAGCCGCCGATATACCAGCGCGGCTCGAGGCCGAGGCGGGCATGCGTGCGGCCGATCGTCGTGACGGCATCGACATAATTCGCGTCGAACTTCGCAGAGGCGATCAGCTCCCAATGCTTGACCTGGCGCCCCTTGGCGCTCTGGACATGCGCCTCGCTGGAAAAGAACCGTGCCGTCTCGGGCGTGGCACGCGCCTTGCGGTAGAAGGTGTCGAGCGCGCCGTCGAGCGAGGCGGAGATTGTCGGCAGCGCCCTCAGCAACGCCTCGCGCTGGCCGGTGTCGAGATCGACGAACCGGAGGCGTTCATTCAACTGCTGCGTCTTGGCATCCTGCGCTGACATCGGGCAGATCCTCCTGCGTTGGAAATGGCGACTGACGCCAAGTCCCGAATCGGGATCAAAGCTTTCGGTCTGTAGTGATTTTTTGCAGGAGACAGTAAACAAAAGCTGTAGGATCGAGGACAATGCCAGTCACAAAATTGATGCATGGTAATTTTTGCTCGGATTTAAATCGTAAGCCTCGCTTATCAACGATAAAAATCACACAAATACGCCAAGATCGAAAGTACAATTAAGTACACTGAAAAGTATATCTCACGTAACGTGAGGCATGACGCCGCGCGGATGAAAAGGGGCGCCCGAAGGCGCCCCGCGATAACTCGGATGATGCGTGCCCGGCGGCGTCAGACGTAGCGGTTGACGACGTTTTCCAGGAATTCCTGCCGGCCGGAACGCGGCTGCGGGTTGACGTTGCCGTCGCGCACATAGGCCTCCAGCGCTTCCAGCGAGGAACCGCCGGAAAGGATCTTCTGCGCATCCGGCTTCTGCCAGCCGGCATAGCGCTCGGCGAGCGGGCCGGAAAGCGCCTTGTCCTCGATCATCCTCGCCGCCGCCTTCAGGCCGCGCGCGCAGCAATCCATGCCGCCGATATGGCCGATGAGAAGGTCCGCCGGGTCGATCGACTGGCGGCGCAGCTTGGCGTCGAAATTGGTGCCGCCCTTCGTGAAACCGCCGCCGGCGAGCACCTGGTAATAGGCCAGCGCCATTTCCGGCACGTTGTTGGGGAACTGGTCGGTATCCCAGCCGGACTGGTAGTCGTTTCGGTTCATGTCGATGGAGCCGAAGATGCCGAGCGCGTTGGCGAGCGCCAGCTCGTGCTCGAAGGAATGGCCGGCAAGGATCGCGTGGCCCTGCTCGATATTGACCTTCACCTCGTTTTCCAGGCCGTACTTCCTGAGGAAGCCGTAGACCGTCGCGACGTCGTAGTCGTACTGGTGCTTGGTCGGCTCCTGCGGCTTCGGCTCGATGAGAATCGCGCCCTTGAAACCGATCTTGTGCTTGTATTCCACCACCATGTTGACGAAGCGGCCGAGCTGGTCGAGCTCCTGGCCGATATTGGTGTTGAGCAGGGTCTCGTAGCCCTCGCGGCCGCCCCACAGCACGTAGTTGTCGCCGCCGAGGCGCTGGGTGGCATCCATGCAGGTCTTCACCGTCGCGGCGGCGAAGGCGAAGACATCAGGGTCCGGATTGGTCGCGGCGCCGCCCATGTAGCGGCGGTTCGAGAAGAGGTTCGCCGTGCCCCAGAGCAGCTTGACGCCGGTCGCGGCCTGCTTTTCGGCGAAATAGTCGACGATCTCGTTGAGGTTCTTCGTGTTCTCGACGAAGTCCCTGCCTTCCGGGCGCACGTCCGCGTCATGGAAGCAGTAGAAGGGCACGCCGAGGAGCTGGAAGAATTCGAAGGCGACGTCGGCCTTCAGCTTCGCCGCCTTCATGCTGTCCTCGAACCACGGACGTTCGAAGGTCTGGCCACCGAAGGGGTCGCCGCCCGGCCAGACGAAGGTATGCCAGTAGGCGACGGCGAAGCGCAGGTGATCCTCCATGCGCTTGCCCATGACGATCTCGTCGGGATTGTAGTGGCGGAAGGCGAGCGGGTTGGTGCTCTCGGGACCTTCGTATCTGATCTTGGCGATAACGCCGAAAAAGCCGGTGGCCATGGGTGTCTCCTCTCGAATGGTCATTGATCAGTAGGCGGCGCGGATCGCCGGATAGAGCCGGCGGTAGCGCTGGTAGGCATCCTCGTAGGCGGCGGTGAGCGCGGCCTCGGGTTCGATGGTTTCGGCGGTGGCGGGGGCGGTCAGCACCTCCGTCGGGTTCGCACCGGTCGCGGCGATGAGGCCGAGGCGGGCGGCGCCGAAGGCCGCGCCGAAATCGCCGTCGGCCGGCAGGTCGACGGGAAGGTTCAGCGCCGTCGCGATGGATTTCAGCCAGTAATGCGAGCGCGAACCGCCGCCGATGGCGGTGACGCAGGAAAGGCGCGTGCCGGCGGATTTCAGCGCTTCGAGATTGTCGCGCAGCGCGAAGGAAACGCCCTCCAGCACCGCCTGCGTCAGCACCGGCCGGCCGCTCTCATGGCCGAGGCCGAGGAAGGCACCGCGGATGGCCGCATCGTTGTGCGGCGTGCGCTCGCCGGAGAGATAGGGCAGGAAGGTGACACTCGAAGGGGCCTTCAGCACCTCGCCGAGTTCCTTCGTGAGATCGGCGGCGGAAGCGCCGGTGACGCGCGAATGCCAGTTGAGCGCGTCGGTCGCCGAAAGAATGACGCCCATCTGGTGCCAGGTGTTCGGCAGCGCGTGGCAGAAGGCGTGCACGGCGCTTTCCGGGTTCGGCAGGTAGCTGGCATTCGCCGCGAAGAGCACGCCGGAGGTGCCCAGCGAAACGAAGGCCGTGCCCTCGCGCACCGTGCCCATGCCGCAGGCCGAGGCCGCATTGTCGCCCGCCCCGCCGGCAACGACGACACCCTCGCCGAGGCCCCATTTCGACGATAGCTCCGGCCGCAGCATACCGGCCGGCTCGGTGCCTTCCACGAGGCCCGGCATCTGGCGCTCTTCGAGGTCGGTCGCGGCGAGAAGTTCGGCGGACCATCTGCGAGCGCCGGTGTCGAGCCAGGACGTGCCGGCGGAATCGGACATTTCGGAAAGATGCTCGCCCGTCAGCCAGAGGCGGAGATAGTCCTTGGGCAGCAACACCCAGCGGACCTTGGCGAAGATATCGGGCTCGTTGTTCTTCACCCAGGCGAGCTTCGGCGCGGTGAAGCCGGGGAAGACGATATTGCCGGTAATCTTTCGAAAGCGCGGATCGGCGTCGAGCGCGGCGGCTTCCCTGTGGCTGCGCGTGTCGTTCCACATGATGCAGGGGCGCAGCACCCTGTCGTCCGCATCGACCAGCGTCGCGCCATGCATGTGGCCGGAAAGGCCGATGCCGCGCACGGCGGAGAATTCGGCGGGGTGCGCAGCGCGAAGGCTGGCGATCGCCTCCTCCGTCGCGCGGATCCAGTCGGCCGGGTCCTGCTCCGACCAGCCGGCGTGAAGGCGCGCTGTCTCGACCTCCCTGCCGGAGGCCGAGCCGACGACCGTCTGGTCCGCATCGATCAGCATGGCTTTCACGCCCGACGTGCCGAGGTCGATCCCGAGATACATGGCTGTCTCCTAGTTTTCCTCGTCCGGGTCGGCCGGGAGGTTGTCCTTGATGAAGATGTCGAGGCGGATGCGCTCCTGCGCGGCGTTGACCGGCAGGCCGTCCGCCTTGGCGCGCAGCACGCGGATGGCGCTGCGCACCTCGTGGCCGGCATCCTGGTTGAGCACGGCATCGACGACGCCGCTTTCCAGCGCCGCCCGGGTCTCGCCGGTCAGCTCGTGCACGATCACGCAGAGATCGCCCCTGCCCCCCGCCGAAAGCGCGGCGATGAGGCCGCGATTGCCGGCACCGAGGCTGTAGATGCCGGCAAGGTCCGGCACCTTGGCGAGGCAATCGGCGATCAGCGAGAAGGAAAGCTCCGGATCGTCCTGCCCTTCCAGCACCGGCAGGATGGCGCGCGCCTGGGGCATGGCCGACATGGCGGCGAGAAACCCTTCGAGACGCTCGCCATGGTCGCGCACCCGCATGGAGCCGGCGAGCACCGCGACGGGGCCGGGCCGGCCGCCGAGGAAGCGGCCCATCAGGCTGCCGGCGGTGCGGCCGGCGGCGATATTGTCGACGCCGACGAAATGATCGCGACCAGAGCCGGCAAGATCGGAAACGAGGGTGACGACGGGGATGCCGGCCGCGTGCGCGCGGGCGATGGCGTCGGACACTTCCGGCGCATCCACGGCGACGGCGGCGATGCCGGAAACGTCCCCGGCGATGGCGGCATCGATGGCCTTCGCCAGCGCCGCCGCGTCGAAGGCCGGCACCGTCGCCACGGAAAGGCGGGTGCGCTCGGCGGCGGAATGGAGGCCGGCGCGGCGCACCTCCGCCTCCAGCCCGCGCATGAAGGGATTGTCGCCCTCCGGCAGGATGAAGACGAGCGGATAGACGCGGCCCTTGGCAAGGTTCGCCGCCGCGACGTCGCGCACATAGCCGAGCGCGGCGATCGCCGCCTCGACCCGCGCGCGCGTGACGCCGCGCACGCCCGGCCGGTCGTTCAGGACGCGGTCGACCGTGGCGAGGCTGACGCCCGCCTTGTCGGCGATATCGTGAACCGTGGGTCTCATCTCTCCTCCGTGGCGAGAGCCTTAGAGGAATTTTTGATGTACGTAAATCAGAAATTTTCAGGCAAGGTCCGTAGGCCGGTTTTGCCGGGCCTAGAGACGCTTGCTGAAGGCGTGGGTGAAGAGGAGATCGGCGGGGTTCTCGCCGGCCTTCGCGAGGGCGACATCCATAAAGGTGTCGGTGACGCGCACCAGCGCGAGGCCGCCCAGGAAGGCGGCGATGGGCTTGAAGATATCATAGCCCTCGCGGTTGTAGATCATCGGCGTCGGATGCTCGTGGCCATGGAAGATGCCGGCGACATTGTAGTCCTTGAGGGCGGCAAGCAGGGCGGCGCGCTCCTCGTCGCTCCACCAGTGCGCGGGACCGGCACCGGTCGGATCGAAGGTCTTCGCCGCCGGGTCCCAGTGCTCGGTGGAGAAATGGTCCCAGCCGTAGTGCTGGAAGAGCACGACGGGCCGGCCGTCGGCGGCATAGGTTGCAAGGTCCTGCTGCAGCCAGTTGAGGCCGCTGATCGCCCCCTTCGTATCGTCTCCGCCGAAGCGCTGAAGCTGGATGAGGTGCAGCCCGCCCCAGTCCCAGGAATAGTTGTCCGAATCGAGATCGTAGTTCGTCACCGGCACCGGCGCCTTGTAGAAGACCGTGGAGCGGTGGTTGAGCTCGACATAGTCGCGCAGCTCCCGGCGATACCAGTCGACATGCGGCGACACGCCGTCCTGGTCGAGGTCGTGATTGCCGAGGCCGCTATAGACGGGATAGTGCACCCGGTCCGGCCCGGTGCCCTGCTGGTAGCGGCTGGCGAATTGCTGGAGCTGCCACCCCTCGCCCGGCACCTTCACCTGCCCGCCGCCGTCGTCCGTCATGTCGCCGCCGAGCACGAGGCCGAGCGGCGCGGCGATGGGCGCGCCGGCGCTCGCAAGGCCGGAGGGCTTGCCGTCGATCACCGCCGGCCAGACGAGCCCGCCGACCGCGTTGACCGCCCCGACATGCCGCAGCAGCGCGGCATCCGTCTTGCCCTCGGCTGCGCAGTTCGGACTGAGGCCGTCCGCCGAGACGAGGCAGGCATGAACGTCGCAGGAAAAGAGGAAGGTGGCGTCCGTCGCGGCGCGCTGCGCCCCGGCGGCAGCCGCAAGCCTTGGCAGGGCGAGGGAAAGGCCGAGGCCGCCCGCGGCTGTCAGGAGATGGCGGCGGGTGGGATTGAAGGACATGCTTGTCTCCGGGCTTCGATCACGCCGCCATTGTGGCGGACGGACCGATGTCCGGGCAAGAGGGTTTCGGGCGGACTCAGTGCCCGCTGCCGCCCCCGACGCCCGACGGCGGCTTGCTGATCGCGAAGGCGCAGACGACGAGCGAGCCGAAGAGGAAGGTCAGGAGCAGGAAAATGTCGATGAAGGACAGGATATAGGCCTGCTGCTGCACCATGCCGGCCATCTGCTTGATGGCGATGGTCGGCCCGTCGAGGCCATGGGCGGAAAAGTTCGAGGCCATGTTGCGCAGCTGCTCGACGGCGACCGGATTGCCCCACTGCACATGCTCGGACAGGCGCAGGTAATGTTCCTGCGAGCGCTGGGTGAGGATCGTGTTGATGACCGCGAGCCCCACCGCCCCGCCGAGGTTTCGCGTCAGGTTGAAAAGGCCGGAGGCGTTGCGGATACGGTCGGGCGGCAGCGTGCCGAGCGCCACGTTGTTGATCGGCACCATGCAGATCATCAGCGAGACGCCGCGCAGGATCTGCGGCACCAGGAGCTCGTAGAAGTCCCAGTCGGCGGTGAGCTGCGTCATCGACCATGTGCCGAGCGCAAAGCCGCCGAAGCCGATCATCATCATGACGCGCGGATCGAGCCGCGAAGACATCATGCCGGCGATCGGCGCGGTGCAGAACATGGCAAGGCCCGAGACGAACATGGTCTCGCCGATCATCAGCGAATCGTAGCCCCGGATGCGGGCGAGATAGAGCGGATAGAGATAGGTGAGGCCATAGAGCCCGATGCCCATGACGAAGGAGAAGACCGAGCCGAAGGCGAAGTTCCGGTTGGCGAAGGCGCGCAGGTCCACCACCGGGAATGGCACCTTGAAGGCCCGCCAGAAGAAGACGATGGCGCCGATGGCGACGGCGAGCGACCCCATGACGATATGCTCGTCGCTGAACCAGTCCTTGTTGTTGCCTTCTTCCAGCACGTATTCCAGCGAGCCGAGGAACACCGCCATGGAGATGAGCCCCCACCAGTCGAAGCGCTTCATCAGGCCGAATTCCGGCTTGTCGAAGTCGATCAGGTTGAAGGTGAGGACCGTGACGATGATGCCGGGAATGATGTTGACGAGGAACAGCCAGTGCCAGGAGAAGGCATGGCTGAGATAGCCGCCCACCGTCGGGCCGATGGTGGGCGCGAGCGTCGCGACGAGGCCGATCATCGGCGAGACGACGGAGCGCTTGGAGGGCGGGAAGATGGTGAAGGCCGCCGCGAAGACCGAGGGGATCATGCCGCCACCGATGAAGCCCTGTATGGCGCGGTAGACGATCATCTGGTCGATATTCGTGGCCGTCGCCGCAAGCGCGCTGGCGATGGTGAAGCCGGCGGCCGAGAAGCTGAAGAGCACGCGCGTCGAGACGATGCGCGCCAGCGTGCCCGACAGCGGGATCATGATGACTTCGGCGATCAGGTAGGAGGTCTGCACCCAGGCGATCTCATCCGCACCCGCGCCGAGGCCGGGCTGGATCTCCGACAGCGAGGCCGAGACGATCTGGATGTCGAGGATCGACATGAACATGCCGAAGACCATCGCGAAGAAGGCGATGACGCGGCGGACGGGAACCTTGTCGGCATGCGCGGGCGCCGCCGCAAGTGCGCCGGCAGTCGGTTGAGCGGTCGCGGCCATGGCCCGCGCTCCCTTGCTGGAGCATTCGGCCGCCGGGGGGATCGTCCGGCGGCTGAATGCGATAAACGATAGATTCGAACGTTACTCGAGTGTCGCGGCCATCGCCGAGCCGGCCGGGGCGGTGCGGCTGTCGACGTCGACGACGACACTCAGGCCCGCACGAAGCTTGCCGCTGTCCAGCGCATCCTTCGGCAGGGCGATGCGGACAGGCACGCGCTGCGTGACCTTGGTGAAGTTGCCCGTGGCGTTCTCCGCCGGCAGCAGCGAGAAGACCGAGCCGGAGGCGGGCGCGATCGACGACACCGTGCCGACGATATCGTCGTTCTCGTATGCGTCGACATGCAGGTGCACCTTCGAGCCGGGCACGAGATGGGCGATCTGCGTCTCCTTGAAATTCGCCTCGACATAGAGGTCCGTCACCGGAACCAGCGCGGCAAGGCGCTGGCCGGCTGAAACGAGGTCGCCGACCTGCACGGAGACATTGCCGACGACACCGTCATAGGGCGCCTTCAGAACCGTGAAGCCGAGGTCGCGCGTGGCCTTGTCGCGGGCCAGTTCCAGCGTGCGGATGCCGCTATCGGCCTCGGCGCGCTGGGCTTCCAGGACTGCGATGTTCGCCTTGGCGGATACGATATTGGCATCCGCGCCGACGAGGTTGGCCTTGGCCTGGTCGAGCGCCACCGTGGCGCTGTCGAGCGAGGCGGTGGTGCCGACGGCCTTGGCATTCAGCTCCTTGGCGCGCTTTTCGGCGACTTCTGCACCGCTGAGGGCAGCCTGGTAGGCCACCTTCTGGGCCTCGGCCTGGGCAAGGCTTGCCCTGGCGCCGTCGATCTGGGCGTCGATGCGGTGGAGCGCGAGCTTCTGCGTCGCGATCTGCGCCTCGGCCTGCTCCCGGGCAAGGCGGTAGTCGCCGTCGTCGAGCGTGACGAGCGGATCGCCGGCCTTGACCATCTGGTTGGCAACGACGTTGACCGCGGCGACATAGCCGGACACCTTCGGGGAGATGGACGCGATGTCACCCTCGATATAGGCGTCGTCCGTCGAGATCATGAAGCGGCCATGCGTCCACCACTGGTAGCCGTACCAACCGGCGGCGGCGAGCAGCACCAGCCCGAGGACCGGCAGCGCCATGCGGCGGCCGCCCTTCTTCTTTTCGGGCTGCTGCGCGACTGCAGCGGCAGGGGCCGGCGCCTCCGCCGTCGTCACCGGCCGTGCCTCGGCGGTCTCGGCCTCAAAATCGTCGTTGACCGGGCGAACCTTCGCCGTGCCGGCGCCATGTGAAGTCGACATGCGCATTCCACCATTCTCTGGATGAAAATTTCGAACTGAACCGTACGGTTCGATTTGACATAATCCTGTTTTTCCCGCATATCAAGTGAAATCGAACCAAGCGGTTCGAAATACTGGAATCGGGCTCTGACACGGGAATGCACACCACGGTAGAAAAGTTGGCCGCCCCGCATGCGGGTCGCCGCGCGGCGGGAGAAGACCCCGCCAAGCGCGAGCAGATCCTCGACGGCGCAAAGCGCGTGTTCATGGAGCAGGGCTTCGAGGCCGCCAGCATGAACGACATCACGCGCGCGGCCGGCGTCTCCAAGGGTACGATCTACGTCTATTTCGAGAACAAGGAAGACCTTTTCGGCTACATGATCGAGCGCGAGCGCAGCCGGATCACCGAGACGGTGCGCCATGCGCTCGACGGCAACAAGCCGATCACCGAGACGCTGGCGGATTTCGGCATGCTGTTTGCCACGCACATGACGGCGGATCAGACGATCCGCGCCATGCGCATGGTGATCGCCGCCAATCACCGCCTGCCGATGCTCTGCAGCCGCTTCTTCTCCGCGACGCCGATCAACCCCGTCTCAGTGCTGCAGGAATATCTCGACCGGCAGGTGGCGGCGGGCATCATCGCCTGCGAGGACACCGTGCAAGCCGCCAAGCAGTTCATCGAGCTCACCACCGTCGGCCTCTTCAAGCCGCGCATCTTCGGCTCGATGGAGGAGGTGCCCCCGCGCAGCGCCATCGAGAGGAACGTGACGTCCGCGATCCGCGTCTTCCTCGCCGCCTATGGCACAAAACCCTTGCGGCCGGACGCCGCCGAATGACGAATTCGTGAAATAAGATCGGCGGGCAGGCGCGCCCGCTTGCCAGCGGTCGAATTCTGCATAAATACGGAAGTCCATTCTCACACCCGTATTCATGGAGAGGAAGACCGGATGGACAGCATTCTTGCGCTCATGCAGGACCCGGCCGCCTGGATCGCGCTTGTCACGCTGGTCGTGATGGAAGTCGTTCTCGGTATCGACAACCTCATCTTCATTTCGATCCTGACCAACAAGCTGCCCGCAGAGCACCGGGTGCAGGCCCGCCGCATCGGCATCGGCCTGGCGCTCGTCATGCGCCTTGCCCTGCTCGGTACAATCGCCTGGATCGTGCAGCTCACCACCCCGGTCTTCGAGGCCTTCGGCCACGGCTTCTCCTGGAAGGACATGATCCTGATCGCCGGCGGCCTCTTCCTCGTGTGGAAGGCGACGAAGGAAATCCACCACAATGTCGACCCGCTCGACCACAAGGAGGATGTGGTGGGCGGCGCGGTCACGACGTCGTTCACCGCCGCCATCGGCCAGATCCTGCTGCTCGACCTCGTCTTCTCGATCGACAGCATCATCACCGCCGTCGGCATGACGCCGCACCTGCCGATCATGGTGGTCGCCGTGCTCGTCGCCGTCGCCGTCATGCTGCTGGCCGCAACGCCGCTCGCCAACTTCATCGAGAAGAACCCGACCATCGTCATGCTGGCGCTCGCGTTCCTGCTGATGATCGGCACGACGCTGATCGCCGAAGGCATGGGCTTCCATGTGCCCAAGGGCTACATCTACGCGGCCATGGCGTTCTCGGCGCTTGTGGAGCTGCTGAACATGCTCTCGCGCAATGCGCGGCAGAAGAGCAGGGGCGCGGGCGGGCATTGAGATTGAGCCGGAAGGCCCCTCCCTGCAAGGGGGAGGGGCTTAACCTGCCGCTCCGTTGGCATTCAATTTTTGATGATGAGCAAGCCTCCAGCTTTCTACCCCTTGTGGGGAGATGCCGGCAGGCAGAGAAGCTGTCGAAGACGGGCCGGACGGGTGGGGAGCTCGCCTGCCGTTTCGTTGGCCACGGGGAGAAACCGGAAAAATCCCCGTGTTCTCCATCTCCGTCGTGTCCGGTTGACACGGCCCGCCTTCTCTTGGCAAATCTTCGAACGGGTGGATTGTTCCGCGAAAGTTTTGGCCGGTTGCGCTGATCTCAGTGGAACCGGCAGGGCCTCAAGGGAATTCATGCCGCGCATCACCCCGCCGCACGGACTGACATATGACCCTTGAGCAGACCTTCGCCTTCGTCGTCATCGGCCTGATGATGGCGGCGTTCATATGGGGAAGGTTCCGCTACGATCTCGTCGCCTGCTGTTCGCTGCTGCTGGCGCTCGCCGTCGGCATCGTGCCCTTCGACAAGGCATTCTCCGGCTTTTCCGACGACATCGTCATCATCGTCGGCAGCGCGCTGATGGTGAGCGCGGCGGTCGCCCGCTCCGGCATCGTAAACCTCGCGGTCAAGCGATTCTTCCCGAACCTGACATCGAAGCGCAGCCAGCTCGCGCTGCTGCTGGTCTCCGTCGCGGTGCTCTCGGCCTTCATCAAGAACATCGGCGCGCTCGCCATCATGATGCCGCTCGCCTTCCAGTTCGCCCGCAAGTCCGGCACCCCCGCCTCGAAATTCCTGATGCCGATGGCCTTTGCCGCGCTTCTCGGCGGCCTGATGACGCAGATCGGCACCTCGCCCAACATCGTCGTCTCGCGCCTTCGCCAGGAGATCACCGGCGAGAGCTTCACCATGTTCGACTTCACCCCCGTCGGCGCGACGCTGACGGTCTGCGGCATCCTCTTCATGCTGTTCTTCAACCGCATCGTGCCGGAGCGGAGCAACAAGAACGCCAGCATCGAGGAATCGCTGGAAGCGGCCGCCTATTCCTCCGACGCGAGCGTGGAGGAAGGCTCTCCCTCCATCGGCAAGTCGCTCAACGAGGTGCTGAGGAACGGCGACGGTGAGGTCATCGCGACCGCGATCATCCGCGGCCACGTCCACATCGCGCCGCTGCCGGATGTCCGGCTGGCGGCCGGGGACACGATCCTGATGGAGGGCACCGCCGGCGCGCTCGACAAGGTCGTCTCCGCCGCCGGCCTGTCGCTCTCCGGCAAACCCATCCAGACCGGCCGCGGCGAGTCGGGCGAGATCAGCGCCATCGAGGTCGTCGTCGGCAACGAATCCCGCCTCATCGACATTTCCGCCCGCTCCATCGCGCTGTTCCACTCCTACGGCATCAACCTGCTCGCCGTCAGCCGGCAGGGTCAGCGCCTGCGCGAAAAGCTCTCCGAGGTGCGCCTTCGTCCTGGCGACGTGATCGTGGTGCAGGGCAACAACCGGGCGCTGCCGACGCTGCTGCCCGAGCTCGGCCTCCTCCCCCTCGCCCAGCGCGAGATCCTGCTTGGCGCGCCGCGCAAGGCGATCATCCCCGTGCTGGTGCTGATCGCCGCCATGGCCTCCACCGCGCTCGGCTTCGTGCCGGTCGCGACCGGCTTCTTCGCCGCCGCCGTCGCCATGGTGCTGTTCCGCGCGGTGCCGCTGCGCGAGGCCTATGCCGCGCTCGACGGGCCGATCCTCGTCATGCTCGCCGCCCTCATTCCCGTCTCCGACAGCCTGCGCACGACGGGCGCGAGCGAGCTCATCGCCGGCTGGCTCGGCGATATCGCCGTGCACCTGCCGCCCTTCGGCGCGCTCGGCCTCATCCTGCTGACGGCGATGGCGGTGACGCCCTTCCTCAACAATGCCGCGACGGTGCTCGTCATGGCGCCCATCGCGGCGAGCTTCGCAAGCGCCCTGCACTACCGGCCCGAGGCCTTCCTGATGGCCGTGGCGATCGGCGCGGGCTGCGACTTCCTCACCCCCGTCGGCCACCAGTGCAACACGCTGGTCATGGGCCCGGGCGGCTACAAGTTCGCCGACTATCCCCGCGTCGGCCTGCCGCTCTCCGTCCTCATCGTCATCGTCAGCGTGCCGGCGCTGCTCTACGTCTGGCCGGTGCAATAGGCGGGACCCGAGTTTTTCTTGACGCGCCGGGCTGAATATGGTCTCACCCAGCCCAATGGAAAGCCTCTTCCCGCCGCCCGAAACGGCGAAAATCCGGGCTCTCCCCTCCTGAAATGTCAAGACAGGCCCTATCCATGAGCACTTCCGGCGTCCGCGTCCGTATCGCACCCTCCCCGACCGGCGAGCCGCATGTCGGCACCGCCTATATCGCGCTGTTCAACTACCTCTTTGCGAAAAAGAACAACGGCACCTTCATTCTGCGCATCGAGGACACGGACGCCACGCGCTCGACGCCGGAATTCGAGCAGAAGGTGCTGGACGCACTGAAATGGTGCGGCCTCGAATGGTCGGAAGGCCCTGACATCGGCGGCCCCTACGGCCCCTACCGCCAGTCCGACCGCAAGGACATCTATCGTCCTTACGTCGACCAGATCGTCGCGAACGGCCATGGCTTCAAGTGTTTCTGCACGCCCGAGCGGCTGGAGAAGATGCGCGAGGAACAGCGCGCCGCCGGCAAGCCGCCGAAATACGACGGACTGTGCCTGCATCTCTCGGCCGAGGAAGTGACGCGGCGCGTCGAGGCCGGCGAGCCGCATGTCGTGCGCATGAAGATCCCGACCGAGGGCTCGTGCAAGTTCGTCGACGGCGTCTACGGCCCGGTCGAGATCCCGTGGGAAGCCGTCGACATGCAGGTGCTGCTGAAGGCCGACGGCATGCCGACCTACCACATGGCGAATGTGGTGGACGACCACCTGATGAAGATCACCCATGTGGCGCGCGGCGAGGAATGGCTCGCCTCGGTGCCCAAGCACATCCTCATCTATCAATATCTCGGTCTCGAGCCGCCGGTCTTCATGCACCTGTCGCTGATGCGCAATCACGACAAGTCGAAGCTCTCCAAGCGCAAGAACCCGACCTCGATCTCCTATTACTCGGCGCTCGGCTACCTGCCGGAAGCGCTGATGAACTTCCTCGGCCTGTTCTTCATCCAGATCTCCGAGGGCGAGGAGCTGCTGACCATGGATCAGCTCGCCGAAAAGTTCGACCCGGAGAACCTCTCCAAGGCCGGCGCGATCTTCGACATCCAGAAGCTCGACTGGCTGAACGGCCGCTGGCTGCGCGAACAGCTTTCGGAAGAAGATTTCACGCAGCGCGTTCTGGAATGGGCGATGGAGAACAACCGCATCCGCGAGGGTCTCAAGCTCTCGCAGTCGCGCATCTCCAAGCTCGGCGAACTGCCGGACCTCGCCGGCTTCCTGCTGAAGTCGGACCTTGGCCTGACGCCGGAATCCTTCGCCAAGGTGAAGTCGACGCCGGAAGAAATCCTCGAAGTGCTGAACCAGGTGCAGCCCGATCTCGAAAAGATGCCGGAATGGACCGTCGAGAGCATCGAGGCGGAACTGCGCGCAAGCGCCGACCGGCTCGGCAAGAAGCTCAAGGTCGTGGTGGCCCCGCTCTTCGTCGCCGTTTCCGGCTCGTCGCGCTCGCTCCCGCTCTTCGATAGCATGGCCATCCTTGGCCGCTCCGTCGTGCGCCAGCGCCTGAAGGTCGCCGCGCAGGTGGTGGCCTCGATGGTGGGCAGCGGAAAGTAAGGGGGTCCCCTCATCCGCCTGCCGGCACCTTCTCCCCGCGGGGAGAAGGGAATGCGGCGCCCGCAACACACTCCGGTCCCCTCCCCTCGGGGAGAAGGCCAGGGTGAGGGGGCAGCAGGCACCAGTTTGCAATTAATTGCGCGGCGAAAGCCGCAACAGGGTTCGAAAAGATGACCGACACGAAGACAGACACCGCCCTTTCCTCCGACCCGACGGAAGTCCGCCGCCAGAAGCTCGGCCAGCTCCGCGAGACGCTCGGCGAGGTCTATCCGGCGCATTTCCACCGTACGATGACCAATGCGGAGCTTGCGGAAAAATACGAGGGCCTGGAACCCGACACGGAGAGCGGCGACATCGTGACCGTCGCCGGCCGCGTCTATTCCTCGCGCAATTCGGGCATGTTCATGGATATCCATGACGCCTCGGGCAAGATCCAGATCTTCTCCCATAAGGACACGACGCCGGAAGAGGCGCGCGCCCTGCTGCCGATGATCGATATCGGCGACATCATCGGCGTGACCGGGATCGTCCGCCGCACCAAGCGCGGGGAACTCACGATCAACGCGCAGCAGATTGTCATGCTGACGAAGACCCTGCTGCCGATGCCGGAAAAGTGGCACGGCGTTGCCGATGTCGAGATCCGCTACCGCAAGCGCCATCTCGACATCATGACCAACGAGGAATCCAAGCTTCGCTTCCAGCAGCGCTCGAAGATCGTCTCCGGCATCCGCCGCTTCATGGAGAACGACGGCTTCATGGAAGTCGAGACGCCCATGCTGCATTCGGTCTATGGCGGCGCGACGGCCGAGCCCTTCAAGACGCACCACAACACGCTGAAGCTCGACATGTACCTGCGCATCGCGCCGGAATTGTTCCTCAAGCGCACGCTGGTCTCCGGGCTCACCGACAAGGTGTTCGAGATCAACCGCAACTTCCGCAACGAGGGCGTGTCGACGCGGCACAATCCCGAATTCACGATGATGGAATGCTACTGGGCCTATGCCGACTACGAGGACATCATGGACCTCGTGGAACGCCTCTTCGCCGAGCTTGCGGTGAAGATCCACGGCTCGACCGAATTTGCCTATGGCGACAAGGAACTTTCCTTCAAGGGCCCGTTCAGGCGCGTGCCGATGCCCGATGCCGTCAAGGAAGCAACCGGCCTCGACTTCCTCGCCATGAAGAGCGACGAGGAAGCCCGCGCCGCCGCCAAGGCCGCCGGCTTCGAGATCGAGAAGGACTGGACCTGGGGCGAATGCCTTGCCTTCATCTTCGAGGAGAAGGTCGAGCCGACGCTGATCCAGCCGAGCCACGTCACGCATTTCCCGAAGGACATCTCGCCCTTCGCCAAGGAAGTGCCGGGCGAGCCGCGCCTCGTCGAGCGTTTCGAGACCTATTGCAACACCTGGGAACTCGGCAACGCTTTCTCCGAGCTCAACGACCCGGAAGAGCAGCGCGCCCGCATGGTCGAGCAGCTCGAACAGGCCCATGCCCGCGGCGAGAAGGCCAAGCAGCTCGATGACGAATTCCTCGACGCCATCGACCAGGGCATGCCGCCCGCAGGCGGCCTCGGCATCGGCGTCGACCGCCTGATCATGCTCTTGACGAACGCCCCGTCGATCCGCGACGTCATCCTCTTCCCGGCACGCCGGGCGAAGGCGGACTGACACGCTTCGTTGCGGTGGCAGGAAGCACCGCTTCCCCTCCGTCGTGGTCCGGCTCGACCCGACCATCCATCCCCACAGCCTCACCGTGGCTTGGATGCTCGGGGTCAAACCCGAGGGTGACGCGCGTGCGGAGGTAGCCGTCGAGCAAACATCGAAGCCCCCATCATCCAAGATGACGGGGGCTTTTCCTTGCCTTACGCCTCGATGGAGACATCCCCGATGGGCCGCGAGCAGCAGGCGAGGATGTAGCCTTCCGCGATCTCGTCGTCGAGGATGCCGCCATTGTGGCGCATCTCCACCTCGCCAGAGACCTTCATCACCCGGCAGGTGCCGCAAAGCCCGCCCTCGCAGGCCGCGCCGATGCGCACGCCGGCCGCGCGGGCCGTCTGCAGGATCGTCTGGCCGGGCGGGCACTTGCCCTCCTTGCCGGCCATGGTGAAGCTGACGGTCGCGACGGCATCGGCATCGACCTCCTGCTCGCCGGCGCCGGCACGTATGGCGATTTCCTCCGGCGCGGGGGCGCTCGACGGCTGGAAGCTCTCCTCGTGATAGCGGTCCATGTTGAAGCCGCAGACCTTCAGCATGTCGCGCACACCGCGCATGAACGGTTCCGGACCGCAGCAGAAGACGGTGCGGTCCCGGAAATCCGGGGCGAGCAGCGAAAGGCGCGCCGCGTCGATGCGGCCGCGAAGGCCATGCCAGCCGTCGCGCGGATTGTGGCCCTCGACGACGAAGCCGAGCGCAAGGTTCGGCATCTGGGCGGCAAGACATTCGAGCTCGCCCTTGAACAGCAGGTCCTCCGGCTTGCGCGCGCAGGTGACGAAGGCGACGTCGGACTGCGGCGCGCAATCGGCCATCCAGCGCGTCATCGACATCATCGGCGTGACGCCCGAGCCGGCGGAGATGAAGAGATACTTCTCCGCGGGATAACGCACGAAGGAGAAGTCGCCGAGCGGCCCGAAGGCCTTCAGCTTCATGCCGGGGCGCAGGTTGTCGAACATCCAGCGCGTGCCGATGGAGTTCTTCTGCGCCTTCACCGTCACCGCGACCGAGAACGGGCGCGATGGCGAGGAGGACAGCGTGTAGGTGCGCATGACCGGATCGTCCTCCGACACCGGCAGCTCCAGCGTGACGAACTGGCCCGGCAGATACCGGAACCAGTTCTTCTGGTCGGAGCTGAAGGTGAAGGTCATCACATCAGCCGTTTCCACGGTGACGGCGATGCACTCCAGCAGGTTGTGGCGGTCGTGCCAGGGATTGAGTTCGTCGAAATGGTGGAAATGGCTGACGACCGTCATGTCACGCGACCTTGGTAAGCGGCTTCTTGGCGCCGTCGAGCCGCTCGATCATGAAGTTCGAGTACCATTCGACGAACTGCATGACGCCGCCCTCGTCCTCGGCCGAATAGGGGCCGGGCTGGTAGGCGGGCGAGCGGATGCCGAAGGCATTTTCCTCGACGATCCGGCGGTCCTGGTCGTTGGTCTCGGTCCAGACATGGGTGAGTTCGTCGAGACGGTAGTCGACGCCCTCGACCGCATCCTTGTTGACGAGCCACTTCGTCGTGACCTGCGTCAGTTCCGGGCCGAGCGGCAGCACGCGGAAGGTGATGGCGTGGTCGGCGAGGACGTGGTTCCACGTCGTCGGATAGTGGAAGAGCAGCAGCGTGCCGACATGGCTTTCCAGCATGTCGTTGGAGAGCGGGCGCTGCACCGCGCGCGCGCCGGACATGGTGTAGCTCTCCGCATCCTGGATGAGCGGCATGCGGGCAGCGCGGAACTGGCCGGTCGGCGAGATGCGGAATTCGCTCGGCAGGCCCGCGGCCTCGCACTTCGCCCAATGCGCGGCGATGACCGGATCGTCCTTCGCCCCTTGCACGCCGGTCGCGCTCGGCGCTTCCGGATAGGTGCGGCAGAGCTCCGGGTGGTTTGCGGCGCAGTGGTAGCACTCGCGGTTGTTCTCCCAGACGAGCTTCCAGTTGCCCTTCTCGATGATCGTGCTCTCGAAGGCGACCTTCGTCTCTCCGAGGCGGTGGCGGGCGAGATAAGGCTCAGCCGTCGAACGGAAGGCGGAAAAGTCGGGCGCCTCGTCGGCGAGGCAGATGAAGATGTAGCCGCCGACGGTCTCGCAGTGGATCTGCTTCAAGCTGTGCTGCGTCTTGTCGAAATCCGCCGCCATGTGGCGGGCAAAGAGCAGAGAGCCGTCGAGCTCGTAGGTCCACTGGTGGTAGGGACAGACGAGCTTGGCCGAGGTGCCCTTGTGCTGCGTGCACACGCGCGAACCGCGATGGCGGCAGGAATTGTGCAGCGCGCGGACGGTGCCCGAACGGTCGCGGGTGATGACGACGGGATAATCGCCGACCTGCACGGTGAAGAAGTTGCCGGCCTTCGGGATCTCGCAGTCATGGCCGATGAACAGCCAGTCGCGATACCAGATCGTCTCGAGGTCGAGCTTGTAGTGGTCGGGGTCGATATAGAAGGCCTGCTCGAGGCTGTAGCCCTCGCGCCGGTTCTTGAGCTTGCGGAGCACGTCGCTGCTGATGTCCATGGCGGATCCTCAACTAATCCAGATTTGGGCCGAGGCGCACGGGAGGAGACGGCATCCGGGCGGAAGACCGCACGGGCTGCACGCTTCCCGGCCGCCCGCCGCAGCCAGTCACGATCGTTTCTCCAGGCTGGTTTCCGGGCTGAGGAGCGTCCTGCCGGGCCGTTCCCTTTTCGAAGCCGGACGGCTTCGAGGGTCGTGCCTTGCCTGACCGGTGCAACGCCTTCCCAGACCTCCCGTCCAGTGGCCGCTGCTGCACCTTGCTCCAACACCGTTGCGGGGGCAGCGCCGGACTTCAACCGGCTTCCCAATTCTCCACCCCCCTGCGGGGGCAGCACCTTGAGTGTCTCCATCTAACCGCAAGCGCGGCGGCGCGGCATGTCGGAAAACGACATGCCATTCTGATTTGACGACAGTCAAGACGGAGCATGGAGCACAGATAGAATCCGGTTTTCTCCACTTAACTCAACTACATATGCCGATTTTCACGGCAGGCCGCCCATTCTTTCGGCACGCCCGCATCCGCGATCAGTCTCTTGTCATATTGCGACCATGATTGTGACGCGCAAAAGAAGGCAGCCGCACGGAAAGGAATGCTTAACGACGTTTTCATAAGCTTTCCGGCAATCCGGGCGCGAGGACGGGGTGTCGAAGCGTGCAGCAGACGAAATTCCGATACTACGACGCCGTGGCGTTCAAGCGCGCGAACCCGCCGCGCTCCGCCGTTCATACGGAATTCCTGCGCACCGGCCGCATCGAGCGCAATTTTAGCTGGAGCCCGAACGAGAAGCGCTATCTCAGCTACCAGGAGGTGGCCGAGCGGACGGGCCGCAAGCTGGAGCGGGCGGGCAACGTCACCCACGAGCGCATCAACGGCTTCCACCGTTCGATCCAGTTCCCGAAGCTGATCTTCCACCGCACGCTCGCCGGGACGCCGCATCTCGGCTACTGCCACATCACGGTTGCCAATTCGCGCTTTGCGGAGTTCGACAATGTGCAATGGGCCTTCTACATGGCCAATTTCCTCGCCGAGATCGGCGACGGGGAACAGTTCTTCGCCGGCATTTCGCAAAAGCCGGGACGCATGTATTTCGCCGTCGCCATCGCGCCGGCGGAAGATGAAGGGCGCCTGACGATCGACCGGACGGTGCGCGGCAACGGCGTCATCTTCCGCACGGACGACCCGAAGCTCGCCATGAAGAACGTGCTGATGCTCGGTGCGCGCAACGAAACCCTGCGCAGGGCCATCGAGGCGCTCTGACGCGGGCTCACGAAGCCTTGTAGAGCATCCACTCCTTGCCGGCCGGCACCTCGTCGCCGCGGCCGTAGACGACGATCTGGTCGCCCCCCGCCGCCTTCGCCTCCGCCAGCGCCCGTTCGCAGGCGGACGAAAGGTCGAGCGCGCTGTCGGCCCGGTCCGTCATGCACACGCCGGTGGAAAGCGTGAGATTGCCGAGATTGCGGCCGGTGCGCGGATCACGCAGCGGCACCGCCTGGAAGGCCGCGCGCAGGAGATCGACAAGGCGCGTTACCTCGCCCTCGTCCGCGGTGTTGAACAGGAAACCGAAACGCAGGCCGTCGAAGCGCACGGCAAGGTCCTGCGCCGGGAAGGCCTGGCGGATGAGGCCGCCATAGAAGGTGACGAGATGGTCCGACAGCGCCTCGATCTGGCCGGGCGAGAACCGCCGCTCGGCATCGACCTCCGCAATCGCCACGCCGCACAGCAGCGGCATCTGCGGATTGGCGTAGACGCGGGCGAGCGCCTTGTTGAAGGCGCGGCGGTTGCCGAGCCTGGTCGGCGGGTCGATGAACTTCGTCGCCTCGAACTCCACCATCTCCTTCTGGATGCTTTCCATGGCGGCGGTCTGCGCCGCGACCTTCTCCGCCATTTCCGCCGCATGGTTGACGCGCTGCTCGGTCGCCCGCTGCAGCGCCTCGAGCGAGCTGCCGAGCGCGCCTTCGCCAAGGCGTCCGGCATCGCGGATGACCTGCGAGGCCTCGCCGATCAGGCGGCCGTAGTCGTTGAGCGAGGAGCGCTCCTGGCTGAGCAGGTGCATGAAGTTGCTCATCTCGCTGCTGAGCGCGCCCGCCGAACGCTGCAGCACGCTCGCCTCGTGCTGGTGGGGCAGGTATTTGCGGCCGAGTTCGTCGAGGGCGGCCTGCGACTTGTATTTGCCGAGCGCGATGAAGTCGCGCACGAGATCCGGATTGCTGCCGGCATAGGCCTCGTAGACCAGTTCGTAATTGCGCGGCAGGCCGTCAATGCCCATCTGCTTCATCGCCATCGCGATCCGCAAGGCGATGTCGGTTTTCGAGGATTTTCTGTGAGTCATGATGGGGACCTGCGTGCGGGACTGTTGGCCCCCGTATAACAGGCGGCTCTTTCGGCCCCTCTAACCCGGTCGCTCGAATTTTAGGCAACCGCGCGGTCTTGGCAGCCACGGCCAAAGCCCTGTAAAGGAAGCAGAAAGACGGAAGGACGACATGGCGGATATCGTGGATACCCGGACGGATGGCGAGGCCGCGCTGGCACGCGCCGTGGAGACGCTCGCGCGCGGCGTGCCCGTCGCCATTCCCACCGAGACGGTCTACGGCCTTGCCGCCGACGCCACCGATCCGCTGGCCATAACCCGCATCTATGAAATGAAGGGCCGGCCGCGCTTCAATCCGCTGATCTGCCACATGGCCGATCTTGCCATGGCGGAAAGGCACGCGGTCTTCGACCCGCTGTCGCGCCGGATCGCCGAGGCCTTCTGGCCCGGCCCGCTGACGCTGATCGTGCCGATCCGACCGGAAAGTCCCATCCATCCGCTGGCACGCGCCGGCCTCGACACGGTCGGCATCCGCGTGCCGACCGGCATCGCAGGCCGCCTGATCGCCGCCTTCGGCCGGCCGCTCGCAGCCCCCAGCGCCAACACCTCCGGCCGCATCAGCCCCACCACCGCCCGCCATGTCGCCGAGGATTTCGGTGACCGGCTGGAACTGGTGCTCGACGGCGGCCCCACGACCGTCGGCCTCGAATCCACGATCCTCAAGGTCGAGGGGGAGACGATCCGGCTCTTGCGGCCCGGCGGGCTCGACGCCGCAGACGTCGAGCGCGTCATCGGCCGCCCGGTCACGCGCGGCGACAAGGCGGGCGCAACGATCGAGGCGCCCGGCATGCTGGCCTCGCACTATGCGCCCGACGCCCCGGTGCGCCTCGATGCCGGCGACGTGAAACCCGGTGAGGCGCTGATCCGTTTCGGCGGCACGCCGCTTCCCGGAGAAGGCGAGGCCGCGCTGGTGCTCGACCTCAGCCCCAGCGGCAACCTTGCCGAAGCGGCCGCCAATCTCTTCGGCTACATGAAGACGGCGGATGCGGCGGGCGCGCGCTCCATCGCCGTTTCGCCGATCCCCACGACCGGCCTCGGCGAGGCGATCAACGACCGCCTGCAGCGCGCGGCGGCGCCCCGCAGCTAGGAGAAACGCGCGATGGTCAAGGCGACGCTCACCCCCGATCTCATCGCCCGCTTCGCGGACATCACCGGCCCCGGATATGCCCTCGCCGACGACAGGGACATCGCCCCCTATCTCGTCGAGAGCCGCGGGCTCTACCACGGCACCTCTCCGCTGGTGCTGCGGCCCGGCTCGGTGAAGGAGGTCTCGGCGATCCTGGCGCTCGCCACGGAAACGCGCACCGCGATCGTGCCGCAGGGCGGCAATACGGGCCATGTCGGCGGCAGCGTGCCGCGCGAGGGGGCGGCGGATGTCGTGCTTTCCCTCTCCCGCCTCAACCGCATCCGAGACGTCGACCCGGTCGGCAACGTGATCGTCGCGGACGGCGGCTGCGTCCTTGCGGACATCCATAAGGCGGCCGAAGCCGTCGACCGGCTCTTCCCGCTGTCGCTCGGCTCGGAAGGCTCCTGCCAGATCGGCGGCAACCTTTCCACCAATGCCGGCGGCACCGCGGTGCTCGCATACGGCAACATGCGCCATCTGTGCCTTGGCCTGGAGGTGGTGCTGCCGACCGGCGAAATCTGGAACGGCCTGCGCCGGCTGAAGAAGGACAATACCGGCTACGACCTGCGCGACCTCTTCATCGGCGCGGAAGGCACGCTCGGCGTCATCACCGGGGCGGTGCTGAAGCTCTTTCCCCGTCCGCTCGGCCACGAGGTCGCCTTTGCCGGCCTGAAATCGGTGAAGGACGCGCTCGCCCTCTTCGAACGCGCCTCCAGCCGCTGCGGCACGGCGCTCACCGGCTTCGAGCTGATGCCGCGCCTCGGCGTCGATTTCACCACGCGAAACATTCCGGGCGTGCGCGATCCGCTGGCCACCCGGCACGACTGGTACGTGCTGGTCGACATCTCGACCTCCGACGCCGCCGAAACGGCGACACGGATGATGGAGGCGCTGCTGGCCGAAGGCATCGAGGCCGGGCTGGTGGAAAATGCCGTCATCGCCGCAAGCGGGGAACAGCGCAAGGCCCTGTGGCACATGCGCGAGAGCATGTCGCCGGCGCAGAAGCCCGAGGGCGGATCGATCAAGCACGACGTCTCCGTGCCCGTCTCCTCCATTCCGGATTTCATGGCGGAAGCGGATGCGGCGGTGATGGCGGCGATCCCCGGCGCGCGCATCTGCTCCTTCGGCCACATGGGCGACGGCAACATCCACTACAACATCTCGCAGCCCGTCGGCGCCGACAAGGAGGCGTTCCTTGCCCGCTGGCGCGAGATCAACCATCTCGTCCACGCCATCGTGCTGAAATACGGCGGCTCGATTTCCGCCGAGCACGGCATCGGGCAGTTGAAGCGCGACGAGCTTGCCGCCGTGCGCGAGCCGATCGAGATGGACCTGATGCGGAGGGTCAAGCGCGCTTTCGACCCCGCAGGGATCATGAATCCCGGCAAGGTCGTCGCCGGTTGATCAGGCCCCGCCGGTGCGAAGCTGCGCCAGCGACATCATGAGGTCCGCGCTGATGCCGGAGGAACCCGAATTCGTCAGCACCGAGAGGGCGGGATCGGTGGTCGCCTGATTGTTCAGGTCGTAGAGCACGGAGAACTTCACGATCATCTTCGAAACTGCCTGCGGGTCCTGCAACTCCTTGAGGTCGAGATGGCGCTTGATCATTTCGGCCTGGGCGTCGATGTTCGCGCTGCCCACCTCGTCGGGAAGCTGGTAGACCACCTTGAAGACCTCGAAGAGCGCGTCGTCGGCAAGGATGTCGTAGGGGGTCGTGATCGTCGCGGCCTTGCGTTCGAAATAGAGTGCAAGGCGCACGCCGGCATTGTCGTTGCCCGCCTCCTCCTCCAGCATCTGGCGCACATGGCTGTCGATCGTCTCGTAGATGCCGCGGCGCGACTGGATCTCGGCATCGTCCGGCTGCTTGATCTTGCCCTCGGCGTTGAAGTTGAACGAGGCGACGATCTTGCGGAAGCCGCGGTCCGCCTGCCGGTTCACGAAACTCTTGGGGTCGTCGAGGTCGGACGCGAAGATCTTCTCCATGAAGACCGGATCGACGCTCTTCGGATCGATGCCGTTCGCCGTCAGCACGAAGGAGACGAGACGCTCATCGGAGAGGAATTCCTTGGTCGTTTCGACCCGTTGGATCTGCGTGGCGTAATATTTCGCCTCTTCCTCAGCCTTCGCCTTGTCGTCCTTCGTCCCGAAACGGGATTTCGCCGTCACATAGGCGCGCGACATGACGAGGATCTCGGATTCCGACTGCGCCAGCTTCGGCGCGGTGATATTGCCGTCCGCACCGAAATTGAACGCCTTGGCAAGCTGGACGAAGCGGTCGTCCTTGAGCTGGTACACATAGCTCCTGGGATCGTTGAGGTCGCTCTTGAGCACTCTCTTGACGGTGAAGGCAGAGACGCTGGCAGGATCGAGCCCGAACGCCTTCAATGCGAAGTTGTAGACCGACGCCTCCCCGACGAAGTCCTGCACCGACTTGACCGCACCGATCTGGCTCTTGAACCGCTTGACGGCGGTCGCGTCCGCATCGTCGTCCTTGTCGTTGTAGTGGACCATGTAACCGCGGGCGGCAGCGGCGGTCTGTGCGGCCGTCTGCGCCGTGTCGCCGGCCGCAAGCGAGCCGTCCTCCTGGAAGTTGAAGGCGGCGCGCAGCGCGACGTACTTCGCCTTGTCGGCGCCGCCGAAGAGGTTGATGTAGCTCGTCGCGTCGTTCGGGTCGGGGTCGCTCGTCAGGATATTGGAGATCGTGGAGCTGACGACGGACGCCTTGTTGAGGTCGAAGGCGACCTTGATGTAGTTCAGGAGGCGGGGATCGCTGACGAGTTCGTGCGCCGTCGTGATGCTTCCGATGCGACTCTCGAAATAGTCCTTGTTCATCAGCGCCGCCTCGGACGTCACGCGCGGATTGGAGAGCGTGTAGAGCTGGTTCGTGCCCGCCTTCTGCGCCGCATCCTGCACGGTGCCGGCCGTCGCCGTCCCGTCGCTGGCAAAGCTGTAGGCCTCCGCCAGCGCGCGATACTTCTGGGCATTGGCGATGACCGCGTTCTGCCGTGTGATTTCCGCCCTGAGTTCGGCGATCCGTGCCTTGTTGGCATCGTTGGAGGGAAGGCCGGCCAGCTCCGCATTGGCCGCCTCGATCGCCGTGGCTGCCTCTTCGGCGCGCACGCCGAACGTGGTGTTGAAATAGCTGCCCGGATCGTCGGGATCGCTGCCGAGGACGCCGCGCACCACCGTGCGCGAATAGGTGTTCGGATCGATGCCGAAGGCCGTGAACACATAGTTGCGCAGACGGTCGTTGTTGAGGAGCTGATCGGCGCTCGTCACCGTGTCGATGACGATATTGTAGTAGCGCGTCTCCTCCTTGATCGCCGAGCCGGCATTGGCGGCCGTGGCGGAATACAGCCCGATGATCTCGTCGAGCTGGGTTTCCGTCTGGGGCGTTGCGGTCGAGGCGGAAAAGCTGAAGGCGCTGGCGAAGTTGCGGTAGCGCTCGTCGGACAGCTTGTTGGCAAAGCTGTTGGCGTCGGTCAGGTCGCTGTCCAGCACCTTGCGCATGAAGGCCTTGGCATAGGTCATGTCGTCGAGGCCGTAGGCCTTCATGGCATAGGAATAGAGCCGGTAGTCATCGAGAAACGCGTCGACCGAGCCGACCTTGCCGATGTTCTCCTTGTAGTACTCGGCCTCGCGCGCATTGCTCGTCTCCGCCGCCGTGCGGTCCAGCGACTTCAGCATGTCCTTCGAGATGAGGTTGTAGCTCGTATAGGTCGACAGCATGGAGAACCCGTTCCTTCCGGTCACCGGCCGCGCGCAGGCCGATCGCCGGCATTGTCGCGCGCGAGGCTTGTCCCGGCCTGTCGGCTCTCCTTCGGCAAAGGCGCTCGCGGCGTTCACGTCTCCTAAACCCTAGCCCGTTCGGTTTTGCTAACCATCAGGAACTGCAAAGTTTTCTTAACCGCAATTTTTAAGCGGCGTGGAAGGGGGTGCGCCTATTCTCCCCCACAGAGGACGCAAAGTCCCGATGAGAAGACCGGACACGGCTCTCAAGGAAAACAAGGGCGAAAGACATGCTGAATACCGTTTCCAAGCCGGCTTGGGCCGACACCACGCTCCGGCTCGATCCCAGGCGCTTTCCGCAGCAGGTGACCTTTGAGCTGCGCACGGAGGGAACCGACGCCACGATCACCCTCGACGAGCGCGGCGCCGTGCTGCGCAAGGTCCTCCCCTCCAGTGGCCTGCCGCTCTCCATCGCGCTGCCGGCCCGCGCCTTCAAGGGCGTTGCCGCCCGCGCCATCGACCACGGCAACGGCGACGTGACGGTTACGCTGGAACTGCATCACGACGATCCGGACCTGTGCATCCCGCTTCTGGTGGCGCACGATCTGTGCGACATCGCCGCCGACTGGCGAAGCTGGGCCGACGCCTACCGCATCCCCATGCTGATGGTGGAAGCCGACGGCATCGCCCGCCCGCTCGACGACAGCCTGACCGTCGGCAGCCGCCCCGCCAGGCAGCGCCGCCGCCACTCCTATTTCGCGGACCGCCGCCCGCGCTTCCTCGTGCGCCGCACGACGGGCAAGCTCGGCGTCCAGATGAAGATCGACGGCCGGGAAATCATCGCCCGCCGTTGAGCCTGCGATGAACGTCTGACCTCGGAAAGCCGGCCGTCCCTGCGGCCGGCTTTTCCGCGTCCGGCTCAGGCGAAGGGAATGGCAATCGCCAGCGCGAGGAAGATGGCAAAGCCGACGACGTGGTTGAACTTGAACAGCGCGAGGCACTGCACCGGATCGTCGATGTCGAGCGACCGGATCTGCCAGGCGAGCATCAGCGCGGCTGCGGCAAGGCCGAGCCAGGCGATCACGCCGACGCCGGCAAGCCAGAAGGACAGCGCGATGAGCGCCACCGTCAGGCCGTAGAGGCCGATTAGCCATTGCCGCGTCTTTTCGCCGAACAGGCGCGCGGTGGAGCGCACGCCGATCAGTGCGTCGTCCTCCTTGTCCTGGTGGGCGTAGATCGTGTCGTAGCCGATGGTCCAGGCGATGGCGGCGATGTAGAGCGCGACCGGCGCCAGCGCGAGCGTGCCGAACGCCGCCGCCCAGCCCATCAGCGCCCCCCAGGAAAAGGCCATGCCGAGGAAGAACTGCGGCCAGTCGGTGAAGCGCTTGGCGAAGGGATAGATCGCGACGATCAGCAGCGAGGCGACGCCGAGCCCGATGGAGAAGAGATTAAACTGCAGGAGGACGACAAGGCCGGCGAGCGCCTGCAGAGCGAGGAAAATTTTCGCCTGGCGGCGCGTGATGCGGCCCGACGGCAGCGGGCGCGAGCGGGTGCGCGCCACGGCCTGGTCGATATCGTGGTCGACGAGGTCGTTATAGGTGCAGCCGGCCCCGCGCATGGCGACCGAACCGATGAAGAACAGGAAGAGATGCAAGAGGAACCGCGGCCAGTCGAAGCTGCCGGCCGCCGCCCCGACATTGGCCGCCAGCGCCGCCGACCAGAAGCAGGGCCACATCAGGAGCTGCCAGCCGATCGGCCGGTCCCAGCGGGCAAGCTGCGCATAGGGCCAGGCCCCGCGCGGCAGGACGCGGTAGACCCAGTTGTCGGAAGGCGCGTCGGAGACGCGGCCGGAATCGGAAGGGGTGCTGATCATGCACCTAGATCGCAAGCGGCCACGCGCGGGTCAAGCCGGCGCGCGGGTCGCGGAGGCGATTCGGTTCGGCGAGAAGGCGTCGTGGCAGATCCGGGCCTGCCCCTCATGCCGCTACCGGCCCTTGACCTTTCGGCCCCGTCCCCTTAACCCGCCAGCAACAAGCATCAGGTCGAGGGTACGGGCATGAAGGTTCTGTTGATCGGATCGGGCGGACGCGAGCACGCCCTTGCCTGGAAACTCGCGCAATCCCCCCTTCTCGGCACGCTCTACGCCGCACCCGGCAATCCCGGCATCGCCGAATGCGCGACGCTGGTCTCCCTCGACGTCGAGGACCATGCCGCCGTCTCGGCCTTCTGCCGTCAGAACGGCGTCTCCTTCGTCGTCGTCGGCCCCGAGGCGCCGCTGGTCGCCGGCCTTGCCGACGTGCTGCGCGCCGACGGCATCGCCGTCTTCGGCCCCTCGGCCGCCGCCGCCCGGCTCGAGGGCTCCAAGGGCTTCACCAAGGACCTGTGCGCCAAGTACGACATCCCGACCGGCGCCTATCGACGCTTCACAGACGCCGCCTCCGCCAGGGCCTATATCGAGGCCGAGGGCGCCCCGATCGTCATCAAGGCGGACGGGCTTGCCGCCGGCAAGGGCGTGACCGTCGCCATGACGCTCGACGAGGCGCTCGCCGCCGTCGACGACTGCTTCGACGGCGCCTTCGGCGCGGCCGGTGCGGAAGTGGTCGTGGAAGCCTTCCTCGACGGCGAGGAGGCGAGCTTCTTCTGCCTGTGCGACGGCGTGAACGCGCTGCCGCTCGCCTCCGCACAGGATCACAAGCGCGTCGGCGACGGCGATACCGGCCCGAACACCGGCGGCATGGGCGCCTATTCGCCGGCGCCCGTCATGACGCCCGGCATGGTCGAGCGCACGATGAGGGAGATCATCGAGCCGACGATCCGCGGCATGGCGGCGGACGGCCATCCCTTCCAGGGCGTCCTCTTCGCCGGCCTGATGATCACCGTCAAGGGTCCCGAGCTCATCGAGTACAACGTGCGTTTCGGCGATCCGGAATGCCAGGTACTGATGATGCGGCTCGAAAGCGACCTCCTGCCGATCCTGCACGCCGCCGCGGTCGGCCGGCTCGACAAGGTGACGGCCGCGTGGCGCGATGCGCCGGCCCTCACCGTCGTCATGGCCTCGAAGGGTTATCCGGGCGCTTACGAAAAGAACACGCCGATCCTTTCGCTGCCGGCCGACGACGCCGCCACCAAAGTGTTCCATGCCGGCACGGCCCTGAAGGACGGCAAGCTGGTCGCGACCGGCGGGCGCGTGCTGAACGTCACCGCCGTGGCGCCGACGGTCGGCGAGGCGCAAAGAGCGGCCTATGCGGCGCTCGACCGGGTGGTATGGGACAACGGCTTCTGCCGCCGCGACATCGGCTGGCGCGCCGTGGCCCGCGAAAAGGCCTGACCGCAGCCGGCGAAAAACGCCGTTTGCTCAAATTTTACCATTTCCCCTGACGGGACCGTAACCGACGGGCGTTAGTCTTCTCCCAACGATGAGGGAGTTCCGTCGATGCGTAGCCTGCTGCCGACCATTGCTTTCATGCTTCTCGCCGCCCCGGCCCTTGCGGATTCGATCCATCCCGTCGCCGGCACCACCTCGGCCGGCAGTATCGAGGCGATACGCTGCGACGACTGCCCGGCGCTGAAGCCGAAGCTGAAAGCCGCGACATACCATGTCGACGCCATCGCCCCCGGCACGCAGAAGGTGGAGATCCGGGAAGAGAACGGCGAGCGCAAGATCTACCGGACGGAGGCCTGGATGGGCGGGTCCCCCGTGCTCTTCGTCAGCAAGGCGGTGCCCGGAACGGTCGAAGCCGCCACCGCGGAAAAAGCCGAGGACGGCAACGCGGTCACCGTCGATGCGGGCGCCAAGACCAGCGCGCTCGGCGAGAGCGCGGTGCAGGACGCCCGGACGGCCGCGATGGCGTCTTCACGGGAGTTTGATCCGGCAACGTTTGAACTCCGGCTCAACTGAGCCCATATTGAGAGGCCCTGCCTCTCAGTCCCTCCAGGCTGACAGGAATCCGCGAAAGCGGACGTTTGCGCCCCTGACCTCAAGCAGGGGCGCACGCGTATCAGCCGGTCTCCCCCATGTCGCCGACGAGCCGGTCGACCTCGCGGTCCGAATAGACGGCGATGCCGTTTCGCCGCAGCAGGGCCGCCGTCACGCCCTGTCCGGCATGGCGCGCGCCGGAGAAACTGCCGTCATAGACGAAACCGGAACCGCAGGACGGGCTGCCGTCGATCAGCAGCGCGTGCCGGCAGCCGTTCTCGCGCGCCACGGCGAGCGCAATGCGCGCGCCCTCGATATAGGCGGCCGAGACGTCACCGCCGGAAATCTCCAGCACGCGTGCCCGTCCGTCGAGCACGTCGTCGCCGTCGAGGCCGTTCTCGATCTCCGCGGGCGGCCGCGGCACCTGGAAGCCGCCGGCAAGCTCCGGGCACAGCGTCACCAGCCGTCCCTCGGCCTTCCAGCGCTCGACGGCCGGATGCATGAGCGGCTTTGCCGATCCGTTGTAGCGGACCGGCAGGCCCGCAAGGCAGGCGCTGATGAGGATCCTGCCGGCCATCAGCGCCCGTCCCTCACCCCGCGATCCGGGAGAAGTCGGCGACCGTCCCGGTCGCCGCGCGAATGGCGGCAAGCAGCGCGAGGCGGTTGGCGCGGATGGCCGGGTCCTCGTCGTTGACGAGGACGTCGTTGAAGAACCGGTCGACCGGCGCGCGAAGCGTCGACAGCGCCGCCATCGCGGAGCGGAAGTCTTCCTTCGCGACGGCAGCGGCGGCATCCTTCGAAGCCGCGTCCACCGCGGCGTGAAGCGTCTTCTCCGCGTCGAGCAGCAGGAGGCCGGCCGAGACCGCGCCCTCGACGACGGTGCCCTTCTTTTCCTCCGCCGCAAGAAGCTGCGTCGCGCGCCGGGTGCCGGAAAGAAGGTTCTGGCCGTCTTCGGAGGTGATGAACGCCGTCAGCGCTTCCACGCGGCGGGCGACCATTAGCAAATCGTCGGCCTCCGGCGTCAGCACCGCATCGATGAGATCGTGGCGCGCACCCATGTCGCGAAGATAGACCTTGAGCCGGTCGTGGAAGAAGGCGATGAGGTCCGGGTCCTTCACGACCGAGAGAAGCGGCAGGCGGATGTTCTTTTCGAGCAGCATGCGAATGACGCCGAGCGCGGCGCGGCGCAGCGCATAGGGGTCCTTCGAGCCGGTCGGCTTCTCGTCGATGGCCCAGAAGCCGATCAGCGTGTCGAGCTTGTCGGCGAGCGCCACGGTGAGGCCCACCTTGCCGGCCGGCACGCGGTCGGAGGGCCCCTGCGGCTTGTAGTGGTCCTCGATCGCCTCGGCGACGGCGGCGTCCTCGCCCTGCAGAGCCGCATATTTGCGGCCCATGATGCCCTGCAGTTCGGGGAATTCGCCGACGGCTTCCGTGCGAAGGTCCGCCTTCGCAAGCACCACGGCGCGGTCGACGAGGGCGGCATCGGCGCCGGTGACCTTGGCAAGCTCGGCGGCAAGCCGGCGAATGCGCGCGACGCGCTCGCCCTGCGTTCCGAGTTTCGCATGGAAGGTGACGTCGAGCGCATCGAGCTTGGCCATGCGCTGGTCGAGCGGCTTTCCAAGATCGAGGCTGAATTTCTCGGCCGACGCCTTCAGCGTGCCGAGATCCGGCAGGTCGCCCTGGTCGCGCAGCCAGAAATGCTTGGCATCGGAAAGGCGCGCGCGCACCACCTTGCCGTTGCCATGCACGATCTCCCGGCCGCCGTCCTTCGCCTCGATGTTGGAGACGAGGACGAAATGGTTGGACAGCGTGTCGCCACCCGGCTTGCGGGTGACGAAACACTTCTGGTTGGTCTTGATGGTCAGGCGGATGATCTCGGAGGGGATCGCCAGGAACTCCTCCTCGAACGTGCCCATCAGCACCTGCGGCCATTCGACGAGGCCGCAGACCTCCTCCAGCAGGCCCTCGTCCTCGACCAGTTCGAGGCCGCTCGCAAAAGCGGTGTTGTTGGCGTCCGTCGCGATGATCTGCTTGCGGCGCTCGGCGTCGAGCACCACCTTCGCCTTCTCCAGATTGGCGACATAGTCCTCGAAACGGCGCACGGTGATGGCCTCGGGCGCATGGAAGCGGTGGCCGTAGGTGACGTTGCCCGCGACGATGCCGTCGACCTCGAAGGGCACGACGCGCGTCTCCTCGGTCTCCGAGCCGAAGGTGCAGAGGATCGATTGCAGCGGGCGCACCCAGCGCAGCGCGCCCGGCCTTGCCGACGCCGCGCCCCAGCGCATCGACTTCGGCCAGGGGAAGTTGCGCACGATGCCCGGCATCGCCTCGGCGATGATCTCGTCGGCGGGACGGCCCGGCTTGACGATATGGGCAACGTAGAAATCGCCCTTCTTCGGATCGCTGTGCACATGCGCTTCGGAAATCGAGGAAAGGCCGGCGCCGCGCAGGAAGCCTTCGATGGCCTTCTCGTTCGCATCCGTGCGCGGGCCCCTGCGCTCCTCGCGGATGTCGGCCGAGCGGGCATTGAGGCCGCGGATGTCGAGCGTCAGCCGGCGCGGCGTCCAGTATTCGCGCGCGCCCTCATAGGTCAGGCCCGCCTCGACCAGCGCATCGGTGACGAGCTTTTTCAGGTCGCCGGCCGCCTTGCGCTGCATGCGGGCGGGGATTTCCTCGGAGCGGAGTTCAAGCAGCAGATCGGGCATGTCAACTTTCCTCACCCTTCCCTGCGGGGAAGGGTCGGCACACGGTGCCGGTATGGGGTGAAAATCGTCGCCTCTGCTAGCAAAGTTAGGCGGTGCTGTACAACGGCAAATATGCCGTCCGGCCCGCGCAGGCGCGGGTCAATGGCCGCTGGCGGCGACCTCGTGGCTGGGTTCGGCGGCGGCGTGCTCGCCCTCGGCGGCATGGCCGCCTTCCTCCTTGGCCTCGCCATGGCCGGACTTCGCCGTCTCGGTCGCGTTCGGATCGATGCAATCCTCGCGGTCCTTCATGGAGGTGACGATGGTCTTGATCTCGTCGAGCGAGAGTTCCTTGCGCTCGCCGTAGAACTCGCCGTTGGCGGCCGGCGAGCCGTCCGTGTAGCGGGCGACGAAGGGTGCCGTCATGCCCGGAACGGCGGCAGGATCGCGGGCGAACAGCACTTCGGCGCCAATGGCCCGGCCGCGCATGTCGGCCCTGTATTCGGGGCCGGCGGCGTCGACGAGGATCACCTGGTAGAGATCGGCCTCCTCGGCGTTTGAAACGGCGCCGGCGATGCGCAGCGCCGTCTTGATGCGCACCTCGCCGTCCTTGGCGTCCGAGCGGACATATCTGCGCAGCCAATGCTGGCCGTCCTGCTCGAGGCGCACGGTCGTCACCGTCGTGCAGGCCGCGCCGGAGACCTTTTCCGACGAAGGCCCCAGAAGCACGTCGCGCCCGACAAAGATCGCCGCGGCGCCCGAGGCACCGGTCAGGACCATGACACCGGCAGCGATGATCAGAAGCTTCCGGGACAGGCGGAACGAGGTCGGCAGGAACTTCACGGGCGTGAAACTTCTCTTTGAACGCAGAACAGGGAGCGCGCCGAGATCGCGCGAACATACCGCACTCTAACTGCCGGGCGTTTCGGAAGTTTTAAACGGAACGTTCGATTTCAATCCGTTTTTGCGAATGATTTGCAATTGCGTTGACAGACTTCAAAACAGCCCTATAGTTTATTGCAACTCATTCGCAAAAGCAGATCAGGAAAGCCGATGATCCTCCGCTCCCTTGCCGCCCTCCTCTTAAGCCTGCCGCTCCTGTCGGCCGCCCCGGCCCTCGCCCAGGAAAAGGCCAAGGTGGTGACGACCTTCACCATCATCGCCGACATCGCGGCGAATGTGGCGGGCGATGCGGCCACGGTGGAATCGATCACCAAGCCTGGCGCGGAGATCCACAACTACCAGCCGACGCCGCGCGACATCCTCAAGGCGCAGGACGCCAGGCTCGTCCTGTGGAACGGCCTCAACCTCGAACTCTGGTTCGAGAAGTTCCTCGCCAATCTCGGCGACGTACCGAACGTCACGGTCAGCGACGGCGTTACGCCGATGAGCATCGTGGATGGCCCCTACGAGGGCAAGCCGAACCCGCATGCCTGGATGTCGCCGGACAATGCGCTGATCTATGTCGAGAACATCCGCAAGGCGCTCGGCGCGCTCGACCCGGCCAACGCCGCGACCTACGACGCCAACGCCAAGGCCTATGGCGAGAAGATCAAAGCTCTGGGCGAAGAGATGAAGGCCAAGATCGGCGCGCTGCCGGAGGAAAAGCGCTGGCTCGTCACCAGCGAGGGCGCCTTCTCCTATCTCGCCCGCGATTTCGGCCTCAAGGAGCTCTTCCTCTGGCCGATCAACGCCGACCAGCAGGGCACGCCCAAGCAGGTGAAGGCGGTGATCGACGCGGTGCGCGAGCACAATATCCATGTCGTCTTCAGCGAAAGCACCGTTTCCGCCGACCCGGCCAGGCAGGTGGCGGCAGAAACCGGCGCGACCTATGGCGGCGTCCTCTATGTCGACTCGCTGAGCGAGGCGGACGGCCCCGTGCCGACCTACCTCGACCTCCTGCGCGTGACCTCCGAGACCATCGTGAAAGGCCTTTCGCAATGATGATGGGCGGCAAGCCGAAGACGGTCGCGGGTATTATCGCCGAGGACGTGACCGTCACCTACCGCAACGGTCTCACGGCGCTGCGCCATGCCAGCTTCTCGGTGCCGAAGGGCACGATCACCGCGCTGGTCGGCGTCAACGGCGCGGGCAAGTCCACGCTCTTCAAGGCCATCATGGGCTTCGTGCCCGTCGCCACCGGCAAGGTGACGATCCTCGGCCTTTCCGTGCGTGAGGCACTCAAGAAGAACCTCGTCGCCTATGTGCCGCAGGCCGAGGAGGTCGACTGGACCTTCCCCGTGCTCGTCGAGGACGTGGTGATGATGGGCCGCTACGGCCACATGAACTGGCTGCGCATCCCGACGAAGCGCGACCACGAGATGGTCGACGAGGCGCTCTCGCGCGTCAACATGGCCGGCTACCGCAAGCGCCAGATCGGCGAACTCTCGGGCGGGCAGAGGAAGCGCGTCTTCCTCGCCCGGGCGCTGGCGCAGGAGGGGCAGGTGATCCTGCTCGACGAGCCCTTCACCGGGGTCGACGTCAACACCGAGGAACAGATCATCGAGCTGCTCGGCAAGCTGCGCGATGAAGGCCGCGTCATGCTCGTCTCCACCCACAATCTCGGCAGCGTGCCCGACTTCTGCGACCGCACGGTCTTCGTCAAGGGCACGGTCATCGCCTCCGGCCCGACGGCGGAGACCTTCACCGAGGCCAATCTGGAGCGCGCCTTTGGCGGCGTGCTGCGCCACTTCATCCTTGGCGGACGCGATCTCCACGACGATGAGGATCGGCGCTCGATCAAGGTCATCACCGACGACGAGCGCCCCTTCGTCATATACAGTGAGGAGGAGAAGCGGTGATCGACGCGCTGCTGGAACCCTTCACCTACGGCTACATGGTCAACGCCATGTGGGTGAGCGCGCTGGTCGGCTGCATCTGCGGCTTCCTCTCCGCCTACCTGATGCTCAAGGGCTGGTCGCTGATCGGCGACGCGCTCTCCCATTCCATCGTGCCGGGTGTCGCCGGCGCCTATATGCTGGGCCTGCCCTTCGCGGCCGGCGCCTTCCTGTCCGGCGGACTCGCCGCCGCCGCCATGCTCTTCCTCAACCGCCAGACTCAGCTCAAGGAAGACGCGATCATCGGCATGATCTTCTCCTCCTTCTTCGGCCTCGGCCTCTTCATGGTCTCGCTCTCGCCGACGCCGGTGAACATCCAGACCATCGTGCTCGGCAACATCCTTGCCGTGACGCGCGAGGATACGATCCAGCTCGCGATCATCGGCGCCGTCACGCTGGTCGTCCTCATCGTGAAATGGAAGGACCTGATGGTGACGTTCTTCGACGAAAACCATGCCCGCTCCATCGGCCTCAACCCGTCGGGCCTGAAGATCCTGTTCTTCACCCTCCTCAGCGCCTCGACGGTCGCGGCCATGCAGACGGTCGGCGCCTTCCTCGTCGTCGCCATGGTGGTGACGCCGGGCGCGACCGCCTATCTCCTCACCGACCGCTTCCAGCGCCTCATCGTCATCGCCGCCGCGCTCGGGGCCGGCACGAGCCTTTTCGGCGCCTATCTCTCCTATTTCCTCGACGGCGCGACCGGCGGCATCATCGTCGTGCTGCAGACGGCGATCTTCCTCCTCGCCTTCGTCTTCGCCCCGAAGCACGGCATCATCGCCGCCCGCCGCAGGGGAAGGCGGGCGCTTGAGGCCCCGGAGGCCGGCACGCCATGAACGAAACGCTTGAACTCGCCCTCCTGCCCTTCCAGCTCGCCTTCATGCAGAATGCCTTCCTGGTGACGCTGATCATATCCGTGCCGATGGCGCTGCTCTCCTGCTACCTCGTGCTGAAGGGGTGGTCGCTGATGGGCGACGCGGTCTCCCATGCGGTCCTTCCCGGCGTCGTCATCGCCTATGTCCTGGGCCTGCCCTTCGCGGCCGGCGCCTTCGTCGCGGGCCTCTTCTGCGCGCTCGCCGCCGGCTATCTCAAGGACAACAGTCGGGTGAAGGAGGACACGATCCTCGGCATCGTCTTTTCCGGCATGTTCGCGCTCGGCGTCGTGCTCTATGTGAAGATCCAGCCGGACATCCACCTCGACCATATCCTCTTCGGCGACATGCTCGGCATTAGCACCGCCGACCTCCTGGAGACGACGGCCATCGCCAGCGCCTCGGCGGCCTTCATTCTTCTCTTCCGCAAGGACCTCCTAGTGCAGGCCTTCGACCGGCAGCACGCCTCGGCCATCGGCCTGCCGGTGAAGCTGCTGCATTACGGCCTGCTCGCCGTGCTCTCTCTCGTCGTGGTCGGCGCGCTGAAGGCGGTCGGCATCATCCTCGCGGTCGCCATGCTGGTCGCGCCCGGCGCCATCGCAGCCCTTCTCACCCGCCGCTTTCCGAGCATGCTGATGGTCGCCGTCGCTGTTGCGCTCGGCGCCTCCTTCCTCGGCATCTGGCTGAGCTTCATGATCGACAGCGCGCCGGCCCCGACCATCGTGCTGCTGATGTCCATCCTCTTCGTCTTCGCCTTCCTGCGGCGCATGCTGGAAAGCCGCAGGCCCGCGCAGGAGACCTGAACGGGCCGCGCCACACTCGGTCGACAGCCGTCGGGTTTCCGTCTATCGTCCGCCGCGACCGGCCTGCTTCGGCCGCAACGATCGACAAACGGCAACGGGACGGCATGGCGCATATCGGTATCGTCGGCGGCGGCCTCATCGGCTGCGCCACAGCGCTCAATCTCATGGAACAGGGCCACAGCGTCACGATCCTCGAGCGGGATGCGGGCGGCCTGCCGGCCTCGGTCGGCAATGCGGGCATCCTGGCGACACCCGAGATCGATCCGCTCGCCCGGCCGGACATGCTGCTGTCCGTGCCGAAATGGCTGCTCGATCCGCTCGGTCCGCTCACCGTGCGCTGGCAGGACCTGCCGGCGCTCGCGCCCTGGCTCATCCGCTTCCTGCTGTCGGCCCGCCCCGGCAGGGCGGCGGCAAGCCGCGCGGCCATGCTCTATCTCATGCGGACCGCGGAGGCCGACCATGTGCGGCTCGGCGAATTCGCCGGCATCTCCGGCCACATCCGCGACACCGGCGCGCTGACGGTCTTCGACAGCCTTCCGGCCCGCGACAAGGCTTTCGCCCACGAGGCGGAGAACGCCGTGCTGATCGGCTGCAATGTCGAGAGCCTCGATGCGGAGGAAGCGCGCCGCCGCGTGCCGGCCCTGCAGGGCGCCTTTGCCGGCGCGATCTTCAGCGACGGCTACAAGACCTTCGAATATCCGCTGACCTTCCTGCGCCGGCTGCAGGCTTCGCTGCGCGAGCGCGCGACGCTTCTCGACGCCACGGTCTCCTCGGTGGCGCAGGCGCAGGGCGGCATCCTCGTGCGCACGGAAGGCGGCCGGGAATTCACCTTCGACAGGCTGGCGATCACATCGGGCGTCTGGTCGCGCCGTTTCGTCGCCGATCTCGGGCTGAAGGTGCTGCTGGAAACCGAGCGCGGCTACAACACGACCTTCATGAACCCTTCGACCATGCTGGAAATGCCGGTCTTCTTCTCCGAGCACGGCTTCGTCGCCACGCCCTTCGAAAATGCCCTGCGCATCGGCGGCGCGGTGGAGCTCGCTTCGCCCGACGCGCCCGCCAACTACAAGCGCGCCGCCGCCATGCGCCGCAAGATGCGCCGCTACGTGCCCGACCTCCAGGAAGAGGGCGGCACGGAGTGGATGGGCCGGCGCCCCTCGACGCCCGATACGCTGCCGGTCATCGGCCTGCATCCCCGCGATCCGCGCATCGCCTTCGCCTTCGGCCACGGCCATCTCGGCCTGACGCTCGCGGCGACGACCGGCCGCCACGTCGCACGCCTCCTTTCCGGCGAGGACGATGGCGCGCTCGCCCCCTTCTCCATCGCCCGATTCCAGTAGACGCGCGATCTCCATAACAACAACAAAAGAAAGAGACCGACCATGCACAAGGTTATCTTTGACACGGATCCCGGCGTCGACGACGCCATGGCGCTGCTGTTCCTGCACAACCATCCGGAAATCGACCTCATCGGCATCACCACCGTCTTCGGCAATGCCGCCATCGAGACGACGACGCGCAACGCGCTGTTCCTCAAGCGCGAATGGGGCATTGCCGCCCCGGTCGCCCGCGGCGAGGGCAAGACCTACAACCCGATGCGCAACCCCACCGACTGGCCGGTGATGATCCACGGCCATGACGGGCTCGGCAATATCGACGTGCCGGAGACGATCGACCTGCCCGTCGATCCGCGCCCGGCGCACCGCTTCATCATCCAGAGCGTCAGGGCCAATCCGGGCGAGGTGACGCTGATCGCCGTCGGTCGCATGTCGAACCTTGCCTATGCGCTGAAGGAAGACCCCGAGATCGCCGGCCTCGTGAAACAGGTCATCATCATGGGTGGCGCCTTCGACGTGCCTGGCAACATCACCCCCGCCGCCGAAGCCAATATCCACGGCGACCCGGAGGCCGCCGACGTGGTGATGACCGCGCCGTGGAAGGTCGTCGTCGTCGGCCTCGACGTGACGATGAAGACCGTGATGACCCGCAAGCGCCTCGCCGAGCTCACCGCACAGAACGGCCGGCACCTCAAGCTGCTCTCCGACATCTCGCAGTTCTACATCGACTTCTACGGCCAACACGTGAAGGACGAAGGCATGGTGGTGCACGATAGCTGCGCCTGCATCTACCTCGTCGCGCCGGACCTCTTCACTAAGCGCCCCGGCGCGATCCGCGTCGTCGCCGGCGGCATCGCCGACGGGCAGACCATCCAGAAGCCCGACGCCCGCAGCTTCCCGCCCGGCAACTGGGACGGCCTGCCGAGCCAGCACGCCTGCATCGGCATCGATGCGGAAAAGGTGATGGCCCTGCTGGACGAGACGCTGGTGCGGTAAAGCGGACGTAGCCGCCCCTCACCTGCCTGCCGGCATCCTCTCCTTGGCTGCGGAGCGAGGAGCGCTGGAGGCACGGGCTTCCCGCCTTCATGATGGTTTGAGGAAACCGTTGCAACACCCCCTTCTCCCCGCTTGCGGGGAGAAGGTCCCGGCAGGGGGATGAGGGGCAGCCCCTGCGGTATAGCCCTGCCCCGTCAGCCCGCCGTCGCCGGCAATTGCCAGTCGATCGGCGTGCGGCCGTGCCTGACGAGAAATTCGTTCGCCTTGGAAAAAGGCCGCGTGCCGAAGAAGCCGTTATGCGCCGACAGCGGCGAGGGATGCGGCGAGCGCAGCACGAGATGGCGGCTCTTGTCGACAAACGCCGCCTTCTTCTGGGCATAGGAGCCCCAGAGGATGAAGACGACGGGCTTTTCCTGCTCGTTGACGGCGCGGATGACCGCATCCGTGAAGCGCTCCCAGCCGCGCCCCTGATGCGAGGCCGCGCGGCCCATCTCCACCGTCAGCACGCTGTTGAGCAGCAGCACGCCCTGCCGCGCCCAATGCTCCAGGAATCCATGGCGGGCCGGCGGAATGCCGAGATCGTCCTGCAATTCCTTGTAGATATTGACGAGCGACGGCGGGATGCGCACGCCCGGCTGCACGGAGAAGCACAGGCCATGCGCCTGCCCCTCGCCGTGATAGGGATCCTGCCCGAGGATGACAACGCGCACCTCGTCGAGCGGCGTCAGGTCGAGCGCGCGGAAATATTCCGCTCCCTTCGGGAAGATGCGCCGGCCCTCCTGCTTCTGCTCCAAAAGGAAGCTCTTCAGCGCGGCCATGTAGGGGCTGGAGAATTCCGCCGCGAGCGGCGCCTTCCAGCTCTCTTCGATCTTTATGTCCGTCGCTGCCATCGTCCTCTCCTTCGGGAGGAAGAGTTTAGCGCCGCACGGCGGAAAGGACCGGCCGAACAAACGGTCATCCACAGCTAATCTCAGGCGACGCCCAGCACCGCCATGAGGCTCTTCATGCGCGCGGCGGCAAGCTCCGGCCTGTCGAGCACATTCGCCCGGTCGGCAAGGCGGAAGACATCGGCATAGTGCAGGACGCCGCGGGCGGACTGCATGCCGGCCGGCATGGTGAAATGATCCTGATGGCCGTTCAGCCAAGCGAGGAAGACGACGCCCGCCTTGTAATACTGCGTCGGCGCCTCGAAGATCTTGCGCGACAACGGCACGGTCGGCTCGATGACCGCACGGAAGGTCGCGACATCGCCGGCGGCAAGCGAGGCGAGCGCCTTCGACGCCTGCGGCGCGACCGCGTCGAAGATGCCGAGCAGCGCATGGCTGTATTTGCGCCCGTCGCCCTCGATCAGCTCGGCATAGTTGAAATCGTCGCCGGTGAAGCAGAGCACGCCCTCCGGCAGCCGGTCGCGCAGCGCCACCTCGCAGGCATTGTCGAGCAGGGAAATCTTGATGCCCTCGACCTTGTCGCGGTTCTCCTCGATGATCGAGAGCACCGCATCGAGCGCCGGCCCGAAGGCGTCCGAGCCCCAATAGCCTTTGAGTTGCGGATCGAACATATCGCCGAGCCAGTGCAGCACGACCTTGTCCTTCGCCTGGCCGAGAATACGGCCATAGACCTTGCGGTAATCGTCCGGCGACTCGGCGATGCGGGCAAGCGCCCGGCTCGCCATCATGATCGCGCGCCCGCCATGCTTCTCCACGAAGCCGACCTGCTCCTCATAGGCCCCGACGACATCGTCCAGCGAACGGGCGGCAGCGGGATCGAGATGATCCGTGCCCGCGCCGCAGGCAAGGTCCACGCCCGGCACCGTCTTCGCCTCCGCCAGCGAGCGGCGGATCAGCTCCTGCGCGCCGGCCCAGTCCAGCCCCATCCCGCGCTGCGCGGTATCCATCGCCTCGGCGATACGGAAGCCCAGCGACCAGAGGTGATGCCGGAAGGCCATCGTCCGTTCCCAGTCGACAGCCGGCGCCTCCCACGGCCGCGCATCGCGGCGCGGATCGGAAACCACATGGGCCGCGGCATAGGCGATACGGTTGAAGCGCGGCGCAGCGGCGGGCCGCTCCGTCGGCGTGCCCACGAGCCCATAGGCTTCGATGCCACCATCGGCACGCGGCAGGGAAAGGCTGATCGACATGGAGTCCTCCCGAGGGTTTTGAAGGGCAATAATTTAGATCGTTCCAAATTTCAAGAGTGATTTTGAGGGAGAATGTTCGGCGTGGGGCGGCACTTGATATGCCGGGGCGGCGGCCTGACGCCGCCAGTTCGATTGGATTACCCGAAGTCCGGAAGCCCCCCTCCCGACAAGCGTTCAGCTCCCCAGCCCTCAACTCTTACCTCTCACCTCTTACCCCTCGCCCCTTCCTCTCCTCACCTTTCCAGCCATACGAGCTTCCCCGATCGCCGGTCCTATCGAGACCGCCACTCTCTCTAGCCGCCAAGAGGCCCTTCCGGCCTGTATCCACAGCATTGGCGACGCTTCCCGCCCTCAGCCTCCCACCCCTCCGCCGTCATCCTCGGCCTTGAGCCGAGGATCCACCGCAGCCGGCTCTTGGATGCGGCGTGGATGGCCGGGTCAAGCCCGACCATGACGACAGAGAGGGAGTGCCGGATGGAAGGCAAGGGTAAAAACAGGATGACAGGAGAAGAGCGGAGATCGAAAGCAAGCTTGGAGAGCGGAGAGGCAATCGCAGATGCGGCACGCCACCCGTCAATCCTCCAACATCGCGCTTGACAAATTTGGAACGATCCAATTAATTACCCGCCAACAAGCGGGCAACAGTACCCCGCGCCGGAGGATGATCGTGAACAAGAGCCGAGTGACCGTCGTCGATATTGCGCGCGCCGCCGGCGTGTCGAAGTCGACCGTTTCGCTCGTCCTGCAGGCAAGCCCGCTCGTCAACGAGGCGACGCGCGCCAAAGTAAACGCGGTCATCCGCGAGCTCGGCTATGTCTACAATCGCGGCGCGGCGAACCTGCGCCAGTCGGCCTCCTCGCGAATCATCGGCATCATCGTCAACGACCTTACCAACTCCTTCTTCGCTGAGCTGGCGGTCGGCATGGACATGGTCATGCAGTCGGCCGGCTACGTGCAGTTCCTGTCGAATTCCGCAGAAAGCGTCGACCGCCAGCGCGAGGTCATCGCCTCCATGCGCGAACACGGCATTTCCGGCCTGATCCTCTCGCCCGCCCGCGGCACGGAAGCGGCGGACCTGAAGCCGCTCGCGGCGAGCGGCATTCCCGTCGTCGCCGTGGTGCGCAACGTGATAGGCGCGAAGATCTCCTCGCTTCTTTCCGACAATTATGCCGGCGCGAAGGATGCGGTTCGCCATCTCGTTTCGCTCGGCCACAGCCGCATCGCCTTCCTCGGCGGCATTGCCAACACGACGGTCTTTGCCGAACGCGTGCAGGGCTGGCGCGATGCGCTTGCCGAAGCGGGCCTGGAAGCGCCGGATGCGCTGGTCATCGGCACGACGGCCTCGCGCGCCGGCGGCGTCGCGGCCATCGAGCGTGCCCTGCTGCTAGCGAACCAGCCGACGGCGGCGCTCTGCTTCAACGATGCGGCGGCCTTCGGTGTCTGCGACGGGCTGCGGGCCGCCGGCAAGGAGCCCGGCCGCGATTTCGGCGTGGTCGGCTTCGACGACGTGATCGAGGCCGAGACCGCCGTGCCGGCGCTGACGACGGTGTCCGTCGATCCGCAGGGCATGGGCCGGCGGGCGGCGCAGCTTCTCTTGAAACAGATCAATGCGGGCCGGGTGGAGCCCGAGGCCATCGTCAGCTCCGTGCGCCTCGTCGTGCGCCAGAGCTGCGGCGCCGGCCAGAAGACGAGGAGGATGTCGGCATGACGCGATGGGGACTGATCGGCGCGAGCACGATCGCGAAGGAATGGGTGATAAGCGCGATCCGCGCGACGGGTGGCGAGGTCGTCTCGGTGATGAGCACCAGCGCCGAGCGCGGCAAGACCTATGCGGCCGAGCAGGGCATCGCCAAAGCGGTGACGACGCTCGATGCGCTGGTGAACGATCCGGAGGTCGACGCCGTCTACATCTCCACCACCAACGAGCTGCACCGTGACCAGGCGCTCGCCGCCGCGAAGGCCGGCAAGCACATCCTCTGCGAAAAGCCGCTCGCCATGGCGCTGGAGGATGCCCGCGCCATGGTGCAGGCCGCGAAGGATGCCGGCGTCGTCATGGCGACCAACCATCACCTGCGCAATGCCGCCACGCACCGGGCGATGCGCGAGGCGATCAAGGCCGGCCGCATCGGCACGCCGCTTGCCGCCCGCGTCTTCCACGCCGTCTACCTGCCGCCCCACCTGCAAGGCTGGCGGCTCGACAAGCCGGAAGCCGGCGGCGGCGTGATCCTCGACATCACCGTGCACGATGCCGACACGCTGCGCTTCGTGCTCGACAGCGACCCGGTGGATGCCATCGCCTTCGCGCAGGCCGGCGGCATGGGCAAGGCCGGGCTGGAGGACGCCGCGATGGGCGTGCTGCGCTTCGAGAACGGCGTCATCGCCCAGTTCCACGACGGCTTCACCACCAAATTCGCCGAGACGGGCCTTGAGGTGCACGGCACCGACGGCTCGCTGATCGGCCGCAACGTGATGACGCAGCGCGCCGCCGGCACCGTGACGCTCCGCGATGCGAGCGGCGAACATGACCTGCCGCTCGACCACAGGAACCTCTACGAAACCGCCCTTTCCGCCTTCCACGCCGCCGTCGCCGGCAAGGGCCGGCCATCCGCCACGGGCGAGGACGGCATCTGGTCGCTGGCAACGGGCCTTGCCGTCGTTGAGGCGGCCCGCACGGGCAGGACCGTCCGCATCGAAACCGGATTCTAGACCATCATGAGCAAGCATATCACTCCGCGCCAGGCGGCGGACCTCATTCCCGACGGCGCCGTCGTCTCGGTCTCCTCCTCCTCCGGCCTCGGCTGCCCGGACCTGACGCTGAAGGCCATCGGCGAGCGCTTCGAGGAAACCGGCCACCCGCGCGACATCACGACGCTGCATCCCATCGCCGCCGGCGACATGAGCGGCATCAAGGGCATCGACTACATCGCGAAGACGGGCCTGCTCGCCAGGGTGCTGGCCGGCTCCTATCCGTCCGGCCCGTCCTCCTCGGAGCCGCCGCTGATCTGGCAGATGATCACCGGCAACGAGATCCCGGCCTATAACATCCCCTCCGGCATCCTCTTCGACATGCACCGCGAGGCCGCCGCCAAGCGCCCCGGCGTCATCACCAAGGTCGGCCTCGACACCTTCGTGGACCCGACTCGGCAGGGCTGCGCCATGAACGACAAGGCCGCGGCCGAGCCGATCGTCGAGAAGATCGCCTTCGCCGGAGAGGAATGGCTGTATTTCAAGGCGATCGCGCCGGAGGTCGCCATCATCCGCGCCACCACGGCCGACGAGCGCGGCAACCTCACCTACGAGCACGAGGGCGCCACCCTCGGCGGGCTCGACCAGGCACTCGCCGCGCGCAACAATAGCGGCATCGTCATCGCACAGGTCAAGCGCATGGCCAAGGAAGGCTCGCTGAAGCCGCATGACGTGCGCGTGCCGGGCGTATTGGTCGATTACGTCGTGGTCGATCCCGAGCAGAAGCAGACGACGCAGACGCTCTACGACCCCGCCATTTCCGGCGAGATCTTCCGCCCGCTCGACAGTTTCCGCGTGCCGGAATTCAACATCCAGAAGGTCATCGCACGCCGCGTGGCGCAGGAGCTGGAGGCCGGCAGCGCCGTCAATCTCGGCTTCGGCATTTCCGCCAACGTGCCGCGCATCCTCATGGAAGAGGGCCTGCACGGGGCCGTCACCTGGGTGATCGAGCAGGGCGCGGTCGGCGGCGTGCCGCTGCTCGACTTCGCCTTCGGCTGCGCCTCCAATGCCGATGCCTTCATGCCCTCGCCCTATCAGTTCACCTATTTCCAGGGCGCGGGCTTCGATGCCTCGCTGCTCTCCTTCCTGGAGATCGGCAGGGACGGTTCGGTCAACGTCTCGAAGCTCTCCTTCCGCCCGCATGTGACGGCGGGCTGCGGCGGCTTCGTCGATATCACGGCGCGCGCCAAGAAGGTCGTCTTCTCCGGCATGTTCAATGCCGGCGCGAAGCTCGCCGTCGAGGGCGGCAAGCTCGTCATCGAGAAGGAAGGCAAGCTGAAGAAGCTGGTCGACGAGGTCGAGCACGTCACCTTCTCCGGTCCGCGCGCCGTGGCGCAAGGGCAGGACATCACCTATGTCACCGAGCGCTGCGTGATGAAGCTGACGCCCGAGGGCCTCATGCTGACCGAGATCGCGCCGGGCGTCGATCTCCAGGCGCATATCCTCGACCAGTCGGAATTCGCTCTGATCGTCTCGCCGGACCTCAAGGTGATGGATGCGGCCCTCTTCACCGATGCGCCCATTGGCCTGACGCTGCCCGAAAAGGCGCCGCGCCGGCTTGCGGAGACGCACCATGGCTGAGCCGCGCATCCGCATCGACATCGACGGCCCCGTCGCGACGATCACCGTCGCGCGGCCGGAAAAGCTGAACGCCTTCGACATCGACATGCTGAAGGAACTGTCCGCCGCCTGCGACACAGTGGAAGCCAATGCTGGCGCGCGCGTCGCCATCCTCACCGGCGAGGGCAAGGCCTTCTCCGCAGGCGGCGACATCCGAGCCTGGGCCGGCATGGAGCCAAACGAATTCGGCCATGCCTGGGTGCGCTTCGGCCACCGCGTCTTCGAACGGCTGGCGACGCTGCGCATGCCGCTGATCGCCGCCGTCAACGGCCATGCGCTGGGCGGCGGGCTGGAACTGGCGGCGGCGGCGGATATCCGCATCGCCGAGACCCAGGTGAAGATCGGCCTGCCGGAAGCCGGCCTCGGCATGGTGCCGGGCTGGTCCGGCACGCAACGGCTGGTGAAGCGCTTCGGCGCGCAGGCCGTGCGGCGCATGCTGCTCGGCGGCGAGGTGCTGACGGCGGCGGAAGCGGCAACGCTCGGCGTCGTCGATCAGGTCGTCGAGACCGGAACGGCCGTCGAGGCCGCCAGGGCCTATGCGGCGCGCATCGCTTCGCGCGGGCCGGCGGCGACGGAGATTTCCAAGCTGATGATTTCCGTGGCGAACGGCGAGGACAATGGTGCGGCGGTGGAAGCCCTCGGCTCCATCCTCGTCGCCAAGACCGGGGACCTCAAGGAAGGCGTCGCCGCCTTCACGGGAAAGCGCCCCGCAGACTTCAAGGGAGAATGGTGATGACCGCGCATGTGAAACCCAAGGCGATCGACGATTTCAAGGCGCGCGACTTCCGCATGCTGATCGACGGCGTCTGGACGGAAGGCGCCGGCAGCGCGCTCGAACGCGTGGCCCCCGGCCACGGCGTCGTCGTCAGCCGCTATCCGGCCGGCACGAGGGCCGATGCCGAGCGCGCCATCGCGGCTGCCAGAAAGGCTTTCGATGAAGGCCCGTGGCCGCGCATGACGGGCGCCGAGCGCTCCAACATCCTGCTCAAGGCCGCCGATCTCATCGCGGCGAAGGCCGACGAGCTCGCCTTCCTCGATTGCATCGAGAGCGGCAAGCCGATCAGCCAGGCCAAGGGCGAACTTTCCGGCGCGGCCGATATCTGGCGCTATGCCGCCGCCCTTGCCCGCGACCTTCACGGCGAGAGCTACAACACGCTCGGCGAAGGCACATTGGGCGTCGTGCTGCGCGAGGCCATCGGCGTCGTCTCGATCATCACGCCCTGGAACTTCCCCTTCCTGATCGTAAGCCAGAAGTTACCATTCGCGCTCGCCGCCGGCTGCACGACGGTCGTCAAGCCTTCGGAACTGACTTCCGGCTCGACCCTCCTTCTCGGCGAAATCCTCATCGAGGCGGGCGTTCCGGCCGGCGTCGTCAATATCGTCACCGGCACCGGCCCGGAAGTAGGCAGCGTGATGACGACGCATCCCGATGTCGACATGGTCTCCTTCACCGGCTCCACCGGCGTCGGCCGCCTCACCATGGCGAATGCCGCGCAGACGCTGAAGAAGGTGTCGCTGGAACTTGGCGGCAAGAACCCGCAGATCGTCTTCCCCGACGCCGATCTCGACGCATTCATCGACGCCGCCGTCTTCGGCGCCTATTTCAATGCCGGCGAGTGCTGCAATGCCGGCTCGCGGCTGATCCTGCACAGGTCCATCGCTTCGGAAGTGACGGCGCGCGTGGCGGAGCTGGCGAGGAAGGTGAAGGTCGGCGATCCGCTCGATCCGACGACGCAGGTCGGCGCGATCATCACGCCGCAGCATCTCGAAAAGATCGGTTCCTATGTCGACGGCGCGGCGAAGGCCGGCGCGTCGGTGGCGCTGGGGGGCACGGCGCTCGATCTCGGCCTCGGCCAGTTCATGGCCCCGACGATCCTTTCCGGCGTGCAGCCGGACATGGCGGTCGCCCGCGAGGAGGTGTTCGGCCCGGTCCTCTCCGTGCTGACCTTCGAGACGACGGACGAGGCGATCCGCATCGCCAATGCCATCGACTACGGCCTTTCGGCCGGCGTCTGGAGCCGCGACTTCGACACGTGCCTCACCATCGGCCGCAAGGTACGCGCCGGCACGGTCTGGATGAACACCTTCATGGACGGCGCGTCGGAACTGCCCTTCGGCGGCTACCGCCAGTCCGGCCTCGGCCGCGAACTCGGCCACCATGCCGTGGAGGACTATACGGAGACCAAGACGCTCAACATGCATATGGGCGCGCGCACCGGCTGGTGGATGCCGCGATGAAAGACACCTTCCCGACAACTACGGCTGGGATCGGCTCCGCCGCCCGCTCAGGGCGTCGGGAAGCTGAATTGCGGGCTTTGCAGCAGGGTGAGCTCACCCGCCGGCTCGCCGGCTATGCGCTTCAAGAGCAACCGGCCCATGGCCTCGCCGGCCGCCGTCAGGTCCTCGTAGATGGTCTCGACCTTCGGCTGGATCTGGCTGAGCAGGCGCGAGGTCTGCTTGGCGACGATGTCGTATTCGCCGCCGAGGGCAAGGCCGTTGTCGCTCATGCCGGTGATGGTCGCGAGCGCGGAGACTTCGCCGGGACAGGTGAAGCCATCCGGCGGATCGGCCTCGGCGCTGCGGCGGCGCATATGGTCGCGGATCATGTCGGCGGGGCTGTCGAGATCGAGAGCCTCGGGGATCTCGTAGGCGATGCCCGCCTCGCGCACGGCGGTCATGAAGCCGTGCAGCATGTGCTGGTGGAAGGTCAGGCGCCTCGGCGGCAGGATGATCGTCACCTTGCGCCGGCCCTTGACGATCAGGCGCTTCGTCGCCTCGTAGGCGAAGGCGAAGTTGTCGTAGTCGACGAAGGCATGCGGGGTGGAGAATTCCGTGCGGCCATGCGTGATGAAGGGAAAGCCGTTCTCCAGCAGCAGCCGCACGCGCGGATCGAAGGGTTCGGTGCGCGAGAAGATCAGTCCGTCTGCCATGCCGTTGCGGATGATGTAGTTGACCGCATCGACATTGCTGCCGTCGAGGAAATTCGGCGTGACGATGAGATGGTAGGGCGTCGCCTGCAGGGCGCGCGCAAGGCCATGCATGACGGAGGTGCCGAAGCCGAGGATTTCCTCGTGCGGATCGAGCAGCACGGAAATGACATTGGTGCGGCCGGTCTTGAGGCGCTGGGCGGCGCGGTCCGGCAGGTAGCCGATCGCCGCGGCGACCTCGTGCACCCGGCGGCGCGTCGCCTCGGAAATCTGCGGCGCATTGCCGAGCGCGCGCGAGACCGTGGTGATCGCAAGTCCCGTCATTTCCGCGATCGTCTTCAGCGTCGGCTTGCCGGCTCGAAGCGTGCTGCGGGCGGGGTCACTGTCGGCGGGCTTTTCGATGCGGGACACGGATACGCTTCTTCGGATGGCGTCAGTCAATTGGCGGCACCATATCGATGCGCCCGGCATTCGGCAATCTTGCGCTGCACAGAATTTAAAACGATTTCACTGCGCCGCACAAAGCCATTCGGAACGGCTGACCTGCCTGCGCTTCCGGAATTTACCGCGTTTATCGAGACAGCCGCCGGTCCGTGCCATCGCGGCTTGACTCCGCAAATTTACAACGTTTTAAATTGGCGCGGCACTTTGAGCCATGGACCAGATTCCGACGCGCCTTCGGGCCTCGGGGAAATCGGCGGGAGGAGGCTCTCGCCCTCGAACTTGCAAACGGGAGGAATACGATGCGCAAGTTTCTGACGACCACCGCAGCGATTGCGGTGCTGATGGGCATGGGCGGCACCGCCGCCCGCGCAGCCGAGAATGTGGAAGTCCTCCACTGGTGGACTTCGGGCGGTGAGGCCGCCGCGCTCGACGTCCTCAAGAAGGACCTCGAATCCAAGGGCATCTCCTGGACCGACATGCCCGTCGCCGGCGGCGGCGGCACGGAAGCCATGACGGTGCTGCGCGCCCGCGTCACGGCCGGCAACGCGCCGACCGCGGTGCAGATGCTCGGCTTCGACATTCTCGACTGGGCCAAGGAAGGCGCGCTCGGCAATCTCGATGACGTCGCCGCCAAGGAAGGCTGGGACAAGGTGATCCCGACCGCCCTGCAGCAGTTCTCGAAATATGACGGCCACTGGATCGCCGCGCCGGTCAACGTCCACTCCACCAACTGGATGTGGATCAACAAGGAAGCGCTCGACAAGGCCGGCGGCAAGGAACCGGCGAACTGGGACGAACTCGTCGCCCTGCTCGACAAGTTCAAGGAACAGGGCATCACGCCGGTCGCCCATGGCGGCCAGCCGTGGCAGGACGCGACGATCTTCGACGCGGTCGTGCTCTCCTTCGGCAACGACTTCTACAAGAAGGCCTTCATCGACCTCGACCCGGAAACGCTGGGCAGCGACCAGATGAAGGAAGCCTTCGACCGCATGACGAAGCTGCGCTCCTATGTGGACGACAACTTCTCGGGCCGTGACTGGAACCTTGCGTCCGCCATGGTCATCGAAGGCAAGGCCGGTCTCCAGTTCATGGGCGACTGGGCGAAGGGCGAGTTCATCAAGGCCGGCAAGAAGCCGGGCTCGGACTTCGTCTGCATGCGCTTCCCCGGCACGCAGGGCTCCGTGACCTTCAATTCCGACCAGTTCGCGATGTTCAAGGTCGCCGAAGACAAGGTTCCGGCCCAGCTCGCCATGGCCTCGGCCATCGAGAACCCGGTCTTCCAGTCGGCCTTCAACGTGGTCAAGGGCTCGGCCCCGGCCCGAACGGACGTCTCGGACGAAGCCTTCGACGATTGCGGCAAGAAGGCCATCAAGGACCTCGCGGAAGCCAACACCAACGGCACGCTGTTCGGCTCCATGGCGCACGGCCACGCCAACCCGGCCTCCGTCAAGAACGCGATCTACGACGTCGTGACCCGCCAGTTCAACGGCGAGCTTTCCTCCGAGGAAGCCGTGACGGAACTCAAGGCCGCCGTCGAGGCCGCGAAATAAGGCAAGGGCGCTGCCCTCACCCTAACCCTCTCCCTGCAAGCGGGGAGAGGGAATTGAGAGGGCACGGCAGACCTCCTTCTCCCCGCCTGCGGGGAGAAGGTGCCGGCAGGCGGATGAGGGGCACGGCCCCGCCGCCGCAAACACACGAATAATGGTGGTATCGACCATGGATAGCCGAAGCCGGCTGCAGGAGCTTCTGCCGAAGCTCGTGCTGGCACCCAGTTTCCTCATCGTGCTCGTCTTCGTCTACGGCTTCATCGCCTATACGGGCTTCCTTTCGCTGACGGACAGCAAGATGCTGCCCTCCTACAATTTCGTGGGGCTGAGCAACTATTCCAAGCTCTGGGCGCTGCCGCACTGGTGGCGGGCGATCTCGAACCTTGCGATCTTCGCCTCGCTCTACATCGTCATCTGCTCGGTGCTGGGCCTGGCGCTCGCCATCCTGCTCGACCAGAAGATTCGCGCCGAAGGTATCCTCAGGCCGATCTATCTCTACCCGATGGCGCTCTCCTTCATCGTGACGGGCACCGCCTGGAAATGGTTCCTCGACCCCGGCATCGGGCTTGAGAACACCATGCATCTGTGGGGCTGGGAGAGCTTTGCCTTCAACTGGATCAAGGACCGCAACTACGCCATCTACTGCGTGGTCATCGCCGCCGTCTGGCAGTCCTCCGGCTTCGTCATGGCCATGTTCCTCGCCGGCCTTCGCGGTGTCGACAACGAGATCATCAAGGCCGCGCAGATCGACGGGGCCTCCACCTCGACCATCTACCGCCGCATCATCATCCCGCTGATGCGCCCGGTCTTCCTCTCCGCCTTCGTCGTGCTCGCGCACCTCGCCATCAAGGCCTACGACCTCGTCGTGGCGCTGACCGGCGGCGGGCCGGGACAGGCGACCGAGCTGCCGGCCACCTTCATGTATTCCTACACCTTCACCCGCAACCAGATGGGCATCGGCGCCTCCTCGGCGATCATCATGCTGGTCATGATATTCTCGATCATCATCCCCTATCTCTATTCCGAAATCCGCGGAGGCAAAGGCCGATGAGCGCGCAAAGCCCCGACAACATCATCTCGCACGGCCGCCTGACGCGCGCCCTCATCTACACCGCGCTCATCGTCTTCGCGTTCTACTACCTGCTGCCGCTCTACGTGATGCTGGTGAACTCGCTGAAGCCGCTGGAGGAGATCCGCCAGGGCGGCATGCTGAACCTGCCGAAAGAATGGACGATCGAGCCCTGGATCTCCGCCTGGTCGACGGCACAGATCGGCGTGCAGCCGACGGGCCTTCGCCCCTTCTTCATCAACTCCATCCTGATGGTCGTGCCGGCCGTCGCGATCTCCACCATCATCGGCGCGCTGAACGGCTACGTGCTGACCAAGTGGCAGTTCAAGGGCTCGAACGTCTTCTTCGGCCTGCTGCTGCTCTCCTGCTTCATCCCGTTCCAGATCGTGCTGATCCCGATGGCGCGCATCCTCGGGATGATCGGGCTTGCCGGCTCGCTCTGGGGGCTGATCCTCGTGCACGTCGTCTACGGCCTCGGCTTCACGACGCTCTATTTCCGCAACTACTATGAGAACTTCCCGACCGAGTTGGTGCGCGCGGCGCAGATCGACGGGGCGAGCTTCTTCCAGATCTTCTACCGCATCCTGCTGCCGTCCTCCGGGCCGATCATCGTCGTCTCGGTCATCTGGCAGTTCACCAATATCTGGAACGACTTCCTGTTCGGCGCCTCCTTCTCCGGCGCATCGACGACGCCGATGACGGTGGCGCTCAACAACCTCGTCTCCTCGTCGACCGGCGTGAAGGAATACAACGTGCATTTCGCGGGCGCGATCCTCGCGGCGCTGCCCACCCTCATCGTCTACATAGTCTCCGGACGCTATTTCGTGCGCGGCCTGATGTCCGGCGCCGTGAAAGGATAACGCTCCATGTCGTTCCTCAAGATCAGCAACCTGCGCAAGTCCTACGGCGCGCTCGAAATCCTGAAGGATATCAACATCGAGATCGAGGAAGGCGGCTTCCTCGTGCTCGTCGGCCCCTCCGGCTGCGGCAAGTCCACCCTGCTCAACACCATCGCCGGCCTGGAGCCGATCACCTCGGGCGACATCGCCATCGACGGCCGCTCGGTCGCGGGGCTGCATCCTTCCAAGCGCGACATCGCCATGGTCTTCCAGTCCTACGCGCTCTACCCGAACATGACGGTCGCCGGGAACATCGCCTTCGGCATGGAGATCCGCGGCGTGCCGAAGGAGGAGCGCGACAAGGCGATCAAACAGGTCGCCGACATGCTGCAGATCGGCCACCTGCTGGAACGCAAGCCCGGCCAGCTCTCCGGCGGCCAGCGCCAGCGTGTCGCCATGGGCCGGGCGCTGGTGCGCGATCCGAAGCTCTTCCTCTTCGACGAGCCGCTGTCGAACCTCGACGCGAAACTCCGCGTCGACATGCGCACCGAGATCAAGCGCCTGCATCACCGCATGAAGACGACCATCGTCTACGTGACGCACGACCAGATCGAGGCGATGACGCTCGCCACCAAGATCGCCGTCCTGAAGGACGGCGTGCTGCAGCAGTTCGGCTCGCCCGCGGAGATCTACAACAACCCCGCCAACACCTTCGTCGCCGACTTCATGGGCTCGCCCGCGATGAACCTTCTCACGGCAAAGGTCGAGAACAACGGCGCGGGCGTCGCCGTCTCGCTCGCCCGCCACCAGGCCGAGCCGCTGGTGCTCCCGGTGCCGAATGCGCCGGGCGGCCTTTCGGCCTATGGCGGCAGGGACGTGATCTTCGGCATCCGCCCGGAGGCCCTGACCGACCCTGATGGCGCGGACCGCAACGCCCGCACGGTCGCCGAAGGCGACTGCCTGATCGAGGTGGTGGAACCCGCCGGCGCCGACACCTTCGCCGTCACCCATCTCGGCGGCAAGGAGATCGTCGCGCGCCTGCGCGCCGACGTGCGCATATCCGCCGGCCAGACCGCGCGCCTCGCCTTCAACCTCGACAAGGCCGTGTTCTTCGACCCCACTAGCCAGCTTCGTATCGCCTGAGAAACCCATGACCACGCAGCCGGACATCGTCATCATCGGATCGGGCATCGGCGGCGCCACCATGGCCGCCGCGCTGGCCTCGGCGGGCGCCAGGATCGTCATCCTCGAGGCGGGCGACCATCTGCCCGACCTGCCGGAGAACCGCGACCAGCGCGCAATCTTCCAGCGCGGCCATTTCCGCCCGAAGGAGATGTGGTACGAGGCGGACGGTACCGCCTTCAACCCCGGCAACTACTACAATGTCGGCGGCAACTCGAAATTCTACGGCGCGGTGCTGGTGCGCTACAGACGCGAGGATTTCGAGGAGATGCGCCACCGCGACGGCGTCTCCCCCGCCTGGCCCTTCCCCTACGAGGAGCTGGAACCGTGGTACTCCGCCGCCGAAAGGCTCTACAACGTGCGCGGCACGCTGGGAGAGGACCCGACCGAGCCGCACCATTCCGCGCCCTACCCCTTCCCACCCGTGCCGGACGAGCCGGCCATCGCGAAGGTCCGCGCGAAGATGAAGGCGAACGGCCTGCATCCCTATTCCCTGCCGCTCGGCGTCGACATCGACCGCTGGCTCGCCAAGGCGAAGACGCCATGGGATGCGCATCCGAACTGCAACGACGGCAAGATGGACGCGGAGAGCACGGCGCTGGCCGAAGCCCTGAAACATCCGAATGTCGAATTGCGCACCAACTGCCGCGTGACGCGGCTCGCCACCGCCCCGCACGGCCGCACCATCTCGACCGTGCACTACGTTCGCGGCGGCGAGACGGAAAGCGTTTCGCCGCGGCTGGTGATCCTCTCGGCCGGCGCGGTGCAATCCGCCGTGCTTTTGCTGCGCTCGGCCTCGGAAGCTTTCCCGAAGGGGCTCGCCAACAGCTCCGACCAGGTCGGCCGCAACTTCATGAACCACAATTCGAGCGCCGTGATCGGCCTCTCGCCCTTCTACAGCAACACCTCCGTCTACCAGAAGACCTTCGGCTTCAACGACTATTACCTCTCGGACGGCAACGGCGGCCCGCCGCTCGGCAATGTGCAGCTTCTCGGCCGCGTCTCGGGGAAGATCCTGAAGGCCAACATGCCCTCCGTGCCGGAATGGCTGCTGGAACATGTCGCAAGCCGCGCCGTCGATTTCTACGCGATGAGCGAGGACCTGCCGCATCCCGAAAGCCGCATCACGGTCGACCGCGACCGGATCGTCATGAAATGGACGCGCACCAACTGGCAGGCCCATCTCGACCTCGTGAGCAAGTTGAAAAGCGCGCTCAAGAAGGCCGGCTTCCCCATCGTCCTCGCCCGCGCCTTCGATAAGCGCACGCCCTCTCACCAGTGCGGCACCGTGCGCATCGGCAGCGATCCGGCGACGGCGCCGCTCGACATCTGGTGCCGCGCCCACGACCATCCGAACCTCTTCGTGGTCGATGCCTCCTGCCTGCCGACCTCCGCCGCCGTGAACCCGGCCCTGACGGTCGCCGCGCAGGCGCTGCGGGTCGCCAATCACATCCAGTCGAGGGACCTCGCCGCATGACGACCGCACCCCGTCCCGTCGCCATCGTCACCGGCGGCCGCCGCGGCATCGGCCTCGGCATCGCCAGGGCCCTTGCCGCCGAAGGCTTCGATATCGCCATCACCGGCATCGGCGAGAGTGACGCCGCGACCGACGCCATGCTCGCCGACCTTGCCGCGCTCGGCGGCCGGGCGATCTACCTCAAGGGCGACCTCGCCGACATTGCCGGCCACGCGGCGACCGTAGCAAGCATCGAGGACCGGCTCGGCGCCATCGCCTGCCTCGTCAACAATGCCGGCATCGCCTCCGTCGTGCGCGGCGATTTCCTCGATCTGTCGCCGGAAAATTTCGACGCGATCATTGCCACCAACCTGCGCGGCACCGTCTTCTTCACTCAGGCCGTGCTGAAGGCGATGCTGCAGTCGAAGCAGGCCGCCGGCCCGCGCTCGATCATCAACATCACCTCCGTCTCGGCCGGTCTCACCTCCCCCGAACGGCTCGACTACTGCATGACCAAGGCGGGCCTCGCCGCCTTCAGCCAGGGGCTGGCGCTGCGGCTGGCGGAGACCGGTATCTCGGTCTTCGAGATCCGCCCCGGCATCATCCGCTCCGACATGACGGCCGGCGTCTCGGCGAAATACGACGCGCTCATCGAGAGCGGCCTCGTGCCGATGAAACGCTGGGGCGAACCCGACGACATCGGCAACGCCGCGGCCGCGCTTGCGACCGGCAAGTTCGCCTTCGCCACCGGCTCGGTGATCAATCTCGACGGCGGCCTTGCCATCGGGCGGCTTTAAGGTGCGGGAAAGACGGGCGAGACAAGTCCCCTTCTCCCCTCGGGGCGAAGGTGCCGGCAGGCGGATGAGGGGGCTGCCAAGGGTAAAAAAAGCAATGTTTCCGTTGGGGGTCTCCCCCTCATCCGACCCTTCGGGCCACCTTCTCCCCCAAGAGGAGAAGGGATCAAGGCAAGGCACCGGGCAACGCGAGGCGACGCAGCGGAATTTGAGGACAACAGCATGACCTACGACTATATCATCACCGGCGCGGGACCGGCCGGCTGCGTGCTGGCGAACCGGCTTTCGGAAGACCCTGATGTCCGCGTGCTGCTGCTGGAAGCCGGCGGCGGGGACTGGAACCCGCTGTTCCACATGCCGGCGGGCTTCGCCAAGATGACGAAGGGCGTGGCGAGCTGGGGCTGGGAGACCGTGCCGCAGAAGCACATGAAGGGCCGCGTGCTGCGCTATACGCAGGCCAAGGTCATCGGCGGCGGCTCCTCCATCAACGCCCAGCTCTATACCCGCGGCAACGCGGCGGACTACGATCTCTGGGCGAGCGAGGACGGCTGCGAGGGCTGGAGCTACCGGGAGATCCTGCCCTATTTCAAGCGCGCCGAGGACAACCAGCGCTTCGCCGACGACTACCATGCCTATGGCGGGCCGCTCGGCGTTTCCATGCCGGTTTCCGCGCTGCCGATCTGCGATGCCTATATCCGCGCCGGCCAGGAACTCGGCATTCCCTACAACCACGATTTCAATGGTCGCCAGCAGGCCGGCGTCGGCTTCTACCAGCTCACCCAGCGCAACCGCCGCCGGTCCTCCGCCTCGCTTTCCTACCTCTCGCCGATCAAGGATCGCAAGAACCTCACCATCCGCACCGGCGCCCGCGTCGCCCGCATCGTGCTGGAGGGGATCCGCGCCGTCGGCGTCGAGGTGGTGACGGCAGGCGGCGTCGAGACGATCCGGGCGGAGCGCGAGGTGCTCGTCACGTCAGGCGCCATCGGCTCGCCGAAGCTGCTCCTGCAATCCGGCATCGGCCCGGCCGATCACCTGAAATCGGTCGGCGTCGAGGTGAAGCACGACCTTCTCGGCGTTGGCTCCAACATGCAGGACCATCTCGACCTCTTCGTCATCGCGGAATGCACCGGCGACCACACCTATGACGGCGTCGCCAAGCTGCACCGCACGCTCTGGGCCGGCCTGCAATACATCCTCTTCCGCTCCGGCCCCGTCGCCTCCTCGCTCTTCGAGACAGGCGGCTTCTGGTACGCCGACCCGGAGGCCCGCTCGCCGGACATCCAGTTCCATCTCGGCCTCGGCTCGGGCATCGAGGCGGGCGTCGAGAAGCTGAAGAATGCCGGCGTGACGCTGAATTCCGCCTACCTGCATCCCCGCTCCAAGGGCACCGTGCGCCTTGCCTCCGCCGATCCCGCCGCCGCGCCGCTGATCGACCCGAACTACTGGGAAGATCCGCACGACCGGAAGATGTCGATCGAGGGCCTGAAGATCGCCCGCGAGATCATGCAGCAGGCGGCGCTGAAGCCCTTCGTGATGGCCGAGCGCCTGCCGGGGCCGAAAGCCGTGACCGACGAGGACCTCTTCGACTACGGCTGCGCCAACGCCAAGACCGACCATCACCCGGTCGGTACCTGCAAGATGGGCACGGGCGCGGATGCGGTCGTCGGGCTCGATCTGAAGGTGCACGGACTTGAAGGTTTGCGCGTCTGCGACAGTTCCGTCATGCCGCGCGTTCCCTCCTGCAACACCAATGCGCCGACGATCATGGTGGGCGAAAAGGGCGCCGACATCATCCGCGGCCTGCCGGCGCTGCCGGCTCAGGTCTTCTCATATGAGCGCAACGATGCGCGCCCGCGCGCCCGCGCCAACATCCGATAGGGAGTTGCCATGATCCGCCACTGCGTCTTCATCCGCTTCAAGCCGACCATTTCCACCGCCTACAAGAGCGAGCTGTTCAACGAGATCGACATGCTGAAGGATCGTCTGCCGGGCATGCTCGCCGTGCATGTCGGCACCAATGTCAGCCCGGAAGAGGGCATGGACAAGGGCTTCAGCGATGGCTTCATCGTCGACTTCGCCGACAGCTTCTCCCGGGATGCCTATCTGGAAGACCCCGGACACAGGGAAACCGGCGCCCGGCTCGTCGCCGCAGCGGAGGGCGGGGTTGCCGGCATCCTCGTCTACGACCTGGAGACCGAAGACTAGAGCAATTCCAGCAAAAGTGCGAAGCGGTTTTGCGTCCGGAATTGCGTTAAAACAAAGAGTTAGAGCATTTTCGCGATTCGAAGAAAAGCGGAAATGCTCTACACCCGGCCGGCCCGGCGCGACAGCACGCGCTCGACGGCGGAGAAGGCATCGTAGATCAGCACCGCCAGCACCGCGACGACGAGGCCGCCCTGCAGCACGAAGGCGAGGTTGTTCGATTGCAGGCCGGCGATGATGACCTCGCCGAGCGTCCTGGCCGCCACCGTCGAGCCGATGGTGGCCGTCGCAAGGCTGATCGTCACCGAAAGGCGGATGCCGGCGAGGATGATCGGCAGCGCAAGCGGCAACTCCACCTTGGTCAGCCGCTGCCGGGCCGTCATGCCCGTGCCGCGCGCCGCCTCCATGATGGCGGGCGGCAGGGTCGAAAGGCCGGTCATGGCATTTTCGAAGATCGGCAGGAGACCGTAGAGGAAGAGCGCGATCAGCGTCGGCTTCTCGCCGAAGCCGACGACCGGCACGGCAAGCGCCAGCATGGCGACGGGCGGAAAGGTCTGGCCGATATTCACGAGGCTGCGCGAGAGCGGCAGGAATTCCGCACCGATCGGCCGCGTCACGAGAATGGCAAGGCCGACGGCGACGACGGTCGCGGCGAGCGTCGCGGTGAACACCGTGGCAAGATGCGAGAGCGTCAGCGACAGGAGGCTGCCCTGGTTGTAGACCGCCGGGGCATTGGCCTGCACGAGCGGTTTGAGGAGCGGCTCGAACAGGTTCGGCTGCACGAGGAAGGCGATGAGCACCGCCAGCGCGGCGAGCCGCAGCAGATTGGGCAGGAGCCGCCTCATTGCGGCCTCGCGGCGCGCCGGGCAAGGCCGGCAAGGGTGACGCGGCCGATGGGCGCGCCATCGGCGCCGACGACCGGCAGCGCCTCGCGGCCGGACCAGAGCAACGCCGAGAGCGCATCGCGCTGGCTCGTTTCGGCCACGAGCGGCTCGCCTTCGGCGGTGCCGTTTTCCATGGCATCGCCGACGGTACCGATGGAGAGCAGCCGGAACGGCCGCTCGCCCGCGCCGATCAGCGTCTCGACGAAATCGGTGGCGGGGTTGACCAGCATCTCCTCGGGCGCCGCGTATTGCACGATCCGGCCCTTGTCCATCACGGCGATCCTGTCCGCGAGATGGAACGCCTCCTCCATGTCGTGCGTGACGAGGACGATGGTCGTGCCGAAATGCCTCTGGATCGCCAGAAGGTCGTCCTGCGCCTTGGCGCGGATGACGGGATCGAGCGCGCCGAAGGGCTCGTCCATCAGGAGGATGTTCGGCTCGGCGGCGAGCGCCCGGGCGACGCCGACGCGCTGCTGCTGACCGCCCGAGAGCTCATGCGGATAGCGCGGGCCGAAGGCGGCGGGATCGAGCTGGAAGAGGGTCAGGAGCTCGCGGACCTTGGCGTCGATGCGGCTCTTCTCCCAGCCGAGCAGCGCCGGCACGGTGGCGATGTTCTCGGCGACCGTGCGGTGCGGGAAGAGGCCGTGGCCCTGGATGGCATAGCCGATATGGCGGCGCAGCTCGTAGCCGGGCATCGAGCGGTTGTCCTTGCCGTCGATCAGGATCGTTCCCGAAGTCGGCTCGACGAGACGGTTGATCATGCGCATCAGCGTCGTCTTGCCGGAGCCGGACGTGCCGACGATCACGGTGATCGAGCGCGGCGCGATTGTCATCGAGACGTTGTCGACGACGGTCGTGTCGCCGTAGCGCTTGGTGATGGTCTCGATCTCGATCATACGGCCCTGCCGGGTTTGTTGCTGGAAAGCTCGGTCGCGGCATCGAGCACGATGGCCGCGGCGAAGGCGAGCGCGACGGTCGGGACCGCACCGAGCAGCACGAGGTCCATCGCCGTCTGGCCGATGCCCTGGAAGACGAAGACGCCGAAGCCGCCGCCGCCGATGAGCGCGGCTATGGTGGCAAGCCCGATGTTCTGCACGAGCACGATGCGGATGCCGGTGAGGATGACCGGGAAGGCGAGCGGCAGCTCGACGCCGAAGAGTCGCTGGCGGTCGGTCATGCCGATGCCGCGGGCCGCATCGTTGGCGTCACGCGGCACGCCGGCGAGGCCGACCACCGTGTTGGCGACGACCGGCAGCAGCGAATAGAGGAAGAGCGCGACGAAGGCCGGGGCAGCGCCGATGCCGCGGATGCCGATGGCCGCGGCTCCCGGCACATGCAGCGCGACCCAGCCGAGCGGCGCGATCAGCAGGCCGAAAAGCGCGATGGAGGGAATGGTCTGGATGATGTTCAGCACGTTGAGCACGCCCGCGCGCAACGCTTCCACGCGGTGGCAGAGGATGCCGAGCGGCAGGCCGACGAGCGTGGCCGCGGCGAGCGAGCCGAGCGCCAGCACGACATGGCGGCTCGCCTCCAGCCAGAAAGTCCCGGCGCGGCTGCCGTATTCCTTGAGGATCGACAGCCCGTCCCAGGCGCCCGACATCAGGATGAGGGCGGCTGCAGCGGCAACGGCCGCAAGCAGCGCGACCCGCGCCAGCGGCGGCGGCCTCAGCCGCGCCAGCGCATCGGCCGTCAGCAGTGCGAAGGCGAAGCTGGTCAGCCAGAAGCCGGAGGCGGGCGAAACGCGGGCATAGGTGTTTTCCGGCGGCGTCAGGTGGCCGGCGGAAAGGCCGATGAGAATGGCAAGGGCAAGCAGCGCCACGAGCCCCAGCACCAGCCGGAGCACGGTGGGCGTCTTCAGCACGATGAGGACGAGCGCAACGGCGATGAAGGCCATGAGCGCGACGCCGAGGCCGGAAGGCAGCGCGGCGAGGATCGGCTGCACCTCGCCGGGGACTATGCGGTTGGCCCGGAAATTGGCGAACGGCGCCAGAAAGGCGCCGTAGGCCAGCAATGCGGCGATCACCACGCCGAGCTTGTCGATCCGCACCGTCATGGATGCCTTTCGGGAAGGGGCGTCCCCCGCCGAAGGACGGGGGACCAGGGCAGCTTACTTGAGGAAGCCGTTCTTCTTGAGGAAGTCCTCGGCGACGGCCTTGGCCGGCTCGCCGCCGACCTGCACGCGGCCGTTGAGGTCCTGCAGCGTCACGAGGTCGAGCTTCTCGAAGACGGGCTTCAGGATTTCCTCGATCTGCGGATTGGCCTTCAGCACCTCTTCGCGGATGATCGGCGAGGGCTGGTAGACCGGCTGCACGCCCTTGTCGTCTTCCAGCACGACGAGGCCCGACGGCGCGATGCCGCCGTCCGTGCCGTAGACCATGGCGGCATTGGCGCCGTTCGTCTGGTTGGCGGCGGCGGCGATCGTCGCGGCCGTGTCGCCGCCCGAAAGCGTGATGAGCTGCTCGGGCTTCAGCGTGAAGCCGTAGGTCGTCTGGAAGGCCGGAAGCGCGGCGGCCGAGTTCACGAATTCGGACGAGGCGGCGAGAACCACCTGGCCGCCATCGGCGACGTATTTGCCGAAATCGGTCAACGTCACGAGCTTATTCGGCTCGGTGACATCCTTGCGAAGGGCGATCGCCCATGTGTTGTTGGCCGGCGAGGGCGTCAGCCAGACGATCTTGTTGGCGTCGTAATCGAGGGTCTTGGCGAGTTCATAGGCCTTGGTCGCATCCTTCCAGGCCGGATCGTCGGCCTTCTCGAAGAAGAAGGCGGCGTTGCCGGTATATTCCGGATAGATGTCGATCTCGCCGGCGATGATCGCCTGGCGCACGACGGGCGTCGCGCCGAGCTGCACGCGGTCCGTCGTCTCGATGCCGTTGGCGTTCAGCACCGAAAGGATGATGTTGCCGAGCACCCCGCCTTCGGTGTCGATTTTCGAGGAGACGACGACCTGGGCCTGAGCGGCGCCGGCTGCAAGGCCGAGGGCCAGGGCTGCTCCGAGGAATTTGACGACTGGGCGCATGAGGTAAACCTTTCGTTCTGTGCGGGAACCCGTGGCGGTATTTTCACCACGTTTGGGACGGCCCGTCGGGGCAAGGAATTTCATATATGGCAGGCGATCGCAAAAAATAGACTGCGTCGAGGGTGCACGCACGGTTTTTGTTGCCACCTTCAAAGCGCTTTCAAGATTGCGCGAAGAGAACGGGCTTGGCAATAGAAGCGTGGTGCAATTTCGGGCCGCGCCCGGCGGGGCCGAAGCCATTTTCCGAAAGGAATTCCATTGCCTGCGGCGCGGCGGCGGCCGTCGCGGGCGTCCGGCAGCGGGGAACCTGCCGAAAGGAAAAGGCCCGGGAAACCCGGGCCTTGACCTCTTACTTCGGGTTGCGGATCGTCAACGCCGGGTTATGGGCGAAGAAGTTGTGCGGCATGATGTGCACGGTCTTCCACTCCGTCGACATGACCGGCCAGTCCTCCATGCGCGGGATGTGATGGAAGCCGGCGGAGAACCAGGTGACGACGTCCTTGCCCATCAGGCTCTGGTCCTTCTTGACCCATTCGGCGAGCGTGTCGGACCCGTCGCTCTGCATGGCGAACTTGCCGCCCGCATAGCGCTGTTCCGGGTCGTAGACCGTGTTCCAGACCGAATATTCGATATAGGCGTTGCGCTTCATCGGCGGATCGTTGGCAAAGTCGAACGGGCCGTAGGAAACGTCGCCGTGGTGGATCATGTAGCCCGGCTCATGGCCGAGATAGCCTTCGCGCGACGGGTTGGAGATGTGGAAGTAGCGCGGCTGCATGGACGAGAGCTTGTAGCGCGCCTCCATCTCCGTCTGCGGCATCTTGTGCTCGACCGTCCACATCGACTTGCGCGGGCTCGACGGGTCGAGCTTGGCCGGCACGATGTCCATCGTCGAGAAGTGGTTGACCGGCTGGTCGACGTCGAAGTCGATGCGGAAGTTGAAGTAGTGGTCATGGTTGGCGGCGACGAGGTTCGGCGCGATCAGCGTGCCGTGGGCCGTGTCCTCCCTGGCCGTCGCATCCTTCATCGAGGTCGAGGCCACGCCCTTCACCGCATCGAGGCCCGTGGCGCCGACATAGATGTTGACCTGGCCGTTCTGCTGCAGGCGGTAGTCGATGAGGTAGTCGTAGTTGCCGACCTCGGAGGCCGTGCGCACGACGAGTTCCGTCGCCGGGCGGCCTTCCGGCGGAATCGGGTTTTCCGGGGTCTGGGCGAAGACCTCGAAGTGACGCCAGGCCGGGTCGCCGATGCTGCGCTCGAAGACGCAGATCGCATTGGGGATGACGAGCGGCGCGCCCTTGTCGTCGGCGATCGTCGCCGGCAGGAAGGTGGCATGGGCCGGGCAGTCGACGCCGGCGCGCAGCGGCGTCAGGAACAGGCCGAAGCCGTATTCTCCGCTGTCCATGTAGGTGCGCCAGTACCAGCCTTCCGACGGGTCCATGTAGGGCACGAAGACCTCGGACAGGTGCGTCTGGTAGATGACCGAGCGCCAGGTGCCGTCATCGTTGACGTCAAGGTTGGAGATGACGAGGCCGGGGCGCTTGTCGACGCGGAAGTTGAGGCGCCAGATGTCCCATTCGAGATGGCTGCCATTGATCTTGTAATTCGGCCCGCCATCCTGCACCAGCTTGACGGGGTTGAAGTCGGCACGCAGCGGCACGCGCTTGGCGACCTCTTCCTCCGTGTAGCCCCAGCCGTCCTTCGGCACGTCGATGGCGCCGGTGTCGATGACGCGCAGCACTTCCTTCCTGCCGATGTCATAGATGGCGAAGAGGCCCTCGATCGGCTTGGCGTAGAAGTTGGAACCGTCGGGCACCTTGTAGCAGGGCACCTTCATCAGGCGGGAATTGGTGTATTCGTCGGTGAAGAAGTTGCCGGCGGTGAGCGGCAGGCAGAAGGCCTCTTCCGGCTTCAGGCCGCGCTTTTCGAGGCCCGCCACCATGTCCGGATGGCCGAGCACGCCTTCCAGCGCGTTCATGAATTCGGTGAAGAGCACCATGGGCTGCCCCTTGGTCTTCTCATTGCTCTCGACCGTGCCTTGCGTGATGTTGACCACCGCCTCGCCGAAGCCGTCGGCGCCCGTGAAATAGACAGTCGCCTTGCGGTCGAGGCTGTCGCCCTCCTTCCAGGCGAGAACGTCGGCCTTGGCCGGCTCCTTCAGTTCGATGAGCGGATAGAGCGTGGCGTCGTCCACGACCTTCCCATCGCGCAGGATCTGGTTGATCTTCTGGTATTCCTCGGCCGTCAGCCCGTCCAGCGGATGGGCCGCGGCAGCCGTGGCGGCAAGGCCGAGCGCCAGTGCCGTCGAGGCAAGATGCTTCATCAGTCTCATGATCGTTCCCTCTCTTTGCTTTATCAGGCGAAGACCACCTGGATGTCGGTGTATTCGGCAAGGCCCTCCTCGGCGAACTCGACGCCGAGGCCGGAGGACTTCACGCCGCCGAAGGGCGCGTTCGGCTGGATGGCGCCGTGCTTGTTGATCCAGACGGAGCCGCAGGCCATGCGGCTCGCAACCTTCTTCGCCGCCGCGATGTCCGACGACCAGACCGAGCCGCCGAGCCCGTTGGGACTGTCATTGGCAAGCCGGATCGCCTCCTCGACGTCGCGATAGCGGATGACAGGCAGGGCCGGACCGAACTGCTCCTCGTCGACCAGCGCATCGCCGTTGCGAAGGCCGCAGATGATGGTCGGCGGGAAGAACAGCCCCTCGCCCGGCGCACCGCCGAGCAGCACCTTGCCGCGTTCGCGCGCATCGGCGACGAGGCGCGAGACCTTGTCGAACTGCATGCGATTCTGGATCGGGCCGAGAATGCTCGCCTCGTCCATGCCGTTGCCGACGGGGATGTTGCGCGCATAGGCGACGAGCGCCTCGCAGACCGCGTCGTGGATCGTCTCGTGCACGTAGAGCCGCTTCATCGCCGCGCAGGTCTGGCCGTTGTTGATGAAGGCGCCCCAGAAGAGACCTTCGGCGATGGTCTGCGGATCGGCGTCCGGCAGCACGATGCCGGCGTCGTTGCCGCCCATTTCCAGCGTCAGGCGCTTCATGGTCTCGGCCGCGGACTGCATGACCTTCTGGCCGGTGGCGCAGGAGCCGGTGAAGACGATCTTGCGGATGTCCGGGTGTGCCGACATGGCGCCCCCGAGATTGAACGCCCTGTCGTCGCCCGTCACCACGTTGACGACACCCGGCGGCAGCACTTCGTTCATGATCTCGACCAGCCTGAGCGTCGACAGCGGCGTATGGGGCGACGGCTTGACGACGACGGTGTTGCCGGTGCGCAGCGCCGGAAGGATATGCCAGACGGCGATCATGACCGGGAAGTTCCACGGCGTGATGGAGCCGACGACGCCGAGCGGCTTGCGGTGAAGCTCGATGCGGCCCTGCTCGTTGTCCTGCAGGACCTTGACCGGTAGCGAGAGCCCGGCCGTGTAGCCGGCCCAGGCGACCGCGCCGCCGACCTCCCAGCGCGAGCCGAGGCCGTTCAGGGGCTTGCCCTGCTCCAGCGTGATGATCTCGGCAAGCTCGCCGGCGTGTTCCTCGATCTTCGCCGCCACGGCCGCGCAGGCCGCCTGCAGCGCCTCGTCGCTCTGCGCCGACCATGACGCGAAGGCCGCCTTTGCGGCCGCGACCGCCGCATCGAGCTCGGCGCCGCCCATGTTCGGCGCGCGGCCGATCTCCTCGCCCGTCGCCGGGTTGACGACGGCAAGGTCCGAGCCGGTGCTCGCCGGCTTGCCGCCGATGGTTGCCTTGGGTTCCATCATTCCGCCTCCTCCATGAACGGCCCGCCTCCTCCGGCGGACCATCTCATGTCAGAAGATAGCGTCGGGCGGCGCATCGCACTTGGACGGCGCCGTCCCGCCTTTTGGACAAAAGCGTCAATGGCAGCGCGCGACCGCGCCCGGCGTCATGCCATATTTCTTGCGGAACTCGCGGTAGAAATAGGAAAGGTCGTTGAAGCCGCAGTCGAAGGCGACCGCGGTGACGCCCTCGGAGGGCTGCTCGCCCCGGCGGGCGGACAGCCGTGCATGAGCGAGCTCCAGCCGGCGGTTGAGCAGCCGGTGGCCGGGCGTTTCGCCGAGCGGACGGAAATGCCGCTGCAGCATGCGTTCCGAGACGTTGAGGCGGACGGCGAGTTCACGCGGCCCGAAGGCAGGATCGGCCCGGTAGCGGTCGATCATCGCGAGCGCGCGGGAAAGCAGCGTTTCGGCGGGCGCCGGGCTGCCCGCCATGCGCGTCGAGTGCAGATAGGCGCCCATCAGGCAGAGGAAGGCTTCGCCGAGCTGTGCCTGCCCGCCCTCCTCCATGATCATCTTGGCGATGACCGCGCGCATGGCGAGCCAGAGGGGATCGGCCCGCGAGATCGAAAGGCCGCCGGCGCAGGCCGTTCCGAAGCGATGCACGATCTCCTCGCGCGGGATGTGCAGCGAGAGCTGGTTGGATCGCTCGCCGCGATAGAGGAAGGTGGAGGGCCGGACGGAATCGACGAGGAACATGTCGCCCGGCGACAGTTCCGCCACCTGGTCGCCCTGTTCGATGCGACACTGGCCGGCATCCTGCACAAGCAGGAAGAAATACTCGCCGGGATCCTGCCGGATGGCGCGGGTGTTGCGAGCGACCTCGGACGCGTCGAGCGCGACGATCGCCGTGTCGAACGAACCGACGCGGCGCGTGGTGACGTCGCCGTTGACGACACCCGTGCGCCCCATCGGCTCCAGGGCGAAAGAGCCGCAGACCCTCCTGATCTCCGCCTCCAGAATTTCTACCGGCACCGGCTTGTGTCCCGGCGTTATCAGCGACTGCATCGTGCCCTCCCCGGCTCTAGCAGAAAGCGTCTTCTCCCAAAACTATCTCACCACAGTCCGCCGCGCTTGCCTATCGTTCTCTAGCCTGCAAGCAGCGAAAAACCGCCGGCTTCCGCCGCACGACGAAGGCCGGCGCAAGGCGGCTCGGCAAGACCGTCCGCGCAAAGCCGGTCGAGCACGGCCAGGACCTCGCAAAGGCCCCGCGCCTCGGCATAATGCATCGGGCCGCCGCGCCAGCGCGGGAAACCGTAGCCGTGGATCTTCACGAGATCGACATCTGCGGCGCGAAACGCGACGCGCTCTTCCAGGATGCGCGTCGCCTCGTTGACCATGGGCAGCACGATGGCGTCGGCGATCGCAGCCTCCTCCCACGCCCGCTGCGGCCGGCCGGCGGCCTCTTCGGCGATGATCGCCACCACCGCCTCGGATGGTGTCGGCGTGCGCTCGCCCGGCATGTAGTCGTACCAGCCGCCGCCGGCTTTCTGGCCGAGGCGCCCGGCGGCGCACAATCGGTCCGCGACCGGCGCGAAGGGGGTTTCGCCCCGCTCGCGGGCGGCCCTGCGCTGGAAGGCGGCGATGTCGAGACCGCCGAGATCCTGCGCCTCGAAAGGCCCCATCGGCAGGCCGAAGGCCCGCATGGCGGCATCGACGGTCGAAGGCGCCGCGCCCGACAGCAGCAACCGCTCGGCCTGCGCCCGCGTCACCTTCAAGATCCGGTTGCCGATGAAGCCGTCGCAGATGCCGGCGCGCACCGGGATCTTGCCGAGCAGGCGGGCGAGTGCGAAGCCCGTCGCCAGCACATCCGGCGCGGTCGTCCCCGTGGGCACGATCTCCAGCAGCTTCATGACATGCGCGGGGCTGAAGAAGTGCAGGCCGAGGAAGCGTTCCGGATGGCCGATGCCCTCGCTGATGGCGGCAGGGTCGAGATAGGAGGTGTTGGTGGCGAGCACGGCATCCGGCCGGCAGATCCCGGAAAGCCTTTCGAAAACGGCGCGCTTGACGGCAAGGTCCTCGAAGACCGCCTCGATGACGAGGTCGGTATCGGCGAGCAGCCCGTAGTCGTTGCCGCCGGCAACGCCCGCCATGCGTTCGTCCGCGACGGCCTGCACAAGACGCCCGCGTTTCACGGCACCGTCATAGATCGCGCGGATATTGGCCATCCCGCGTTCGACCGCCGCGCCATCGCGCTCGACCAGCACCACCGGCAGGCCGGCATCGCGGAGCGCCGCGGCGATGCCCGCGCCCATCGTGCCGCCGCCGATGACGGCCGCGGAGCGGATGGCGCGTGGCGTGACGCCGGAAAGCTCGGGCGGGCGCGGCGCGGCGCGCTCGGCGAAAAAGACATGGCGCAGCGCCGCGGCCTGCGCCGAGCCGCGCAGTTCCAGAAACGTCTCCCGCTCGAACGCCATGCCGGCGGCAAAATCCGTCCGGCTGGCATTGCGGATCGAAGCGAGCGCCCGCAGCGGCGCGGCCTCGCGCTTCGCCTTCGCGACGACGGCCTTTTCCGCGCTTTCCCAGAAACCATCCTCGACTGCCGGCACCGCGCGGGCGGAGATCGGCTGCGGCAGGGGCTTTGCGGCGATGTCGCCGGCAAAAGCGATCGCGCCGGCGCGCAGGTCGCCGTCGATCACCGCATCGACAAGCCCGAGGCCTTCGGCCTTCTTCGCGCCCACCGGGCTGCCGCCCGTCACGAGGTCCACCGCGGCGGCGGGGCCGATCAGGCGCGGCAGGCGCACCGTGCCGCCGGCGCCTGGGATGATGCCGAGCCTGACTTCCGGCAGGCCGAGGCTGGCCGAGGCAACCGCGACGCGATAGGCGCAGCCGAGTGCCACTTCAAGGCCGCCGCCGAGCGCGCTGCCGTGTATGGCCGCGACCCAGGGCTTGCTTGCGCCCTCGATGCGCGCCACCACGTCCGGCAGGTGCGGCGGCTGCGGCGGCTTGCCGAACTCGCCGACATCCGCCCCGGCGATGAAGGTGCGCCCGGCGCAGATCAGCACGACGGCCTTCACCGCGCCATCCGCATCCAGTTCCGCCACCGCCTCCACCAGCGCCTGGCGCAGCGCCTGCGACAGCGCGTTGACGGGCGGATTGTCCACGGTGACGACGGCGATGGAGCCCTCGCGGGCGATGGTGACGGTCATGGTCTCATATTCCCAGGTAAGCGGCGCGGATGCGTTCGTCCGCGATCAGTTCGGCGGCGGGGCCGGACATGGTGATGCGCCCCGTCTCCATGACATAACCCCGGTCCGCCACGGAAAGCGCGCCGAAGGCGTTCTGCTCGACGAGAAGCACGGTGACGCCGAGCGCCTTCATGCTTTTGACCACATCGAAGATCTGCGCGACAAGGATGGGCGCAAGGCCCATGCTGGGCTCGTCGAGCAGCAGGCAGGAGGGGCGCCCCATCAGCGCGCGGGCGATCGCCAGCATCTGCTGCTGGCCGCCGGAAAGTCCGCCCGCCGCAAGGTTCCGCTTCTCCCTGAGGATCGGGAACATCGCAAAGGCGTCCTCCCTGTCCCGGTCCACTTTCTCGTCGGCGAAGAGATAGGCGCCTAGGCGCAGGTTCTCCTCCACCGTCAGGTTGGTGAAGATCTGCCGGCCCTCCGGCGACTGGGCAAGGCCGCGCTGCACGCGGCGATGCGCCGGCACGGATGTCAGCGCCTCGCCGCGGAAGAGGATGGATCCCGCCGAGACCGGCTGGATGCCGGAAAGGCACTTGAGCAGCGTCGTCTTGCCCGCGCCGTTCGCGCCGACCACGGTGACGATCTCGCCGGACGCCACGTCGAGGTCGATGCCGTGCAGCACCTCGATGCGGCCATAGCGCGAGCGCAGTCCCTCAACCGTCAGCATTGTCAGCCTCCGTCGCCTGGGCGCCGAGATACGCCTCGATGACGCGCGGGTCGCGCGCGATTACCGCCGGCTCGCCCTCCGCGATCTTCTCGCCGTGATCGAGCACCACGATATGGTTGGAAATGCGCATGACCATCTTCATGTCGTGCTCCACGAGGAGGATCGACACGCCTTCGGCGGCGACCTGCGCGATGAGATGGTCGATCTCCTCCGTCTCGACGGCATTGCAGCCGGCCGCGGGCTCGTCGAGCAGGAGAACGCGCGGCTTCAGCGCCAGCGCCCGGGCGATCTCCAGCCGCTTCAGCGCACCGTAGGACAGCGAGCCCGCCTCCTGCTCGGCGGCGCGACCGAGGCCGACACGGTCGAGCAGCGCCCGTGCGCTTTCCTCCGACTGCTTGCTGCGGCGGCGCGCGGCGGGCAGCGAGAAGAGGTCGGCGAGCACGGCGCCGCGCTCGTGCAGGTGATGGCCGGAGACGGCATTTTCCAGAACGCTCATCGACTGGAAGATCTGCAGGTTCTGGAAGGTGCGCGACAGGCCGCGGCGGGCGAGCAGGTGCGGCGGCATGCGCGTGACGTCCTCGCCGTCGAGCACGACGCGTCCCCGCGCCGGGGCATAGACGCCCGAGATCATGTTGAAGAGCGTCGTCTTGCCGGCGCCGTTCGGGCCGATGACGGAGACGATCTCGCCGGGTTTCAGGGAGAAACCGACATCGTTCACGGCGCGCAGGCCGCCGAAATCGATGCCGAGGCCTTCGATCTGAAGCAGGCTCATTCTCCCCTCCCCCGGATGCGGCGCGTGATCGAGGGCAGCAGGCCCTCGCGCATGAAGATCATGACGAGCATCATGACGAGGCCAAGCATGAGCTGTTCGTATTCCTGGAAGACCGTCAGCACCTGCGGCAGCGTGGTGAGGATCGCGGCGCCGAGGATGGCGCCGAGCACCGACCCCGCCCCGCCGAGAACCGTCATGGTGACCATCTCGATGGAATGCATGAAGCCCCCGACGTCGGGCGTGATGAACTTGTTCTGCAGCGCGAGCAGCGAGCCCGAGACCGAGGCATAGACGGCCGAGATGACGAAGGCGACGAGCTTGTAATGCGCAACGTCGACGCCCACCGTACGGGCCGCGATCTCCGAGCCGTGCAGGGCCCTCAGCGCGCGGCCGGTCGGGCTGTGATGAAGGTTGAGCGCGAGCCAGGCGCCGATCACCAGCACGAGGCCGGAGAAGGCATACCAGAACGCGGTGTTTGACAGGTCGATGCCGACGGCCTTCAGCGCGGCGCGAAGACCGAGCTCCGGCACCGCCATGCCGTCAGGCCCGCCCGTCAGTTGTGCCTCGTTGGAGAGCACCATCGAGACGAGGATGCCGAAGCCGAGGCTGGCGACCGCGAGATAGTAGCCCTTGAGACGCAGGATCGGCCGGCCGACGAGGAAGGCGATGGCGGCGGAGAGGAACGCCCCGAGCACGGCGGCGAGCGCCGGATGCAGGCCGAGATGGACCGGCGCCAGCGCGCAGGCATAGGCGCCGATGCCGGCAAAGCCCGCATGGCCGAGGCTGATCTGGCCGGCATAGCCGATGAGGATGACGAGACCCGTCACCGCAAGGCCGTTGACGAAGATCAGCGAGCCGACGCGGAAATAGTAGGACGACGGGAAGAACACCGGCGCGATGGCGATGACCGCGGCGAGGATGAGGAGCGTGGTCGCCTTGCTGGAAAGCCGCATGGTCACACCCGATCCGTCGACTTGCGGCCGAAAAGGCCCTGCGGCATGGCGAAGAGAACGGCGAGGATGACGATGAAGGCCGCCGCATCCTTGTACTGCGAGCTGATATAGCCCGCCGTCATCGCCTCCAGGATGCCGAGCAGCAGGCCGCCGGCCAGCGCACCCTTCGGATTGCCCATGCCGCCCAGCATGGCGGCGGCGAAACCCTTGAGCGCGAGCGCGAGGCCGACGTCGTAGCTCGTCAGCGTGATCGGCGTCACCAGCACGCCGGCAAGCGCGCCGATTGCGGCGGACATGGCGAAGGAAAGCGTCATCACATAGTTGGTGTTGATGCCGACGAGCTGGGCGGCGACGCGGTTGTTCGCCGTCGCCAGCACAGCCCGGCCGGTCAGCGTGCGCGTGAAGAACAGCCACAGACAGAAGAAGACGGCGAGCGCGCCGGCAATGACCCACAGGCTCTGCGGCAGGATGGTCGCGCCGCCGATGGCGATCGGCTGGTCGCCGGAAAAGGCCGGGAAGCGGTGGATCTGCTTGTCGAAGACGAGCTGCGCGGCGCCGCGGATGAAGATGGAGGCGCCGATGGTGATGATGATCAGCGAGACGACCGGCGCGCCGCGCGCCGGCTCGATGGCGAGCTTGTTCAGCGCGACGCCGACGCCCGCCGTGGCGATGACGGCGATAAGTGCGGCAAGCGGCAGCGGCATACCGGCGGCATGCGCGAAGACGGTGATCATGCCGCCGAGCATGACGAACTCGCCCTGGGCGAAATTCACGACATCTGAGGCGTTGTAGATGATCGTGAAGCCGAGGGCGACCAGCGCATAGACCGCGCCGACCGTGATCCCGGATAGAAGGAATTGCAGGAGTTCGGGCATGAATGCCTCCGCTTCGCGTGACGGGTTCCCCCGGCCCGGCGCGGTCAAGGCGCGGGGCCGGCCGGGACGGGCACTCGATTACTCGATGATTTTCCAGCCGCCGTTTTCGATCTGCAGCATGCGGAAGGCCGAGAGGTCGAGGCCGAGATGATCCTCGGCCGTCATGGTGACGGTGCCCGTGGTCCCGACGAAGCCCTTCGTCGCCTCGATCGCATCGCGGATGGCCGAGGGCTCGGCATTGCCCGCCCGCTGGATCGCGTCGACAAGGATGCGCAGCGCGTCATGGGCATAGCCGCCGAAGGTCGAGACCGGCTTGCCGGTCGCCTTCTCGTAGGCCTCCTTGTAGGCGACGACCACGGCGCGCTGCGGATCGCTCTCCGGCAGGAGGCCGGCGACCAGGAGCGCGGTGCCCGGCAGGCGCACGCCTTCGGCGGCCTGCGCGCCGGCAAGCTCGATGAAGCCGTCCGAGGCAACGCCGTGCGACTGGTAGAGCGGCAGGCCGACAGCGAGCTGCGCGTAGTTGCGCGTGACAATGGCCGGGCCCTGGCCGAAGCCGGGGTTCAGCACGGCCTGGATGCCGTCCTTGCCCTTGATGTTGGTGAGCTGCGGCGTCATGTCGGCGTCGGTCGGGCCGTAGGTCTCGTCGGCCAGCACCTCGATGCCGTACTCGCCGATGATCTCCAGGCACTGCTTGCGCATGGAGGCGCCGAAGCCGTCGGAGCCGGAGATCATGCCGATCTTGCCGATGCCAGCCTTCTTCATGTCCTCGAAGATCTTCGCGCAGGCCATGCGGTCCGTGTGCGGCGTCTTGAAGGTGTAAGGACGCACCGGGTCGATGATCTCGATGGCGCCGGCGAGCGAGATGAAGGGCACCTCGGCATCCTCGAAGACCGGGATGATGGCCATGGACGTGCCGGTCGTGGTGCCGCCGATCACGGCGACGACCTCGTCGTCCTCGATGAGGCGGGTCGCGAAGGTGCGCGCCTTGTTCGGGTCGCCGCCATCGTCATAGACGATCAGCTCGATCTTCTCGCCGTTGACGCCGCCGGCCGCATTGATCTCCTCGACCAGCATCTTGAGCGTCTTGGCCTCGGGGTCGCCGAGGAAGGAGGCTGGGCCGGTCTCGGAAATGGTCGCGCCGATCCTGATGTCCGCAAGAGCGGGCGCGGCAAGGCCGAGGACGAGCGCAAGCGTGCCGGCAAGCGCGGTGGTGACGGAAAGTTTCATGTCGGTTCTCCTCCCAACAGGTGAAAAATCTGGAATCGGGCTCCCTCTACCCCGCCGCAGGACGGCGCCACATCACCACGCGGAACCGGCTGGCGACGAAGGCCGCATCCGTGAGGCTGGCATTTCCGGCCGGATTGGCGCCGGTGACGTGGAAATCGCTGAAGGCGGCGCTCTGGTTCACGTAGATGCCGCCGGTCAGGTTGACCGAAAGGTTGACGCCGGCCGAAGCGAAACGGTCGGCTGCGGCGAGGATCCGTGCTTCCTCGGTCGCATAAAGCGCGGCCGTGATCGCCCCTTTGCGCTCGGCAAGCCCGGCGGCCCGGTCCACGCCGTCGGCGGCATCGTCCACCGCCACGACGAAGGCGATCGGGCCGAAGCGTTCCTCGGCATAGGCTTCGCCATCCGCCGCATCGACGGCAAGGATGAGAGGCGTTGCGGTGCGCGCGTCGCCGAGACCTTCGACCGGCGCGGAATCGCGCACCACCCGGCCGAGCTGGCGCGCTTCGGCGATCCGCTCCAGCGTCGCGGGATTGGCGATGGCGCCGCAGACGCCGGCCGCACGGGCCGGATCGGCGAGAAGGGCATCGACGGCGGCGGCGATGCCGATCGCGACTTCATCGAAGCTTTTATGGCCCTCGTTCGTCTCGATGCCGCCGCGCGGCACGAAGATATCCTGCGGCGCCGTACACATCTGGCCGGAATAAAGCGACAGCGAGAATGCGATGTTGCCGCACATGCCGGCAAAATCGTCGGTATCGGCGATCACGATGGAATTGACGCCCGCCTCTTCCGTATAAACGTCCGCGTCGCCTGCATTGGCGCGCACCCAGCCGCCGAAGCTGCCCGAGCCTGTATAATCGACGATGGCGACCTCAGGATGCTGCACGAGCGCGCGGGTGATCTCCGAACCGGGCGCGTCGGCGGCGAGCAACACCACGTCGGGCGCAAACCCTTCCTCCGCCAGCACCTGCCGGGCGACCTCGACCGTGATGGCGAGCGGCAGGATTGCCGCCGGGTGGGGCTTGACGATGACGGTGTTGCCGGTGGCAAGGCTTGCGAAGAGGCCGGGATAGCTATTCCAGGTCGGGAATGTGTTGCAGCCGATGACGAGGGAGACGCCGCGCGGTACGATGCGCCAGTGCTTTTCCAGGACGATGGGCTCGCCCCTGCCCTGCGGCTTCGTCCAGGTCGCCCTTGCCGGCGTGCGGACCATCTCGGCATAGGCATAGGCGACGGCCTCCAGGCCGCGATCCTGGGCATGCGGACCACCGGCCTGGAAGGCCATGGCGAAGGCCTGACCCGTCGTGTGCATGACGGCGTTCGCCATTTCGAAGCTCAGGGCATTGAGGCGGGCGAGGATTTCGAGGCATATGCCGACGCGCACCTGCGGCTCTGCGGCCGCCCATCGGGAGGCGGCGGCGCGCGAGGCGGAGACGAGCCTGTCGACGGAGGCGGCGGGATAGGTGATGCCGAGGGCGGGTCCGTAAGGCGAGACTTCCGCACCGACGGTGCCGTCCGAGGGATGGCCGGCGAGGTCGAAGGGCTTGCCGAGCCGTGCCTTGTAGGCGGCAAGGCCGTCGTCCCTGGCGGTCTCGCCGTAGATCTTGCCGCTCGGCACCTCGGGATAGGCGGACCAGAAATCACGCCTGGCCGCTGCCGCGAGGGCGGCGGTCAGCGTCGGGCGGTGGCGCTCGAAAAGTCCGGTCATGTCTGGCTCCTCCCAGGTCATGCTTTTATAATTGACTGACCGGTCGGTTTATGCAAGAGTTTTTTTACGGTCGCTCCCGGGAAGGGCGGCAGGGAGGTATCATGTCCGAATCCGACACCATTCTATCGGCCCTTGCCGATGGCGTTCTGAGCCTTACGCTGAACCGCCCCGACAAGCTCAACGCTTTCAACGAGGAGATGCACCTTGCGCTGCGCGCCGGCTTCGAGCGCGCCCACGCGGATGCGGACGTGCGCGCCGTGCTGCTGACCGGCGCCGGCCGCGGCTTCTGCGCCGGCCAGGACCTCGGCGACCGTGACCCGCGCAAGGGCGCGCCGGATCTCGGACACACGATCGAGACCTTCTACAACCCGCTGCTGCGCCTCATCCGCAGCCTCGAAAAGCCCGTCGTCTGCGCCGTCAACGGCGTTGCCGCCGGGGCCGGTGCCAATATCGCCTTCGCCTGCGATATCACGCTCGCCGCCCGCTCCGCCCGCTTCATCCAGGCCTTCGCCAAAATCGGCCTCGTGCCGGATTCCGGCGGCACCTGGAGCCTGCCGCGCCTCATCGGCGAGGCGCGCGCCAAGGCGCTGGCGCTCACCGCCGAACCGATCGGCGCCGAGACCGCCGCCGACTGGGGCCTCATCTGGCGCGCCGTCGACGACGAGAGGCTCGTGGAAGAGGCGACGGCCCTCGCCACGCGCCTTGCCGCCGGCCCCACGAAGGGCCTCGGCATGACGAAGCGCGCCATCCAAGCCGCCGCCACCAATTCGCTCGACCAGCAGCTCGACCTCGAACGCGACCTGCAGCGCGAAGCCGGCCGCAGCGCCGACTATGCCGAGGGCGTTTCCGCCTTCCTCGAAAAGCGCAAGCCGGAGTTCAAGGGCCGATGAATGCCGCCAGCCTTTCCCCCGATGCGCTTGCCGGCGCCTGTGCCAGGGTCATGTGGGACGACGACAATGCCACGCGCCATCTCGGCATGGAACTCGTTTCCGTCGCCCCCGGCGAAGCGACGATCGCCATGACCGTCACGGACATCATGACGAACGGTCACGGCACCTGCCATGGCGGCTACATCTTCACGCTCGCGGACTCGGCCTTCGCCTTCGCCTGCAACACCTACAACCAGCGCACCGTCGCCCAGCACTGTTCGGTGACCTACATCGCACCGGCCTTCAGGGGCGACCGGCTGACGGCCACGGCACGGGAGGTGTCGCGCCGCGGACGGGGCGGGATCTACGATATCCGCATCACCAACCAGGAGGGCGAGCATGTCGCGGAGTTCCGCGGCCACTCGCGAACAATCAAGGGCGCCCATCTGCCGGAGCAAGGCTGAGGCCGGCGCCGTCCCGCATTCTCGGAGGAGACATTCATGGAAGACCTTTCCCCCCGCCCCGGAGACCTCGACGCGATCGAGACGGCCTCGCGTGACGAGATCTCCGCGCTCCAGCTGGAGCGCATGAAGTGGTCGCTGGCCCACGCCTACGAGAATTCCCCCTTCTACCGCCAGCGCTTCGACGAGGCCTGCGTCCACCCCTCCGACCTCAAGACCCTGGCGGATCTTGCGAAATTCCCCTTCACCACCAAGAAGGACCTGCGCGACACCTATCCCTTCGGCATGTTCGCCGTGCCCCGTGAAAGGCTCGCCCGCATCCACGCCTCGTCGGGCACGACCGGCAAGCCGACGGTCGTCGGCTATACCCAGAACGACATCGACACCTGGGCGAGCGTCGTCGCCCGCTCGATCCGCGCCTCGGGCGGCCGGCCCGGCGACATCGTGCACGTCGCCTATGGCTACGGCCTCTTCACCGGCGGCCTCGGCGCCCATTACGGCGCCGAGAAGCTCTGCTGCACCGTCGTGCCGATCTCCGGCGGCATGACGGAGCGCCAGGTCACGCTGATGCAGGATTTCAAGCCGCGCATCATCATGGTGACTCCCTCCTACATGCTCTCCATCCTCGACGAGTTCCGCCGCCAGGGCCTCGATCCGCGCGAAAGCTCGCTCGCCGTCGGCATCTTCGGGGCCGAGCCGTGGACGAACGCCATGCGCGAGGAGATCGAGCAGTCCTTCGACATGCACGCCGTCGACATCTACGGCCTCTCCGAGGTCATGGGGCCGGGCGTGGCCAACGAATGCGTCGAGACCAAGGACGGCCTGCACATCTGGGAAGACCACTTCTACCCCGAGATCATCGACCCCGTGACCGGCGAGGTGCTGCCGGACGGTGCGCTCGGCGAACTCGTCTTCACGACGCTGACGAAGGAAGGCCTGCCGATCATCCGTTACCGCACGCGCGACCTGACGCGGCTGTTGCCCGGCACCGCCCGCTCCATGCGCCGGATGGAAAAGGTCACCGGCCGCTCGGACGACATGATGATCCTGCGCGGCGTCAACGTCTTCCCGACGCAGATCGAGGAACAGATCCTGAAATGCCGCGGCCTTGCGCCGCACTTCCAGATCGAATTGACCCGCGTCGGGCGTATGGACAACATGACGGTTCATGTCGAATGTACGCCGGAATCGGCCGACGAGGGCGCACGCGCTGGCTCGGCGAAGGAACTCGGCCATCACATCAAGAGCGTGGTCGGCGTCTCGACCAAGATCCAGGTGCATGAGCCCGGCGGCGTCATGCGTTCGGAGGGCAAGGCCAAGCGGGTGGTCGACAACCGGCCGAAAGAATGAGCACCGGGATGGTCCGGTAGGGGAACGAGCGTGTATAGGGAGGGCGGCCGCCCTCCCGAAGCGGCCGTCGACCCGGTAAAAAAGCAGAACAGGTTTCCCATGGCACGCACGCGCGCAGTCGATTTCGAGGAAAAACAGCGCGGCATTCTGACAAGCGCGGCGGCGGTCTTCGCCGAGATGGGCATGGAGAAGGCCTCCATGTCGATGATCGCCTCGCACAGCAATGTCTCCAAGGCGCTGCTCTACCATTACTATCCGAGCAAGGACGCGCTGATCTTCGACATCGTGCGCACGCACCTGACGGAGCTGGAAAGCGCGATCGAGGCGGCCGACCGCCCGGACCTGCCGCCGCAGGATCGCTTGCGCATGCTCGTCAAGGCCGTGCTGGAGAACTACGAGGGCGCCGACAACGAGCACAAGGTGCAGCTCAACGGCACCAGCGCCCTCTCGCAGGAGCAGCTTTCCGAACTGCAGGCGATCGAGCGGCAGATCGTCAAGCGCTTCTCCGGCGTCATCGGCGACATCAATCCCGATCTCAACAAGGATCGCCCCCTGCTGATGCCCGTCACCATGTCGCTCTTCGGCATGATGAACTGGGTCTATATGTGGTTCCGTCCCAACGGGCCGATCACGCGGGACGAATATGCGGATATTGCAACGACGCTGATACTCGAAGGCGTCAAAGCCGTAACCTGAAGCTTACGCACACCATCTCCTTGCCTCCTGAACCGGCCATGCCGCAGGTCCCCCCGCGCGGAACATGCCGGTGGACGTGACGGCTCACTCCCTCGTCTTGGCCACCATGGTCAGCACGTCGTATTGCGCGACGGTGGCGCCCGTCTGGTTGGTCACCTGGCAATCCCAGCGCACCTCGCCGTGCTCGGCATTGGCGCGCGGATTGATCTCCTTGCAGGTGAGCTGCACCGTGAGCGTATCACCCGGATTGACCGGGGTCAGGAAGCGCAGGTTGTCGACGCCGTAATTGGCGAGCACCGGGCCCGGCGCCGGATCGACGAAGAGGCCGGCGGCGAAGGAGACGATGAGATAGCCGTGCGCCACGCGCCCGTCGAAGAACGGGTTGGCCTTGGCGGCTTCCTCGTCCATGTGGGCATAGAAGGTGTCGCCGGTGAAATTGGCGAAATGCTCGATGTCGTCGAGCGTCACCGTACGCGAGGCGGTGATCAGCTGGTCGCCGATCTTCAGCTCCCCGAGCGACTTGCGGAACGGATGCTCGCCACCGGCATGCGCTTGCGCGCCCGGCATCCAGCGCCCGGTAACGGCCGACAGCAGGGTCGGCGCGCCCTGCACCGCGGTGCGCTGCATGTAGTGCTTCACGCCGCGCATGCCGCCCAGTTCCTCGCCGCCGCCCGCCCGGCCGGGGCCGCCATGCACGAGGCCCGGCAGCGGCGAGCCGTGCCCGGTGGAAGACTTGGCGCTGACGCGGTTGCCGATCATCACCCGGCCATGGAAAGGTGCAAGGCCGAGCACGACCTCCTCGGCAAAGCCGGGATCGTTGGTGAAGACCGAGGCGACGAGGCTCCCCCTGCCGCGCCGGGCAAGATCGACCGCCTCCTCCGCCGTGTCGTAGGGCATGACGGTGCTGACCGGACCGAAGGCCTCGACATCATGGACCGCGCGGGCCGAAGCCGGCTTGTCGCAATAGAGCAGGACCGGGTTGAGGAAGGCGCCGGCGACGGCATCGCCCGATGCAACGCTCGGATTGTCGGGATCGCCCGCCACGATCTGCGCATCCGCCGAAAGTTCGCGGATCCGGGCGCGCACCTCTTCGCGCTGGTCGAGGCTGGCAAGCGGGCCCATGCGGACAGCCTCGTCGGCGGGATTGCCGATGGCCGTCTTGCCGAGACGATCCCTGAGGCTCTCGATGAGCGCGTCGCTGTGGGCGCGCGGCGCGATGACGCGGCGGATCGCCGTGCATTTCTGCCCGGCCTTCACCGTCATCTCGCGGGCGACTTCCCTGACGAAGAGGTCGAATTCCTCCGTGCCGGGCGCGGCGTCGAGACCGAGGACGGCGGCATTGAGACTGTCGGCCTCCATGGTGAAGCGGACGGAATTGCCGACGATCGCCTTGTGTGTCTTGAGGCGCTGGCCGGTGGCGGCCGAGCCGGTGAAGGTCACCGCGTCCTGGCCCTCGACATGATCAAGCAGGTCGCCGACCGAGCCGCAGACCAGCTGCAAGGCGCCGTCCGGCAGGATGCCCGTCTCGACGATGCGGCGGACCATGAGCTCGGTGAGATAGGCCGTCTGGCTGGCCGGCTTGACGACGGCCGGAACGCCGGCCAGCAGCGTCGGCGCCAGCTTTTCCAGCATGCCCCAGCAGGGAAAGTTGAAGGCATTGATATGGATCGCGACGCCTTGCAGGGGGCTGAGGATATGCTGCGCGGAAAAGGTACCGTCCTTGGAAAGCTGCTCCACGTCGCCGTCGAGCAGGACGCGGGTGTTCGGCAGCTCGCGCCGCCCCTTGGAGGCATAGGAGAGCAGCGTGCCGATGCCGCCCTCGATATCGACCCAGCTATCGGCGCGGGTGGCGCCGGTCGCGGTCGAGAGGGCGTAGAACTCTTCCTTCCGTTCCATCAGCGCAAGGCCGAGCGCCTTCAGCATGGCGGCGCGTTCATGGAAGGACATGCGGCGCAGCGCCGGGCCGCCCTTGTCGCGGCCATGGGCGAGGACCGCCCTGAAGTCGACGCCGGTGGAATCGATGAAGGCGACCGGCGCGCCCGTCGAGGCATCGAGCAGCGGCACGCCTTCCTTCGCCCCGGCGACCCACTGGCCGCCGACATAGCTTTCGAGCCGGCGCGGCCGGTTTGCCATGACGTTCATCTGTCTTCCTTTCAATTCAGTCCGAGCGCGGAAAGCTGCGCATCGACCTCCGCCCGCCATTCGGCGAGCAGGGTCTCGTTGGGCGTGTGCCGGAGGCCGAAACGCGACAGCGTCTCGAAGCGGGCGGAACCCGAATGGCCGAAGCTCGCGGCAACGCGGGGATACCAGTAGGCGACCGAGGCCCTGGCCTTCGCGCGGCCGTCTTCGTCCTCGACGATCCGCACGAGGCCGGCAAGGCCGAGTTCGGCATGGCGCGTCTCACGCGGCAGAACGGCGCGGAAGACCTCGGCGAGCGGCTGGTAGGAGACGCGCGACAGTTCCTTGAGCTGCACGACGCTCGCCCGGCCCATCAAAACGTTCATGACCACCGCATCCACCCAGCCTTGGAGCGGGTAGTGGAAGACGGAAAGGCGCATGTCGCCGCCCTGCCGCGCCGCGCCGATATCGGCCTCGCGGGCGAGCCGCTCGGCCCAGGGATGGTGCACGGCGTAGCGCCCGCCATCGGCCCCGAAGGTCTCCATCACCCCGAGGACCTGGCCGGCATGGTCGGCCTTTTCCAGCACGATGCGGGCGGCGGAGATGCGCTCCTGGATGCCCGGCGCATCGTTGATGGTATCGGCAAAGCCGGCCGAGCCCGCCAGCTCACTGTCGACGAAGCTCGCCATCAGGCGCAGGAGCTCGCCGCGATAGCGCGGCGGCACGTTGGCCGGCGACGAGAGAACGCCGCCCCTGGCCAGGTAATCCTCGATCGGCATCGTATTGGACATGGCGAGCTCCCTTACTGGTCGTAGCTGACGACGATGCGGTCGGTGAGCGGGTAGCACTGGCAGGTCAGCACGTAGCCCTGGCGCACCTCGTAGTCCTCGAGCGCGTGGTTGGTCTCCATCTCGACCTCGCCTTCCAGCACCTTGGCGCGGCAGGTGGAACAGACGCCGGCCTTGCAGGCATAGGGCGCGTCCATGGCGTTTTCGAGCGCCGCGTCGAGCAGGCTCTGGCCCTGCTTGGGGAACTTGAAGACGCGCGTGGCGCCATCCAGCGTGACGGTCGCCTCGCAGGCCGCGCCGTGGTCGGCGCCGTTGGCCTGCTCGACCTTCCGCCGCGCCCGGCCGGGCTGCGAGGAGGCGAAGAGCTCGAACTTGATCTGCTCGTCGCGAAGGCCGTGCTCGCGCAGCGCCGCGGCGATCGCCAGCATCATCGGCTCCGGGCCGCAGATGAAGGCGGTGGCGACCGACGCGATGTCGATCCAGCCCTTGAACAGCGCGGCGCATTTCTCGGCGTCGACGCGGCCGGTGAAGAGGTCGATGTCCTGCGCCTCGCTCTCCAGCACATGCAGCACCGAGAGACGGCCGAGATAGAGGTTCTTCAGGTCCTCCAGCTCCTCGCGGAACATGATGGAGCTGATCTGCCGGTTGGCGTAGACCAGCGTGAAGCGGGAACGCGGCTCGCGCGACAGCACCGTCTTGACGATCGAGAGGACGGGCGTGATGCCGCTGCCGCCGGCAAAGCCGAGATAGTGCTTGCCGACATCCGGCTCCAGCGCCGTGAAGAAGGCACCCATCGGGGGCATGGCCTCCAGCGTGTCGCCGACCTTGAGGTTCTCGTTGACCCAGGTGGAGAAGCAGCCGCCGTCGACCCGCTTGATGCCGACCTTCAGGACGCCCTCGTCCTTGCCCGCGCAGATCGAATAGGAGCGGCGCAGTTCCTCGTCCTCGAACCTGCGGCGGAAGGTCAGGTACTGGCCTTGCGTGAAATCGAAGACGGCCCGGTCCTCGTCGGACGGCCGGAGCGTGACCACCACCGCATCGCGCGTCTCGCGGCGAACGTCGGTCACGGTCAGGGGATGAAAACGTGCCATGTGCGGGCCCTCTCCCTAGAGCATTCCAGCTGAAGCGGCATCGCTTCGGCGTCGGAAAATGCGGTAAACAAGAAACTAGAGCGTGTCAGGCGGACCAGTGTTTGCCAGGCACGCTCTAGGGTCAGATGCACTTGAAGTAATCGAACGGTTCCAGGCAGTCGGTGCAGCGATAGCTCGCCTTGCAGGGCGTCGAGCCGAACTGGCTGATCTTTTCGGTGTTCGTCGATCCGCAGCGCGGACAGGCGATGGTGAGGTTCGAGCGGCCGGAAAGCCGGTCGATGCGTTTCATCAGCACGCCGTCGGCGGCCGTGCCGTCGACCGGCGGGGCGATGCCATAGGCTTTGAGCTTTTCCCGGCCCCCGGCGCTGATCCAGTCCGTTGTCCAGGCCGGCGAGAGCTGGCGTTCCAGCCGCACCCTGGAAAGGCCCTTGTCCCTCAGCGCCGTCTCGATATCGAGGTTGATCACCGTGGTGGCGGGACAGCCCGAATAGGTCGGCGTCACCGTCACCACCAGCGTATCGCCCTGCCAGACGACATCGCGGATGATGCCGAGATCGGTGAGCGAGATGACCGGGATTTCCGGGTCCGGCACCTCGGAAAGCCAGTGCCAGACCTCATCCACCGAGGGACGGAGCGCCGGATCCATCGCCGCCTCCTACCAGGTGGCGCCCGGATAGGCGCGCTGGAGGAACTGCAGTTCGGACAGGATGTAGCCGAGATGCTCGGTATGCACGCCCCGCCGGCCGCCCTTGTGCATGTAGCCGTCGGCCGGCTTCTTCAGCGTGCCTTCGGCAAGCGCCTCGGCGACGATCTCGTCCCAGCCCGCCTTGAGGCTCTGCGGCGCCGGGATGATACCGGCCTCGACCAGTTCTCCGTCCATGGCGTCGCTCATGAACATCTCGCCGGTGAAGGGCCAGAGATCGTCCAGCGCCGCCTGCATGCGGCGATGGCTTTCCGCCGTGCCGTCACCGAGGCGGATGACGAGGTCGCGGCTGCGGTCGAGATGGTAGGAGACCTCCTTGAAGGCCTTTTCCGCGATCTCGGCGATGCGCGCATCCGAAGAGCCCTTCAGCGCCTTCAGCAGCAGGTAGTGCCAGGCGTCGAACAGGAACTGGCGCATCAGAGTCTTGCCGAAATCGCCGTTCGGGCGCTCGACCAGAAGGAGATTGCGGAACGCGTAGCCGTCGCGCAGATAGGCGATGTCATCGGCCGAACGGCCCTTGCCTTCCACCTCACCGGCAAGGCCGAGCCAGAGCTGGGTCTGGCCGATCAGGTCGAGCGCGGTATTGGCGAGCGCGATATCCTCTTCCAGAACAGGCGAATGACCGCACCATTCGGAGACGCGATGGCCGAGGATCAGCACATTGTCGCCGATGCGCAGCAGGAATTCGTAGAGCGCAGCCTGACGGGCCGCCGGATCGAGCGCCGCGGTCGCCATCACATGTGCCCCACTTCATCGGGAATATCGAAGAAGGTCGGGTGACGGTAGACCTTGGAATTCGACGGGTCGAAGAGCGGGCCCTTTTCGGACGGCGCGCTGGCGGTGATGTCGGCGGACTTCACCACCCAGATGCTGACGCCCTCGTTGCGGCGCGTATAGACGTCGCGGGCATTGTTGATCGCCATCTCGGCGTCGGGCGCATGCAGGCTGCCGACATGGCGATGGTTGAGGCCGTGCTGGCCCCGGATGAAGACTTCCCAAAGCGGCCATTCGCTGGACATGGCTCTCTCTCCCAAACTTATTCGGCGGCGATCTTGGCGGCGGCGCGGCGGTCGGCTGCCTTTTCAGCATGGGCCGTCAGCCCGTCGCGGAACCAGGCGCCGTCATCCCAGGCCTTCTTGCGGGCGTCGAGACGCTCCGCATTGCAGGGCCCGTTGCCGGCGATCACGTTGAAGAACTCCTCCCAGTCCGGCTCGCCGAAATCGTAGCCGCCCTTTTCCTCGTTCCACCTGAGGTCCGGGTCCGGCACGGTGAGGCCGAGATATTCGGCCTGCGGCACGGTCTGGTCGACGAACTTCTGGCGCAGCTCGTCGTTGGAATTCTGCTTGATCTTCCAGGCCATCGACTGGGCCGAGTGCACGGAGGCATCGTCCGAGGGGCCGAACATCATCAGCGACGGCCACCACCAGCGGTTCAGCGCATCCTGCACCATGGCCTTCTGAGCGGGCGTGCCCTTCACCATCTTCATCAGGATGTCGAAGCCCTGGCGCTGGTGGAAGCTCTCCTCCTTGCAGATGCGGATCATGGCCCGCGAATACGGGCCGTAGGAACAGCGCTGCAGCGGCACCTGGTTCATGATGGCCGCACCGTCGACCAGCCAGCCGATCGCGCCGATATCCGCCCAGGTCAGCGTCGGATAGTTGAAGATCGAGGAGTATTTCGCCTTGCCGGAATGGAGCTGCGCATACATTTCGTCGCGGCTGATGCCGAGCGTTTCGGCGGCACAGTAGAGATAGAGGCCGTGGCCCGCCTCGTCCTGCACCTTGGCGAGCAGGATGGCCTTGCGCTCCAGCGTCGGCGCGCGGGTGATCCAGTTGCCCTCCGGAAGCTGGCCGACGATCTCCGAATGGGCGTGCTGGCTGATCTGGCGGATGAGCGTCTTGCGGTAGCCTTCCGGCATCCATTCCTTCGGCTCGATCTTCTGGCCGGCGTCGACGCGCTCCTGGAAGGCGCGCTCCACGGGGTCCATCTCGTCGAGGGACCGGACGCGGGCGGCATCGGTCTTCACCATCTGTGCATACATGGTCGTTCCTCCTGTTCCGACGCGTCAGACGCGCTCGAGAATGATGGCGATGCCCTGGCCGACGCCGATGCACATGGTGCAGAGGGCATAGCGTCCGCCCTGGCGGTGGAGCTGGTAGGCGGCCGTGGTGACGAGCCGCGCGCCGCTCATGCCGAGCGGATGGCCGATGGCGATGGCGCCGCCGTTCGGGTTCACATGCGGCGCGTCGTCCGGCAGGCCGAGGTCGCGCAGCACCGCGAGCGCCTGCGAGGCGAAGGCCTCGTTGAGCTCGATGACGTCCATCTGGCCGAGCGACAGGCCGGCACGCTCCAGTACGCGGCGCGCGGCCGGCGCGGGGCCGACGCCCATGATGCGCGGCTCGACGCCCGCCGCCGCCATGGCGACGATGCGCGCCTTCGGCGTCAGGCCCTGCGCCTTCGCGGCCGCCTCGCTGGCGATGAGAAGCGCGGCCGCGCCGTCGTTGACGCCCGAGGCATTGCCGGCGGTGACGGAAAGGTCGGGGCCGTTGACGCCCCTGAGCTTGGCAAGCTGCTCGGCCGTCGTGCCGGGACGCGGATGCTCGTCGCGGTCGACGACCAGCGGATCGCCCTTCTTCTGCGGCACATGGACGGGCACGATCTCGTCCGCAAAGACGCCGGCCTCGTGCGCGGCGGCCCAGCGGGCCTGGCTGCGCGCGGCGAACGCGTCCTGGTCCTCACGGCTGACGGCGAAGTCGGCGGCGACGTTGTCGGCCGTCTCCGGCATCGTATCGACGCCGAAGGCCTTTTTCATCTTCGGGTTGACGAAGCGCCAGCCGATGGTCGTGTCGTAGACGGCGTTGGCGCGGGAGAAGGCGCTTTCGGCCTTCGGCATGACGAAGGGCGCGCGGCTCATGCTCTCGACGCCGCCGGCGATGACGAAATCGCAGTCGCCGGCACGGATGGCACGCGCCGCCATGCCCACGGCATCCATGCCGGAGCCGCAGAGGCGGTTGACGGTGGTGGCGGGAACGGAAACGGGAAGGCCGGAAAGCAGAACGGCCATGCGGCCGACATTGCGATTGTCCTCGCCCGCCTGGTTGGCGCAGCCATAGATGAGGTCGTCCACCTTCGACCAGTCGACGCCGGGATTGCGCGCCATCAGGCCGGCAAGCGGCACGGCGGCAAGATCGTCGACACGCACCGACGACAGCAGCCCGCCATAACGGCCTATGGGCGTACGAACGGCATCGCAGATGAAGGCTTCGGACACGCGGTTTCCTCCCTGGCATCCATGGTCGGCATCTTCCCTCGAAAGATTGACCGACCGATCGGTTATCTATTTAGCATTCAAAACATCACAAATCAACGGTACTTTTCCATAATTCTGTGATGTTTTAATCCTGCCATTCGCAGGATAGCACAGACAGGGCGTCTTTCGGGGGAAAAGTGCCTCAGACCGCCTCGCGCAACAGCGCAAGACGACGCAGCGTCGCCTCGCTCGCCTCCGGCAGCGGGCCGTCCGCGGTCACGAAATTGCGCGCGACATGCCGGTCGGCTTCCGGGGAGAGACGGATATAGAGACCGGTGAAGAGCCGGCGGGCCGCCTCGCCCGGCCAGTCGGCCGGAAGCGCGGCCTGCGGCAGGCGCGGATCGCGCAGCACGACGAGGCGATACTGGTGCACGAGCACGAGCCGGGCGACGAGGCTTTCGGCCGCGCTGAGCCGGTTCGTACCCTCAAGCAGGCCGGCAAGCGGGCCGAACCGCCCGAGGAAAGCGCGATAGGCATCGGCATGCAGGGCAAGGTTCCAGTGGTCCGCGGCGAAGGCTCCAAGGTCCCGCTCGCCGCTCAGCACCTCCGCCTTGAACACCACGGCCGGCTGCCGCAGCGGCGGCAAGGACCGCGCGCCGACGGCAAGCCGCGGGCCGAGCCGGGCATGGCCGGCCCGTTCGAGCACCTGCAGCGCCTCGTCGGGCGCCGGGCCGGTCAGATGCACGAAATGCCAGTCCGCCGCCTCGGGCGGGCCGAAGAGCAGGCGGGCGGCGGCGGCGAATTCCGCGCGGGCTGGCGCTGCAAGGCGATAGAAGCTGCGCCGCCCTTCCCGCTCGCCGGAGAGCTGCCCCGCGGCGACGAGGCGCGAGACGGCGGTGCGCACGAGCGTCTCGCTGATGCCGACGGCGGCGCAGGTCTCGATGAGGTTGCCCGTCCACACGACATCGCCCCGCGGCTCCACCACGTCGCCGTAGATCGTGACGATGAAGCCGGCCGCCTTCAGCGGGCTTTCCGCAAGGATCGCCCGCAGGAGCGCCCCGAACGCGCTTTCCGCCCTCTGACTGTCATCAGGCAAACCGGTGCCCTCTTCGTTTCGCTTCGTGCGGAGGAGTAGCCCGAACGGACCGCGACGGGAAGCCCCGGCCGCGCCGCTCCGCCGGGATCGGGACATGCCGTCGCCTCGTCAGCAAATATTAAGCTGCATCTGCCATCGTCCCCCGATAGCCGGGATCCGGGCCCGCCCGTCGACGGCACCAGCGCGCGGAGAAAAACGAAACGCGATGAACGACCGGACTGCGCCATTTTCCTTCCGAGGACTGGGATATTACATCCCCGCCATCGTGGTCGCGTTCGCCGTCCTGATCGCCGCCGTCCTCGTCGACGGCCAGAAGCGGCGGCTGGAGGAGGAGTATCTGCGCTCCTTCACGACGGAGCAGCTCGGCCTCCTGCGCTCGCGCCTGCAAGGCAACATCCTCGGTGACATCAAGCTGGTCCAGGGCCTCGTCGCGGCCTTCTCGACCGAGCCGGACATGTCGCCGGAGCGTTTCGACACCCTGTCCGGACGCGTCTTCCGCGATGCTGCCCAGTTGCGCAATCTCGCCATCGCACCGGATTTCGTCGTCTCCCGCGTCTATCCGCTGAAGGGCAACGAGCGCAGCCTCGGGCTCGACTATCGCAAGAACGAACGCCAGCGCGCGGCCGCCATGCAGGTGCAGGAACTCGACCGCCTGATCGTCACCGGCCCGGTCGATCTCGTGCAGGGCGGACGCGGCCTGATCGCGCGATACCCGATCCACACCGGCAGCAACGACGCCTTCTTCGGCATCGCCTCCGCCGTGATCGACCTCGACAGGCTGCTCGCCGGCAGCGGCTTCACGGACGACATGCGCATTGCCGCCTCGATCTCCAGCCAGCCGCATGACGGTGGCGAGGCGAAAAGCGTCTTCGGCAGTGCTGCTGCGGTCGATGCCGATCCGGTCGTGATGACCATCGACATCGGCCACGAGGTCTGGACCATGTCGGCGGCCCCGCTGAACGGCTGGCATCAGGCGCCCGCCGATCTCGGCCTCTTCCGCGGCGGCCTCGCGCTGCTCGCCGTCATCATCGTCGCGCCCATCTTCTGGGTCGGCTACCTGATGAAGGACCGGCATCGCCATATCCGTGCCCTGCAGGACCGCGAGGAACGGCTGGAAACCGTCTCGCAGCGCCTCCAGCTCGCCCTGGACGCCTCGCAGGTCGGCGTCTGGGAATACGATACGCAGACCGATGCCCTCTCCTGGGACGCGCGCATGCGCGAGCTCTACAACGTGCCGCCGGCCCAGCCGATCTGCAGCTACGAGGACTGGCGCTCGGCGCTTCATCCCGATGACCTTGAGGATGCCGAACGCGTCTTCGCAGACGCCGTCGAGAGGGAAAAGCCCTATATCACCGAGTTCCGGGTGCTGCGGCGCGACGGCGGGATCCGTCATATCCGGGCGCACGGCATGACCTACCGCACCGCCTCCGGCGCCAAACGCATCGTCGGCGCCAACTGGGACGTGACCGGGGACATCCGGCTGCACGCCGAGTTGCTGCAGGCCAAGCTGACGGCCGAGGCGCAGAACCGGGCGCTCGAGGAGGCCCGCCGCGTCATGGAGCACAATTCGCTGCACGACGCATTGACCCGCCTGCCGAACCGCCGCTTCCTCGACCAGCGGCTCGCCCTTGCCGGCGACGACGGTTCCCCGCTGACGCTGCTGCACATCGACCTCGACCGCTTCAAGGACATCAACGATACGCTCGGCCATGCCGCCGGCGACGCGGTGCTGAAGCAGGCGGCCGGCGTGCTGCGCGCCCATGTGCCGCCCGAGGATTTCATCGCCCGCATCGGCGGCGACGAGTTCGTGCTGCTGTCGCGCCGCGACCCGGCAGAGGCCGACTTCCCTGCCCTTTCCGCACGCCTCATCGAGGCGATCAGCGAGCCGATGGCGATCCGGGGTCACGACTGTCGCATCGGCGCGAGCATCGGCATCGCCACCCGCAACGATGCCGAGGAATCGGCCGAGCAGCTCCTCGTCAACGCCGACCTCGCGCTCTACGAGGCCAAGCGCCGCGGCCGCAATCGCGTCGAGGCCTTCAACGACGAATTGCGCCTGCGCACCGTCGAGGTGAAGCGCCTTGGCGACGACATCCTGCGCGGCCTGGAGCAGCGCGAGTTCCGTCCCTTCTTCCAGCCGCAGTTCGACGCCGAGACGCTGGAGATCGTCGGCGTCGAGGCCCTCGCCCGCTGGGAGCACCCGACGCGCGGCTTCATCCCGCCCGACATGTTCCTGCCGGTCGCCGAAAGCCTCAACGTCGTGGCGCAGATCGACGAGGCGATCCTCGAGCAGGCGCTCTTCCAGACCATCCGCTGGGAGGCCCAGGGCCTCGACATCCCGCGCGTCTCCGTCAACGTCTCCTGCCAGCGCCTGCACGACGAGGGCCTGATCGAGAAGCTGAAGGCGATGAACATCCGCCCCGGCTCGCTCACCTTCGAGCTGCTGGAATCGATCTCCTTCGACACGGCGGACGATGGGCTGAAGCGGGCGATCGACCAGATCAAGGCGCTCGGCATCGATATCGAGATCGACGATTTCGGCAGCGGCCACGCCTCCATCGTCAGCCTCCTGGAACTCTCGCCCAAGCGGCTGAAGATCGACCGCCGGCTGATCCAGCCGCTGCTGGAATCGACCGCCCAGCAAAGCCTCGTCCATTCCATCATCGACATCGGCAAGGTGCGCGGCATCGAGACCGTCGCCGAAGGGGTCGAGACGATGGCGCATGCCGAGTTGCTGCGCCGTCTCGGCTGCCAGGTCCTGCAGGGCTACGCCTTCGCGCGCCCGATGGCCGGCGAGGATTTCCTCGCCTTCGCCAAGAGGCGCGCCTGGATGCTGGCGGCTGGCCTCAGCCCGGCAGGAGCGCGCTGACGACGTCGGCGACGGCCCGGCCGTCGTGATGGCCGCGCTGCCAGGCATCCTCGAACTCGCCGATGACGGCCTCCGCGCCGAGCCGCATGCAGGTTTCCTCCAGCGCCCCGTTGCCGAGATAGGCAAAGGTCCCGACGGTCTTTTCGAAGGGCAGGAGCTGGCGGTTGGCGAGGATATGGGTGAACGGCCGCGCCTCCGCCCCGCCGCGCTCCCGCCAGAGCGCGCCGGCAATATCGAGCATGCGTGCCAGATCGAGCCCGCGGGTTTCCGGGCATTGCAGGATATTGCCGATGAAGACGCGGCGGGCATGGACGTTCCGCGCGATCGCCGGCACGATGCCCTCGACGAGGAAATGCGGCAGGACGCTGGTGAAGAAGCTGCCCGGCCCGAAGACGATGGCATCGGCGCTTTCAAGGCTTTCCAGCACGGCGTCATTGGCCGGCACCGCGCCGCCCGCCGCCGAGAGCGCGATCTCGCGGATGCCCGCCCGGCCGGCCCCCTCCTCCAGCGCCGTCACCCGGTGCTGCCCCTCCACCCGCGTGCCGTCGTTCAGCACCGCGGAAAGATCGACGCCGTCCGTGGTCGTGGACGGCCAGACATGGCCAGTGATGTCGCAGAGCTTGCGGAAGACGAAGATGGCGGTGTTGATGTCGCGGTTATGCGCGAGATGCGCGCCGGTGAGGATGAAGTTGCCGATGCTGCCGTTGCGGAAATCGAAGTCCGCGCCGATCGCCGCGCGGAAGGTGCGCAGGTAATTGAGGATCGCGCCGCGCAGCCCCGGCTCCATGCGCTCCAGCAGCGGATGGCGGCCTTCGGCATAGAGTGCGAATTCCGTGCGGGCGTCCGCCTGCGCGCCGCTGGTCAGGCGCGCATTGCACACCTTCACCACGTCGCCGGCGCGGCCCTCGCCATGCGCCATGGTCATCAGCGCCTGGCGGATGTCGCCGACGGCGAGCACCCCGAGGCTTTCACGGATCACCTTGGAACTGCCGCCGCTGTCCCAGGCCGGCACGATGCGGGTCAGCCGCACCGGCTTGGACAGAAGCGCCAGATTGGTCGTGCGGCAGGCGGTGCCGCCCGAAAAGAGCACGATATGCGGCAAGCGGCTCTCGGCCATTCCGTCTCCTGCGTTTATAGGTTTCACGGCCCGATATTGTAGGCCGCGCCGATCAGGGTCTTGGTATAAGCCTCCCGCGGCGCGCTGAAAATGGCATCCGTCGGCCCTTCCTCGACGATCTTCCCGTCCTTCATCACCACGACATAGTCGGACATGGCGCGCACCACCGAAAGATCGTGGCTGATGAAGACATAGGAAAGGCCGTGGCGCGACTGGAGATCGCGCAGGAGCTCGATCACCTGGCCCTGCACCGACCGGTCGAGCGCGGAGGTCGGCTCGTCCAGCACCACCGCCTGCGGCTTGAGGATCATCGCGCGGGCAATCGCGATGCGCTGGCGCTGGCCGCCGGAGAATTCGTGCGGATAGCGGTTGCGCGCGGCGGGATCGAGCCCGACCTCCTTCAGCGCCGCGATCGCCCGCCTGTCACGGTCGGCCCGCGAAAGCTGCGGTTCGTGCACGTAGAGCCCCTCGGTGACGATCTCGCCCACCGTCTGGCGCGGCGAGAGCGAGCCGTAGGGATCCTGGAAGACGAGCTGCATGCCGCGCCGGAGCGGCCGCATGCCCGTGCGGTCGAGATGGGAAATGTCCGTCCTGCCGAAACGATAGGCGCCCTCGCTGGAAATGAGCCGCAGCAGCGCCCGCCCCAGCGTCGACTTGCCCGAGCCGGATTCGCCCACCACGCCGATGGTCTGCCCCTCGCGCAGGCTGATCGTGACGTTGTCGACGGCGCGGAAGGTCGAGGCGCGCGTCTTCAGGAACCCGCCGTCGATCTTGTAGTCGACCACGACGTTCCGCCCTTCGAGGATGATCGGCGCATCGTCCGGCGGCGACGCCTTGCGGCCCGAGGGCTCGGCCTCGATCAGCATGCGGGTATAGTCGGCCTTCGGAGCGTCGAAGATCGCCGCCGTCGCGCCCTGCTCCACCACTTCCCCGCGCCGCATGACGACGACGCGTTCGGCGAAATGCCGGACGATGCCGAGGTCGTGCGTGATGAGCACGATCGCCATGTCGAAGCGCTTCTGCAGGTCGCGCAGGAGTTTGAGGATCTGCGCCTGGATCGTCACGTCGAGCGCCGTCGTCGGCTCGTCGGCGATCAGGATGTCCGGCTCGTTGGCGAGCGCCATGGCGATCATGACACGCTGGCGCTGGCCGCCGGACATTTCGTGCGGATAGCTGTCGATGCGGCGCTCGGGATCCGGAATACCGACGAGCTTCAGCAATTCAAGAACGCGCGGGCGCGCCGCCTTTCGCGTGCCGCCGCGGTGATGCACGATCACCTCGGCGATCTGCCTGCCGACGGGATAGAGCGGATCGAGCGAGGTCATCGGCTCCTGGAAGATCATGGTGATCTTCGCGCCGCGGATCTCGTTGAGCGCCTTCGGGGCAAGCCCGACCATCTCCCGCCCGCGGTATTTCGCGGAGCCCGAGACCCGGCCATTCGCAGCGAGCAGGCCCATGATGCCCATCATGGTCTGGCTCTTGCCGGAGCCGGATTCGCCCACCACCGCCAGCGTCTCGCCGGGGCGCACGTCGAGGTCGATGCCCTTGACGGCGTCGACGTCACCGTCAGGCGTCGTGAAGGAGACCTTGAGGTCCCTGACGGCAAGGATCGGTTCCATGGTCTCTTTCGTCTCTGCCATGTCAGCGGTCCTTCGGGTCGAACGCGTCGCGCAGGCCGTCGCCGACGAAGTTCAGCGAGAAGAGCGTGACGACGAAGAAGATGGCGGGGAAGACGAGCAGCCACGGCGCCGACTGGATGTTGTTGGCGCCTTCCGCGATCAGCGAGCCCCAGCTCGTCAGCGGCGCCTGCACGCCGAGGCCGAGGAAAGAGAGGAAGCTTTCGAGCAGGATCACCTTCGGCACGATGACCGTCACGAAGATGACGACCGGGCCGATGGTGTTGGGGATGACATGCCGGCGGATGATCTGCCAGTCCGTCAACCCGAGCGCTTCCGCCGCCCCGATGAATTCCCGCCGTTTGAGCGACAATGTCTGGCCGCGCACGATGCGGGCCATGTCGAGCCATTCCACCGCGCCGATGACGATGAAGATCAGCACGAAGCTGCGCCCGAAGAAGACGACGAGCACAACGACGAGGAAGACGAAGGGCAACGAATAGAGGATCTCGACGAAGCGCATCATCACGTTGTCGACGCGCCCGCCCATATAGCCGGAGATCGCGCCGTAGACGACGCCGATGCCGAGCGAGACGAGGCTGGCGAGAAGCCCGACGGCAATCGAGATCTGCCCGCCGAGCATGACGCGCGCCATGAGATCACGCCCGTTGGTATCCGTGCCGAACAGGAAATATTCCCGGTCGACGATGCCTGTCAGCGTCAGCTTGCGGCCTTCGTCCTCGGTGGAGACGACCGCGGTCCTGTCGAACTCGTTGGCGCGGTCGAAATAGCGCGTCGTGCGCGGATCGATCGGATCCTTCGCCGTCACGACCGCCGTGAAGGTCTCGCCCTCGACCGAGAAGGACTGGAGCTCGACGCGCGCCCGCCCCGCCACGCTCTTCATCGCCTCTTCCAGCGCATCGGCGCCCGGCCGCGGCTCGAGGCTCGGCGGGCTCGTGACATAGGAGGAGAAGACCTGGTCGTAGCTGTGGCTGATGAAGAAAGGGCCGAGGAAGGAGAAGCAGGCGATCAGCACCAGCATGACGCTGCCGGCCATCGCCGGCCGGTTGCGGCGGAAGCGCAGAAGCGCGAGCTGGAAGAGGCTGCGCCCCTTGACGTCGCGCTCGGGCGCGGGGGAGACGACGGCGTCAGTCATGGCGCACCCTCGGATCGAGCAGGCCGTAGACGATGTCGACCAACAGATTGAAGACGATGACGAAGATGGCGATCAGCACGACGGTGCCCATGACGAGCGTATAGTCGCGGTTGATCGCGCCGAGCACGAAGTAGCGCCCGACGCCGGGAATGGTGAAGATCGTCTCGACGACGGCCGAGCCGGTCAGCAGCGCCGCCGCGCAGGGCGCGAGATAAGAGACGACCGGCAGCATGGCGCCGCGCATGGCATGCACCACGACCACCGATTTCGCCGGGAGGCCATAGGCCCGCGCGGTGCGGATATGGTCGGTGCGCAGCGCCTCGATCATCGAGCCGCGCGTAAGACGCGCGAAGACCGCGAGCTGCGGCAGCGCCAGCGCGATCATCGGCAGGATGAGGAAGCGCAGCGACCCGTCGCCCCAGCCGCCGGCCGGCAGCCAGGCGAGCACGATGGCGAAGATCAGCGTCAGCACCGGGCCGACGACGAAGTTCGGCACCGTGACGCCAACGGTGGCGACCGACATGACGGCGAAGTCGAGCACGCTGTTCTGCCGCAAGGCGGCGATGGTGCCGACGATGACGCCGCCGACGAGCGCCAGCAGCAGCGCGTAGAAGCCGAGCTCTATCGAATAGGGCAGGCCCTTGCCGATGAGTTCGGCGACCGTGTTGTCCTTGTAGATGTAGCTCGGGCCGAAATCGCCGGTCACGGCGTTGCCGATATAGGTGAGATACTGTCGCCAGAGCGGCTGATCGAGTTGGTAGGCCCGCATCAGGTTTTCCATCGTGGCGGGCGGCAGGGGGCGTTCGAGATTGAACGGGCCGCCGGGCGCAAAGCGCATCAGAAAGAACGAAATGGTGACGACGATGAACAGCGTCGGCACGGCGCTTGCGAGGCGCCGCAGAACGAAGGCAAGCATGGCCAGGACTCCCCAGGAACGCGCCGCGCGGCCTCAACGGGCCGCGCGGCGGCGGCGGATCATTCCGAAACGCTGAGGAAGCGGCTCAGGTGCTGGTTGGCGGCATTGTCGTGCCACCCCTTTACCTTGCTGGAGACGAGCCACAGGTCGGCCTGCGCGAGCAGCGGGGCGATCGGCTGCTCCTGCATGAGCAGGGCTTCCGCCTCGTGCAGCACCTTGGCGCGGGCCGCCGGATCGCGCTCCTCGTACGACTTCTTCATCAGCGCGTCGTAATCCGCATTGTTGAACTGGCCATAGTTGAAGGTCTTGTTGCCGCTCGTGCTGAGGGCGAGGAAGTTCTCCGCATCCGCATAGTCGGCGACCCAGCCGGCGCGCGCCACGTTGAACTTGCCGCCTTCCTGCAGGTAGGCGTAGTGCGAGGACACGTCGAGGTTCACCAGCGAGACGTCGGCCCCGAAGGTGTTTTTCCACATGTCGGCCACCGCCGTCGCCACGCGCTCGTGGTTCGGGTTGGTGTTGTAGCGGATCTCGATCTTCAGCGGCTTGCCGCCCTCGCCGTAGCCCGCTTCCTTCATCAGTTCGAGCGCCTTGTCCTCGCGGTCGAGCTGGGAGAGCGCGCCGAAATCGGCGGCCGCCGGCTCATAGCCCTGGATGCCCGGGGGCACCATGGAATAGGCCGGGATCTGCGAGCCGGAATAGATCTCCTTGGCGAGGAAATCGCGGTCGACGGCCATGGAGAGCGCGCGGCGCACGCGAACGTCGCTATAGGGTTCCTGGCGGGTGTCGAAGGCGTAGTAATAGGTCGCCAGTGTCGGCGAGACATGGACCTGGTCGCCGTAGCTCTTGTTCAGGCGCTCGATCTGGTCGGCCGAGAAGTTGTAGACGAGGTCCATCTCCTTCGCCTCGAAACGGCGGACGGAGGCGGCCTGGTCGTCGATCGGGTAGAAGATCACCTTGTCGAGCTTGACGTTGGCGGCATCCCAGTACTCGCCGTTCTTCTCGACGACGAGGTTGTCGTTCGGCACATGGCTGACGAGCTTGAAGGCACCGTTCGAGACCATCGTGCCGGGCTTGACGAAATCGGCGCCGTTCTTCTCGACGCTTGCCTTGGAGACCGGCAGCGCCGTCTGGTGCGCAAGCAGTTCCAGGAAGAAGGGCGTCGGGCGTTCCAGCGTCACTTCCAGCGTCCTGGCATCGACGGCCTTGAGGCCGAGCTGGTCGAGGCCGAGCTCGCCCTTGTTGACCTTTTCGGCGTTCTTGATCGGGTAGAGGATGTTGGCGTAGCCCGCGGCCGTCTTGGGGTCCTCGACGCGGGTGAAGGAGAAGACGAAGTCTTCCGCCGTCACCGGGGAGCCGTCGGACCACTTGGCGTTCTCGCGCAGCTTGAAGGTGTAGACCGTGCCGTCGTCGGAGACCGTCCAGCTTTCGGCGGCGCCCGGGACGATCTTGCCGGCGGCGTCATAGATCGTCAGGCCCTCGTAGAGGTCCTTCAGGATGAACTCCTCGATATTGATGGAGGTGTGCGCCTGGTCGAGCGTCTGGGGCTCGCCGGCATTGCCGCGGTGAAGCACCGCTTCGGCGAGCGCCGGGCTTGCGCCGATGAGGAGCGCGCCGGCCAGGAGCGCTGCGCGCAGGCTGATGAGTTTGTTTGCCATTTTGTTTTCCTTCCCCGTTGTTCTTTTGGGTGCCCAATCAATTGTCCCTGTTTCAGCGCTTGGCAAGACCCCGAAAACAGGAAATGCCAGCATGTGCACAACCTGAGCGCGGTCCGGCGAAGCGATGAAATCGCGAGCCTGCGCAACGGTTTGCGACGAAAGATGAGAAAAATATTTGCCTTTACCCAAATAAATCGCAGTTTTCTGCGCATCGTTCGGCACCGATTTCTGCGATTGGTCCCTCATCGAACACTTGAACCGGAAACGGAGTCCCAAGATGAACTGGTTGAAGACCCTCGCCGCCGCCGCGGCCCTGCAGGCCGCCGCTCTCGCCCCTGCCCTTGCCGGTGAAAACCTCGCCGCCGTAAAGTCGGCCGGTGCGCTGAAGATCGGCACCGAAGGCACCTACGCCCCCTTCACCTACCATGACACGGACGGCAAGCTTGTCGGCTTCGACGTGGAGATCGGCGAGGCGGTCGCCAAGAAGCTCGGCGTGAAGGCCGAGTTCCTGGAAGGCAAGTGGGACGGCCTGATCGCCGGCCTCGACGCCAACCGCTACGACGCCGTGATCAACCAGGTCGGCATCACCGAGGCGCGCAAGCAGAAATACGACTTCTCCGAGCCCTATATCGCTTCCAAGGCCGTGCTGATCGTGCGCGCCGACGACGACAGCATCAAGGGCTTCGCCGACCTCAAGGGCAAGAAATCCGCCCAGTCGCTGACCAGCAACTTCGGCAAACTCGCCCAGGAGTCGGGCGCCGAGCTCGTCGGCACCGACGGCTTCGACCAGTCGATCCAGCTCGTCCTGACCGGCCGCGCCGACGCGACGATCAACGACAGCCTGTCCTTCCTCGACTTCAAGAAGCACAAGCCCGACGCCAATGTGAGGATCGCCGCCGAAAAGGAAGGCGCCGACTATTCCGGCATCATCATCCGCAAGGGCGAGCCGGAACTGCTCGACGCCATCAACAAGGCGCTCGCCGAGATCAAGGCCGATGGCACCTACAAGGCGATTTCGGACAAGTATTTCGGCCAGGACGTCTCGAAGTAATCTTCGGCCGGCCGCTTCGCGCCGGCCTGTTCCTGACCTATAGATAGACCGACGATCTGGCCGGGGATGACCCGGCCAGCCGCATTTCGGAGGATCGCCCCCGTGCCGCCCTGGCTTCAACTGATGCTGGACTCGCTTGCCCCGCTGCTCTGGGCCGCGCTCGTCTTCACCATTCCCCTCACCCTCGCCTCCTTCGTGCTCGGCCTTGCGCTCGGCCTCCTCACCGCCGTCGTGCGGCTCTTCGCCCCACGACCGTTCTCGGACGTCGCGCGGTTCTACGTGTGGGTGATCCGCGGCACGCCGCTCCTGGTGCAGCTCTTCGTGATCTTCTACGGCCTGCCGAGCGTCGGCATCCTGCTCGATGCCTTCCCGGCGGCCCTCATCGGCTTCACGCTCAATGTCGGCGCCTATACGTCGGAAATCATCCGCGCCGTCATCTCCTCCGTGCCGCGCGGCCAGTGGGAAGCGGCCTATTCGATCGGCATGAGCTGGTCGCAGGCCATGCGCCGCACAATCCTGCCGCAGGCGACGCGCGTCGCCGTGCCGCCGCTGTCCAACACCTTCATCTCGCTGGTCAAGGACACCTCGCTCGCCGCCGCCGTCACGGTGCCAGAACTCTTCCAGACGGCCCGCGCATCGTCGCCACCACCTACGAGCCGCTGATCCTCTATATCGAGGCGGCGCTGATCTATCTCGCGCTGAGCTCGGTGCTCTCGTCCCTGCAGGTGCGGCTCGAAAAGCGCTTCGCCCGCTATGGCGGCTTCCTGGAGGCCCGCACATGATCGAACTCACGCATATCGAGAAACGCTTCGGCGACAATGTCGTGCTGCGTGACATCAGCCTGCGGCTGGCCGAAGGCACGGTGACGGCCCTTGTCGGCCCTTCCGGCGGCGGCAAGAGCACGCTTCTGCGCTGCATCAACCTCCTCGAAATCCCGACCGCGGGCTCGATCCGCCTCGGCGAGGAGAAGATCGATTTCGCCCCCGGCCGCAAGGTCGGCTGGGACGCGATCCAGAAGCTGCGCCGCCAGACCGGCATGGTCTTCCAGAACTTCCAGCTCTTCCCGCACCAGACCGCCATCGCCAATGTGATGGAGAGCCTCGTCACCGTGCTGAAATGGCCGGCCGACAAGGCAAGGGCCCGCGCCATGGAGCTTCTCGAAAAGGTCGGCATGGCGCACAAGGCGGATGCCTGGCCGGCGACGCTTTCCGGCGGCCAGCAGCAGCGCGTCGCCATCGCCCGGGCGCTCGCGCCCTCGCCGCGCGTCCTTCTCTGCGACGAACCGACCTCCGCGCTCGACCCGGAGCTTGCCGAGGAGGTCGTGGAGGTGCTGAGCCGCCTTGCCCGCGAGGGAACGACCATGGTGATGGCGACGCATGACCTGCGCCTCGCCTCGCGCGTCGCCGATGCCGTCGTCTTCCTCGACGGCGGCGTGATCGTCGAGGAGGGACCGCCGCGCGCCATTTTCTCGACACCCGAACGCGATAGGACGAGGAAGTTCATCGCCTCGCTCAGCGCGCCGCAGAGCTATGACATCTAGGCCGCCGGCACACGTTGCCTCACGCTACGGTAGCGATGAAATTGGGTCGCCGGTAGTTGCGTCGGAGCGGCGATTCAAGCACAGTGACGGGATATTCGTATCTCGTCATGCCCCGGCATGCCCTTTTGGGGAGAAAGTCCCATGATCAAGAAAACACCGAACCCGATCGACGTCTTCGTCGGCTCCCGTGTCCGCCTGCGCAGGCTGATGGTCGGCATGAGCCAGGAGGCGCTCGCCGACAGGCTGGGCGTGACCTTCCAGCAGGTGCAGAAATACGAGAAGGGCACGAACCGCATCAGCGCCAGCCGCCTGCAGGCGATCTCCGACGTCTTCCGCGTTCCGCCGAGCTTCTTCTTCCAGGACGACGAGAACGCCGGGCCGGCAGCGGGCATGGCCCACGAGACCGGCGACGTCTCCACCTTCGTTTCCTCCAAGGAAGGCCTCGACCTCAATCGTGCCTTCCTGAAGATCGGGGACGCGGGCATCCGCAAGTCGATCATCGCGCTCGCCACCGCGCTCTCCAAGGCGAGCGCCGGCGCGGAGGCGACCGAACGCGCGGAAAACGCACCGGAACTGCGGATCTGATCCCAAATGCCGGCGCGGCTGCAGACGCTCGGTCATCTGCGCCTGCTCGACGAGGGCGGTAGCGATATCGTCTTTCCCGAAAAGGCGCTGCTGATCGTCTGCTACCTCCATGCGCGTGGCTTGGCGGACATGCCGAGGGCGGACGCGGCGAGCCTGTTCTGGGACGATACGAACACCGCCGCCGCCTATGCCAGCCTCCGGCAGACCGTCTCGCGCATCCAGAAACGCCAGCGCGAGCTCGGCCGGACCTATCTTGCCTTCACCGACGCAACCATCGCCCTCGGGCCGGAGCCGGTCGAAAGCGATGTGGCGCAGGTCCGCGAGGATGCCGGTCTCGACCGTCTCGCCGGACTGCTCACCGAAGACTTCCTCAAGCATGTCCGCCCCGTCAACCGGGCGCTCGCCAGCTGGATTGGCCTGCAACGCGCGGCGCACATGGCCCTGCTGCGCCGCGCCCTCCTAGAAGAGACGGCGGGCGATGGCGGCACTTCCCGGCAAGCCCGCTCGGCCGCCGCCCTTCGCCTGCTGGAGGCAAACCCCGACGACGAGGAGGTGCGCGCGGTCCTGACCGGCCGCCCGGCCGTGCCCACGGCCCTGATGACACTCCAGCCCGCCGCCCGGGTCCTCGTCCCGGAAGAGGCGGCCGTCGTCCAGCCGCGACAGAATCCGCCGCGTGTCGTGCTGCTGCCGCCGGTCACCGCTTTCGCCTCGCGCATGGCGGCGCGCTTTTCCGAGGCCCTGATCGAGGACGTCACCATCGGGCTCTGCGCGCTGCGCTCGATCTCGATCATCGCGCCGCACACCGCAGCGCAGATCTCGCTCCAGGCCGACCGCGCCGCGACCTACGAGCGCCACAAGATCAGCTACATCCTGGAGACGCGGCTTCGCGACGAGGGCGATGGACATACGCTCTTCGTCCAGCTCATCTTCTTCGGCAGCGACGAGGTCATCTGGGCCGAGCGCTTCCCGCTTTCGGCCGAGGGGCTCGCCCGGTCCCGGCAGATGATCGCGCACCAGATCGCCGGCGCCATCGCCACCGAGATCGAGCGCAACGAACTGGTGCGCGGCGATTACGAGCGCGACGCCGATGCCTATCGCAGTTTCCTGATCGGCCAGGGGCAGTTGAAGAACCTCGACCTGCGCGACATCCGCCGCGCCCGCAAGAGCTTCCGCGAAGCCCTGCAACTGAGCGCCGGCTTCGCCCCGGCCCTCGGCGGCCTTGCCCGCAGCTACTTCCTCGAATGGCTCGTGACGGCCCGCAACGACCGCGAACTGCTGGACATGGCCGAGCAATATGCGCAGGACACCATCCGCACCGACGACCGCCTGCCCTCCGGCTACCGCGAACTCGGCGTCGTCAAGCTCTATGCCCGCCAGTTCGACGAAAGCGCCGCCTATCTCGACCGCGCCGAGGCCCTGAGCCCGCATTATGCCAATGTCATCGCAAGCTATGCCGATACGCTCGTGCAGGCCTCGCGGCCCGACATCGGCCTCCAGAAGATCGAGCACGCCATCGAGCTGAACCCGCTGCCGCCGGACGAGTATTTCTGGACCGCCGCCGGCGCCAGCTATTCGCTCGGCCTCTATCGGCAGGCGCTCGAATATATCGCCCGCATGAAGGACCGCACTGCCGCTGACCGCCTTTCGGCGGCGAGCTGGAGCATGCTGGGCGATGCCAAGAAAGCGCGGCACTTCATTCGCCGCACTTACGCCGTCCATCCGGACTTCGACCTCGACGCCTGGATGGCCATCGTCCCCTTCAAGGAGGAATGGCAGCGCCAGCACTACTACGAGGGGCTGAAGAAGGCGGGTTTTTGAACATGCAATCGAACAGGAGAGGAATTGGACATGGCAAGACTGGTTGTTCTGGGCATTGAAGGAGACGACGGGCTCTGGGTCGCGGACCTCGATGCCGGCACCGTCTCGCAGATCGGCGTTCCCGCAGGCGGGGCCCTCAAGGCCGCCGACGACCTGCGAAAGGCCGGCGCGACGATCGTTAAGGGCGTGAACCTCGCCGCGCTCGCCTCCTCGGCGGATGCCGTTTCGGGCGGCTTCATGGATGTCTCCGGCGGGTTCATGGACGCTTCCGGCGGCTTCATGGATAAGTGAGCAACAGCCCCTATTCGGACCGCATCTGCGGCCCCGAAGAGACCTGGAACCGGATCGGGGCGCTTCTGCCCCGGTTCGGCATCACCCGGCTTTCCCGCCTGACGGGGCTCGACCGCGTCGGCATCCCGGTCTGGAATGCCGTCAGCCCCAATGCCCGCTCGATCGTCATCAACCAGGGCAAGGGCATCACCGACATCGACGCCAAGGTCTCCGCCGCCATGGAGGCGCTGGAGCGCGCCGTGGCGGGCGACCCGCCCGTGCCGGCGCGCCGGTCTTCCCGTCGCGATTTCGCCGAAGCCGGCGAGGCGTGCCTGCCGCTCGACATCTTCGTCGCGGCCGGACAGCCGTTCATCGGCGAGGACGAGGTGGTCGAGTGGCTGGCGGGGTACGACGTGGCGACCGGCGGCCGCGTCTGGGTGCCGCGCGAGGCCGTGATCGTCGACCGTACGAACAGCGCGCCACGCTTCTGGCAATCCTCCGACGGCCTCGCCTCCGGCAATTCGGAACCTGAAGCCATCCTGCACGGCCTGCTCGAACGCATCGAACGGGACGCCGACCGGCTATGGCGCCTCCTGCCCCGCCAGAAGCGCCTTGCCACGGCCATGGACCCCGCCGGCATCGCGGATCCCGTCGTCGACAGGCTGCTCGGCCACTTCAGGGAGGCAGGGCTGGACCTTCGCCTCTTCGACATCACCAGCGATCTTGCGTTCCCCACCTATGCCGCGGTGCTCGCCGAGGCCGGCATCCTCGCCCGCAGGCAGCCGCTTTTCCACGACGCAACCATCGGATACGGCACCCATCCCGTGGCCGCACGGGCCGTCATCCGGGCGCTGACCGAGGTCGCCCAGTCGCGCCTCACCTATATCAGCGGCGCGCGCGACGATCTCTTCGCCGAGACCTTCACCCGGCCGCTGCCGCCGGAGACGCTCGCGCTCTTCGAGGCCTGGCCCGGCGTGGCCGCCGCCTATCCCGCGCCCGGCGGCGATGCCGCCGCGCTCCTGGCCTGGTGCCTGCAAAAGCTCGCCGCCTCCGGCATCGCCCCGATCGTGGCCGTGCCGCTCGGCGATGCCTCCCTCCCCGTCTCCGTGGTCAAGATGGTCGTACCGGCCCTCGAAAATCCCGAGGGCGCGCGACGCCACGCCGTCGGCCCGCGCGCCCTTTCCCGCATGCTGTTCGGAACGCCATGAAAATCCTCTTCGCCGGCCCAAGCCTTCCCGACGCCGCCGCGCTCCGTCAGGACGGGATCGAAGCCCGCCCGCCGGCGGCGCATGGCGACGTGCTTGCGGCGGTGCGGGCCGGCGCAACGGCGATCGGCCTCGTCGACGGCAATTTCGAGCATGTCGCGCCGGTCTGGCACAAGGAGATCCTTCACGCGCTGGAAGCCGGCGTCACGGTCTTCGGCGCGGCCAGCATGGGCGCGCTGCGCGCGGCCGAGTGCGACGGCTTCGGCATGATCGGCATCGGCCGCATCTATGAGGACTATGCCGCAGGTCGGCGCGTCGATGACGCCGACGTCGCCCTGCTGCACGGCCCCGCCGAACTCGGCTATCCCGCATTGTCGCTTCCCATGGTCAATGTCGACGCCACGCTGGACCGCCTTGCGGCGTCGCGACGGCTCGGCGATCAGGACATAGCGCGTTTGCGCGAGGCCGCGCGCGCCCTCTTCTACAAGGACCGGACGTGGCCCGCCATCCTCGACAGGACCGGCAGCGGCGGGGACAACCGCCGACAACTCCTGCAACTTTTCCACGCAGAAGCGGTGAACCAGAAGCGCCAGGACGCGCTTGCTTTGCTTCGCGCGCTCACGGATTTTCGGCCGCAAGGCCCTGCAAAACGCGGAGACTGGACCTTCCGCGTTACCACGCTCTGGCGCACCGCGAGCGATCAACCCAGAACGCAATAGAACGTGCAATTTCCCATTCCGCGCGTGTCACGCTCGCGTCACGCGCAGAATGCGGGAGTCACGCCTATACTCGTTGCTGGCTTGAGTGTGAGCATTGCTCGGGGACGTAAAGCATGAGAATCGAAACCACTGAGACCGAAGATCGGGGCACCGAACTGATGGCGTTGGCCCGCCTTGTCGCCTACGCGCTGGAATCCGCCAAATCGCTGGATGCCGAGGTCGTCGAATTCTGCCTGGACAAGGCCTTGAGGGCCGTTCTGGACCAGATCGACGAACCCTCCCGCATGACGCTGACGACGAACGACATCGTGCTGATGAACCGGTCGGCGATCTGCTGAGCGGCCGGTACGCCGGCGTAATCCGGCCGCCGTTCCTCCACGGCGCCGGTCGCGTCGGCGGCCTCGACAACCGGACCGCCGTGGATCCTTCCACCCGCTTCGATGACATTTCGGGCGGTGTCTGCGCTAGTACGGCAGAGCATCTCCACCGCTATTGATCGCTGCCGACGCCCGCAAAAGCCTCTCCTCCCCTTCCCCTGGCCGGCGACACGGTTTACGGAAGCGCCGGACTGCCAATGGCGGCGGAGCGGAGGCGGCATGAACGGCAGGGATCAACGGAGCGGCAAGGCCGCCCGGCAAAGATGACTGCGCTCGCCGCCTATGGCGGCCTCTTCCTCGCCGCCCTGGTCGCCGCCACCATCCTGCCCGCGCAGTCGGAGGCCGTGCTTGCCGGCCTGCTGGTCTCCGGCAATCATGCGCCCGCCCTGCTCGTCGTCGTCGCCGGCATCGGCAACGTGCTTGGCTCGCTGGTCAACTGGCTGCTCGGCCGGGGCATCGAACGTTTTCGCGAGGCCCGATGGTTTCCCGTCGGCGCAGGATCGCTGGAGCGCGCCGGAACCTGGTATCGCAGATACGGCTGGTGGAGCCTGCTTCTGAGCTGGCTGCCCTTCATCGGCGATCCGCTGACGGTCGCGGCGGGCATCATGCGCGAGCCGCTCTGGCGGTTCCTTCTCGTGGTCTCCATCGCAAAATTCGGCCGCTATATCGCCCTCGCCGCCATCGTGCTGCACTGGCTCTGAATTTTTTTTCGGGCGGCGATGGAATGAGAGCGGGCCGGCACCCGTATACTGGGGCATGAACGGAAAGACACCCGGCTTCAACGTGATCGGACAGCTTGCGGCGCTCAGGCGCTACGCGCTGTCGCTCGTCCGCAATCCGGACGAGGCGGAAGACCTCGTGCACGACGCGCTGGTGAAGGCCTACGAGCGCCAGTCGACCTTCCGCTCCGGCGCGAATGTGCGCAACTGGCTGATGTCGATCCTGCACAACGCGCATGTCGACCGCCTGCGCCAGCGCCGCTCGCGGGAGCGCCGCCACGATGCCGCGGCCGAGATCGCGGAAACCGCGACGCCGGCCAACCAGGATCATTCCGTGCGCCTGACGCAGCTCCGCAACGCCTTCTTCGGCCTGCCGGAAGACCAGCGCGAAGCGCTGCATCTCGTCGCCATCGAGGAGCTTTCCTACCAGGAGGCGGCCGACGCGCTCGCCATTCCCGTCGGCACGCTGATGTCGCGCGTGGCCCGCGCGCGCCAGCGGCTGCGCGCCTTCGAGCAGAACGGCATGTCCGCACCCGTCACCCATCTCAGAATTGTCGGAGGCACCGGCGATGACAAGCAATGACCCCATCCTCGAAGCCGATCTCAACGCCTATGTCGACGACCAGCTCGCTGTCGGCCGCCGGATCGAGGTCGAGGCCTATCTCTCGGAGCGGCCGGACGTCGCCGCGCAGATCATGAAGGATCTTCGCGTGCGAGACGAGTTGCGTCTTGCGCTCGCCGACCATCGCACGGTGACGCGGCAGGAGACGCGCGAGGCCGCGCGCCTGCTCGAACGCACGCTGTCCCGCCGCCGCGTCCTTTCCGTCTTCCGCCGCGCCGCCGCCATCGCCCTCTTCATTGCCGCGGGCTGGACCGCCCACGCCGTGCTCGGCCCCTTCGGCGCCACGGAAGTCATCGCCTCCACGCCGCCGCCCGCCTTCGTCGAGGAAGCGGTGCGCGCGCACAGGACGACGCTGCTGCGCGACACCATGGCCTCCCTGCCGGAAACCGATACCTTCGACCGGGCGGAAATCCGCTCCGCGACGGCAATCGTTCTGCCGGACCTGCCGAAGGGCTGGAACGTCATCGACACCCAGGTCTTCCCCTCCGCCTACGGCCCCAGCGTCGAGCTGGTGCTGGAGCCTGCGAAGGACGAACGCCTTTCGCTCTTCGCCGTGCGTCCCGGCTCCTTCGCCGTGCAGCACGTCCTCGTCTTCCACGCCGACAATGCCCGTGCCGCCTACTGGCAGATCGGCGACGTCGCCTATGCGCTGGTGTCGGAAAGCCGCAAGGCCGACGACCTGGCCGAAACCGCGCGGGACCTTTCCCGCACGCTCTACTGATCAACCGCTTCCATACTGAAGGAGACTCCCGATGGAACCCGTACAACAGCGATTCGGCTACGGCGCGCAGGCGCAGTCCGCCGCCCTCTTCGACGAGGGCCTGCGCCAGCACATGCTGCGCGTCTACAACTACATGGGCGCAGGCCTCGTCATCACCGGCCTCATCGCCTTCGTCGTCGGCTCGACGCCGGCGCTCTACGTGCCGATCTTCTCCTCCCCGCTGAAATGGGTGGTGATGCTGGCCCCGCTCGCCTTCGTCCTGTTTTTCTCGTTCAAGATCCAGACCATGTCGGCCAGCGCCGCGCAGATGACCTTCTGGGCCTTCTGCGCCGTCATGGGCCTGTCGCTCGCCTCGGTGTTCCTCGTCTTCACCGGCATGAGCATCGCCCGCACCTTCTTCATCGCCGCCACCATGTTCGGCGCCACCAGCCTCTACGGCTACGTGACGAAGCGCGACCTCTCCAAGTTCGGCTCGTTCCTGATGATGGGCCTCATCGGCGTGATCATCGCGTCGATCGTCAACATCTTCCTCGGCTCCAGCGCCCTGCAGTTCGCCGTCTCGGTGATCGGCATCCTCGTCTTCGTCGGTCTCACCGCCTGGGACACGCAGAACATCAAGGAGCAGTATGCGGAGAATATCGGCCAGGAATCGCAGCAGAAGATGGCCGTCTTCGGCGCGCTGTCGCTCTACCTCAACTTCGTCAACATCTTCCAGCTCCTGCTGAATTTCACAGGCGAGCGCGAATAGTCGTTAGAGCAGCTGACTCTTGATCAGCGGCTCGAAGGGAACGGCGGGGCAAGACCCCGCCGTTTCTTTTGCCGTCAACCGCCCCACGCTCACCGTCGTCATCCTCGGCCTAGAGCCGAGGATCCACCAAAGCATCAAAACCCGGGACGTTGGGAGATGCTCGGGACAGGCCCGGGCAGGGCGCAGGAAAAGACAGAATGCGGCGCAAAAAACGTAAGAAATAACTTACGCAAATTACCCCGTTGACAAATCTCCACGCAGCGTCTTTGCTTGAGACATTCACCAGGGGGGTCCCGACAAGGGGCTGAGATACTGCTGGCATTCGCAGCGCAGTGACCCGTTGAACCTGATCCAGTTCATACTGGCGTAGGGACGGTGCAAGCGCTGTGGCAGGCAATCCGCAACCCGGATTCCGTCTCCCGCGTCCTTCCATCATTCCGGCTCTAGGACTGGGTCTCCAAACGAACACTTGGAGCCTCACGATGAATATTGCCGCCCAGAAGCTCACCCCGACCGTCACCACCGGCGCGCTCCCCGCCTCGCGGAAGATCCACATTCCCGGCGAACTGCACCCGCATATCCGCGTGCCGATGCGCGAGATCGCCCTGCACCCGACCTCCGGCGAGCCGCCCGTCATCGTCTACGACGCCTCCGGCCCCTACACCGATCCCACGCATGTCGTTTCCATCGACGCCGGCCTGCCGCGCCTTCGCGAAGGCTGGATCGCCGCCCGCGGCGATACGCAAGCCTATGACGGCCGCCACGTCCGCCCCGAGGACAACGGCTTTGCCACCGGCGAGCGCCTGACGCCGGAATTCCCGGTGCGAAACCGCCCGCACGGCGCGACCGGCGGCAGGGCGGTGACGCAGCTCGCCTATGCCCGCGCCGGCATCGTCACGCCGGAGATGGAATTCATCGCCATCCGCGAAAATCTCGGCCGCAGGGCGGCGAAGGAGGCACTGGCGCGCGACGGCGAAAGTTTCGGCGCGCACATTCCCGACTACGTCACGCCGGAATTCGTGCGCCAGGAGGTCGCGAGCGGCCGGGCCGTCATTCCCGCCAACATCAACCACCCGGAAGCCGAGCCGATGATCATCGGCCGGAACTTCCTGGTGAAGATCAACGCCAATATCGGCAATTCCGCCGTCACCTCCTCCATGGCGGAGGAGGTCGAGAAGATGGTCTGGGCCATCCGCTGGGGCGCCGACACGGTCATGGACCTTTCGACCGGCCGCAACATCCACAATATCCGCGAATGGATCATCCGCAACTCGCCGGTCCCCATCGGCACCGTGCCGCTCTACCAGGCGCTGGAGAAGGTGAACGGCATCGCCGAGGACCTGACCTGGGAGGTCTATCGCGACACGCTGATCGAGCAGGCCGAGCAGGGCGTCGACTATTTCACCATCCATGCCGGGGTGCGGCTGCACTACATCCCGCTGACCGTGAATCGCGTCACCGGCATCGTCTCGCGCGGCGGCTCGATCATGGCCAAGTGGTGTCTGCATCACCACAAGGAGAGCTTCCTCTACGAGCATTTCGAGGAGATCTGCGACATCGCCCGCGCCTATGACGTCACCTTCTCGCTCGGCGACGGCCTGCGCCCCGGCTCGATCGCCGACGCCAACGACGCCGCCCAGTTCGCCGAACTCGAAACGCTCGGCGAACTGACTCAGATCGCTTGGGCGAAGGACTGCCAGGTCATGATCGAAGGCCCCGGCCATGTGCCGATGCACAAGATCAAGGAGAACATGGACAAGCAGCTCAAGACCTGCGGCGAGGCCCCCTTCTACACGCTCGGCCCGCTGACGACGGACATCGCCCCCGGCTACGACCACATCACCTCCGGCATCGGCGCGGCGATGATCGGCTGGTTCGGCACGGCCATGCTCTGCTACGTCACGCCAAAGGAACATCTCGGCCTGCCCGACCGCGACGACGTGAAGGTCGGCGTCATCACCTACAAGATCGCCGCCCATGCCGCCGATCTCGCCAAGGGCCACCCGGCCGCGAAGGTCCGCGACGACGCGCTGTCGCGCGCCCGCTTCGAGTTCCGCTGGGAGGACCAGTTCAACCTCTCGCTCGACCCGGAAACCGCCCGCGCCTTCCACGACGAGACGTTGCCCAAGGAGGCGCACAAGGTGGCGCATTTCTGCTCCATGTGCGGCCCGAAATTCTGCTCCATGCGCATCTCGCACGACATCCGCGCCGAGGCGCAGAAGGAGGGGCTGGAGGCCATGGCTGCGAAATTCCGCGCAGGCGGCGACCTCTACATGCCGCTTTCGGGAGAATGACCATGCGCATCCTCGTCAAGGGCGCCGGCGTCGCCGGCCTCACCGTCGCCTGGCAGCTCTACCGCCACGGCTTCGACGTCACGGTCGCGGAGCGCGCGGACAAGGTGGCAGGCGGTGCGTCCGGCCTTGCCGGCGGCATGCTCGCCCCCTGGTGCGAGCGGGAAAGCGCGGAAGAACCCGTGCTCACGCTCGGCCGCCAGGCGGCTGACTGGTGGGAAGCGGCCCTGCCCGGTCATGTGCACCGCAAGGGCACGCTGGTCGTGGCCGGCGGACGCGACGCCGGCGAACTCAGCCGCTTCGCCGGCCGGACGAGCGGCTGGGAATGGCTCGATGCGGCCGGGATCGCAGCGCTGGAACCGGACCTTGAGGGGCGCTTCGGCAAGGCCCTGTTCTTCCGGGAGGAAGCCCATCTCGACCCGCGCCTGGCCCTTTCCGCCTTGACGGCCGGGCTGGAGGAAGCCCGCATGCGCTTCGTTCTCGGCAACGGCAGGTACGCCGGCGACCATGAACGGGTGATCGATTGCACCGGCGCCGCCCGCATCGGCCGCCTGCCCGGGCTCAGGGGCGTTCGCGGCGAGATGCTCCAGCTTGAAACCGGCGAGCTTCGTCTTTCCCGCCCCGTCCGCCTGTTGCATCCCCGCCACCCGATCTACATCGTGCCGCGGGACGGCAACCGCTTCATGGTCGGCGCGACCATGATCGAAAGCGGCGACGACGGCCCCGTCACCGCCCGCTCGCTGATGGAGTTGCTGAACGCCGCCTATGCCCTGCACCCGGCCTTCGGCGAGGCGCGGCTCGTGGAAACCGGCGTCGGCGTGCGCCCCGCCTATCCGGACAACCTGCCCCGCGTGACGGAGGACGGGGACACGATCCATGTGAACGGTCTCTACCGCCACGGCTTCCTGCTCGCCCCCGCCATGGCGGCGGAGGTCGCCCGGCTTCTCCTCCGGCAACCGGAAAGGAAGGCATCATGACCCTCATCATCAACGGCGAGGAACAGAAGGTCGCCGCCAAGACGCTCGCGGATCTCCTGTCGGCACTCGACTACGACGGCGAATGGCTGGCGACGGCGGTGAACGGCGAGCTGGTGCATCGCGAGGACCGTGCAGACTTCACGCTCGGCGAGCGCGACCGCATCGAAATCCTCTCGCCCATGCAGGGAGGCTGACATGCTGACCCTCTATGACAGCAAGATCCGCTCGCGCCTGCTGCTCGGCACGGCGCGCTATCCCTCCCCCGCCATCCTTGCAGACGCCGTGCGGCGCTCGAAGGCGGAGATTGTCACCGTCTCGCTGCGGCGGGAAACGGCCGGCGGCAAGGCGGGCGACGCCTTCTTCGAGCTGGTCCGCGACCTCGGCGTGCGCGTGCTGCCCAACACGGCCGGCTGCCACAGCGTCAGGGAGGCCGTGCTGACGGCGAAGATGGCGCGCGAGGTCTTCCGCACCGACTGGATCAAGCTGGAGGTGATCGGCCATCACGACACGCTCCAGCCAGACGTCTTCGGCCTCGTCGAGGCGGCGCGCATCCTGACCGGCGAAGGCTTCCAGGTCTTTCCCTACACGACCGACGACCTGGTGGTGGCCGAGAGGCTGATCGAGGCGGGATGCCGCGTGCTGATGCCCTGGTGCGCGCCCATCGGCTCGGCCATGGGGCCGGCGAACCCCATGGCGTTGCGGTCCTTCCGGGCGCATTTCCCGGATATCCCGCTCATCGTCGATGCCGGCATCGGCCGCCCTTCGCATGCAGCGGGTGTCATGGAACTCGGCTATGACGCTGTGCTGCTCAACACCGCCGTCGCCGGTGCGGGCGATCCCGCCGCCATGGCCGAAGCCTTCGCGCTTGCCATCGACGCCGGCCGCCTCGCGCACGAGGCCGTACCGCTGGAGCCGCGCGACATGGCGGTGCCCTCCACCCCCGTCATCGGAAAGGCTGTCTTTTCATGAAGCTCGATCCCTTCTACCTCATCGTCGACAGTTCCGGCTGGATCGAACGCCTCGTGCCCGTCGGCGTCAGGCTGGTACAGCTTCGCATGAAGGACGTACCGGAAGACCGGCTGCGGAGCGAAATCCGCCGCGCCAGGGCCATCTGCGCCGAGCATGGTTGCCAGCTCGTCGTCAACGATTACTGGCGGATCGCCATCGAGGAGGGCTGCGACTTCGTGCATCTCGGGCAGGAGGACCTGGCCGAGGCCGATGTCGCGGCCATCCGCGCCGCCGGCATGAAGCTGGGCCTTTCCACCCATGACGAAGCCGAGCTTGACAGCGCGCTCGCCGCAAGGCCCGACTACGTGGCGCTCGGCCCCGTCTGGCCGACGATCCTCAAAAAGATGAAATGGGCGCCGCAGGGTGTCGAAAGGCTTGCGGACTGGAAGGCGCGCATCGCGCCGCTGCCCCTCGTCGCCATCGGCGGACTCAACCCGGATCGCCTTTCCGCCGTCTTCGAAAACGGCGCCGATAGCGCCGCCGTCGTCACCGACATCACGCTGAATGCCGACCCGGAGGCCCGCACCCGCGAATGGATCGCGCGCACCGCGCGGTGGCGGTGACCGGGAATTGATGCGACGAAAGCGCCGTCAGGGCTTCCATTCCGGCCCGATACCGCTAGCTTTCCGTTTCAACCAAAGGAGAAATCGCATGAAGATCAGCGCACGCAACCGCCTCAAGGGCAAGATCGTCGAGGTCGTCCTCGGTGCGACCACCGCCCATGTCCGCATCGACGTCGGGGGCGGGTCGGTCATCACCGCCTCGATCACCAACGAAGCGGTGAACGAACTCGGCCTTGCCGCCGGGCAGGAAGCCTATGCGGTCGTCAAGGCCTCCGACGTGATGGTCGCCGTCGACGACTAGTCGCCGGCCTTCCTGCACATATGCACCCGGCCGGTTTCGAAATCACCCGGCTGGGGCGGTGCGATCGGCTTGAAGAGCGTGCGGTCCGGCTTCAGGTCGATCAGCGGCGTGCCGTCGAGGCAATCGAGGCCGCGCACGAAGAGGCGGTTGCCCTCGATCTTCTCCAGCGCGACGATCGACGTGCCGATCGGATTGGGCCGGACGGGCGAGCGCAGCGAGAAGGTGCCATGCACCTCGCCGTTCGAGGCAGGGCTCTGCAGCACGAGGTCGCGGCGCGACTGGTGCAGCCAGTACAGCACCTCCAGCCGCTCGAACCGCTCGACGCCGGAAAGCGCCTGTATCCACGGCTCGAAGATCTCGATCGTGCAGACCGGCCCGTCGTGGCGTCCCTGCCGCGGCGTTTCCATGCGCGAAGTCCAGGGCGTTGTGATCCGGCCGATGAAGACCAGCGCGGCGTCCACCGCTTCCGGCGGCGTGATCGCGACCTCGTTCGTGCGGATTTCGTTCAGTCGGACCATGCCCATCTCCATCGCTATATCTCCAGGAATACGACGATAGCGGCCATCGGAAACTTTTTAAAGATATAAATCTCGATATATCTTGATTTCCGATATATCGAGATTTATATCGGAACCATGAAACACAGAATGGGATGCGGCCCTCACCGCCACTTTTCACCGCCCGACGATCGTTCGGGTCCCTTCCACCGCGGCGGGCATCACGGTCCCGGGCGCGGCGGCCGCCACGGCGGACGCCTCTTCGATTACGGCGAGCTGCGCCTCCTGCTGCTCGCCATCATCGCCGATGCACCGAGCCATGGCTATGAGCTGATCAAGACCATCGAGGAGCGCTTCGGCGGCAGCTACAGCCCGAGCCCCGGCGTCATCTACCCGACGCTCTCCTGGCTGGACGACATGGGCTATGCCGTGATCGAGCCGGCCGAAGGCGGGCGCAAGCGCTACTCCATCACGCCGGAAGGCAAGGCCTTCCTCGCCGCCAACCGTGCCGCCATCGACGAGCTCATGGCGCGCGCCGGCAGCGGCGGGCCGCGCGGCCGCGAGGGCGTGCCCGCCCCGGTCGTGCGTGCCATGGAGAACCTGAAACTCGCCATGCGGCTGCGGCTGCGGCGGGCGGACATCAGCGACGAGGCAGCCGAAGCCATCGCCGCCGCGCTCGACCTTGCCGCCCGGACCGTGGAGAAGAGCTGATGGCATCGGCAACGAGCAGGGCCGCCATCGCCACCGGGCAAGCGAGCCGCTACCTGCAGCAGCTCTGCAAGCATTTCGCCCACAAGCTCGCCGTCAGGTTCGACGAGCATGAGGGGGAGATCGTCTTCCCGATCGGCGATTGCCGGCTGAAGGCCGACGGCGCAGCGCTGCATCTCGACCTTTCCACACCGACCGCGCAGGACATGGCGCAGTTGAAGGACGTGGTGATACGCCACCTCGTCCGCTTCGCCTTCCGCGAGGAACTTGAGGTCGACTGGCAGGATGCCTGATCAGCCGGTGCCGGCAGCCTCCGAATTCTGCCGGCGCCATTCCGTGGGCGACAGTCCCGTACGCCTGCGGAAGAAGCGCGAGAAATAGGCCGGGTCCTCGAAGCCGATCTCCCGGCCGATATCCTCCACCGGTCGGATGGTGAAGCGCAGCAGGCGCCGTGCCTCCAGCAGGCGTCGCTCCAGCACCATGTCCTTCACCGTCTGGCCGAACACGGTGCGCGCCGCCTTGTCGAGCAGGTGCGGCGTCGTCGCCAGCCGCTCGACATAGCGACCGACTGGCCAGTCCTCGCGATAGTGACGGTCGATGGCGCGGCGCAGTTCCAGCCCGAGCGCCACCGCCGGCGAGGCGGCCTCAAAGCCGACATTGCCGCCGAGCCGGGCCATCAGCGACAGCACGACTCCGACAAGCCCCGCCAGCACCCGCTCGCTGGCCGCCGCCCCGCCGAGATATTCCTCCATCACCATGCCGAGCAGCGTGCCGATCCTGGTCCAGCCGGGCGTGCCCGCCTCGCCGGAAAGCAGCATCGGCGCATCCAGTGCAAGGTCGACCTGCCCCGCCATGACGCGAAGCAGGTCGTCGGAGATCGAGACGACGATGGCGTCCGCCTCGTCGCCGACATCGAAGCCGTGCACCACGTTGCTCGGCACGAAACTGATCGCGGGAGCGGAAAAATTCCAAGTGCGATCCTCGATCCGGTAGCGCCCGCCGCCCTTGAACCAGTAGGTGACCTGCCCCATCAGCGGATGCTTGTGCGGCGCGACGCGGCCGAAATGCAAGCTCTTGCGTTCCATGACGGTTTCAACATGCAGGAAACCGACGTCGAGCGCGCGGCTCGGCTCGCCGTAGACGAAGAAGGCGGGAACGTCGTTGCGGGTAATCATGCCAGAAAAAGTACCAGCGAATTGACCTGTTTGTCCATGGCGCTTCCGCCTCTGCCGACTTAGCGTTTGTCAGGATTTTGGAGGAGAATATCCATGCGTGCGGAAGACCATCGAAAAGACAAGACCCGGCCGTTCACCGGCGCCGAATACCTCGCCAGCCTCAGGGACGGGCGCGAGGTCTATATCAACGGCGAGCGTATCGCAGACGTCACCAGCCATCCCTCGATGCGCAATTCGGCCCGTTCCATCGCGCGCCTCTACGACGCGCTGCACGACCCGAAGCGTAAGGAAAGACTGACCTCGCCGACCGATACCGGCTCCGGCGGCTACACCCACAAATATTTCCGCGTCGCCCATTCCGCCGACGACCTCGTCGCCCAGCAGGGCGCCATCGCCGACTGGGCGCGCATGTCCTACGGCTGGATGGGCCGCACGGCGGACTACAAGGCCGCGCTGATGAACACCCTCGGGGCCAATGCCGACTGGTACGGTCCGTTCAAGGACAATGCGCTTTCCTGGCACAAGCGCGCGCAGGAGAGCGTGCTCTTCATGAACCACGCCATCGTCAACCCGCCGATCGACCGCCACAAGCCGGCCGATGCGGTCAAGGACGTCTTCGTCCACATCACCAGGGAGACGGATGCGGGCATCTACGTCTCGGGCGCCAAGGTCGTCGCCACCTCCTCGGCGCTGACCCACTACAACTTCCTCGCCCAGAGCTCGGCGACCGTGACCGAGGACCCGTCTCTCTCGGTGATGTTCATCCTGCCGATGAATGCGCCGGGCGTGAAGATGTTCTGCCGCGTCTCCTACGAGCAGACCGCCAATACGGCCGCCCATCCTTTCGACTACCCCCTCTCCTCGCGCTTCGACGAGAACGACGCCATCCTCGTGCTCGACAACGTCTTCGTGCCATGGGAGGACGTGCTGGTGCTGCGCGATGCCGCCAAGATCCTCTCCTTCCACCCCGCCTCGGGCTTCATGCACGGCTACTGCTTCCAGGGCTGCACGCGGCTTGCGGTGAAGCTGGATTTCCTCGCCGGCCTGCTCGCCAAGGCGCTGCGCGCGACGGGCGGCGACGCCTTCCGCGGCAACCAGGCGATGCTCGGCGAGGTGATCGCCATCCGCCACCAGTTCTGGTCCTTCTCCAACGCCATGGCCCACAACCCGATCCCCTGGGCGAACGGCACGGTGCTGCCCAACCTGGAAGCCGCGCTGTGCTACCGCACCTTCATGTCGGAGGCCTATCCGAAGGTCATCGACATCGTGCGCCGCACCGTCGCCTCGGGCCTCATCTACCTGCCGTCCTCCGCGAAGGATTTCGCCAACCCGGAGATCGACCGCTACCTCGCGCAATATGTCCGCGGCTCGAACGACATGGGCCATGTCGAGCGCATCAAGATCATGAAGCTGCTGTGGGACGCGACCGGCACGGAATTCGGCGGACGCCACGCGCTCTACGAGCTCAACTATGCCGGCGCGCCGGAGGAAGTACGGCTGCAGGTGCTGAAAGGCGCCGAGCGCGGCGGTCGGCTCAAGGAGATGGAAGCGCTCGTCGACCAGTGCATGGCCGATTACGACGAGAACGGCTGGACCGGCGACACCTGGCTCCCCCCGCTCGGCGACGAAGCCGTGCGCGACGCGGCCGAATGAGGGCCGGGCCATGGACCTCAACGTCTCCAGGACGGAATTCCGCAACGCGATGGCGCGGGTCTGCGCGCCCGTCAACGTCATCACCACCAAGGGAGTTGCCGGTCGCGGCGGCTTCACCGCCACCGCCATGTGCTCGGTGACGGACGAGCCGCCGACGCTGCTGGTCTGCATGAACAGCCGCTCGGCCCAGACCGGCCTCTTCATCGAGAACAGGCGGTTCTGCGTCAACGTGCTGACGCAGGAGCACAAGGCGCTCGCCGCCTCCTTCGCGGGCCGCGAGGCCGACATGGAGACGCGCTACCGCGAAGCCGCGTGGACGGACCTGCCCTCGGGCAACCAGGCGCTCGCCGACGCCATCGTCTCCTTCGACTGCCGGCTGACGGAGGCCCGGCTCGTCGGCACGCACAACATCCTCATCGGCGAGGTCGTGGACATCCGCTGCCGGAACGATGGGCACGCGCTCCTCTACTTCGACCGCAACTACGTGCATGTGCCGACGCAGGCCGGCAGCTTCGGCGGCTGAGACGATCCGGCTATTCCTCGCCGCCCCCTTTGCCGTCGAGCTTGAGGGCGGCGAGCTCTTCCAGCATGTCGAGAAGCTGCTCGACCCTTTCCGCGCCGAAACGGGTGTCGATATCCGCATAGACCCGGCGGGAATCCGGCATCACCTCGTCGATGACCGCCTGGCCGGCCGGCGCGAGCCGCAGCAGCACGCGGCGACCGTCGTCCTTGTCCTTGTGCCGGGAGATGAGACGGCGCTCCTCCAGCGAGCGCAGCATGCGCGTGAGGCTCGGCGCGAGGATGAAAGCCTTTTCCGCGACCTCCGAGGCATCCAGCATGCCCGCGTCGGCCAGCACGCGCAGCACCCGCCATTGCTGTTCGGTCACGTCGTGATCGGCAAGGATGGGCCGGAAATGGCTCATGACGGCCTCGCGCGCCTTCAATAGGCCGATCGCCAGCGAACGCCGGCGCTCGCGCCGGGGCCTGTCTTTCGTCTCGTCGGGATTGTTCATGTCCACAGGGGCACCGTTCGTCGTCCTGCCTCTATCCGCGATTTTTCCGGCCTGCGCAATGGAAGACGGTATAGGGCAAGAAGAACAGATCGATCGCGGCCCCTCCCCGTGCCAGCGTTCGGATCGACCCCCGTCTCTCGAAAGTGCAGCACGCCAATGACAGCCCAGGACACCCCGCCCGGCCGCAGCTTTATCTTCGCACCGGCTCCCGTACCCGCCTTGCCGGTCCGGGGCGCCTCGGCACTCTTTCCCGTGCATCGCATCTACTGCGTCGGCCGGAATTTCGCCGACCATGCCAGCGAAATGGGCCATGATCCGGTGAAGGAGCCGCCCTTCTTCTTCCAGAAGAATCCGGACACACTCGTCGCGCCCGAAAGCGGCTTTCCCTATCCTCCGGCAAGCAGCGACGTTCACCATGAGGTCGAGCTGGTCGTGGCGCTGAAAAGCGTCGGCAGCGACATTCCGGCCGAGCACGCACTCGATTGCGTCTACGGCTATGCCGTCGGGCTCGACGAGATCGCCGTCACGGTCACCTGAGACGCAAACCTGCGACAGGACGCCACGCACCTTCACCGCCTTGTTTGATTAAAGTCAAAGAAGGAGCGGTCCTGCGGGTCTACCTCCTAGCGCATGAACGTGAGACGTTCGTCATCAAGGAGAATTCCAGTGCGTACCATGGCAAAGAGCATCGTCGGCGCGGCAGCGGTCATCCTGGCGCTCGCGCTTCCGGCAGCGGCAGCAGATTTCGAAGTTCACATGCTGAACAAGGGCGCCGAAGGCGCCATGGTGTTCGAGCCCGCCTTCGTGAAGATCGCGCCCGGCGACACCATTACCTTCATCCCGACCGACAAGGGCCACAATGTCGAGACGATCAAGGACATGATTCCCGAGGGCGCCGAAGCCTTCAAGAGCAAGATGAACGAGCATTACAAGGTCACCTTCGACAAGCCGGGCGCCTATGGCGTCAAGTGCACGCCGCATGTCGGCATGGGCATGGTCGGCGTCGTGATCGTCGGCGATGCGCCGGCCAATCTCGATGCGGTCAAGACCGGCAAGCTGCCGAAGAAGGCACGCGAGCGCATGGATGCCGCCATCGCGGCGGCAGGCCTGTAACGCGTCCTTTCGGGGCGGGGGCAAGGGCCCGGGGCGGAGCGATCCGCTCCGGGTTCTTCGCGTTATGGCAGGCGATCACCGGCGGGCGCCCGCCATGTTCCAGATTCTGCATGATCCTGATTTGCACATTTAATTTTCTAATGCCCCTCCTGCCTGCTAGTTTCGCATGACACCAACGGGATAGCGCATGCTGAAACTCGCTTCGTTCTCGGCCTGGCTTTTCCTCGCCGCCCTTTGTCCTCCCCTTTTCGCCGCCGACAATGCCATGAACCTTCAATTGCACCAGGCCGCCGCGGCCGACGACGCCGCCGCCATCGTAACGCTGCTTTCCGGCGGCGCAGAGATCGACGCGCGGGACGCAAGCGGCGCAACCGCCCTTCTCGTCGCCACGCACGGCAACTGTGTGAACGCCGCCCGCGCGCTGATCGAGGTCGGCGCCGACGTCAATGCCAAGGATGGTATCAGCGACAGCCCCTATCTCTATGCCGGCGCGCGCGGCCATCTCGATATCCTGGAGCTGACGCTCGCCCACGGCGCCGACCTTGCGAGCACCAACCGCTACGGCGGCACCGCCCTCATTCCCGCGTCCGAGCGCGGCCATGTCGAGACCGTCGACACGCTGATCAGGGCCGGCGTCGACATCGACCACGTCAACCGCCTCGGCTGGACGGCGTTGCTGGAGGCCGTCATCCTCGGCAACGGCGGGCCGCGCCATATCCGCATCGTCGAGCTTCTCATCGAGGCGGGCGCGAATGTCGACCTCGCCGACAACGAAGGCGTGACACCTCTCCGGCATGCCCGCGACCGCGGCTTCGGCGAGATCGTGGCCCTGCTGGAGAAGGCAGGGGCGAACTAGCGCACCAGGACGACCGGAAACACTCAAGACAAAGGGCCTCAGACGATGCAAAGAAGCTATTACTCCTCCCTCGGCGGCCATCCGCCGCAGAGCGACCTCCTGACCGGCCGCGCCGTCTTCACGGAGGCCTATGCCGTCATTCCCAAGGGCGTGATGCAGGACATCGTCACCTCCTTCCTGCCCTTCTGGAACGACACGCGCTGCTGGGTGATCGCCCGCCCGCTCTCCGGCTTCGCCGAGACCTTCTCGCAATATGTCATGGAAGTCGCCCCGGGCGGCGGCAGCGACAGGCCGGAGCAGGACCCGGACGCCGAGGGCGTGCTTTTCGTCGTCGACGGCGCGGTGGAGCTGACCCTGCCGACCGGCAGCCACACGCTCAAGCCGGGTGGCTACGCCTTCCTGCCGCCGGGCCTCAAGTGGTCCCTGCACAACCGCTCGGGCGCCCATGCCCGCTTCCACTGGATCCGCAAGGCCTATGAGGCCGTTGACGGCCTGCCCCATCCTGAGCCGCTCATCCTCGACGAAAAGGACATCGCCCCGTCCGTCATGCCCGGCACCGACGGCGGATGGGCGACGACACGCTTCGTCGACCCCTCGGACCTTCGTCACGACATGCATGTGACGATCGTCACGCTCATGCCGGGCGCGGTCATTCCCTTCGCCGAGACCCATGTCATGGAACACGGCCTCTACGTGCTGCAGGGCAAGGCCGTCTATCGCCTCAACCAGGACTGGGTGGAAGTGGAAGCCGGCGACTTCATGTGGCTGCGCGCCTTCTGCCCGCAGGCCTGCTATGCCGGCGGCCCGGAGCCGTTCCGCTACCTGCTCTACAAGGACGTCAACCGCCACATGGCGCTGAAACCCTTCGCCGCACGCCGCTGAACGGTCACCGCTTCCCAAGCCTTCCGGACCCGCGCCACCGGCGCGGGTTTTTCATGAGGCGAAGGCCATCGCCTCGGGATAGGAGCGCGGATTGAAGCGGAGATAAAGCAGCGCGGTTATCAGCACGCAGCCGAAATGCAGCATCCAGCCGGCGGAGAAACCGCCGGTCCAGTCGTGCAGCAGCGCCATCGCATAGGGTCCGGCGGCGGCAAGGAGAAAGCCGCCACCCTGCATCAGCGCGGCGAGCGCCCCGGCCTGCTCGGGTCGCGGCAGATGGTCGAGCGCGGTGACGATGGCGAGCGCGAAGCTGCCGCCGAGGCCGGCGCCGCACAGACCCGCCCAGAGGGCGGGCGCCATGCCCGGGGCGTTCGCAAGCCCGAGGAAGCCGACCGCCTGCAGGGCGATGGTCAGCCACAGCCAGCGACGGCGGTCGACATTCCGCCGCGCGAGAAGGGGAAGGCCGAGCGCCGCGGCCGCCTGGCACACCGCCATGACGGCGACGAGGCCGCTGCTGTCGGCGCTCGTCCAGCCCTGCGCCTGGTAGTAGGGCGCAAGCCAGGCGATCATCGATGTATAGCCCGAATTGATCAGCCCGAAGGCCGCCATCAGCGCCCAGGTACGCGGCCGGCGCAGGAGGTGGCGCGCCAGCGCGCCGTCCGGCCTGCTCGACCTTGTATCGGAGAGGATGCGCCAGGCGGCGACGAACGCGACGGCGACCGGCAGCGCCAGCCAGGCGAGCGCCGCTCGCCAGCCAAAGCCGGCCTGGACGAGAACGGGCATCAGCCGCGCCCCGAAGGCACCGCCCGCCATGATCATCGCCGAATAGAGGCCCGTCACCGCTGGTACGCTGCCGGGAAAGCGTGCCTTGATGATGCCGGGAAAGGCCGCCTGGATGAGCGCGACGCCGATACCGCAGAGCGCCGCCGTGGCGATCAGCACGGCGCCGCTCGACGCCAGGAGACGCAGGGCCGAGCCGGCAAGCAGGATGGCGAGCGCGATGAGAAGCCCGCGCCGCGCGCCGATCCGCACCTGCAGGCCGGGCGCGACGAAGGCACCCACGCCCATCAGCAGCATCGGCAGCAGCGTCAGCATCGCGATGTCGCCATAGCCGAGTCCGGTATCGGCGACGATTTCGGCAAGGATCGGCGCGGGGGCGGCAAGGAACGGCCGGAGGTTGAGGCCGACCAGGACGACCAGTGCGAGCATTGCCCAGTCGCGGCCGGGGCGCATATCCGTCATCGTTCGACTCTCGTGCTGAATACCGTTGCAGGCGTGCAGACTGCCCGCTTGTCACGGCCTATCGCTACCACCGGCTTGAATCATGCGCAAATTAGATGTTTAGATGAGCATCATTCCGAATTTCGATGGAGATGCCGTGCTCGACCCGCGCCTGCTCCGGGCCTTCGTGGCGATTGCCGATTCCGGCAGCTTCACCGCGGCGGCCGACCGCCTGCACATGACCCAGTCCACCATGAGCCAGCAGATCGCCCGCCTCGAGGAGGCGATCGGGCGCGACCTCGTCGACCGCGCCGCGCGGCCGGTGCGGCTGACGGTGACGGGCGAGCGCCTGCTCGGCCACGCCCGCCGCATCCTCGCCCTGCAGAGCGAGGCATTGACGCTGCTGGCCGAGACCTCCGGCACGACCTCCGTGCGGATCGGCATGCCCGACGACATCGCCACGCCCGAAATGGCCCGCGCCTTCGCCACCTTCACGCGGCGCCACAAGGAGGTCCGGCTCGACGTCACGACGGGCCTGCGCTCCGACCTGACCCGCCGCTACCGCGCAGGCGAGCTCGACATCGTGGTGCTGAAGGAGGACACGCCGAGCGCCGACGCCTGGGCGAGCTTCGCGGAACCCATCACCTGGTTCAGCGCAGAGGATGCGGCGGGCGACCTGCCCGATCCCGTGCCGCTCGTCACCTTTCCGCCGGGCGGGCTCTACCGCGACGCCATGTTCGAGCGGCTGGAGCGCGAGCGGCGGCGCTGGTATGTCGCCTTCACCTCCGCCAGCCTGCGCAACGTGCTGATGGCGGTCGAGGCGGGCCTCGGCCTTTCGCTGCTTCCCGTCGATGCCACCAGGGGATGGCGGTTGAAGTCCCTGCCCGATTTCGGGCCGGAGCCGCCCGTCGTCGCCTCGCTCTATTCCTGGGAGCGCAACGGCATTGTCGGCGAACTGGCCGGCGAGGCGCTCGACATCCTCAAGCGCCATTTCGACCGCCAGCGCGGCTAGCCTGCATAGAGATCGGCATAGGTCTCGCGCAGTACGTTCTTCTGCACCTTGCCCATCGTGTTGCGCGGCAGGTCGTCGACGAAGAGCACGCGCTTGGGCTGCTTGTAGCGCGCCAGCCGGTCCTTCAACCCGTCGAGCACCGCCTTCTCGTCCAGCGCCGAACCCTTCGCCCGCACCACGACCGCCGTCACGCCCTCGCCGAAATCGGGATGCGGCACGCCGATGACGGCGCTTTCGACGACGCCGGGCATGCCGTCGATCTCGGCCTCCACTTCCTTCGGGTAGATGTTGTAGCCGCCGGAGATCACGAGGTCCTTGCCCCGCCCGACGATGTGCACATAGCCGCGCCCGTCGATCCGGCCGAGGTCGCCGGTGATGAAGAAACCGTCCGCACGGAATTCGGCGGCGGTCTTTTCCGGCATGCGCCAGTAGCCCTTGAAGACGTTCGGGCCTCTCACCTCGATCATGCCCGTCTCGCCGTCCGGCAGGGGCTTGCCGGTCTCCGGCTCCGTGACGCGCAGCGAAACGCCGGGCAGCGGGAAGCCGACCGTGCCGGCCACGCGGTCGCCGTCATAGGGGTTGGAGGTGTTCATGTTGGTCTCGGTCATGCCGTAGCGCTCGAGGATGGCGTGGCCGGTCTTTTCCGAAAAGCCGCGATGGGTTTCGGCGAGCAGCGGCGCGGAACCGGACACGAAGAGCCGCATGCCGGCGGTCGCCGCGCGCGTCAGGCCCGGATGCTGCACCAGCCGCACATAGAAGGTCGGCACGCCCATCAGCACCGTCGCGCTTTCCATCAGCTTCAGCGTCTCGTCGGCGTCGAACTTCGCCAGGAGATACATCGAGGCGCCGGAAAGCAGCGTCACGTTCGAAGCGACGAAGAGGCCGTGCGTGTGGAAGATCGGCAGGGCGTGGATCAGCCGGTCGGCGCTGGTGAAGCGCCAGTGGTCGCGCAGCGTCAGGGCGTTGGACAGCAGGTTGTCGTGCGTCAGCATCGCGCCCTTGGAACGGCCGGTCGTACCGGATGTATAGAGGATGGCGGCTAGATCGTCCGCTTCGCGGTCGGCGTCGGGAAAATCCGCATCCTCGCTGCCGGCCCTTTGCACGAGGCTCCCCCCGCCCGTCGCATCCAGCGTCTCGACGACCCCCCCATGGGCCTCGGCGATCGCCGCCACGCCGTCGCGGGCCTTCGGATCGACGACCACCAGCCGCGGCTCGGCATCGCCGATGAAATAGTCGAGTTCCGCCAGCGTATAGGCCGTGTTCAGCGGCAGGTAGACCGCACCCGCCCTGAGGCAGGCGAGATAGAGCATCAGCGCCTCCGGGCTTTTTTCCACCTGCACCGCCACGCGGTCGCCCGGCGCCACGCCGAGCCGGCGGAGCGCGCCCGCCATCTGCCCGGAAAGCCTGATCATGTCGCCATAGGTCCAGCGCCGCCCCTCGGCCGTTTCGATGAAGACCGCCTCCGGCGTCGCGGCAGCACGGATCGCGTCGAAAAGATGATTGGCCATGGGTCTCCTCCTGCATTTTCCCCGCACCTTGTCACAAGGCGAGGCGATCGCGCCAGAGGCAAACGCGTCAGCGAAGGAGACCCTGCCCGCCGTCGATCCAGAGCGGCACCCCGGTGATATGCCGCGCCTTGGAGGAGGCGAGGAAAAGGATCGCGTCGGCCACCTCGTCGGCCGCTCCGGGCTTGCCCTGCGAGACCGGTATGTCGCCTTCCGGCCAGTGGACGGGAATGCCCGTCTCGTGTGCGCCGCGCTGCGCGGTGTTCTCGTCGATGTCGGTCTCGATGGCGCCGGGGCAGACGGCGTTGACGCGGATTCCGGCCTTGCCGAGTTCCAGCGCCAGCTGCTGGACCATCGCCACCTGTGCCGCCTTGGAGGCGGAATAGGCCGTCGCGCCCGGCGTCGTGAAGGTGCGGGTGCCGTTGATCGAGGAGACGACGACGATGCTTCCCTCGCCCGCCTTCTTCAGATGCGGCACCGCAAGGTGGAGCGTCAGATAGGTGCCGCGCAGGTTGACGGCGATGGTCGCGTCCCATTCCTCAGGCTTGAGGTCGTCGATCGGCGCCCAAACCCCGTTGATGCCGGCATTGGCCACGACGATGTCGAGCCCACCGAAGGTATCGGCAAGCTGCGCGACCGCCGCCCGCATGGACACTTCCTCCGTGACGTCGGCCACGAGCGGCAGCGCCGAGCCGCCGAGCGCGCGGATCTCCTTTGCTGTCGCCTCAACCTCTTCCGCGGTCCGGCTCAGAACGCCGACGCTTGCGCCATGGCGCGCGAATGCCAGCGCCGTGGCCTTGCCGATGCCTGATCCGGCACCGGTCACGAGGGCGATCTTTCCTGCAAAGAGCATGCATGCCTCCATACGCCTGGGTCGGGCAGGAATGCCTGGCGAGCGGCTCTGTTCCCTCTTTTTTCGGAACCAACGCGAAGCCTTCGCGTTGGGTCGGAAGACGAAGCCAGTTCGCAGGAGTCCGACGTGCGCCAGAAAAACCAGAAGAAGAAGCCGCTTGCCCGCAAACCCGCCGTCACCCCGGATACCGAACTCCGCAACGCCCGCAAACGCCGCAACGCCTGGGAGCCCCAGGTCGTCGTGCCGCATCAGGTCGACCTTCCGCTTGCCCGCCCCGAGCGGGACGAGGTGGCCGTGCCCGCCGCGCCCAACGGCCGCAGCCTCGTCAATGGGCGGCTGTGAAGAGGAGCGCAGGGAAATGCGTGTGAAGGACGTGATGTCCGCCCAGATCGTGACGGTCTCGCCCAGTGACACCGCCCAGTCGGCCGCGCGGCTCATGCTCGAAACGGAAGTCGGCGCACTGCCGGTCGAAGTGCCCGGCGTCGGCGCCATCGTCGGCATCATCACGGATCGCGACATCGTCGTATCGGTGCTCGGCCGGGGACTTTCCACCTCCACCACCATCGCCGAATTCATGACCGTCTCGCCCGAAGTCTGCAACGAGACCGACGAGACGGCAGCGGTCGCGGCCCGCATGCGGGACCTCGGCGTGCGCCGCCTGGTGGTCGTGAACGACGAGCGCCGGGTCGTCGGCATCGTCGGCATCGTCGATCTTCCGACCGCAAAGCCGACGGAGGAGGAGCGATGACCATCTTTGCGACAGACCGGCTGTGGGACGAGGCCGTCGTGCTCGAAGGCGATCGCCAGGTGCTTCGCGTGCAGAGCACGCGCGATGCCCTGCTCTGCCTCAAGAACCACTGGCCGATCGAGAACGGCGCCGCCGCGCGAACGGCGCAGGGCGTTTGCGAGCAGGGATTGACGAGCGACGACGATCCCGCCCTTGCCCGCCGGGCCTTCGTCGAAGCCGCCAGGGAAGCCGGTTTTCGCGTGAATTCCTGGACGACGTAGCGATCTCACGACGAAGAAGCCGGGGCTTTCCGGCGCGCGCGCCGGCGGGCGTTCCGCCGGCTCTCCAGGAAGCGCAGCAGCCGTTCCTCCTCCGCCCTGAGCCCGGCAACGGCCAGCGGCGGGCGACGCAGCGCAAGACGCAACGCCTCGGGCGCCTCGGCGAGCGCGATGACATCCGGGTGGATATAGCTCGAGCGGGCGATGGCCGGCGTGTTGTGCAGGATCTCGGCCGCCGCCTGCGCCATGCCCTTGATCGTCGGCCGGCCGCCCTCCTCTACCACGCGGCGCGCGAGGGAGAAGGCAGCGAGGCTGCCGGCCCAGGTGCGGAACGTCTTGGCGGAAACGGCGATGCCGGAAATATCGGCGAGATAGGTGTTGAGCCGGCCGGAATCGACCGGCCGGGCCGCATCGCCGTCATCCCTCCAGACGAAAAGCTGGCGGCCCGGCAGGTCGGCGCAGTCCTCCAGCAGGCGCTGGAGCCGGGGGTTTTTCAGCGTCCGGCGCACGCGCTTGCCCCCCTTGGCGGTAAAGCGCAACTCGATGCCCCCGTCGGCGAGCGAGACATGCCGCTTGAGGAGCGTCGTCGCGCCATAGGTCTTGTTCTCCTCGGCATAGGCGCGGTTGCCGACGCGAAGATGCGCCTCGTCGAGCAGCACGGTGATCGCCGCCAGCATGGTGTCGATCACGCCGGGCGCACCGTCGAGATCGCGTCGCACGGCGCGCCGGAGCTTCGGCAGCGCCCGGCCGAAGGCGATGAGCTGGTCGAACTTGTCGCCGCTCTTCAGCGACTGCCAGTCGGGATGGTAGCGATACTGCTTGCGCCCGCGCGCATCGTAGCCCGTCGCCTGGAGATGGCCGTTGTCCGCAAGGCATATCCAGACATTCTCGTAGGCGGGCGGCAGGCCGAGGGAGGCGATGCGCGCCTTCAGGGCCGCGTCCCGCACCAGCGAACCGTCCGGCAGGCGATAGCAGAAGCTGCGGCCGGCGCGCTGGCGCCGGATTCCGGGCTCGCTGTCGGAGACGTAGACGAGACCGGTCTCCTTGAGGTTCTCCGGCGCCATGCTGGACGCTATTCCGCCGGTTCGAAGCCGGCGACGCTGGCGCCGTAGACCGTCGCCGGGCTTTCGGCGGGATGTTCCGTGAAGGCTCCCTCCTCGGCCCCCGTATCCAGCACCCGTTTCCATGCCGTGATGCCATTCACCGCGGGAAGCTCCACCGCGCAGTCCCCGCCCGCATTGTAGACGAGGAAGAGCCGGTCGAGCCCCTCGCCATTGGCGGGCCGCGAGAGGAGGAGGCCGAGGATCCGAAGCTCGCCGTCCTCCCAGTCCGCGTCCTCCATGGTCGCACCGTCGGGCCTGTACCAGGCGATCTCGACCGTGCCGTCCTCCGCCGGCTCGCCGGTCGCGAACCGCTCCTGCCGGAGCGCCGCGTGGGCCTTGCGGAAGGCGATCGCGCCCTTGCAGAAATCGAGGAACGGGTCATCGAGGCCGCTCCAGTCCGTCCAGCCGATCTCGTTGTCCTGGCAATAGGCGTTGTTGTTGCCCTGCTGGCCGTTGCCGAGCTCGTCGCCGCCCAGCAGCATCGGCACGCCCTGGCTCAGCATCAGCGTGGCGATCATGTTGCGCCGGCGGCGGGAGCGCGCCGATAGGATGCCGCCGTCGTCGGTGGGACCTTCGGCGCCCATATTGTCCGAATGGTTGTCGGAGTGGCCGTCGCGGTTCTCCTCGCCATTGGCCTCGTTGTGCTTGTCGCCGTAGGAGACCGTGTCCATGAGGGTGAAACCGTCATGGGCGCTGATGAGGTTCACCGATGCGGTGGCGCCCCGGTCGGAATGGTTGAATTGCTGCGCGGAGCCCGTCAGCCGGGATGCAAGTCCCGGGACGAGCCCGCCGTCCCCTTTCCAGAAGCGGCGCACGTCGTCGCGATACTTGTCGTTCCACTCGCGGAACGGATGGGGGAAGCCGCCGACCTGGTAGCCGCCGTCTCCGACGTCCCACGGTTCGGCGATCAGCTTGACGCCGGAAAGCATCGGATCCTGCCGGATCGCATCGAAGAACGTGCCCTCGCGGTCGAACTCGATATGCCGGGTACGGCCGAGCGTGCTGGCAAGGTCGAAGCGGAAGCCGTCGACATGCATGGCGCCGACCCAGTAGCGCAGGCTGTCGAGCACCATGCGGAGCACCATGGGATGGGCGACGTTGAGCGTGTTGCCCGTGCCGGTCGTATCGTAGGTGTGGCGGAGATCGTCGGGCGACAGGCGATAGTAGCTGAGATTGTCGAGCCCGCGGAAACTGAGCGTCGGCCCACGCTCGGAGCCTTCGGCGGTGTGGTTGTAGACCACGTCCATGATCACCTCGATGCCCGCGGCATGGAAGCGCTTGACCATGGTCTTGAACTCGGTGATGGCCGAACCCGACAGGAAGCGCGGCTGCGGCGCGAAGAAGCCGAGCGTCTGGTAGCCCCAGTAGTTGCGCAGGCCCTTTTCCAGCAGATAGCGATCGTCAGGGAAATACTGGATCGGCAGCAGCTCGACGGCGGAAATGCCGAGATCGACGAGATGCTCGACGATCGGGTCGCTCGCCATGCCGAGGAAGGTGCCGCGCAGTTCTTCCGGCACGCCCGGATGGGCCATCGTCATGCCGCGCACATGCGCCTCGTAGATGATCGTCTCCGTCCAGGGACGGCGGATCGCCTGGTCGCCCGCCCAGTCGAAGGCCGGGTCCTGGACCACGCCCTTGACCATGAAGAGGGCACTGTCGCGCTCGTCGAAGGACAGGTCTTCCTGCGGGTCCCCGATGCGGTAGCCGTAAAGCGCATCGTTCCAGTCGAGCGTGCCGAGGACCTGCTTGGCATAGGGGTCGAGCAGCAGCTTGTTGGGATTGAAGCGGTGGCCGGCATCCGGCTCATAGGGGCCGTGGGCGCGGTAGCCGTAGACCGTTCCGGGCTTCAGGCCGGCAATATAGCCGGACCAGACGTCGCCCTCGCGCTTGGGCAGCGGCAGCCGCGCCGTCTCCTCCTTGCCGTCATCGCTGAAGAGACAAAGCTCCACCTGCTCGGCATGGGCGGAAAAGACGGCGAAATGCGTGCCCTCGCCGGTGAATTCGGCGCCGAGCTCCGGCTTCATGAAGTCGAGTTCGGAAAACGAGTACCCCATCTGTGCGTCCCCTTCGGTCGAATTGCGGCCTGCCGGTTGGAGACGCCCGGACAGAGCCGCCGCGCCCGTCTCCGCCGGGGCTGAAAAAAAGCGATGGTGCAACGCGAAAGACCCGGCATTGTTCCGGAACAATTGTGCCGCCGGCCGGTTCGTTTTCGCGCAATCGCGAGAGAGGAAACGGATGAGCGAGCCAACGCCGATGCAAAAGAGCTGGGGACCGCGTGTCCTGAAGGATGGCCGGGTGCAGTTCCATCTCTGGGCACCCGCCGAAAGCACTGTCACGCTCCTTGCCGACGGCAGGGAAATCGCCATGCAGGCCGGAAACGACGGCTGGCATGCAGTGGAGACGGACGACGTGCGGGCAGGCACCGCCTACCTGTTCCGGCTTACGGACGGAACAGAGATCCCCGACCCGGCCTCCCACGCCCAGCGGGACGGCATCGAAGGACCGTCCATCGTCGTCGACCACGGCAGCTATGCCTGGCAGGATTCCGGCTGGACGGGACGACCTTGGGAAGAAGCGATCGTCTACGAGCTTCACGTCGGCACCTTCACGCCCGAGGGTACCTTCCGCGCCGCCATCGGGCGCCTGCCGCACCTGCGCCATCTCGGCATCACCGCCATCGAGATCATGCCCGTCGTCCATTTCGCCGGTCGCCGCGGATGGGGCTATGACGGCGTGCTGCAATATGCGCCGCACACGGCCTACGGCACGCCCGACGACCTGAAGGCGCTTGTCGACGCAGCGCATGGCAACGGCATCATGGTGCTGCTCGACGTCGTCTACAATCACTTCGGCCCGATCGGCAACAACCTGCCGCGCGTCGCGCCCGGCTTCTTCCACCCCGAACGCCATACGCCCTGGGGCGCCGCCATCGCCTTCGACGAGGAGGCGGTCCGGCGCTACTTCATCGGCAACGCGCTGCACTGGATCGAGGATTACCGGCTGGACGGCCTGCGGCTCGACGCGACGGACGAGATCGACGACGAGAGCGAGCCGCATGTGCTGATCGAACTGGCCGAGACGGTCCGCCAAGCCGTGCCGGATCGCCGGGTCCATCTCGTCGTCGAGGACGGAATGAGCCGGAAGAGCCTGCTGAACCGCGACGGCGGCATCGTCCACCATTATACGGCGGGCTGGAACGACGAGTTCCACCACGCCCTCCACGTCATCGCGACGGGCGAGGTCGGCGGCCACTATGCGCCCTTCGCGACCGACCCGGACTGGACGCTTCGTGAATCGACCGCCCGGGGCTTTGCCCACAGAGACATCTCGAACGATCGGGTCGGCCCGGCGCCGCAGGATCCGCTGCCCCCGGTGGTCAACGTCAACTTCCTGCAGAACCACGACCAGATCGGCAACCGCGCCTTCGGCGAGCGGCTTTCGACCCTCGCCGACCCCGCGCTCCTCAACGTGATGACGGCGCTGCTGCTGCTCGCCCCGCCGATCCCCCTGCTCTTCATGGGCGAGGAATACGGCGAGCAGCGCCCCTTCTATTTCTTCGCCGATTTCGATGGGGAATTGGCGCATGCGACGAAACAGGGGCGCAAGGACGAAGCGGAAAAATTCGGCGGCATGCCGGAAGGCAGGTCGGTCGAGGATCTGCCCGACCCCAACGGCGAGGAGACGTTCCGGCGCTCCAAGCTCGACTGGTCGCGCGCCGATTCCCCCGCCGGCCGGGAGCATTTGGCACTCGTGCGCGACCTGATCCGGTTGCGGCAGGCCCACATCGTGCCCTTGCTCTGCGCTCCCGGCACCGCCGAACCGCGCGTCCTGCCCGCCGAAAGCGGCATTCTCGCCATCGACTGGCGCTTTGCGGGCGCAACGCTCGCCATCCGCGCGAATTTGACGAGGGGCCGCAATTCCTGGCCGGATGTTGCGGGCGATGCCATCTTCTCGCTTTCGCCGGGAAGCACGACCGGGCCGGCGATCGTCGTTGCCGTCGACCGGAGACGTCGATGACGGAACCAACAGGCCTTTTGGCGGTTGTTCCCGCAAACCCTTCGACCGGGAGGTTCCCATGCATATCGGTGAGATCATGACGCGCAACGTTCACCTCGTTCGGCCGGAGGAGACCCTGCAATATGCCGCAAGCCTGATGGCGGAATGGGATGTCGCCTTCCTGCCCGTCGCCGATGCCAGCGGGCTCGTGGGGACGCTGACGGACCGGGACGTCATCCTGCGCGCCGTGGCGCCCGGGCTGGACGCGGAGACCACGCGGGTCTCCGACATCATGACGACGAACATCACCTATTGCTACGACGACGAGGAAGCCGCGGACGTGCTTGCCAACATGCAGTCGCTGCACCTGCGCCGCCTTGCCGTTCTGGACCGGCAAAGCCGGCTGTCGGGTGTGGTATCGCGCTCGGATTTCGCCCGGCACGGTCTTTGAGCCTTTTGGAACAAATCGGGAGGATATGTATTATTGCGCGGCTGAAACCCGCTTTCTCCAGGGCCCCATGATACCTCCCCGTTCGACCTATCGCCTCCAGTTCCGCAACGGCATGGACTTTGGAGGGGCGCGTGGCCTGCTCCCCTACCTCGAGCGGCTCGGCATCAGCCATCTCTACACCTCCCCGCTGATGACCGCCGTCGGCGGCTCGACGCACGGCTATGACGTGACGCACGCCAACGAGATCGATCCGGCGCTCGGCGGCCTCGACGGCCTGCGCGCGCTCTCCGAGGACCTGCACGGACGTGGCATGGGTCTCATCCTCGATATCGTGCCGAACCACATGGCGGCCAGCCTGGAAAATCCCTGGTGGCGCAGCGTGGTCGTGTGGGGCGCGGAAAGCCCGTTTTCAGGCCATTTCGACATCGACTGGTCGCAGAGACTGACGCTTCCCTTTCTCGGCAAGGACTTTTCGCAGGAAGTGGCGGAAGGCACCATCCGCCTCGCGCTCGATCCCGGGCACGACGCCCTCGCCCTTTGCTATCACGACACCTGCTACCCGCTGCATCCCCGCACCTACCGGGATGTATTCGACGGGCATGGGGACCTTCCCCTCAAGGCCGATCCAGCGGGCGATCCGCTGGGCCGGGCCGTCCTCTCGCCGGCATTCGCCGTCCCGGGCACGCGCGCGGCCCTGGAAAGGCACCTTGCCGCCATCTCGGCCGACCCGGAAAGGCTCGCCGCCATCCACGCCGCACAGCCCTGGCAACTCACGGACTGGAAGACGGCGAACCGCCATCTCAGCTACCGCCGCTTCTTCGAGATCGCCGGCCTTGCCGGCCTCAGCGTCGAAGACCCGCGCGTCTTCGACGACAGCCATCGCCTGGTCCTCGACCTCGTGCACGAAGGAACGGTGGACGGCCTGCGCATCGACCATGTCGACGGGCTTGCCGACCCGCGGGCCTATCTGGAGCGACTGCGCGACGCCGTCGGCCCCGATGTCTATATCGTCGTCGAGAAAATCCTCGAAAAGGAGGAGCCCTTTCCGGCGCACTGGCCGGTCCAGGGTGCGACGGGATACGAATTCATCGCCTCGCTTGCCGATGCATTCGCCGACGAACGGGAAGGCGGGCGGCTTGCCGAGGCCTTCCGCCCCCTCAAGGCCGAGGGTCACCGCGGGACCTATGCGCACGAGAGGAACGCCAGCAAACGGCAGATGCTTTCGGAGAACTTCGAAGGCGAAGTGCGCCGCATCGTCCGGCTGGCAAAGGACATGGCCGACCGGACCGATGCCGGTCTCTCCCGCGCCGCGCTCGCCGGGGCGATCTGCGGCATGATCGTCGCCCTGCCGGTCTACCGGACCTATACGACCGCGACGTCGGGCGCCGACGAACGCGACCGGCAGCTTCTCGCGGCCGCGCGCCGGCAGGCACGCACGGACATGCGTCCGGAGGTGTGCGAGGCGGTCGATTTCATCTGGGAACTGCTCGTCGACGACCAGACCTGCAGCGCCCTGCCCGGCTGCCCTGAATTCCGCATCCGCTTCCAGCAACTGAGCGGCCCGATCATGGCGAAGGCGCTGGAGGACACGCTGTTCTATCGCGAGAACGCCTTCATCGCCCTCAACGAGGTCGGCGGCGATCCCGGCCGGCCCGCCGGCGGCCCCGCCGCCTTCCACGCCGCCATGCAGGCGCGCGCACGATCCCTGCCGGAGGGCCTGTCGGCCACCGCGACACACGACACCAAGCGCGGCGAGGATGCCCGGGCGAGGCTCTACGCCCTCAGCGAGGCGCCCGACGCATGGATCGCGGCAACGCGGCGCTGGACGACGCTCAACGCTCCCCTTCGCCGCCATCATGAAGGCCGCACCGTGCCCGAGCCGGGCGTGGAATGGCAGGTCTACCAGTCGTTGGCCGGAGCCTGGCCAATTGACGGGTGCGCGGATGGCGCCGCGATGGAGACGCTCGGCGTGCGCATGCGGGCCTATGTCGAAAAGGCATTGCGCGAGGCGAAGATCGGCTCGAACTGGAGCCAGTCGGATTTCGACTACGAAGAGAAGGTGGCCGGCTTCCTGGACCATCTGCTCGGCCACGAAGCCTTCCTCGACGATTTCGCCGAAACGCTTTCGCCTTTCGTCGAGGCCGGGCTGATGAATTCGCTGGCGCAGACGCTGATCAAGCTGACCGCCCCCGGGATCCCCGACATCTACCAAGGCAGCGAGCGGTGCGATTTCTCGCTGGTCGATCCCGACAACAGGCGGCCGTTGGACACCGCGTCCCTCGACGTGCCGCAAAAGCCGCCCGCTTCGCGAACGCATTTCCCGCACTACAAGCAATGGCTGGTCGCAACCGTGCTCGCCGCGCGCAACCGGCATGCCGATGTCTTCGACGGCCCCTACCTGCCGCTGGACGCCTCGGATGGCGGCCGGCAGGCGCTCGCCTTCCTGCGCGGCACGCCGGACGCCTTCGCCATTACAGCGGTTCCGCGGCTGACATTCGGAAAGATCGAACCGGATGCGCTGCGGCTGGCCGAGGCCGCCACGCGCGACATCGCCCTTGCCGTTCCACCGCGTTTCCGGGGACGCAGCATGCGCTCGCTCCTTGACGGGCGCACCCTGACGCTCGGCGACACGCTGCCCTTGTCGAGCGCCTTCGGGACCGAGCCCGTCGCCCTCCTCCTCAGCGCCTAGGGCATTTCCGCTTTTCTTCGAATCGCGAAAACGCTCTATCCTTTTGTTTCTACGCAATTTCGGACGCAAAACCGCTGCGCACTTTTGCTGGAATTGCTTTAGGGCCTGGCGAAGAGCTGGACGAGATCGACGCTGTCGGTCGTCTTGGCGCCGAGTTGCAGGTGGTTCTCGATATGGCGGAGATGCAGCGTCATCATCCACGCCGCCTTTTCGGCATCGCGGGTGTGGAACGCCCCGACGATCGCGGCGTGGTCGTCGTCGCGGCAATTGCTGACGCCGGGCGCACCGAAGATGCCGATGATCAGCGATGTGCGCGTCACCAGCTCCTTCATGGTGCGGATGAGGACGGCATTGCCGGCGATCTGCGCCATCAGCGTGTGGAACTGGCCGGAAAGGCGGATCGCGTCGTGCCTGTGCCGCTCCTTGTGCGCGACATATTCCATCTCAAGGTGCCGGTTGAGCACCGTGATGTCCTCTTCCGTCGCGCGCTGCACGGCGAGGCGCGCGATGTTCGGCTCCAGCGCCAGGCGAGCCTCGAAGACCTCGCGGGCCTGCTCGGCCGTCGGCGAGGCGACGAAGGCGCCGCGGTTGGCATGCAGTTCCACGACCTCACGGCTGGCCAGCAGCAGGAGACTGCGGCGGATGCGCATGCGCCCGACCCCGAAGGCCTCGCACAGGGCGGATTCGGAGAGTTTCGTGCCCGGCGGCAATCTCTGCTCGATGACCGCTTCGAAAATGCGATCGACGATGTCGCTCTCGTCGATCTCCTCCGCGTCCACCGGGTTTTCCGTAGCCACATCCATCACCGCATCTACCTCGACACGAGTCTCCCGCCTCAACCGTTCCCTTAAATAGGGCCGTTCTGGTTGACCAACAAGCGCCTATTTCGTCGACACGGCAATGTTGGCGTTGTTCACACCACTTGACAAGATCGTTAACAATACGCTCAATACCCTCGCCAAGGCCCATCGCGGCCGCCTCTCGCGGTCCGTGCGCCCATACTCATAAAGATCAATGGCCCCAGAGGAAGAACATCATGCACAAGCGCTCATTCCTGAAGTTTTCCGCCCTCGCAGCCGCGACCGTCCTGTCGCTGCCGCTGCTCGCCCATGCCGAGAACGCCACGTTGAAGGTGGGCTTCGTCGGCGTCACCTCCGGCCCGGCGGCGGCCTGGGGCATTTCCAACCAGCGCTCGATGGAGGCGCGTGCAGCTTGGCTGAACGAGCTCGGCGGCGTCAAGATCGGCGACAAGACCTACAATATCCAGATCGTGCCCTTCGACGACCAGAAGGACCCCAAGCGCGCCATCGCCGGCATGGAGAAGATGGCGCAGGATGGCATCCACTATGTCGTCGGCCCGAACGTCGACGACGGCGCCGCCGCAGTCCGCCCGGTCGCCGAGCAGAACGGCATCATGTATTTCCCCTATTCCTTCCCGAAGGCGCTGTTCACCCCGCCGGCGTCCAACGCGATCCTCGGCATGGTGGCAAACTACCAGTCGGGTCCGGCCATCTACAAATACCTCATGGAAAACAAGGGCGTGAAGAAGGCCGCCTTCGTCGCCGCCAACGAATCGGACCCGCTGAGCCAGCGTGAATCCGGCATTGCCGCCGCCCAGGCGCTCGGCCTCGAGGTGGTTTCCGGCAACGTGACCTACCAGGTGGACACGACCGACTTCACGCCGGTGCTGCTGCCGGTCATCCAGGCCGCGCCCGACCTTCTGGTGCTTTCGGGCGTCTCGCCGGCCAACGCCCCGCAACTCATCCGCTCGGCGCGCGAGCTCGGCTATACCGGCCTCATCTCGACGGAAACGGCGCAGGACGCCGCCGTGCTCCAGGAAGGCGCCGGCGACCTTGCCGAAGGCTTCATCTCGGTCGGCGGCGCCTCCACGCCGGAACTCGCCAGCGACACGATGAAGGAATTCGTCGAGCGCTACACCAAGATGTTCGGCGAATACAACGACGAGTCCAACACCAAGGTCTATGCGCTCGAATACATCATCGAGACGCTGAAGGCGAACCCGGCGGCCATCGACAACGTCGATGAATACAAGAAGACCATGGACACGTTCGAGGCGCCGAACCCCTTCATGAAGGGCGACGCCAAGCTGAAATATGTCGGCATGACCTCCTTCGGCCAGAAGCGTCAGGTCTCCGTCCCGCTCGTCGTCAACGAGTACAAGGGCGGCAAGTTCGAGACGCTGTTCGTCGGCCAGGTCGACTGATCGGAGCCTGAGGCATACCGCAACGGGGCCCGGACCGCGCAAGGTCCGGCCGGGCCCCTCTTTGCCTGAACCTTCCATTGGAGGCTCACGATGGAACAGATAATCGCCAACGGTCTCTACCTTGGTGCGCAATATGCGTTGATCGCCCTGGGGCTGACGCTGATCTTCTCGCTGATGAACGTGCTGAACTTCGCCCACGGGCAGATGTACGTCTTCGGCGGCTTCGTCACCTACACGGTCGTCGTCCAGTTCGGCCTGCCCTTCATCGTCGGCCTCCTCGCCTCGGCGGCGATCCTCGCGATCCTGGGCGCCGCCATCGAGAAATTCCTCTTCGCCCCCGTCGTGCGGCGGTCGAAGCGCGATGAATCGACCATGCTGCTCGCCGCCGGCATCGCCTTCTTCCTCGACGCCGTCATCCTGCTCCTGTTCGGCGAAAAGCAGCGCGGCGTGCCGAAGGTCGTCAACGGCGTGTTCAACTGGGACATGCGCATCATCATGCCCTATGACCGCATCCTGATCGGCGTCCTCGCGATCCTGCTGATCGTCGCCTTCATCGGCTTCATGAACTATTCCCGTGCCGGCCGCGCCATGCGGGCGCTCGCGCAGGACCGCATGGCGGCCCAGCTGATGGGCGTCGACGTCTCGCGCTATTCGATGCTGGGCTTTGCGCTCGGCGCCATGCTCGCCGGCCTCGTCGGCGGCCTTCTCGTCACCATCACCGGCGTCAATCTCGGCATGGGAGGCCCGACCTCGATCAAGGCCTTCCTGATGATCATGATCGGCGGGGCGGGCGTGATCTCCGGCGCGATCGCCGGCGGCTTCATCCTCGGCATGATGGAGAGCGTCGGCCTGACCGTGCTCTCCGCCTATGGCGACATCACCTATCTCGTCATCTTCGCCACGCTGATGGTGTTCCTGGCCGTCCGCCCGCAGGGGCTGATGGGCAAGCCGTGGGGTTAAGACCATGACCGCTAAGAAACTTCTCGGCTTCGCCGTCTTCCTCGTCGCCGTCTTCGTGCTGGTGCCGCTGTTCATCCGCGCGACCGGGCGCTGGGACTTCTTCTACACGCTGACCTCGGTTGCGCTGCTGTCCGTCGGCGCCGCCGGCGTCTGGCTCACCTTCTATATCGGCCGCATCAATATCGGCCAGGGCGCCTATGCGCTGGTAGGCGGCTACGTCTCGGCCATCCTCGTCACGCAGGCCGGCGTCTCCTTCTGGCTGACCCTGCCGCTGGCCGGCCTCTTCTGCGCCTTCATCTCGGTGCTGATCGGCCTGCCGATCCTGCGCCTGCGCGGCGTCTACTTCGCCATGGTGACGCTGGTACTGACGGAGGTCGCACGCCTCTCCGCCCTTGCCCTGCCGATTACCAACGGCGCGAAGGGCATCACCTCGATCCCGCTGCCGGGCGAGCTCTCGCTCTTTGGCCTCACCGTCATCCCGGCCTTCGGATCGCTCTCCAATCCGCGCTTCGGCTTCTACATGATGGCCGCCGCGCTGATGGTCGTCACCTATCTCGTGCTGTGGCGCATCGTGAACTCGCGGCTCGGGCACCTGTGCCGCAGCCTCCAGCAGAACGAGGAGCTTTCGGCCTCGATCGGCGTCAACACCGCCTATCTCAGGGTGCTCGCCTATGCGATCTCCTCGTTCTTCGGCGGCATCGCGGGCGCCATGTTCGCCTCCATCTCGCAGTCGATCTATCCGTCCTCCTTCGTGGTCGCCGACAGCGTGAACTTCATGCTCTACTGCTTCCTCGGCGGCCTCGGATACGTCTTCGGCCCGATGCTCGGCACGCTCCTGCTCTATTTCGGCTGGGACCTGCTGTCGATCGCCAGGGAATACCAGCTCCTCATCTACTCCGGCGTCATGATCCTGCTCATGCTGGTCCTGCCGAACGGCGTCCTGAGCCTGCTCGACAAGAAGGAGGGCCGCGCATGACCCCCATCCTGCAAATCAAGAACGTCACCAAGCGCTACGGCGGCCTGACGGCGGTCAACGACGTGTCCTTCGACGTGAAGGAAGGCGAGATCCTCTCGGTGATCGGCCCGAACGGCGCCGGAAAGTCGACGCTCTTCAAGCTGATCTCCTCCTTCGTGCCGGCAACGACAGGGGAGGTGCTGTTCAAGGGGAGCCGCATTTCCAGCCTCGCGCCGCACGTGGTGGCGCGCATGGGGGTCGTGCGCACCTTCCAGGAAACGACGATCTTCCGCTCCATGACGGTGCGCGAGAACATCATCGTCTCGCATCACCTGCGCTCGAAGGCGAGCCTCCTCGGCTTCTTCCTCGGCACCAGGCAGGCGCGCGAGGACGAGGCGGCCTTCGCCGCATCGGCCGACGACATCGTCGACTTCCTCGGCCTGCAGGCGATCCGCAACGCACTCGCCTCCAGCTTGCCGCAGGGCCACCTTCGCGCGCTCGGCATGGCCATCGGCCTTGCCACCGACCCCAAGGTCATCCTGCTCGACGAACCCTTCGCCGGCATGAACCACGACGAGACGATGAAGATGGTGGGCCTCGTGCGCCGGCTTCGCGACGAGCGCGGCGTCACGGTCCTGCTCGTCGAGCACGACATGCCGGCGGTGATGAAAATCAGCGACCGCATCGTGTGCATCAACTTCGGCCAGAAGATCGCCGAAGGCACGCCCCAGGAAATCCGGGAGGACGAGAAGGTCATCGAGGCCTATCTCGGCTCTGAAGATGCCGCGATCGGGATGTAAGCCATGACGAACATATTGAGCGTTGAAAATGTTGAACTCTACTACGACCACATCTATGCGCTGAAAGGCGTCTCGATCGACGTGGGCGAAGGCGAGACCGTCGCGCTGATCGGCGCGAACGGCGCGGGCAAGTCCTCGATCCTGCGGGCGATCACGGGGCTCCGGCCGATCAAGTCCGGCCGGATCACCTACCAGGGCGAAAAGCTCGACGGCACGCCCGCCGCCGAGATCGTCCGCCGGGGCATCTCCATGGTGCCGGAGGGCCGCCGCGCCTTCCCGCTGATGTCGGTGAAGGACAACCTGCTGATGGGCGCCTTCACCCGCACCGACAAGGCGGAGATCGAGCAGACGCTAGAGAACGTGCTGACGCGCTTCCCGCGCCTGAAGGAACGCTATCACCAGCAGGCGAGCACCATGTCGGGCGGCGAGCAGCAGATGATGGTGATCGGCCGTGCCCTCATGGCCCGCCCGAAACTCCTGCTTCTCGACGAGCCGTCGCTCGGCATCGCGCCGAAGATCGTGCAGGACATCGCCCGCGCCATCGTCGCCATCAGCCGCGACGAGAATGTCTCCATCCTCCTCGTCGAGCAGAACAGCCGCATGGCGCTCTCCATCTCCAACCGCGCCTACGCGCTTTCCACCGGGTCGATCGCGCTGTCAGGCAATTCGAAGGAACTGATGAACGACGACCGCATCAAGGCTGCCTACCTCGGAGGCGAACTCTGACATGAAAATCCTCGTCATCAACCCCAACACGACTGCATCGATGACGGACCACATCGGGAAGGCGGCGCGCGCCGCCGCCTCTCCCGGCACGCAGATTACCGCCGTCAACCCGGCGCACGGCCCCGTCTCCATCGAAGGCTATTTCGACGAGGCAATGAGCCTTGCCGGCCTGCTCGACACGATCCGCCGCAACCCGGATTGCGACGCCGTCGTCATTGCCTGCTTCGACGACACCGGCCTCGACGCGGCGCGCTGCCTCACCGACCGGCCGGTGATCGGCATCGGCGAGGCGGCCTATCATTTCGCCTCGATGATCTCGAACAAGTTCTCGGTCGTCACCACGCTCGCCCGTTCCGTACCCGCGCTGGAGCACAACCTTGCCCGCTACGGCCTCGACGCGCGCTGTGCGCGCGTGCGCGCCTCCGATGTCGCCGTGCTGGAACTGGAGAAGCCCGGTTCCAATGCCCGGCAGAAGATCAGCGCCGAGATCGGCCTTGCCGTCAGCGAGGACCGCGCGGAGGCCATCGTGCTCGGCTGTGCCGGCATGGCGGGCCTTGCCGCCGATCTCGCGCGGGAACACGGCCTGCCGGTGCTCGACGGCGTGTCCTGCGCGGTGAAGCTCGCCGAGGCCATGGCCGGCCTCAACATGCGCACCTCGCGCCTCGGCGGCTACGCGCCGCCGCCGCCGGCAAAGCTCGAAAGCATCTTCCGCAACGCATAAGCGCGCGCCCCCACCGGACGGCCCCTAGACCTCGCCGCCGAACAGCTTCCATCGCGTCGGCCTGAAGCGCAGAGTCGCGCCGTTGGCCGCCTGCGCATCGAGCGGAATCTCGATCTCGACGTGATGCGAAGCGCCGGACCCGCCGATGTCGATGTCGGCGATGCGGGTTCCGGCGAGGCGCCGGGTCGTGGCGATGCGGCCTTCGAGGGCAGGCGCCTGCGGGTCGGACACGAGCACCACATCCTGCGGCCGGAAGAACAGCGTGCCGGCGCCGGCGGCGACATCGCCGGCATGCGGGGCGATGCCGAAGGCCGCTGCCTGGAAGCGGATGTCGTCCGCGTCCACGGTCACGGGCAGGCTGGCGCTGTCGCCGATGAAGGAGAAGACGAAGGGCGAGTTCGGCCGGTCGTAGACATCGTCGGACGAGCCGACCTGCTCAATCTTGCCCTGGCTCATGACGACGACGCGGTCGGCCAGCTCCAGCGCCTCTTCCTGGTCATGCGTGACGAAGACGGTCGTGTGGCCGGTGCGGTCGTGGAACTCGCGCAGCCAGCGGCGCAGCTCCTTTCGCACCTTGGCGTCGAGCGCGCCGAAGGGCTCGTCGAGCAGCAGCACCTTGGGTTCGATCGCCATCGCGCGGGCAAGCGCCACGCGCTGGCGCTGGCCGCCGGAAAGCTGGCTCGGATAGCGCTTTTCGAGGCCCGAGAGCTGCACCATGTCGAGCAGCTCGCCGACCCGCCGGCGGATTTCCGCCTTGGGCGGACGCTGGCCGCGCGGGCGCACAGTCAGGCCGAAGGCGATGTTGTCGGCCACCGTCATGTGGCGGAACAGCGCGTAGTGCTGGAAGACGAAGCCGACATGGCGTTCCTGCACGGTCTTGTGCGAGGCATCCTCCGTGCCGAAGTGGATGCTGCCGAGCGTCGGCTGCTCGAGGCCGGCAATGAGGCGCAGCAGCGTCGTCTTGCCGGATCCCGACGGGCCGAGCAAGGCGATCAGCTCGCCCGAGCGGATGTCGAGCGAGACATCGTTCAGCGCCGGGTATCGATCGAATTCCTTGCGGATGTTTCTTACACTGACGTCCATTGCGGGCGTGCCTTTCAATTCAATGCTTGCGGCCGGCGGCAATTTCCGCGCCGTAGTGAAGTTCGAGAACGGTCTTGACGACCAGCGTGACGAGCGCGAGCGCGGCGAGCAGCGAGGCCACCGCGAAGGCGGCGACGAAATTGTACTCGTTGTAGAGGATCTCGACATGCAGCGGCATGGTGTTGGTAAGGCCGCGGATATGGCCGGACACCACGGAGACGGCCCCGAACTCGCCCATGGCGCGCGCATTGCAGAGCAGCACGCCGTAGAGCAGCCCCCACTTGATGTTGGGCAGCGTCACGTACCAGAAGGCCTGCCAGCCGGATGCCCCGAGCGACAGCGCCGCCTCCTCGTCGCCCGTGCCCTGTTCCTGCATCAGCGGGATGAGTTCGCGCGCGACGAAGGGAAAGGTCACAAAGACTGTCGCAAGCACGATTCCCGGCACGGCGAAGAGGATCTCGATGCCATGGCTCTTCAGCCAAGGCCCGAGCACGCTGCCGGCGCCGAAGAGCAGGACATAGACGAGGCCGGAAATCACCGGGGAGACCGAGAAGGGAAGGTCGATCAGGGTCGTCAGGAACGCCTTGCCCTTGAACTCGAACTTGGCGATGGCCCAGGCCGCCGCCACGCCGAAGATGAGGTTGAGCGGCACCGCGATGCCGGCGACCAGCAGCGTGAGGCGGATGGCGGCCAGCGTGTCCGGATCGCCAAAGGCAGCGAGGAACTCCGCCGCTCCCTTGCGGAAGGCCTCGATGAAGACCGCGACCAGCGGCAGCAGGAGGAAGAGCGCCAGGAACAGGAAGGCGAGTGCCATCAGCGTATAGCGCGCGACGGGCGTTTCTGTCGTCGGCGAGCGCAGGCGTCGGGTTTCATGCGCCATGACCGTACCTCCTGCGGCTCCAGGCCTGGATCAGGTTGATGACGAGCAGCATGGCGAAGGACAGCCCCAGCATGATCGTCGCGATGGCCGTCGCCGCGCCGTAGTTGAATTCCTCCAGCCGGATGACGATGAGGAGCGGCGCGATCTCGGAGACGTAGGGAATGTTGCCGGCGATGAAGATGACCGAGCCGTATTCGCCGACGCCGCGGGCGAAGGCGAGCGCGAAACCCGTCAGGATGGCCGGCGAGAGCCCCGGAAGAAGCACGCGGAAGACCGTCTGGAACCGGTTGGCGCCAAGCGTCGCCGCCGCTTCCTCGACCTCCCTGTCGATCTCCTCCATGACGGGCTGCACGGTGCGCACCACGAAGGGCAGGCCGATGAAGACGAGCGCGATGACGATGCCGGTCGGGTTGAAGGCGGCCTTGATGCCGAAGACGTTCAGCACCTGGCCGATCCAGCCGTTCGGCGCATAGAGCGCGGCAAGCGCGATGCCGGCAACGGCCGTCGGCAGGGCGAAGGGAAGGTCGACGACCGCATCGACGATGCGCCGGCCGGGAAACTCGTAGCGCACGATCACCCAGGCGACGATGACGCCGAAGACGACATTGATCAGCGCGGCGACGAAGGCCGTGCCGAAGGAGATCCTGAGCGCATTCAGCGTGCGCTGGTCGGCGAGGATGGCGAGGAACTCCCCGCCCGACAGCGATGCGGAACGCCAGACGAGGCCGGCGAGCGGAATCAGGATGATGAGCGTGAGGTAGGCGAGCGAAAAGCCAAGCGTCAGTCCGAAGCCCGGAATGACGCTTGGCTGTCTCAGTCGCCACCGCACCGAAGCGGCAGCAGAAGTCGTCAAGTTGCTCAGTTCCCCGGCTTGTAGATCTGGTCGAAGACACCGCCGTCGCCGAAATGCTCGGGCTGTGCCTTTGCCCAGCCGCCGAAGATTGGGTCGTCGATCGTCACCAGCTTAATGTCGGGAAGCTGTTGCAGCAACTCGGGTTTCACCACCTCGCGCTTCGACGGGCGGTAGAAGTGCTTGGCCGCGATGTTCTGGCCCTCTTCCGAGTAGAGATATTCGAGATAGGCTTCCGCCTGCTTGCGCGTGCCCTTGGCGTCGACATTGCCGTCGACCACGGCGACCGGCGGCTCGGCGAGGATCGAGATCGGCGGGGCGACGATATCGAAGGAGTCCGCGCCGAACTCGGCGCCCGCGAGATAGGCCTCGTTTTCCCATGCGAGCAGCACGTCGCCGATCTGGCGCTGGGCGAAGGTGGTCAGCGAACCGCGCGCGCCCGTATCGAGCACCGGCGCCCGCTTGAAGAGCTCGGCGATATAGGCCTTGATCTTGTCCTGGTCGCCGGAAAATTCCTCGTTCGCCCAGGCCCAGGCCGCAAGGTAGTTCCAGCGCGCGCCGCCCGAGGTCTTCGGGTTCGGGGTGACGATCTGCACGTCGCCCTTCACGAGGTCGCCCCAGTTATGGATGCCCTTCGGGTTGCCCTTGCGCACCAGAAAGACAATGGTCGAGGTATAGGGCGCGGAATTGTTCGGCAGGCGCGAGCGCCAGTCCTTGGCGATCTTGCCCGTCTTTTCCACGATGGCGTTTATGTCGCTTTCGAGCGCCAGCGTCACCACGTCGGCCTCCAGCCCGTCGATCACCGCGCGGGCCTGCTTGCCGGAGCCGCCATGCGACTGCTGGATCGTCACGTCCTCGCCGGTCTCGGCCTTCCAGTGTGCCGCGAAGGCAGAATTGTAATCCTTGTAGAGCTCGCGCGTCGGGTCGTAGGAGACGTTGAGCAGCGTGGTCTGCGCCACCGCTCCCGTCACCCCGCCGAACACGAGCCCCAGACTGAGGGCTAAAACCCCGGCCCTCTTCATAAACGTCGACATCTCCAACCTCCTGGTCTCTGCCTCGAATAAAAGCCTAGGGATTTAGTAGACTTAGTCAACAATGCTCGGAAAATTCGCAAAACCGGTTTCATAAGGGCCGAAACGGCGCAACGGACGAACTGGCCTTCCCGGCACCGCACGCACAGTTCATCTCGAAAGTGGCTGCATGAACGCAAAATGCATCCGCGAAAAACCGGAATTTTCAGCCCGCTCGCCGGATTTTTTAGCCGTGCAGGGCCCGGGCCGGGCCGGAAAGGGGCGCGGCGAGAACGCTGCGATAGGCCTGCCGCACGGTTTCGGCAAAGGTGAAGGGTCCCGGTCGCAGGCCGGACGCGACCGCCCCGACGACGGAAAGCCCGCGCAGGGGCTCGCCCTGGCGAAGGAGACGGCCGCTGTCGTCGACGGAGAGGGTCGCGACATCGCATCCGAGCAGCCCGGCGAGAGCACGGGCGGAGGGGACCTCGCGGCAGTCGACGGTATTCTCGTCACCCGACTTCGGATCGCGCGGCGGAACGAAGCGGGTATGGCCGGTTTCGAATTCCGCGGCGAGGCGACGGTGGATCTCGCCCGCGATGCGGACCGAAAAATGCCGGTGCAGGCGAAGGAGGTGGCGGCGGTAATGATTGCGCTCGCCCTGCGGCAGGTTGCGCCAGACCACGGAGAGGCGGTCGGAAGCCGCATCGACGACGCCCTGCCAGCGGCCGCCGTCGCGGGCTTGCGCGATGCTGCATTCCCCGCGGATATACCGGAAGGCCTCGCGCAGCGAACGGCTGGCGGGCGGTGTGCCGAAGGCCATGCCTTCGTAACCGCGGCCATGCGGCTGCGGCAGGCGGCCGGCCGCGGCAGCGACGTGAATGTCACCGGCAAAGCCCCGCTTCCTCAGATCGAGCAGGATGGCGGCAAGGCGTGGGCCGTTGCCGACAAGGGTGAGCGGCGGCGGGTTCTCCTGGGCCGAAAGCCGCTCGGCCGCGGCGATCGCGCCACGCCAGGAAGCCGCCTCGCGCTGCGCGGCACCGAAGCCGGTCGCGACGAAGACGTGGTCGAAGACGGCGCCCTCGCCATCCCGGAACGCGACGCGCACGCCTTCGGTGTTCGTACAGAGATGGCCCACGGTGCCGCTGATGGTGCGGATGCGGACGTCCCTGCGCAGGGAAAGCGCCTCGCCGAAGCGGCCCATCGCATAATCGCGAAACAGCGCGCGCGGCACATGCAGGTCCTGCGGGCCTCGCAAGGCCGAAACCGTGCCGGCGGCAAGGAGGTTGTCCTTCAGCCAGCGGGCAAAATCGTCCGGCCGGTCGGGAAGGATCGAAAGATCGCGCGCGGGCTCCGCCGTCAGCGCCGCACCGGCCGGCCCGTCGCCGAAGGCGCCGGGCGCATCCTCGGCATCGATCATCCAGGCCTCGAAGGGGCGGTGGAACCGCCGCATCAGCGCAATGACCGTGGCAAGGCCGGAAGGCCCCGCGCCGATCACCGCGATCCTTGCCATCGTCGGCGTGCCCGCAGGCGGGGCACCTTCTCCCGCGATCGTTTCGAAGAACATGCCTGTCCCTTCCCTGCACGATGGAGCCAGAAGCGGAAGACAGGATAACGCAGCCTCCGATAATTTTCTACCTTTTTAGTAGAATAATCGACCGGCACTTTTCACCGGCTCCGGAGCGCCGGAAAATCGGCGCTTGCCCGCCGGGCGGGGCCGCGCGAAACACCGTGACCGATCCCGAAACGGCAAACCGATCTATACAATCTCTATAGAATATGGTCTTTCTTACCCGATAATGCCTGTGCGCCCTGGAACAGCATCCCGCAAGGAGCAGACGACATGGGTACTCTCTCATCGGCACTCGACCGCTCGGCACGAACGGCCGCCATCATCGGAACCGAAGACGAAGCCATTGCCGCCGCCGGCAGGATAGCGGAGGCCTTCAGCCTGCCCGCACAGGACAGCGCGGCGGCCGAAGCCCGCCACGAACTTCTCTCCCGCACCGGCCTTTTCGGCATATCGGTGCCGACCGAACATGGCGGGATCGACGTTTCCAACACGGTCCTCGCCGAGGTCTGCGCACTGGCCGCCGCCGGTTCGGCAGCGCTCGGGGAAGTCCTCGCGGCCCATTTCGTCGCCGTGGAAAAGGTCCGCAGCCACGGCAGCGAGAGCCAGCGGAACACCGTCTTTTCCGCGGTCCTCGCCGGCGCGCGCCTCGCCCGGGCCTCCGCCCGCCGGAACAGCGAGGCGGCCGATGGCCTTCCGCTCGCCGCAAGCGGCCTTGCCTGGCGGCTGGGCGGCGAGGCCCTCTGTACGCCCTGCGCCCGCCACGCCGACTGGCTGCTGATGCCCGTGCGCCTCGACGGCGGCCGGCCGGCGGTCCTGCTGCTTCCCACGCGCCTCGACGGCTTGCATTACGTCGCCAATAGCTGCGAGCCGGTGGCCGGCGGCACGCAGGCCGCCGAGCATGTGCTGTTCAAGGATGTGCTTGTCGACGGCGATACGCTGCTGCAGCCTGCCGGCGAGGCGGCCACGCATGGCGTTCCCCGCTCGCTCGACCTGCTGCTCGAGGCGGCACGCCGGAAGGGTGGCGCCCGCGCAGCCCTGCGGCATCTCCTCGACGAGGCGACGGGCGAACCCGTCGTGAGCGGCCTTCTTTCCGCGCGGCTCGCCGCGGCCGACGCGATGACCGCCGAGGCGGGCCGCGCCATTGACGCCGCCCAGATCGGCCTTGCCGACCAGCACCGGACAAACGCTTTCCTTGCCGCTGTCGCCGCACTCGCAGCGGCCGAGGAAGCCGCCGCAGCCATCCTGCGAGTATCAGATCCACCCGGGGAAGGAACCGTCCTCACCGCTTCCCTCTCCCCGCACCTCCGCGCCATCCTTGGGGAAAGCGGTGAGCTGTTCCGGACGGAAAATCGCCGGCAGCCGGAGACGGAGAGCTGAGACGTGGCATGAGGCCGCTATCCCACGCAAGACGGGTTCGCTTTCGGCAAAAAAAATGGGCCGACGGAAACCGCGGCCCATGAAGTGTGAAGGTCAAAAACCTCCAGAGGGGAACAGCTGCTGCGGCGGCACTGGGAGGAAAACCGCCATGTGCATCAGCTGTGTGCACTATGGCTGTTTTTTGATCAGATGGAAAACATTTATTGTGCAGTGCAGCTATGCGTGCGCTGCAATGCTCCCCTTCAGATGTCGCTGCCTGCGACATAGAGCGCGGCAAGCGCCTCGAAACCGGCCTGGTCTTCCGCCGTGAAGCGGCCGGGCGTGGGGCTGTCGAGATCGAGCACACCAAGGACCGCACCATCGCGGATGAGCGGCACCACGAGCTCGGAGCGCGAGGCGGCATCGCAGGCGATATGGCCGGGAAAGGCGTGCACATCGGGCACGAGTTGGCTGCGCCCTTCGGCGACGGCGCTGCCGCACACACCCTTGCCGACGGCAATGCGCACGCAGGCGACCTTGCCCTGGAAGGGACCGAGCACGAGTTCCGCCGGCGTTTTCAGGAAGTAGAATCCCGCCCAGTTGAGATCGGCGACCGCATCGTAGACCAGCGCCGAAAGATTGGCGGCATTGGCAATGGCATCGCGCTCGCCGTGCAGGAGGCCCTCGGCCTGGGCGCGCAGTTCGCGGTAGAAGCCCGGCTTGTCGGCGGCTTCGATCTTGCGGATGTCGTGCATGGCAGGGCTCCCCGAACGGACATGGCCGCGCCGTCGATAGACCCGGAAGCCGCCGCTGGCAAGAAGGGCGTAAGACATGCGGTCGGCCGGCGAGACGAAATGCGGGAAGGAAAGGGCGGGCAGCGGCGTGCGCTGCCCGCTCGAGGTGCCGGCTATTTCCGGTGGTGAACCGGTTGGAGGCCATAGACCGGCGTGGGGAGGTTTTCCAGGCGCGCCTTGAGCTGGAGCGCCAGATATTGGGAATAGTGGCGCGACTGGTGCAGGTTGCCGCCGTGGAACCACAGCGCCGCCTGCTGCGTCGGCTTCCACATGTTGCGCTGCTCGCCCTCCCAGGGACCCGGATCCTTCGGGGTATCGGAGCCGAGGCCCCAGACCTTGCCGACCCGGTCGGCCGTCTCCTGGTCGATGAGATCGGCGACCCAGCCGTTCATCGAGCCGTAACCCGTCGCATAGACGATGACGTCGGCCGGGATCTCCCTGCCGTCCGAAAGCTTCACGGCATTCTCCGTGATCTCCTCGACCTGCCCGGCGGCAAGCTTCACCTTGCCGTCGATGATGAGCTGGGAAGCGCCGATGTCGATATAATAGCCGGAGCCGCGCCGCAGGTATTTCATGAAGAGGCCCGAGCCGTCCGCGCCCCAGTCGAGCTGGAAGCCGGCCTTTTCCAGCGCCGCGTAGAAGTCGGCGTCGCGCTCGCGCATCCTGTCGTAGAGCGGGATCTGGAATTCGTGCATGATCCGGTAGGGCAGCGAGGCGAAGATGAGGTCGGCCTTCTGCGTCGTCACGCCGTTCGCCAGCGCCTCCTCTGAATAGAGCGCGCCGAGGCCGATATCCATCAAGGTATCCGACTTGACGATATGGGTCGTCGAGCGTTGGATCATGGTGACGTCGACGCCGGCCTCGTAGAGCGCCGCGCAGATGTCATGGGCAGAATTGTTCGAGCCGATGACGACGACCTTTTTACCCTTGTAGCCGTCCGGCCCCGGATGCTGCGAGGAATGGTGCTGGTCGCCGGCAAAGCGCTCGCGTCCCTTGAAGTCGGGAATGTTCGCCTTGCCGGACATGCCGGTCGCGAAGACGAGCTGCTTCGGCCGCAGCACCACCTCCTCGCCGTCGCGGTCGACGACGACGGTCCATTCCTGCGCCGCCTCGTCCCATTTCGCGGACTTTGCGGTGGAACGGGTCCAGTAGTTCAGCTCCATGACCTTCGTGTAGAATTCCAGCCAGTCGCCGATCTTGTCCTTCGGCGCGAAGACCGGCCAGTTCTTCGGAAAGTCGATATAGGGCAGGTGGTCGTACCAGACGGGATCGTGCAGGCAGAGCGACTTGTAGCGCTTGCGCCAGCTGTCGCCCGGCCGGTCGTTCTTCTCGAGGATGATGGTGGGCACGCCGAGCTGGCGCAGCCGCGCACCGAGCGCGATGCCGCCCTGCCCGCCGCCGATGATGACGACATAGGGCTGCTTCTCGTAGCCGAGCGTGCGCTCCTCCTCCTCGCGCTCCTCCTTCCAGGTCTTTGCGCCGAGGTTCTGGCCATGCTTCGCACCGAGCGGGCGGGTGAAGCCGGATTTCTCCTCATGGCCCTTCAGCTCGGAAAGCGCCGTCAGCAACGTCCAGATGAGGCCGTCCTTGAAGCGCACGAGGCCGTAGCCGCAGCCGGTCGCCGTCTCGAAGGTGATCCAGCTTTCGAGGACGCCGTCGTTCTCCGTCGCCTCCTCGCCCGAAGCGACCCGCCAGTTCGACGGCTTGGCGGCGGAAAGCTGCGATTGCAGCATGTCGCGCACCTGGTCGCGGCCTTCGACGGTCTTGATGTTCCAGGTGAAGGCGACGAGGTCGCGCCAATAGCACTCCTCGGCGAAAAGGTTGACGGCATCGTCGATCCGGCCGGCGGCAAGGGCCGCGCCGAGCGCATCGAGAAGTGTCTGGACGCGGGTGGTGGGGGTTTTCTCGAGCATCGTTTCTCCTCCTGCTCAGTGGAAAACGGGACGGCTCCTCAACCGTCCCGCAGAACGGACCGGCCTATCGCGTGAGGTCGATCAGGATCTTCAGGTGCCTGCCGGCAGGGTCGAGCAACTGGTCGAACCCTTCGGTGACGGCCTCGCCGAGCGAGACACGTTTCGTGACGATGCGGCTCGCCGGAATCTGGCCGCTGGCGATCAGCCGGGCGACGCGCGGCCAGTAGTGGGTCGGGTAGGCCCAGGAGCCGCGGATATCGATGTCCTTGAAGGTGACGTCGAACCAGTTCAGCGGGTTCTCGCCGGGGTGAAGCCCGGTCTGCACCACGACGCCCTGCTTGCGCACGGCATCCGCGCAATTCTTCAACGCATGCTCGTTGCCGACGCATTCGATGGCGACATCGCAGCCGACGCCGCCCTCCGTCTCGGCGCGGATGACGTCGCCCACCTTTTCCGTCCTTGGGTTTATGGTGCGCACCTCGCCCAGCGCCTCCCGCGCCAGAGACAGCCGGGTATCATTGAGATCGGACAGGAATATCTGCGAGGCCCCAGCCGCCCGCGCCGCCATGGCGACGAGAATGCCGATCGGTCCCGCGCCGGTGACGAGCACGCTGTTGCCGGCCGTCACGCCACCACGATCGCAGGCGTAGACGGCGACCGCGGTCGGCTCGATCAGGGCGGCTTCCTCGTCGCTCAGCGCATCGGGAATGGGCTGGACGTTATAGTCGTTGACAAGCGCTGCCTGCGCCATGCCGCCGGAATGCCAGGACAGGCCGGCGAGCGCGAGGTTGCCACTGAGGTGGAACAGGCCGCGGTCGGCATAGTAGTCGCCATGGCGGGGCATGATCAGCGGCTGGATCGAGACACGATCCCCCGGCTTTACATGGCCGACCCCTTCGCCGACGGCCTTGACGACCCCGCCGAATTCGTGGCCGAGGATCTGCGGGCCGTGCGCGCCGGTAAACGGATGCGGTTCCTTCGGCACGAAGATCGGGCCATAGGCATATTCATGCAGGTCCGTGCCGCAGATACCGCAGAAGCGGTTCTCGACCAGCACCTCGCCCGGGCCGGGCGACGGCGGCGCATCGACCTCCTCGATACGCAGGTCCTTGGCGGCGTGGAAGCGCAGAGCTTTCATTGAGTTCCTCCTGTCGTTCTTGCGCAGGAGGATCAGCAAGCACCGTGCCAGAACGGCCGATGGCAGAATTTACAAGTTCTATCAATGGCTTCCACCAAAGGAAGCCGGATCGCGGAGCGGGATGCAACAGGTGGCGTGCGACAGGTGTTGCAGCCGTTGCGTCAGTTGAGCCGCTTGAGGCGGCGGTGGATGGTGGAGCGGTTGACGCCGAGCTTGCGGGCGAGCGCGGAAACGTTGTTGCCGCAGTCGGTAAGGGCCTGGCGCAGGGCGTCCTCGCCGCCGGGCCGGGCGGCGGCCGGTTCGGCGAAAAGGTGATCCGGCAGGCTGTCGGTGCCGATCACGCCGCCCTCCGACAGCGCCGCCGCCACGCGCAGCGCATTGGAGAGTTCCCGCAGGTTGCCCGGCCAGTCATGGGCGAGCAGCACGGCCCGCGCCGCCCTGTCGAGCCGGTAGGACGCGCCGTTCTCCTTCTCGATGCGGGCGAGGAGCTGGTCGACGAGCCAGCCGAGATCCTGCCGCTCCCGGAGCGCCGGCAGGCTCAGCGTCGCCGCGTTGAGGCGATAATAGAGGTCCTGCCGGAAGCGGCCTTCCCGCACCAGTTCCGCAAGATCGCGGTGCGAGGCGGAGAGAACCCTGAGGCGCACCGTGCGCGCCTTGAGCGCCCCGACCGGCTGCACCTCGTTTTCCGAGAGCACGCGCAGGAGCCGGCTTTGCAGGGCCAGCGGCATGTCGCCGATCTCGTCGAGGAAGAGCGTGCCGCCGCTCGCCTCCTCGATCAGGCCGCGCTTGCCCTTCTGGCTGGCGCCGGTAAAGGCGCCCGGCGCATAGCCGAAGAGCTCGGATTCGATGAGATGTTCGGGGATCGCCGCGCAATTGACCGCGACGAAGGCGCCGCTGCCGCCGCAACCGTCATGGATCGCCCGCGCCAGGAACTCCTTGCCGCTGCCCGTCTCGCCCTGGATGAGGATCGGGATATCGCGCGCCGCAAGCTTTGCCGCGCGCGCCTGCACCCGCTCCATCGCGGCGTCGCCGTTGCTGAGGTCCCGGAGCGCCCGCGGCAGGCGCGGCTGCGCCGGCACGGCCGGACGAAGATTGACCGCCGGCGCGACGGCGCTCGCGAACAGCACCAGCCCGTTGCGCGCCTGAAGCAGCCGCTCGCCGTTCGACCGGCCGCGCATGAAGCGCGGCAGGTCGTCGACGTCGATGTCGAAGACCTGCGAAATCGGCTGGCCGAGGAAATCGCGGGTGGAAAGGCCGGCAAGGTTCATCGAACGGGCGAGCGCGCCGAAGCCGCCATGGGTGAGGCCGGTGATGCGGCCGCTGCCGTCGAGCGCGATGGCGGCATCGGGATCGACATCGAGGAATTCCGGCGAGCGGGCAAGGCGCAGCACCCAGTCGTTGCGGGTGCGGGTCATGAGATTGGCAAGCTCGATGCGCCGCGCGGTGGAGGCGACGAGATGCAGCGCAAGCTGCTGGCTCGTCTTCACCGTCGGCGAGCGGAGCTGCGAGATGTCGAGCACGGCCGTCAGGCTGCCCAGCGTGTCGAAGACCGGCGCGGCGGTGCAGGTAAGGCCGATATGGCTGGTATCGAAATGGTCGTCCTGGTGTATGATGACAGGCTCGCCGGAGACCATGCAGGCCCCGACCGCGCAGGTGCCCGCCCGGTTCTCCGACCATTCCGAGCCGAGATAGAGCCCCGCCTTGCGCAACTGGTTGTCGAAGGTCGGATCGCCCATGAAATCGACGGTGACGCCGCGCGCATCGGAAAGCAGCAGCACGTAGTTCTGCCCGGCCACCTGGTTGAACAGCGCTTCCAGACCCGAGCGGCCGATGCGGATCAGCTCCTCGGCCTGCTCGCGATGCTCGCGCAGCTTCAGTTCGGGAACGATATAGGCTTCCTGCGCGACGGCCGGATCGAGCTTGTAGTCGTTGAGGCAGCGCAGCCAGGACTGGATGACGGGCGCATCGCGCGGGCTGACCGCGCCCATGCCGACGCGTTCGATCTCCCGTATGTGCGACAGCGTCGACACCATCCAGACATCCTCCCGCGCGCATGGTCGCACAGGAGGGCCCGTCCGGCAATCGCCTTGCGCAGGGAACGCGGCCGCCGGCTGGATGCGCCTATGGCAGGACCATGAAGGCGAGGTAGACGGCTACACCGACCAGAACCGTGCCGAAAAGGCTGCGCGTCAGGAACGCCACGGCCGCACAGCCCGCCGCGGCCGCGACGGTCGCGGCCGTCCCTCCCGGCTCGCCGGCATATTTCACAAGTTCCAGCGTCACGATCGCCATCATGATGGCGGAGGGGATGAAGCCGAGCCAGGCCATGGCGAAGGCCGGCAGCCGCACGCCCGCCAGGAAGACGATGGGCAGGGCACGCACACAGATCGTCATCGCCGCGCAGATGGCGACAGTCACGAGGAAGGAACCGGTCATGCCGTCCTCCCGCGGCGGGCCTGCATCTGCAGCGCGGTGGCGCAGATCGTCGCGGCGAGCGCCGTGGCGATCAGGATGGAGACGTTGACGTCGAGGAACCCCATGGTGCCGAGGACGGCCGCGGCCGAGACGACCATCGCCACGATCTCCAGCCGCTTCTGCGCGCTGCCGAAATAGTTGAGCGCCAGAAGGCCGATGAACATTGCCGTCAGGCTGAAACCGAGACCGTGCGAAATGCCGGCGGGAATGACCGCGGCAAACATCGCTCCGACGACGTTGGCGACGATCCAGTTCGCATAGGCGGCGACGTTGAGGCCGAGCATCCACCGGAACGGCAGCGCGCCGTGCCGTCCGGCATGCTGCGCGGCGACACCGAAGGTCTCGTCGGTCAACAGCACGCCGCTGGCGAATTTCTGCATCATGGACGAGCCGGAGAAGAAGCGGGCGAGATAGGAACTCATCAGCAGGTAGCGGATGTTCACGAGCAGCACGGCCAGCGCCACGGCGGCCGGGCCTGCCCCCGCCGCCCAGAGCGAATAGAAGAGGAACTGCGCCGAACCGGCATAGAGGAACGCGGCGAGCAGCAGGATCTCGGGGACGCTGAATCCCGAAACAGCCCCGATGGCGCCGGAGGCGAACCCGATGCTCCAGTAGCCGAGGATCGTCGGCCCGCAGGCGATCACGCCTTCTGTGAAGGCGGACCGCCCGCCCTGTATCGTCATGTTCCGTTCTGGCATGTCATCCAACGCTGAAAGCATCCGTTTGTTGATCGTCCGGCCGCCGGCGGGTAGAGATGCTTGTCCGCTCGCGCAACACCGACCCGGACGGATACACCACTTGTCGAAACGGGGATTGGAAAATCCTGCGCAGCCACGATCCCGATATAGGACGACCCGCCCGGCCGAGGGGCGAGGACATCCGCCTGTGGCGCGATGGCGACATCGCGGGCACCGAGATGCTGCGTGCGCTGCGGACCGCGCACCGCTATCCCGCCCACTCCCACGACGAGTTCGTTATCGCCACCTTCGAGGCGGGCGCGCAGCATCATACCGTCGCCAGCCGGCCGGGCCTTGCCGTTTCCGGCTCGGTGATGGTCATTTCCCCGGGAGAGGTGCATACGGGCGAACCGGCCGCGCAAGCGGGAATGTGGTCCTACCGCGCCTTCTATCCGAAGACCGAAGTGCTGGAGGAAATCGCCGAGGACCTCTTCGGCGGGCAGGGCATCCATCTCGATTTCGGCCGCCGGCCGCTCTGGCAGGACCGGGAGGCGGCGAACCACCTGAGCCGGATGCACGCGCGCATCGAGGGCGCGCGCGACCCGCTCGAAAAGCAGGATGCCCTCCTGTCCGCCTTCGCCCCGCTGATCCGGCGCTACGGCCAGTCGTCGACCGGCACGGCACGCCGGCAACCGCCGGCGGGCAATGTCGGGCGCGCGATCGACCTCATCCACGCCTGCTTCGAGCAGAGGCTCACCACCGCCGACATCGCCCGCAGCGTCGGCCTCAGCGATTTCCACTTCATGCGCTCCTTCAAGGAAAAGACCGGCATGACGGTGCACGCCTACCTGACGCAGGTCCGCCTGCAGGCCGCGAAGGACCGCCTCGCGGCCGGCCTGTCGCCGGCGGAAACCGCAACCAGCGTCGGCTTCTTCGACCAGAGCCACTTCACGAACCACTTCCGCACGAGCTTCGGCGTGACGCCACGCCGCTTCGCCGCCTCGTGCTGCTGATCGCGCTCAGGCGACCGAAAGCCCGGCCTCGCCCTCGTCCACCCTGCCGATGACCGCCGCGTCGAAGCCCTGCCCGCGGAAGACCTCCAGGACCCCGGCGACGGACGAGGGCGCGCAGGCGACGAGCAGGCCGCCGCTCGTCTGCGGGTCGCACAGCAGCGCCTGGTCGACCGCCGTCATCTCGCGCGCCAAGGCGACGTCCCTGCCGTAGCTCGCCCAGTTGCGGCCGGAGGCTCCGGTTATGAAGCCGGCGGCGGCAAGGTCGCGCGCGCCTTCGAGGAGGGGCACCGCGGACCAGTCGACATGAAGGCGGCAACCCGCGCCGCGCGCCATTTCCAGCGCATGGCCGGCCAGGCCGAAGCCGGTGACGTCGGTCATGGCGTGCACGCCTTCGAGCCGGGCAAGGTCCGGCCCCGGCGTGTTGAGGCGGGTCGTCGTTTCGATCATCCGGGCATAGCCGGCGGCATCGAGCGCGCCCTTCTTCAACGCCGCCGAGAAGATGCCGACGCCGAGCGGCTTGCCGAGAACCAGCACGTCTCCCGGCCGCGCCCCGGCATTGCTCCTGATATCGGCGGGATCAACGAGGCCGATGGCGACGAGGCCGTAGATCGGCTCGACGGAATCGATCGTGTGGCCGCCGGCAACGGGGATGCCTGCCGCCCGGCAGGCCGCGGCACCGCCGTCGAGGATCGCGCCGATCGTCGCGGTCGAGAGCGTGTTGACGGGCATGCCGACCAGCGCCAGCGCGAAGAGCGGCGTGCCGCCCATGGCATAGACGTCGCTGATCGCATTGGTCGCGGCGATGCGGCCGAAATCGTGCGGATCGTCGACGATCGGCATGAAGAAATCCGTGGTGGCAACGACGGCCTGGCGGTCGTTGAGCCGGTAGACGGCCGCATCGTCGGCGGTCTCGATGCCGACCAGCAGCTCCGGCGGCACCGGCAGCATCGTCCGCCCGCGCAGGATTTCCGAGAGCACGCCGGGCGCGATCTTGCAGCCGCAGCCCCCGCCATGGGCAAGCGAGGTGAGGCGCGGCTCGGCGGAAACGGCAGCGTCGGACATGGCTCTGAACTCCCTTTTCGAACATATGGCAGCAGGCGCCGTGCGGGCGATCATGACCCATCGGTTCCCCCAAGGCCATGACTTTCGCGTGAAATCCGTCCTTGACAGGCTGGCTGACAAGGACGACCATTTGAGGTCTACCGATCCGCAAGGCAGGTACGAGGACAGCGAATGAACATCGATCTTTCCCGCCGCAGCTTCCTGAAGCTCGCCGGCGCGGGAGCGGCGGCCACCACGCTCGGAGCCATGGGCTTCGGCGCGGCGGAGGCAGCGACAGCCGCTCATGTCCGCGCCTTCAAGCTGGCGACCACCACCGAAACCCGCAACGTGTGCACCTACTGCTCGGTCGCCTGCGGGATTCTCATGTATTCCAGGGGCGACCTTGCCGCCGGCGAGAAGGCCGAGCTCATCCATATCGAGGGTGACGCCGACCATCCCACCAATCGCGGGACGCTCTGTCCCAAGGGCGCGGCCCTCAAGGACTTCGTGAAGTCCGAGACCCGCGCCACGAAGCCCCGCCGCCGCGCGCCCGGCGCCGACCGCTGGGAGGACATCTCCTGGGACGAGGCCTTCGACAAGATCGCCCGTGCGCTCAAGGACGACCGCGACGCGAACTTCATCGAGAAGAACGCAGCCGGCGTCACGGTCAACCGCTGGACGACCACGGGCTTCCTTGCCGCTTCGGGCGGCACCAACGAGACCGGATGGCTGACCTACAAGACCGTCCGCTCCATGGGTATAGTCGGCTTCGACAACCAGGCACGCGTCTGACACGGCCCCACGGTAGCCAGTTTGGCTCCAACTTTTGGCCGCGGCGCAATGACGAACGCCTGGACCGACATCAAGAACACCGACCTCGTCATCGTCATGGGTGGCAATGCGGCAGAAGCGCACCCCTGCGGCTTCAAATGGGTGACGGAGGCCAAGCACCATCGCGGCGCACGGCTGATCGTCGTCGACCCGCGCTTCAACCGCACGGCCTCGGTCGCCGACGTCTATGCGCCGATCCGCCCGGGCTCGGACATCGCCTTCCTGATGGGCGTCATCCGCTACTGCATCGAGAACGACAAGGTGCAGTGGGACTATGTGAAGGCCTACACCAATGCCACCTATCTGGTGCGCGAGGACTTCGGCTGGGCCGACGGCCTCTTCACCGGCTATGACGAGGACAAGCGCGACTACGACCGCACCGCCTGGGAATACCAGCTCGAAGACGACGGGACGGTGAAGGCCGACGCGACGCTTTCCGACCCGCGCTGCGTCTGGAACCTCCTGAAAGAGCATGTCTCGGCCTATACGCCGGATTTCGTGGAAAACCTCTGCGGCACGCCGAAGGAGCGCTATCTCAAGATCTGCGAGATGATCGGCGCGACCGCCGCGCGAGACAAGGTGATGACCTCGCTCTATGCGCTCGGCTGGACCCAGCATTCCAAGGGCGCGCAGAACATCCGCGGCATGGCGATGCTCCAGCTCATCCTCGGCAATGTCGGCCTGCCCGGCGGCGGGGTGAACGCGCTGCGCGGCCATTCCAACATCCAGGGCCTCACCGATATCGGCCTGCTCTCCAACACCCTGCCGGGCTACATGAACCTCGCCACGGAGAAGGAGACGGACTACGCAACCTACATGTCGACGCGCGGCAACAAGCCGCTCGTTCCCGGCCAGACGAGCTACTGGCAGAACACGCCGAAATTCATGGTCAGCTTCCTGAAGGCCATGTGGGGCAGCGCCGCTACCAGGGAGAACGACTGGGGCTTCGACTGGCTGCCGAAGCTGGACGTGCCCTATTACGACATCCTGCGCATGTTCGACATGATGAGCCGGGGCGAGGTGAACCTCTATTTCTGCCAGGGCTTCAACCCGCTCCTCTCCTTCCCCAACCGGGCCAAGCTGACCGCGGGCCTGTCGAAGCTGAAGCTGCTCGTCACCATCGACCCGCTGGAGACCGAGACGGCGCATTTCTGGGAGAACCACGGCATCTACAACGACGTGGAGCCCTCGAAGATCATGACCGAGGTGCTGCAGCTCCCCGCCACCTGCTTTGCCGAGGACGAGGGCGCGACGGTCAATTCCGGCCGCTGGCTGCAATGGCACTGGCCGGGCGCGACGCCGCCGGGAGACGCCAGGCACGACACCTGGATCATGGCGAACATCTTCCTGCGCGTGCGCGAGCTCTACCGCAAGGAAGGCGGGGTCTGCCCCGAGCCGATCCTCAACCTTTCCTGGGGCTACAAGGACCCCTACGAGCCGGAACCTGCCGAACTGGCGCAGGAGATGAACGGGCGCGCGCTCCAGACCCTCTACGACCCGGCCGACCCGACGAAGGTTATGGTGGAGGCCGGCAAGCTCCTGCCGAACTTCGCGGTGATGCGCGACGACGGCTCCACCATGTCCGGCTGCTGGATCTATGCCGGCTCCTGGACGGAGGAGGGCAACATGATGGCCCGGCGCGACAACAGCGATCCCGGCGACATCGGCACCTTCCTCAACTGGACCTTCGCCTGGCCGGCCAACCGCCGCATCCTCTACAACCGCGCCTCCTGCGACCTCTCGGGCAAACCGTGGGACGAGAGCCGCAAGCTGATCGAATGGACGGGCGAGAAATGGGCCGGCTTCGACGTGCCCGACATCGCGGTGACGGCAAAGCCGGAGACGGTGATGCCCTTCATCATGACGCCGGAGGGCACCGCCCGGCTCTTCGCCCGCAAGCTGATGCGGGACGGGCCGTTCCCCATCCACATGGAACCGTTCGAAAGCCCGGTCGAAAACCCGTTCAACGCAAGTCTGCGCGGCAACCCTGTCGCCCGCATCTTCCCCGATGACGTGGCGCAGCTCGGCACCAGCGCCGACTATCCCTTCGTCGCCACCTCCTACCGCCTCACCGAGCATTTCCACTACTGGACGAAGCACAACCGCGTGAACGCCGTCCTCCAGCCGGAATTCTTCGTGGAGATCAGCGAGGAACTGGCGGCCGAGCGCGGCATCGTCAAGGGCGGGCGCGTCAGGGTGTGGAGCAAGCGCGGCGAGGTCTGGGCGAAGGCCGTGGTGACGAAGCGCATCCGCCCGCTCGTCTGCGCCGGCAAGCCGGTGCATGTCGTCGGCATTCCGCTGCACTGGGGCTTCATGGGCGCGGCGCGCAAGGGCTTCGGGCCGAACAGCCTCACCCCCTTCGTCGGCGATGCCAATATCGACACGCCGGAATTCAAGGCCTTCCTCGTCAATATAGAGCCGGCGCCAGAGGAGGCTTCGTCATGACGAACGAACGCGCACCGGAACCCCTGACGGCGGCCGCCAATCCGCCGCTCCAGCCCCTGCCCTCGAACCTCCTCGCCAGCGACGTCGTCAGGGCCTCGGCGACGAGCGACCTGCCGGCACCCGAGCGACAGCTCACCCCAGTCGCCAAGCTGATCGACGTGTCGAAATGCATCGGCTGCAAGGCCTGCCAGTCCGCCTGCATCGAGTGGAACGACACCCATCCGGACGTGGAGGAGAACGTCGGCGTCTACGAGAACCCGCACGACCTGACGCCCGACATGTTCACGCTGATGCGGTTCACGGAATACGAGAACCCTGACACCAGCGAGCTGGAATGGCTGATCCGCAAGGACGGCTGCATGCATTGCGCCGATCCCGGCTGCCTCAAGGCCTGCCCGGCCCCCGGCGCCATCGTGCAATATTCCAACGGCATCGTCGATTTCATCTCCGACAACTGCATCGGCTGCGGCTATTGCGTGACGGGCTGTCCCTTCAACATCCCGCGCATCTCCAAGACCGCGCATGTCTCGAAGAAGTGCACGCTCTGCTCGGACCGCGTGGCCGTCGGCCAGGGCCCGGCCTGCGCCAAGGCCTGCCCGACCAAGGCCATCACCTTCGGCACCAAGGAGGACATGATCGAGCTGGCCGAAGAACGGGTCGAGGACCTGAAGTCGCGCGGCTACGACAATGCCGGCCTCTACGATCCCGAGGGCGTCGGCGGCACCCATGTCATGTATGTGCTGCACCATGCCGACCAGCCCTCGCTCTATGCCGGCCTGCCTGATGATCCCAGGATCTCCCCCGTGGTGCGCGGCTGGAAGGGCCCGGCCAAGACCGTCGGCCTCGCCGTGGCGGGCCTTGCCGCCGCCGGCGCGCTGCTGCATGGCCTCCTCGCCCGGCCGAACGAGGTGACGCCCCATGAGGAGGAAGAGGCCGAGGACCTCTTCGATCATGCCGATGAAAAACCCGGCGGAAAGGAGGCATGATGGACGAGAACCGCGTCTATTCCGCCCCCGGCGACGAGATCGAGACGAAGCACCCCGTCCTGGTGAGCCGCTATCGCGGCATCACGCGGCTCAACCACTGGATCACGGCGCTCTGCATGATCGTGCTCCTCGTCTCCGGCTTCTCCTTCTTCCACCCCGCGCTCTTCTGGATGACCGGCCTTTTCGGCGGCGGGCAGACGACGCGCTGGCTGCACCCCATCGTCGGCCTCGTCCTGGTGGCGAGCTTCCTCCTGCTCTTCCTGCAGATGTGGAAGCTCAACCTGCCCCGGCGCGAGGACGTGGAATGGAGCCTGAAGATAGGCGACATGCTGAAGGGCGACGAGGACAAGCTGCCCGAGCTTGGGAAGTACAATGCCGGCCAGAAGATGGTGTTCTGGGGCATGTCCGCGCTGATCGCCCTCCTCGTCACCACGGGCATCATGATCTGGGAGGAATACTTCCCGCATATCGTCTCGATCCCGGTGCGCCGCATCGCCGTCGCCGTGCATGCGCTGGCGGCGCTCGGCGCGATCCTGATCTTCATCGTCCATGTCTATGCGGCGATCTGGACGCGCGGCACGATTAGGGCGATGACGCACGGCACCGTCACCGGCGGCTGGGCCTTCCGCCATCATCGCAAATGGCTGCGCGAACTGGCTGGACGCCAGCGCACCGACCCGTCAAAATAGCCGCCGAAGACGGAGCATCGCCGGAGACTTCATGGCGGAGACACCAGAGCCGGACCCCTCGCTGATCGGCGGCGTGCCGAAGCCGCCGCTCGCCTTCCTGCCCGAGCCGGTCAAGCTGTTCCAGATGCGCGCCCGCCGCTTCGCCTTCCTCGCCGAAAGCAACGCGCTCGCGCCCTATCTCACTTTCCTCGCCGAGCTCTCCCGCCTGCAGGCCAGCCTCGCCGCAACGCTGCCGCCGGTATCCCCCGTCGCCCCCGCACGCAGGACCGAGGCGGCACGCGTTGCCATGCCGCCCATCGACCGGCTCGCACTCGCCGCCGATCCCGCCCTCGGCGCGACGCTCGACGCCTTCCTCGAAGGCGCCGCCGAGATCACCATGCCCGAGCCCGCCCGCCTTGCGCTCGATGCCGTGCGCGCCGCCAGCCCCGAGGACCGCACATGGCTCCTTTCCAACATCCTGGCCGACCGGATCCCCGAGGATAGCGCCGCCCCGCACCTTTTCGCAGCGGCGGCGGTGCAGGTGCACATGGCACGCCTTGCCGCAACGCTCGATGCGCAAGCGCTGGTCCCGGTCGGCACGGGCCTCTGTCCCGCCTGCGGCGGCCGCCCCGCCACCTCCTCGGTCATGGGCACGCAGGGCGTCGAGAACGTCCGCTACGCCGCCTGCGCCTGCTGCACCACGCGCTGGAACGAGGTGCGGGTGAAGTGCCTGTGCTGCGGCTCGACCAGGGGCGTCGGCTACCGCTCGGTCGAGACCACCGAGGCGACGGTGAAGGCCGAGACCTGCCGGGAATGCCATTCCTGGATCAAGATCTTCTACACGATGAAGAACCCCAGCCTCGATCCCGTCGCCGACGACGTCGGCAGCCTCGGCCTCGACATGCTGATGAAGGAAACGGATTTCCGGCGCGGCGGCTTCAACCCCTATCTCGCAGGCTATTGATGCAGGGTTTTCGCGCGCTCCCCTCCGTCGACCAGGTGCTGACCGCACCCGAGGGGCTGGCGCTGGTCGCCGAATACGGCCGGCTTGCCGTCGTCACCGCCATCCGCGCGCGGCTCGAAATCGCGCGGGAGAAGATCCGTGGCGGCGCGGACGGCGCGGCGCTTGCGGCGGGCCTGCCGCGCGAGGTCGCCGAGGACCTTGCCATTGCCGCGCGCTCCGGCCTGCGCCCGGTGCTGAACCTCACGGGCACGATGCTGCACACCAATCTCGGCCGCGCCATCCTCGCCGGGGAGGCGGTCCGTGCCGCAACCGTCGCCATGGCCAATCCCCTCGCGCTGGAATTCGACCTTGCCGGCGGCGGGCGCGGCCAGCGCGACGACCACCTGCGCGGCCTCCTGCGCGAGCTGACGGCGGCGGAGGACGCCACCATCGTCAACAACAATGCCGCCGCCGTGCTGATCGCCCTCAACACGCTTGCCGAAGGTCGCGAAGCCATCGTCTCGCGCGGCGAACTGATCGAGATCGGCGGCGCCTTCCGCATGCCCGACATCATGGCCCGCGCCGGCGCGAAGCTCGTGGAGATCGGCACCACCAACCGCACCCATCCGCGCGACTATGAAAACGCGATCGGGTCGGAAACGGGCGTCATCCTCAAGGTCCATACCTCGAACTACCGTATCGAAGGCTTTACCGCCGAGGTCCCGGCGCCGCAGCTCGCCGCCATCGCGCGGAAAGCGGGCGTTCCGCTTCTCAACGACCTCGGTTCCGGCTCGCTGGTCGATCTCTCCGCCTTCGGCCTGCGGCGCGAGCCGACCGTGGAGGAGGCCGTGGCCGAGGGCGCGGACCTCGTCACCTTCTCCGGCGACAAGCTGCTCGGCGGGCCGCAGGCCGGCTTCATCGTCGGCCGGAAGGACCTCATCGCCGCGATCAACCGCAATCCGCTGAAACGCGCCGTGCGGCTCGACAAGATCCGCATCGCCGCACTGGAAGCGACGCTGAAGCTCTACCGCGATCCCGACCGGCTCGCGGAGCGCCTGCCGACGCTGCGCTTCCTCGCCCGGCCCGAGGCCGAGATCGCCGCGCAGGCCGCCCGCCTCGCCCCCGCCGTCGACACGCTGCTCGCCCCGCACGGCTTTTCCGCCGCTGCCTGCCCCTGCAAGAGCCAGGTCGGCTCCGGCGCGCTGCCCGTCGATACGATCCCGAGCGCCGGCCTGAGGCTGGCCGGCACGGGCGGCGATGCGCCGGACCGGCTTTCCGCCCGGCTCCGCGCCCTTTCCGTCCCCGTCATCGGCCATATCCGCGACGGCGCGCTGGTCCTCGACCTGCGCTGCCTCGACCGGGACGACGCGCTGCTGGAAGCGCTGGCCGCCCTATGATCGTCGGAACCGCCGGCCATATCGACCACGGCAAGACCGCGCTCATCAAGGCGCTGACTGGCACGGACGCCGACCGCCTCGCCGAGGAGAAGGCGCGCGGCATCACCATCGACCTCGGCTTCGCCTATGCCGACCTCGGCGGCGGGACGATCACCGGCTTCGTCGACGTGCCCGGCCATGAGCGGCTGGTTCACACCATGCTCGCCGGCGCGGGCGGCATCGATTTCGCCCTGCTGGCCGTTGCCGCCGACGACGGTATCATGCCGCAGACGCGCGAACATCTCGCGATCCTTGACCTCATCGGCATCCCGCGCGGCATCGTCGCCCTTACCAAGGCCGATCTTGCCGGCCCGGAACGCCGGGCCGAGGTAACCGCGGAAATCCGGGCGGCTCTCGCTGGCACCGGCCTTGCCGACGCCCCGATCGTCCCGGTCTCCGCGCTCACCGGCGAGGGCATCGAGACCCTGCGCGCCGCCCTTTCCGCCGCGGAAGCGGAAATCGCGGCACGCGACCCTACGGGCCTCCTGCGCTTTGCCGTCGACCGCAGCTTCACGCTGGCGGGCGCGGGAACCGTGGTGACGGGCATGATGCTGTCCGGACGCGTCACGCTCGACGACACGGTCACCGTCAGCCCCTCCGGCCTGACGGCCCGCGTGCGCGGCATCCATGCCCAGAACCGCAAGGCGGCGGAAGGTCTTGCCGGCCAGCGCTGTGCGCTGAACCTTGCCGGCGAGCGGGTGACGAAGGATGCCATCCGCCGCGGTGACATCGTGCTCGCTCCGGCCCTCCACGCACCGACGGACAGGATCGACGCCAGCCTTTCCGTGCTCGCAACGGAAGCCGGGGCCATCGGCACATGGTTTCCCGCCCGGCTGCACAGCCATGCGGTGGAGGCCGGCGCGCGGATCGTGCCGCTGGACGGCCCGGTCGCCCCCGGCGGCGAGGGCCTGGTGCAACTGGTCCTCGACCGGCCGATTGCCGCGAGCGTCGGCGACCGCTTCATTCTGCGCGACACCTCCGCCAGCCGCACCATCGGCGGCGGACGCTTCCTCGATCTTCGCCCCCCGGCAAGGAAACGCAGCAAGCCGGAGCGGCTTGCCCTGCTCTCCGCCGCCCGCAGCACCGATCCCGCCGAAGCCCTTGCCAGGCTCCTCGCCGTGGCTCCGGTCGACCTTGCCGCCTTCCTGCGCGACCGCGGCCTTGCGGAACGCGCCCTGCCCGCCATTCTCGCGGCCGCCGGCGCCGAGACGCTGGGATCGCTCGCGCTCTCCCCCATGGCGCTTCACGGCCTGCAGACCGGCCTTGCCGAACAGCTTGCCCAATTCCATTCCGAAAACCCCGATCTTGCCGGCCTCGGCCGCGAAAGACTGCGTCTTGCGCTCCTTCCCCGCCTGCCGAAGGATGCCTTTCTCATCTTCCTGAAGGCGGAATCGGCGGCGGGTCGCGTGGTGCTCGACGGCGCCTTCCTGCGCCTGCCCGGCCACGCGGTGCGGCTTTCGCCTGACGACGAGGCGCTCTGGCGCCGTATCCAGCCGCAGCTTCTGGACGAAGGCCGTTTCCGCCCGCCGCGCGTGCGCGACTTCGCACAAGCCTTCGGAGCGGACGAGCGCGAGGTACGGCGCGTCCTGAAGCTGACACAGAAACTCGGGCGAACCGATCAGGTCGCCCACGATCATTTCTTCGCGCGCGAAGTGGTGCGGGAAATGGCGCAGATCGTGCTGGATGTCGCCGCCGAAGCACAGGATGGCTGGTTCACCGCGCCCGCCTTCCGCGACCGCGTCCACAACGGCCGCAAGGTCGCCATCGAGATCCTCGATTTCTTCGACCGCCTCGGCCTGACCTTGCGCAGGGGCGACCTGCGCCGCATAAATATCCATCGCAGCGATCTCTTCGATCGCTAGCGCAATTCCGGCAGGACCGCTACGCAGTCTTGCCGGAATGTCTCCAGGGAAGGGAATCGTCTCCGGTGGGACGGCCGGACTTCAAATCCGGTTGGGGCAGCGAGCCTGTCCCGGGTGGGTTCGACCCCCACTCCCCTCCGCCAGGATGCCTCAGGCCTTCCGGTCGCCCATTTCCCGGCGCAGCTCGGCCAGCGCCCGGCGCATGCCGTGCAACTGGTCCATGAGGTGAAGGATCACGTCGATTCCCGCCTCGTTCGCGCCGATATTGGATTGCAGCTCGCCGATCAGCCGCGCCCGGGCCACGTCGATCTCGCGGAAGCGCGGCCCCGACGAGGTCTCCTCCGGGATCAGCCATTCCTGCGCGACCCAGAGTTCCAGCACCTGAACCTTGAGGCCGGAGGATTTCAGGAATTCCTCTTTGCTCATCGCCATGATCAGGCCTCCTCACGCGGATTGAACGCCTGCCCCTTCGCCCAGCCGGAGACGAAGGCCTCCAGTTCGGGATCGGGCTGCGGCGGCAGGACGATCTTCAGCCTGACGAACTGGTCGCCGAAGCCGCCGCCCCGCTTCGGGGCACCCTTGCCCTTGAGGCGCAGCTTCGTGCCGGTGTTGGACCCCTTCGGCACGGCCATGGTGACGGCGCCGGTCGCCGTCGGAACATGCACGCGCCCGCCGAGCACCGCCTCGCTGAGCGAGACGGGCAGCTCGATGGTGATGTCGTCGCCCTCGCGGGTGAAGCGCGGATCGGGCAGGACATCCACCTCGATCAGCGCATCGCCCCGGCCGCCCGTTCCCAAGCCCGGCGCGCCCTTGCCCTTGAGACGGATCGTCTGGCCGCTGACGAGGCCCGGCGGGATCTTCACGTCGAGCGTGCCGCCGTCCGGCAGCGTGATACGCCTTGTGGCGCCGGCAATGGAATCGGCGAAGGCGATCTCCAGCCGGTAGTGCATGTCCTCGCCGCGGCGGTTCCCCCGCGCCTTCTGGCTGCGGCGCAGCAGGTCGGCGAAAATGTCGTCGCTGTCCATGAAATCGGCATAGCCGGAAGCGTCGGCATAGGGGTGCTCCGCCTGCGCGCCGGCATAGTCGCGGTAATAGTGCTGGCGCGGCGGGCGCTCGGCGCCGGAGGCGTCGATCTCGCCCGCGTCGAAGCGCTTGCGCTTGTCGGCGTCGCCGAGCAGGTCGTAGGCGCCCGCGACCTCCTTGAATTTCTCTTCCGCCGCCTTGTCGCCCGGATTGAGGTCCGGGTGCAGCTTCTTGGCGAGCTTGCGGTAGGCACTCTGTATCTCGGCCGCCGATGCGCTGGACGGCACGCCGAGAACCTCATAGGGATTTTTCACGTCAGGCTCCGGGATGATTGAACTTGAATACTATATTGGGTTGCAATCGACGCTCGGCAACGGGCCGTCTCTTTTTCCGGAAGGCCGGCCGCCGTCCGCCGGAAGGCTTGCCTCCCGCGCATCGGGATGAAAGAAAAGGCGGAGCGGCCCCGCCCGCTCCGGCTGTCCACGTCGCCCCTTGCTGCAGAAAAGCCCATGATCCTGCGTTCGAAGCCGAGCTTCAAAGACATTCTCTTCACGATCAACGGTTCCATCCTGCCGCGGATCGCCTGGCACCTTGTGGTGGTGGCCTTGCTGAGCATCATCGCCGTCTTCGCCGCGCAGAGCCATCCGGGCATCTTCGCCAAGATCAGCGCCATCCCCTTCACCCTGACGGGCATCGCGCTTTCCGTCTTCATGAGCTTCCGCAACAATGCCTGCTATGCGCGCTGGTGGGAAGGCCGCATGCTCTGGGGCGACCTGATCATCGCCTGCCGCTCATTCGCCCGGCAGACATCGGCGCTGAACGACGAGCGCCGCTTTCTTCTGACCAGCCTGTGCGCCTTCACGGCGGGGCTTGCCGCACGGCTGAGAAGCGAGGACGAGCCCGCCGCGATCCGCCGCTGGTCGGACATCGCGCTGCGCGCCGACAGCCCCAACCCGACGAACGACGTGCTCGACCGCATCGGCCGTCATTGCCTGACGCTCATGCAGACGCACCGGATCGACGCGATCCACTATTCCGTGCTGGAAATCCAGCTTGCGGCGCTGGCGAAGGTGCAGGGCGGGTGCGAGCGCATCGCCCTGACGCCGGTGCCCTTCGCCTATTCGCTGCTGCTGCACCGCACGGCGCTGGTCTTCTGCATCACCCTTCCCTTCGCGCTTGCCGGTTCGCTGGACTGGTGGACGCTGCTTCCCGTCCTGCTGGTCGCCTATACCTTCTTCGGCCTGGAAGCGCTCGGCCACCAGCTCGAGGAGCCGTTCGGCCTCGAACCGAACGCCCTGCCGCTCGCCGCCATGCTGCGCACGGTGGAGCGCGACATGCTCTTCCTCCTCGGCGATACCGACCTGCCGGAACCCGTTCTGGCGCGGAACAACGTGCTGAGCTGACGCCGGAATCGCATCCGGCGGGCCGCCTGCCCGGCGATAGCGGAATCTAGTGCTTCAGCACGCGGGCAAGGAAGGAACGCGCGCGCTCGTTCTGCGGGTTGTCGAAGAACGCGTCCGGCTGTCCGGTCTCCAGGATGGTGCCCTGGTCGATATAGATGATGCGGTCGGCGACCTCGCGGGCAAAGCCCATCTCGTGCGTCACGATCATCATCGTCATGCCGTCGGCGGCAAGCTCGCGCATGACGTCGAGCACTTCGCCGATCATTTCCGGGTCGAGGGCCGAGGTCGGCTCGTCGAACAGCATCAGGTGCGGCTCCATCGCCAGCGAGCGGGCGATCGCCACGCGTTGCTGCTGGCCGCCGGAGAGCTGGCCGGGATATTTGTGCGCATGGGCCGTCAGGCCGACGCGGTCGAGCAGCTTGAGCGCCGTCGCCTCGGCTTCGGCCTTCGGCTTCTTATGCACGCGCATCGGCGCGATGGTGATGTTCTCCACCACCGTCTTGTGCGGGAAGAGGTTGAACTGCTGGAACACCATGCCGACCCCCTTGCGGATGGCCGCAAGCTCGCGCTCGCCGCCGAGGAGGCGGTCCTCCTCCACCGGCACATGGTAGCCGTCCACCAGGAGGCTGCCGTTCTGGTACATTTCCAGCCCGTTGACGCAACGGATCAGCGTCGACTTTCCCGAGCCGCTCGCGCCGATCACCACGACCACCTCGCCGCGCGCGACGGAAAGATCGATGTCCTTCAGAACGTGATGGTTTCCGTAGAACTTGTTGAGGTTCTTCATTTCGACGATGGGGCTCATGGAGCTGCCTCCGGCATTGTTCGTTTCGCTCATCGGCTGCCTCGCGCGAGATGCTTTTCGAGCTTTCGGGCAAGGAAGGTGATCAGGGATCCGACGAGGAAATAGGTCAGGAACAGGAACGAATAGACTTCATAGGTGCGGTCGCCATATTGCGGGTTGGCGAGGATCATCTGGCCGGCGCGCAGGAAGTCGGTGAGACCGATGATGAAGACCAGCGGCGCCGTGTTGAAGATGTCCAGCACGTTGCCGACGAGCGGCGGCACCACCACGCGAAGGGCCTGCGGCAGGACGATCGACCGGTTGATGTCGAACTCGCTCATGCCGAGCGAGCGGGCGGCTTCCGTCTGCCCGCGCGGCACGGCCTGCAGGCCGCTGCGCACATATTCGGCGACATAGGCGGAGTAGAACAGCGTGAAGCCGATCATGCCGCGCAGCACGTCGGCGAGGTTGAGCTGCGGCGTCAGCACGGGCATCAGGATCCAGATCCAGTAGACGACCATGATGAGCGGGACCGAGCGCATCACCTCGATATAGGCCGTCGAGATCCATCGCACGCTGGAAAAGCGGCTGCGGCGGCCGAAGGCGAGCAGGATGCCGATCGGCAGGGTGACGACCGCGGTGACGAGCGTCAGGAGGATGCTGAGCAGCAGGCCGCCCCACAGCCCGGCGCCGGGGGGCGCCATGACGGCGAAGATCGCGATCATCCCGGTGAAGCTCGCCGGCACCAGCACCTTGCGCGCAACGGGGATGCGGGAGATCGTCGCCCAGCCGAGGGCGAAGAGCATGACCGTCGCGGCGACGAGCAGCACGTTGACGAGGCTGCCGGTGCCCGTCAGCACGAGCGATGCCGCCACCACGGCGAGAAGGCCGCCGGCATGGCGCGCGCGGAAGGCGAAGACGCAGCCGAGCGCCGCCCCGAGCAGGACCGCGATGATCATGACCGCGACCCAGGTGCGCCACACCTGGTCGACCGGGAAGATGCCGATCATCAGCACGCGCAGGCTCTGCGGGATGATGTCCCATTGCGCCACCGTCAGCGCCCAGCGGGCCGCCTGCCAGAAGAGCCACAGGACGCCGGGGATGACCGTGAGGGACAGCAGGATGTCGAACGGCTTGCCGAACAGGTTGTGCCGCGACCATTTGAGGGATTTGGCGATCATCGCGCGGCTCCACGTTGTCTCATGCGGCGGTCGGCCCAGCCGACGGCGGCGCTGATGGCCCAGCTCAGGATCAGGTAGGACACCATGACGATCACGATGCCTTCAAGGCTGTGGCCGGTCTGGTTGGCGATGGTGCCGTAGATGTTGAAGAGCTCGGGATAGCCGATGGCGATGCCGAGCGCGGTGTTCTTCGTCAGGCTGATATACTGGTTGCCGAAGGACGGCAGCACGACCCGGAAGACCTGCGGCAGGATGATGTCGTGGACGGTGTCGCGCCGGTTGAGGCTCAGCGAGGCAGCGGCCTCCCACTGGCCCTTCGGCAGGGAATCGATGGCGCCGCGCACGATTTCCGCGATGTAGGACGCGCTGTTGACGACGATGGCAAGCAGCAGGGCGGCCATTTCCGGGCTCATGCCCGTGCCGCCGCTCGCCTTGAACTTCGAGGCGACGGGGACGTCGAGGCCGAGGACGCCGGTGGCGAACATCGCCCCGGCGAGCACGACGGCCGCTCCCGCGCACATCCAGCGAACCTGTTTCTTCCGGCCGAGGATGAGGCCTATGACGGCGACCCAGAAGAGAACAGCCGCGCCGACGGCGAGCGGCGAAGCGCCGCCCTGCCACAAGGGCGCGGGGAAATAGAGGCCCTGCTGGCTGATCACCACGCCGTAGAACTTCGCGGCCGCGGCGATCGGCGGGAAATGCAGGACGACGGCGAAATACCAGAAGACGAGCTGGATCAGCAGCGGCGTGTTGCGCACGAACTCCACGCACCAGAAGGAGAGGTTGCGCACCACCCAGTTGGTGGAAAGCCGGCCGACGCCGAGCATGGTTCCGAGCACCGTGCTGAGGACGATGGCGAGGACGGCAACCTTGATCGTGTTGAAGATGCCGGCAAGGAAGGCCTGCACGATCAGGCGATCCGACGTGAAATCCGCAACGCCGGGCCAGAAGCCGTCCAGGACAAGGGTCTTGCCCTCGCTGATGTCGAAGCCGGCGGCCTCCCGGAGGAACGAGAAGCTGAAGCGGATTCCGTGCCGGGCGAGCCCTTCCTTCACGGCGAAGGCGAAGAGCACCACGAGCACGATCGCGGCCCCAACCACTGCGAACTGGATGGCGTCGTACCGGATCCGGTTGCGTCGGCGGCGACGGGCGGTCGAAAGATCGTCATCGACCGTCTGTCCGGCCGCGTTGGCTTGTTGCACATTCATGTCGAGATACCGGACCCAAAAATAGGAAGCCGAGGCGGGACACCCGCCTCGGCTCGGTCAGCAGAAAGGATCAGTTCCAGAGCGGCGAATAGATCGCGCCGCCCTCGGTCCACGAGGCGTTCGGCGTACCCTTGCGGTCGAGGAACATCGTGGTGTTCGGGCCGAGATTGCGATCGTAGATCTCGCCGTAGTTGCCGACGGCCTTCACCGCCTGCGCGACGAAATCGTCGGAAAGGCCGAAGTCCTTGCCGTAACCGCCGCCCACGCCGAGGAACTTCTGGACGAACGGGTCCTCGCTCTTCAGCTTCTCTTCGAGGTTTGCCTGGGTGATCCCGGATTCTTCAGCCTGGAACAGGCCGTAGGTGATCCAGCGCAGGGCGTTGCGCCACTTGGAATCGTTTGCCGCGACGAAGCCGGCGAAGGGCGACTTGTCGAGCGTGTCGGGCAGGATCAGGTAGTCGGCCGGCTTCGGCGAGTTGCCGGCCCAGGCGGCGAGTGCGGACTTGTCCGTGCTCATCGCGTTGCAGCGGCCGGAATTGAGGGCGGCGAACAGCTTTTCGAGGTTCTCGTAGGTGAGGACCTTGGAGCCTTCCCAGCCGCGCGCCTTGAAGGCGCCGGTGAGGACCGTCTCGGTGACCGAGCCCTGCGTGGTGCAGAAGGTGGCACCGTCGAGGTCGGCGAATTCCTTCACGCCCGAATCCGTCTTCACCATGATGCCCGTGCCGTCGTAGAAATTGATCGGCAGGAAGTCGATGGCGATGGAGGATTCGCGCGCCGGCTTCATCGTGGTGTGGGCGAAGACGACGTCGACCTGGTTGGTCAGCACGGCGTCGAAGCGGCTCTTGTCCGTGACCGTGACGAACTTGACCTTCGAGGCATCGCCGAGGACGGCGGCCGCGACGGCGCGGCAGAAGTCCACGTCGAGGCCTTCCATCTGGCCGGTCGTCGTGTTGAGGTAGCCGAAACCGGGTGCCGTGTTGTCGGTGCCGCAGTTCAGCGTGCCGCGCTGCTTGACGGTATCGAGGACGGAGGCGGATGCCTGACCTGCGGTAAGGGCGAGGCCGGCGAACACGCCAGCCGTAAGAAGTTTCATCAGTTTCATCGCATTCCCCTGTGAAATATCGCGACAGCCCGCACCGCGGTGCAGAGCCCTGTTCTCGTGCCGAGAGCTGATTTGGGCGATAGGCAACAGCGGCTTTTGCCGTTCTGTAGCGATTGTTCCCGCCATTGGCCTAAGTCCGCCGTCTGGTAGCCAAACCGCGAACCCATATCAATCGACAAATGAACGATAGGAACAGGGTTTATTCAGGTCTACTTAATTCTGCTTTATGTACTATTTAGAAAAATTGATCGTTCTTATCGTCCCGTGCGGCCGGCGGGACCTTCCCCCAGCGGAATTTTCGGCTCCCCCTTGCCCGTGGGCAGGCGGCGGCGGGAGTCGATTCGCGCGTTGACTTCCGCGATGAAGGCCTGGACGGCGGGGCTGCGCTTTTCCCCCTTGCGGAAGGCAAGCGAAATCCTGCGGCGGATCTCCGGCTCGACCTTGCAGACCCAGACATCCTCCAGGTCGTAGCTCGCCCGCAGGCCCGGCAGGATCGAGATGCCGTAGCCTTCCCGGATGAGCGCGATCGTCACCTCGAAGCCCTTGCAGCGGGCGACGATGTTGGGCGTGAAGCCGGCCTCCTGGCAGGCATCGGTGATCATCCGGTTATAGGCGGAGGAGGCCGTATCGAGCGCCCAGCGCTCGTCGCGAAGCTGGTGCAGCATGACGCTCGGCTGCTCGGCGAGCGGATGGGTCTGGGAGACCATCACGTTGAAGACGTCGTCCATCAGCGGGATCGTCTCGATGTTCGGATCGATCGCCCCCGCGGGCACGTTGAGGTCGTCGATGATCGCGATGTCGGTCTGCCAGCTCCGGAGGGCCGCAAGGCTTTCGGCCGGTTCCATCTCGTCGAACAGCACCGTCAGGTGCGGATGGAGGCGGTGCAGCTCGTGGATCGCGCCAGCCACCACCGCCGCCGCCACGGAGGGAAAGGCCGCCACCCGCAATTCGCCGGCAATCACCTTCTTCAGCTCGGCAATGTCGGCCCGCGCCGATTCGAGCTCGATCAGGATACGCTCCGCCCGCTCGACGAGCTGCTTGCCGGCCGGCGTCAGCTCGACGCCGCGGCCGCGCCGCTCGATGAGGTCGATGCCCACCTCCTGCTCCAGAAGCGCGATCTGCTGCGAGACGGCCGACGGCGAGACGTAGAGCGCCTCGGCGACCGCCGCCATGGTCTTGCGGATCGACAGTTCGCGCAGCGCGCGCAAGCGGGCAAGGTCCATTCTCTCCTCCTCCAGTCGTCGCGGGAATGATTAGCAGATCAGAACGCATGTGCAAATATTATTAACTTTTTCTGGATCGATGGCGTCGCTAGCCTTTCTCCACGCCCCACAGCCATGCCCGGAGACAGGTGATGACCGAACAGACGAAAGCCTATTTCAACACGTCCGTCCACGAGCGCGACCCGCTCGTCGCCGGGGCGCTCGACAACGAACGCAAGCGCCAGCAGGACCAGATCGAGCTCATCGCGTCCGAGAACATCGTCAGCCGCGCCGTGCTCGACGCCCTCGGCCACGAGATGACCAACAAGACGCTGGAAGGCTATCCGGGCAACCGCTTCCACGGCGGCGGCCAGTTCGTCGACGTCGTCGAGCAGGCGGCCATCGACCGCGCCAGGGAGCTCTTCGGCTGCGCCTATGCCAACGTGCAGCCCCATTCGGGCACGCAGGCGAACCTCGCCGTCTTCTTCCTGCTGCTGAAGCCGGGCGACAAGGTTCTTTCGCTCGACCTCGCCGCCGGCGGCCACCTTTCGCACGGCATGAAGGGCAACCTTTCGGGCCGCTGGTTCGAATCGCACAATTACAATGTGAACCCGCAAACCGAAGTCATCGACTATGACGAGCTGGAGCGCATCGCCGAGGAGGTCCGCCCGACGCTGCTGATCACCGGCGGCTCGGCCTATCCGCGCGAGCTTGATTTCGAGCGCATGGGCAAGATCGCCAAGAAGGTCGGCGCCTGGTTCCTCGTCGACATGGCGCATATCGCCGGCCTCGTCGCCGGCGGCCAGCACCCCTCGCCCTTCCCGCATGCCGACATCGTCACCTGCACGACGACCAAGACGCTGCGCGGCCCGCGCGGCGGCCTGATCCTCACCAACAACGAAGCCTGGTTCAAGAAGCTGCAGGCCGCCGTCTTCCCGGGCGTCCAGGGCTCGCTGCACAGCAACGTGCTCGCCGCCAAGGCCGTCTGCCTCGGTGAGGCGCTGCGCGACGACTTCAAGGTCTATGCCGCACAGGTCAAGGCAAACGCCCGGGCGCTCGCCGAAACCCTGATCGCCCGCGGCGTGCGCATCGTCTCCGGCGGCACGGACACCCATATCGTGCTGGTCGACCTGTCGAGCAAGGGCCTGATCGGCAAGCAGGCGGAAGACCTCCTCGCCCGCGCCAACATCACCGCCAACAAGAACCCGATTCCGAACGACAGCCCGCGTCCGCCGGAATGGGTCGGCATGCGCCTCGGCGTTTCGGCCGCCACCACCCGCGGCATGAAGGAAGACGAGTTCCGCACGCTCGGCAACATCATCGCCGACCTCATCGAGGCGGAAGCCGCCGGCAAGGCCGACGATGTCGTCCCGGGTGCGAAGGCCAAGGTCGCCGAGCTGACCGCCGCCTTCCCGGTCTACGCGCACTGAGGCACGGAAAGCCCGAAAACCTTTCGCCCGTCATGCTCGGGCCTGTCCCGAGCATCTGCAACGCCTCGATCTTTCAATGCGTTGGCAGATCCTCGGCACAAGGCCGAGGATGACGCCGGTGGGTGGTGCGAGGTTTGTCGACACGCTGAGTGCCGCGTCATGCGCGGCGCTTTGCGCAATTCGGGACGAGGCGAAAGGGAACGTCATGGGAATGGATAGAATTGCCGCCGGTGCGATCATCGACGGCAAGGCCTTCGCGGCCGGCCTCTTGGAAGACGTGGCGGCGAAGGTCGCCAAGCTGAGGGAAACGACCGGCGCCATCCCCGGCCTTGCCGTCGTCCTCGTCGGCTCCGATCCCGCAAGCGCCGTCTATGTCGGCTCGAAGCACCGCCAGACGGTCGCCGCCGGCATGAATTCCTTCAAGCACGAGCTTGCGGCCGATACGACGCAGGACGAGTTGATGGCGCTGATCGGCCGGCTGAACGTCGACCCCGCCGTGCACGGCATCCTCGTGCAGCTTCCGCTGCCCGCCCATCTCGATGCCAACGCCGTCATCCAGGGAATCAATCCCGACAAGGATGTCGACGGCTTCCACATCTCCAATGCCGGCCGGCTTTCCACCGGCCAGCCGGCGCTCACGCCCTGCACGCCGCTCGGCTGCCTGATGCTGCTGAAGGACCGTCTCGGCGGCAACCTCTCCGGCCTCCATGCCGTGGTGATCGGCAAGTCCAACATCGTCGGCAAGCCGATGGCGCAGCTCCTGCTTTCGGAAAACTGCACCGTGACCATCGCCCATTCGCGCACCAGGAACACGCCGGAGCTCTGCCGCGCCGCCGATATCCTCGTCGTCGCCGTCGGCCGGCCGGGCCTCGTGCGCGGCGACTGGATCAAGCCGGGGGCCGTGGTCATCGACGTCGGCATCAACCGCGTGGAGATCGACGGCAAATCGCGCATCGTCGGCGACGTCGCCTTCGAGGAAGCCCGCCATGCCGGCGCGATCACGCCGGTTCCGGGCGGCGTCGGCCCGATGACCATCGCGTGCCTCCTCTCCAATACGCTCACGGCCTTCCGCCGCCAGCATTCCGTCACCATCGACTGATCGACCCGAAAGGATCGCCAATGTCCGCTCTTTCCAACCGCTATGCCCTGCGCGTCGCCTGCCCCTCCATCCGGGGCGTGACCGCCGCCATCGCGACCTATCTTTCCGCCAGCGGCTGCAACATCTCCGACAGCGCCCAGTTCGACGACAAGAGCACCGGCCGCTATTTCATGCGCGTCAGCTTCCAGTCGGAGGAAGGCCGCACGCTGGAGGAGCTGCGGGAAGGCTTTGCCGAGATCGCCGCGACCTATGAGGCCGATGCCGAGTTCTTCGACGAGACGACCAAGCGCAAGGTCATCCTCATGGTCTCGCGCTTCGGCCATTGCCTCAACGACCTGCTCTACCGCTGGCGCATCGGGGCGCTCCCCATCGACATCGTCGGCGTCATCTCCAACCATTTCGACTATCAGAAGGTCGTGGTGAACCACGACATCCCCTTCCACCACATCAAGGTGACGAAGGAGAACAAGCCGGAAGCCGAGGCCGAGCAGATGCGCATCGTCGAGGAGACCGGCGCCGAGCTGATCGTTCTCGCCCGCTACATGCAGGTGCTCTCGGACGAGATGTGCAGGAAGATGTCGGGCCGGATCATCAACATCCACCACTCCTTCCTGCCCTCCTTCAAGGGCGCCAACCCCTACAAGCAGGCCTTCGAGCGCGGCGTGAAGCTGATCGGCGCGACCTCGCACTATGTCACCGCCGACCTCGACGAAGGCCCGATCATCGAGCAGGACACGGTCCGCGTGACGCATGCCCAGAGCGCCGACGACTATGTCAGCCTCGGCCGCGACGTGGAAAGCCAGGTGCTTGCCCGCGCCATCCACGCCCATATCCACGGCCGCGTCTTCATGAACGGCAACAGGACCATCGTCTTCCCGCCCTCGCCCGGCTCCTACGCCTCCGAGCGCATGGGCTGAGCAGGATCGACAAGCCCGCCGCTTTCTTCTACGCAAGGCCGCGACCGCTCCAGACAGGACGCCGACATGACGATGGAACTGCCGAACGATCCCGCCCGCGCGGACGTGCTTGCCGCCCGCCCGACGCTCTGGACCAACGGGCTTTATCGCGAGAATGCCATCGCCGACGCGTCCCTGCCGCTGGAGCCCTCGCAGGTCGACGAGGCGGAGGCGAACTGGAAGCGGCTGGCGCCGCTGCTGGCGGCCTGCTTTCCGGAACTGGACGCCACGGCGGGCGCGATCCGCTCCGATCTGATCGAGCTGGACGCGCTGCGCGAGGCGCTCGGCTATGGCGGCGCCGGGTTCGGCCGGGTCTTCGTGAAGGCCGACAGCGCGCTGCCGGTCGCCGGGTCGATCAAGGCGCGCGGCGGCGTCTACGAGGTCTTCGTCTTCGCCGAGGAACTCGCGCGGCGGGAAGGACTTCTCGCCCGGGGACAGGACATCCGCAATCTCGCCGGCCCCGACGCACGCGCCTTCTTCTCCCGATACACGATCGCCGTCGGCAGCACCGGCAATCTCGGGCTCAGCGTCGGCATCGCGGCGCGCGCGCTCGGCTTCAAGGCGACTGTGCACATGTCCTCCGATGCGAAGGCATGGAAGGTGGAGCGCCTGAGGAAGCTCGGTGTCGAGGTCGTGCAGCACGAGGCCGACTACACCACCGCCGTGGAGATGGCCCGCGAGGTCGCCGCGAGCGATCCGTCGATCTATTTCGTCGACGACGAGCAATCCCGCCGCCTGTTCCTCGGCTACAGCGCCGCCGCGTCGGAGCTTGCCGGGCAGCTCGCCGCCTGCGGCGTCACGGTCGATGCCGACCATCCCCTCTTCCTCTACCTGCCCTGCGGCATCGGCGGCGCGCCCGGCGGCGTCGCCTATGGCGCCAAGAAGATCTTCGGCGACGCCGTCCACTGCTTCTTCGTGGAGCCGGTCCAGTCACCCTGCGCGCTCGTCCACATGATGAGCGGGTCGCAGGACCTCGTCTCGGTCTACGATGTCGGCCTCACCAACGACACGGAAGCCGACGGCATGGCCGTCGCGCGCATGTCGGCCTTCGTCGCCACGGTCATGCGCGAGATGCTGGCCGGTGTCTTCACCGTCGACGACGCCTCGCTCTTCCGCTGGCTGCGTCTTGCCCACGAGACGCAGGCCATCCGCCTCGAGCCCTCGGCCGCGGCGGGCTTCGCCGGTCCGCACTTCCTGGTCGATCATCCGCAGGGGCGCGCCTTCGCCGAACGCTGGAAGATCGGCGACAGCCTTGCCCGCGCGACCCATGTCGTCTGGACGACGGGTGGTTCCTTCGTGCCGCAGGAGCAGTTCGACGCCTTCCTGAAAACGGCGGCCGAACTCGGATAAGCGGCCGGCTACTCGATCTCGATGTCCGCGCAGAGCGGCAGGTGATCGGATGCGCGACGGGCGAGCGGGCTGTCGTGCACGAAGGTCCGGTGAACGCGCACCCCCTCGTCGACAAAGATATGGTCGATGCGCAGGAGCGGCAGGCGCGAGGGGAACGTCGCCCCGGGCCGGCCTCCAGCCTCGACCTGCGCATCCTTGAGACGCCGCGCCAGCAGGCGGTAGGACGCCGAGCGCGAAACGGCGTTGAGGTCGCCGGCGAAAACGATGCGCGAACGCTCCGGCATCTCCGCCCCGAGCCAGCCCGGCCCGACCAGGGCCTCGGTCTGCCGCATGCGCTCGCCGCCGAGCAGGCCGAGATGGGTGACGAAGACCTGCAGCTTCATCCCGTCGACCGGCACCTCAACCCAGAGCGCCCCACGCGGCTCGCCGCGCGACGGCAGCCCGCCGGCCTTGACCAGACGCGTCGGCAGGGCCGTCAGCAGCGCGTCTCCGTAGCGCTCCTCCTCGAGGTGGAGCGCGGGATGGAAATGCGAGATCATGCTGAGGTGAGCGGCGATGGTCTCGGCCTGGTCGACGCCGCCGCTGCGCGCCCGCTCCACGTCCACCTCCTGCAGGGCGACGATGTCCGCCCCGCACTCGGCGATCACGGCGGCGATACGGCCGGGATCGAGCTTGCGGTCTGTGCCGAAGCAACTGTGCACGTTGTAGGTCACCACCCTCAGCCGACTGCCCATGCCTTCCTCTCGTTCCTTCGCACGTCGTGGGAACCCGAAAAGCCTCGTTTTCGTTCCGTCCCGTCAGGCAAGGGAAAACGCATGAAACGAAGCCATATCCTCCACGCGCTGGTCGCCGGCGCGGTGCTCGTCGCCGGTTGGCTCGTCTACCGGACGCTGAGCCAATATACATGGGAGGACATCCGGAGCTCCATCGCCGCCATCCCGGCTGTGAACTTCGCGCTCGCGCTCGCCTTCGCGGCCTGTTCCTACGTCTGCCTGACATTCTTCGACGTCCTGGCGCTGCGCTATGTCGGCAAGCCGCTGCCCTATCCGCGCACCGCACTCGCCTCCTTCACCAGCCTCTCCATCGGCCACAATGTCGGCGTGGCCGCGCTGAGCAGCGGTGCCGTGCGCTACCGCTTCTATTCCCGCTGGGGCCTTGAAGCACAGGAGGTCGCAAAGCTGATCGTCTTCTGCGGGGTGACCGTGGGGCTCGGGCTCGTCACGCTCGCCGGCATCTGCCTGCTTGCCCTTCCCGGCACCGCGGGCAAGGTGGCAGGAATCGGGACGGGTGCGTCGCTGGCCCTCGGTCTTGCCTGCCTGCTGCTCGGGGTGATCTATCTCGCGCTCGCCGCCTTCGTGCGCGGCGAACTGAAGGTCAGAAGCTGGCGCTTCGCGCTGCCGCGTCCCGGCATCGCCGCCCTGCAGATCATGGTGGGAACCGCAAACTTCGCCTTCGTTGCCGCCTGCCTGCACCAGCTCCTGAAAGGGGATGCCGGCTATATGGAGACCACGGCAGCCTATGTGGTCGGCAACCTCACGGCACTGGTCAGCCATGTGCCGGGCGGGCTCGGCGTGCTGGAGACGGCGATCGGCTACCTGCTCGGCAGCGCCGCATCGATCGGCGCGCTGATCGCCTTCCGCGCGGTCTATTTCTTTATTCCGCTGCCGCTGGGGCTTGTCTGCCTGCTGGCCAGCGAGGCCTTGGTCGCCTCCAAGGGCGAGACCGGATTGCGCAACAGCCCGAACTGACGCTGCAGGAACGCGCGCGCGCCGTCCACCCAGAGCGAGAGCGGCCACCAGGGCGCGACGGGGTCGACGAAGCCGGTTCCGAGCACGGGCGCCATGGCGCCCTTTCGTGCGGCATCGCGGAACGGTCGCAATCCGCGCGCCTGCCTGTTGAAGGCATCGATCGCCCTGACCAACGAGCCTTCTGCCCGCGCAGTCGCGCCGAACGCCTCGATGTCCGCATCGAGATGCTCGGCCAGCAGCCGGTCGCGCAGCGCCAGGATGCTGTGCCGCTGCGCCTCGGTGGAGGCTTCCACGGCGATGTCGAGCTCCGTATCCAGGGCCTCGCTGCGCTGGTTGAGGTTCGATGAGCCGATACGCAGGAAGCCGTCGTCGACGATGACGAGCTTGGAATGGACGACGATCTCCTGCTCCGTGCCGTCGGCCTTCGGCACCACGGGATAGAAGGCGCGCATGCGGCCGTGAACGTCGCAACGGGCAAGCCGGCGGACGAAACGGTCGCGATTGGCGCCGAGCACGAGGCGCTCGATGGTGCCGTGCGAACTTAGCGTCGAGATCACGACGACCTCCGGCCCGTCGGGCTCGGCAAGCCTTTCGCACAGCACGTCGCAGACCCGCTTGGAGGCGAAGTACTGGCTTTCGATATAAATATGGCGGCGGGCCGCCCTGAGGGCCGCGACGGTGAGGTCCATCGCCTCCGTGGCGACGGCGCGGCCGCGGATCGCCGGCTCCGTGCGGGCGAAGGCGACATCGACCTTCATCATGTCGGGGACCAGGCCGTCGAGGCGGATGTCGGCAGGCTTTTCCGGCACCGGCACGGCCTCGTCGGTGGCAAACAGCCAGCGGCGGCGCGCAATATCGCCGGCAAGCCGCGCCGCCTCGCCTTCCAGCGCCACCTGCATGTCGTGCACCGGCTCGTAAGGCTTGCCGGACGGCAGAATGCGACGGGGATCGTCGACCCGATGCTCGCTGGTGTCCCATCGCTTGGCGGTAAGGTCGATACCGCCGACGAAGGCCACGCGGTCGTCCGCCACGACGAATTTCTGGTGATGCGAGCCGCGCAAGGGATGGCGGCTATCGAAGGCAAGCACGATGCGCGGGTGGGAGGACCAACGCCGCTTGCGAAACATCTTCAGGGACTTGCCGGAATAGATGGGCCCCATCGCCCAGACGAGAACGCGGATGGTGAGGTCCGGCCGCTCTTCGGCCAGCCTCAGCAGGAAAGCGCCGAGCGTCGGGGATCGGGGATCTCCCGGCCGCATCGGGATGTCGGGATTGAAGTCCCAGCCGACGATCCAGATTTCCCGCTGCGCCTGTTCGAGCACCGGCTCCAGCGCCCGGAAATAGGCATCGCCATCGACGAGCACGCTCAGCCTGTCGGCAGTCGCGGTGCGCCAGACGTTCTGTCCGGCCCGGACGATGGGGGATGGCATGCCGGTATTCGCACCGCTCAACGGAAACCCTTCGCTTCGCACTCTCTGCCGCCTTGTCTGTCGATGCCACGCGGGAAATTCGCGGGAACGGTTTTGGTTCCCGTCGAAACGCGACAGACGTGCAGCGGGCTAATCGATGTCGATCAGCGCGATGCCGAGATCGGCGCGGTGCCTGCGCCGCAGAGCCCCCGGGGTTTCCCGCAGCACGACCTCCAGCGTCGGGCGGACATGGCCCTCCAGGAAATGGCCGCCCTTGGTGCTGCCGTCGGAAAAGCCGAGCACGACATGCAGGTGCAGGCTCGCCTCGCCGTCGTCGTCCACCGCCACGTCGCCGATCATGCTGAGGACTTCCGACTGCACCTCGACCGGTATCTTGCCGTAGCTCTTCGTCTCGAATTCGAAGAAGGCGATGGTCGCGGCGCGAAAGGCGCCGATCGCGGTGATCGAGGCCGAGGTCACGCCTTCGCTCCTTGCAAAGTCGGTGATGCACCGGAAAGCCTCATCCCCCTCGTCGAGAACGAGGATGTAGGTCCGTTCGCCCTCATCGCTTGCCAGAAGTTTGTGCTTCATCGTCTGCCTCCGTTCGCTTGAGGGGAAAGGCGCGAGGACCGTTTCTGTTCCGGCCGATCAGGAAGCGGCGGCGGTCTTGCGGGCATTCGTGGCCGCGACGGTCGCCAGCGCCGAGCGGATCGACGATGGAGAGGAGGATTTGGCAAGCGCGCAGGTTGCGGTGGACAGCGAGCCGACCCGGATCGACCGTCCGCCCCGCGCATTGGCGAGGGCGAACATGGATTCGTCCGTCAGGTCGTCGCCGATCGCGATCGGCAGGCGTCCCGTGAAGGGAGGCTGCTCCAGATAGGAGGCGACCGCCTCGCCCTTGTCGGCCCGGGACGGGCGGATCTCGAAGACCATCTTGCCCGGCTGCAGCACCCAGGCCGGCCCGGCCTCCTCGGCGAAATCGCGCATGATCCTTTCGAGCGCCGTATCGTAGGCGGGCGCCAGCCGGTAATGCGCGGCCACGGCCGCGCCCTTGTCCTCGATCAGCACGCCCTCCATCCAGGCCGTCTCTTCGGCCAGCCGGTGTTTCAGCGCCGCGAAGGCCGGCGTTTCGGCGACCACCGAAACCGTCCCGTCGGCACGCCGGGCCTGCGCACCGTGCAGGCCCGCGATGGGAAAGCGGTGCGGCGCAAACAGCCCGTCCGCATAGGGAAGGCTCCGTCCCGTCACCAGCGCCAGCGCCCCGCCGAGGCGGCCTGAGACCGCCGCAAGGTTGCCCGGCAGGGAAAGCGGGACCTGGATCGCATCCGGCGTCGCGGCCAGATCGAGCAGCGTCCCGTCGATGTCGAGGAAAAGCGCCCAGCGGTCGGGTTCGTCAACAAGACGGCGCACGAGGTGGCGCGTCGCCGCATCGGTCGGCTGCAATTTCTCCTGTTCGCTCATGATCCCTGCAAGTAGTTCGCGATCGGCGGCCGGCAAGAGGGTGGATTGGAACAAGTTTTTCTCCGCCGCATTCTGCCCTCGCATTTTGAAGCGGGCGGGAGACGGCATGGCGAAGCGAAAAGAGAAGGCCGGCGAACAACACGCCACCATTGCCCACGGCGCCGAGGCGCTCCCGGCGGTGCGCGTGACGAGCTACAACCTGGAACTGCGCGACAGGAACGGTTTCATCGGCGACCAGGCGAACAAGTCGGCTTTCCGCGACGCCGTCGACGGATGGCGCAAGCGCGTGCGCGAGGGCGGACCCGATCCCCTTGGGGACGTCCCGACGGACGAGCTCACGAAGAAGGAGATCGACGCGCCGCTCAAGGACGAGCAGTCGGAGGCCGCCGCCCTGGTGCTCGCCGCCGTCGACGACTTCGCCGAAGCGCTCGCCGCCATCCTTGCGCGCTACCTGAAGGAGGAGCCGTGGAAGGGCGCGACGAAGATCGCGGTCGGCGGCGGCTTTCGCGACAGCAAGGCAGGCCTGATGGCGATCGCCAAGGCCCAGATCCTTCTGAAGGCCGACGGCCGGAAGGTGGAGTTGCTGCCGATCGCCCATCACCCCGACGAAGCCGGCCTGATCGGCGCGGTCCACCTCATTCCTTCCTGGATGCTGAAGGGCCACGATGCGATCCTTGCCGTCGACATCGGCGGCACCAACATCCGCGCCGGCATCGTCAAGCTCAATCTCGACAAGAAGCCGGATTTCTCCAAGGCCGAGGTCTGGAAGTCGGAACTGTGGCGCCATGCCGACGACGAGCCGCGCCGCACCGCAACCATCGAATATCTCGTCAAGATGATCGAAGCCCTGATCGCCAGGGCGGAAAAGGCCAAGCTCGCGCTCGCGCCGGTCATCGGCATCGGATGCCCGGGCATCATCGCCCCGGACGGTTCGATCGCCCGCGGCGGGCAGAACCTGCCGGGCGGCAATTGGGAGAGCACGCATTTCAACCTTCCGGAGGCCCTGCGCAAGGCGATCCCCGAAATCGCGGGCCAGCCGACATTCGTCATCATGCACAACGATGCCGTCGTGCAGGGCCTGTCGGAAGTGCCGCGCATGGCGGATGTCGAGCGCTGGGCGGCGGTGACGATCGGCACCGGCCTCGGCAATGCCAGCTTCGAGCGGCAATCGCCCGCCTGAGGGACCGTAACCAGGCCGCGGGGCGGCGGCGCGAACCCCCGCTCAGTCGAGCGTCCGCCGGAACCGCATCAGCGCGAGCGCGCCGAGCACCACGACCATGACGAGCAGGGCGGCGAAGTCCGTGGCGACATCCGCGGGCTCGGCGCCCTTGAGCATGACGGCGCGCACCATCCTCAAAAGATGCGTGATCGGCAGGATCTCGCCCAGCCATTGCGCCCATTCCGGCATGCCGCGGAAGGGAAACATGAAGCCGGAAAGCAGCACCGAGGGCAGGAAGATGAAGATCGAGAGCTGCATGGCCTGCATCTGCGTGCGGGCGACGGTGGAGATCAGGTAGCCGAGCAGGACGAGCGCCAGCACGAACAGCAGCACGCAGGCGAAAAGCAGATGCGCGGACCCGACGAAGGGAACGCCGAAGACAAGCTTGGCAGCGCCGAGCACGACGAGCCCCTGCACCGCGCCGATGCCGATGAAGGGCGTGATCTTGCCGATCATGATCTCGGCCGGCGTGGCGGGCATGGCGAGGAGGTTTTCCATCGTGCCGCGCTCGATCTCGCGCGTCAGCGCCATCGCCGCCATCATGACCAGCGTCATCTGCAGGATGACGCCGAGAAGGCCGGGCACGATATTGTATTGCATGATGCCTTCGGGATTGTACCGGCTGTGCGCGACGATCTCGAGCGTATGGGGCGGGGCCTCGCCCATCTCGCGCGCCAGGAAGGCATCGGCGACGCGGCCCAGCGCCGCGACCGCGCCGGACGAGGCCGCCGGATCCGCCGCATCCGCCTCGACCAGCAATCGCGGCCGGTCGTCGCGCAAAATCCTCCGGCCGAAATCCGGCGGGATGAGGATGACGAAGGAAACGTCGCCGCGGGCAAGCAGCCGGTCCGCCTGCGCCGCCGTCACGCCGGCATGGGTGATGTCGAAATAGCCCGTCACTTCCAGCGCGGTGGACATGGCCTGCGTGAAACGGTCCTGAACCGGTGCGACAAGCGCCGTCGGCAGGTGGCGCGGATCGTTGTTGATGGCGAAGCCGAACAGGAGAAGCTGCATGACCGGCACGACGAGCATCATCGCGAACGTGACGCGGTCGCGCCGCATCTGGATGAATTCCTTGCGCAGGATCGCGCCCAGCCGGTGGAGCGAAAGGGTCATCGCACGTTATCCTTCGACTGGTCCATCAGGCGGATGAACACGTCCTCCAGGCTCGTCTCGGCCGGATGCCCCGCGACGTTCTCCGCCGCGAGCGCCGCCTCCAGCGCCTTCCGGTCGGTGCCCGTGACATGCAGCGCGGTGCCGAAGGGCTCCACCTGCTCGACGCCCGGCGCCTTGCGCAGGCGTGCGGCGAGCAGGCCCGGACGGTCGGTCTCGACGAGGAGCGTGACGAGGCCGGCATCCGTGATCACCTGCTGCGTCGTGCCCGAGGCGACCAGCCGGCCGTAGGCGATGTAGTTGATGCGGTGGCAGCGCTCGGCCTCGTCCATGTAGTGCGTCGAGACGAGCACGGTCATGCCGTCGGCGGCACGGGCATGGATCTCGTCCCAGAACTGCCGCCGCGCCTTGGGATCGACCCCGGCGGTCGGTTCGTCGAGCAGCAGGAGGCGCGGCTTGTGCATGATGCAGGCGGCAAGCGCCAGGCGCTGCTTCCAGCCACCCGAAAGGCTGGCCGCAAGCTGCCGCTTGCGCGAGGTGAGCCCGAGATCGCCGAGCGTATCGGCGACCGATTGCCGCGGCAGCCCGTAAAGGCCCGCGACGAAAGCGAGGTTCTCCTCGATGGTGAGGTCCTCGTAGAGGGAAAAGCGCTGGGTCATGTAGCCGACCTGGCGGCGGATGTCGCGCTGGTCGCGCCGCACGTCGAGCCCCAGCACCTCGCCCTCCCCCGCATCCGGCGTCAGGAGGCCGCAGATCATGCGGATGCAGGTCGTCTTGCCGGAACCGTTCGGCCCGAGGAAGCCGGCGATCTCGCCCTCCGCCACCGTCAGCGCGACGTCGTCCACGACCTTGCGGCCGTCGAAGGACTTCGTGAGGCCGCGCACGGCGACAACAGGGGGAGCGGCATCCGTCATGGTTCGCGGCGCACTTCGACGATCTGGCCCGGTTTCAGCTTCACCGCCCGCTCGGGCCGGGCCTCGATCCGGTAGACGAGTTTCTGGCGGGCATCGCGCGAATAGATGACGGGCGGCGTGAACTCCGCCTCGTCCGCGACATGGGTCACCACCGCCGAGAGCGGCGGACACCCGTCGCAGCGGACGGAGAGCCTCGTATCCCGGCCGATCGACGCCAGGTCCGCCTCCGCCACATAGAGGCGCAGCTTGACGGCGCCGTCGGGAAGGAAGGTGAGGACAGGCATGGCGGGGCCGGCGATCTCGCCGCCGTGACGCACGACATCCGTCACCATCCCGCCCGAGGGGGCGAGAAGCCGGCGCTGGTCGAGCGCCCAGCGGGCCGTATCGCGGTTGGCGCGGGCCTCGCGGACGGCGGCACGCGCCGCGGCGATCTGGTGGTCGCGGGCCGGCAGGCGGGCGACAGCAAGGCGCGCTTCCGCCTCGGCGACGGCGGCGGCCGCCATGTCGGCCGCCGCCTGCGCGGCGTCGTATTGCGACTGGGAGCTGGCGCGCTCCTGCACGAGCCGTTTCTGCCGGGCCGCTTCCTTTTCGGTGCGCGCGGCATTGGCGCGGGCGGAGACGGCGGAGGCCTCCACGACGGCCAGCTCGGCGGCGCGGCTGCCCTCCTCGAGGTTTGCAAGCTCGCTCTCTGCCCGGCTGAGCGCCGCCTCGGCAGCGGCAAGCGCGATCGTCGCATCCGCATCGTCGACGCGCGCCAGCACCGCGCCCTTCGCCACGCGGTCGCCGGGTTGCACCGAAATCTCGACGATGCGGGCGGTGGCAAGCGGCGTGACCGCCACATAGTCGCCCTCCACATAGCCGGTAGCAAGCGGCGAGGGCGCTGCGCATGAGGCGAAAAGGCCCGCCGCGAAGGGGAGCGTACAGAGGAGATCAGCCATTTTCCGCCTCCAGGATGGCATCGAGGTTGAAGAGCAGCCGCCGCGCGATGGCCCGGATCGCGGCATGCGGATACCCGTTCCAGTCCATCCGGCGCTGGACGACCGGGGCGGCGAGGCGGAAATAGGCTGCCTGGCCGACGATCGAGAAGACCGCGAGCTTGACGTCGACGGATTCCGCCGGCTGGCCCGTGGCGGCCGACCAGATCCGGCAAAGGCTGCGATGCCGGCTTTCGATCAGGGTATGGAAGAGCCTGTCGGGAACGGGGCTGTTCGGCTGGGCCATCTCGCGAAGCAGGAAGGCGACGACCGGTTCGGCCGCCGGCGCGGTGAGGTACAACACGATGCGCCGGAGCAGGCGGCGCAGGATATGGCGGGCGCCGGCGCGCGTGAGATGCGCGGGATCGCCGGGCAGGATGCGCGCCACCTGGCCGATGCGCGAGGCGACGAAGTCCGCGCAGGCCAGCCGCAGCCCTTCCTTGCCGCCGAAATGATAGGCGATGGAGGAAATGTTCGTCCCGGCCTCGGCGGCGATGGAGCGGGTCGAGGCCGCGGCGAAGCCATCCCGGCCGAACTGCCGCAACGCGACCTGGATGAGGCCGAGCCGGGTCGGATGTTCGCTGTCGTGCATGGCGTTACCATTTCAATCAATCGATTGATTTATAGCCCGCACGATACGCGCCGTCCAGTCGCCCGGCTGCGGTCCCGATCCGGGAGCGATTTTGCGGCATGGCCTTTCGGTCGGGAAGGCTGGTCAGCTCACCGTCATGTCCTGCCCGAGGAGCATTCGTAGAGGACCTTCCCGGTCGAGGCCTGCACCCCTTCCAGGCTCACCTCATATCCCCACAGGCGGCGTATATGGGCGAGGGTCGCGTCGCGGTCGGCCTCCTCCAGCAGGACCCCGTTCTTGACCGTGTGCCGCAGCCGCAGCCGCCGGTCGCCCAGGAGATCGACGTCGGTCACCTCGATATCCGGCCTGTTGGCGCCGGGATCGTAGGTACGGGCGAGCGCGGCGCGCACAGCCGAATAACCCCGCTCGTCATGAATGGAGGCGACCTCGCAGAACCGGTCGCCCGCGCGGTCGGTGAGGTGGAACAGGCGGAATTTGCGGATCAACGCCGGGCTCAGATATTGCAGGATGAAGGATTCGTCCCGGTGGTTCTCCCAGGCATCGAGCAGCGTTCCCCGCCAGTCGCCGTTACCGGCGATCGTGGGAAACCAGTCCCTGTCCTCCTCCGTCGGCAGGGTGCAGATGCGTTCGATGTCCTGCATCATCGCGAAACCCAGCGCATAGGGGTTGATACCCCCGAAGCGGGGATCGCGAAAACCCGGCTGGAAGACCACGTTGGCGTGGCTCGCCAGGAGCTCCAGCATGGCGCCCTCGCTGAGTCTGCCCTGGTCGAACAGTCGGTTGATGATGAAATAATGCACGAAGGTCGCGCATCCCTCGTTCATCACCTTGGTCTGTCCCTGCGGATAGAAATATTGCGCGATGACGCGGACGATCCGCAATATCTCCCGCTGCCACGGCTCCAGGATGAGGCTGTGCTTCTCCAGGAAATAGAGCAGGTTCTCCTCGGGGAGATTGAGCACCTTCTTGCGCTCCAGCGCCTCCTGCTCGGCCTCTTCCCTGTCGCGGCTCCCGGGGGCCAGGGGCAATGTACGCCACAGGTCGCTGTAGGTCTGCTCCTCGTATTCCAGCCGCTCGCGCGCCCGCTCCGTGACCTTCTCCGAGGAGAGCCGCGGCGGGCGGCGATAGTGGAAGACGCCCTGGTCCATGAGCGCATGGGCGGAATCGAGGATCTCCTCCACCGCGGCGACGCCGTGCCGCTCCTCGCACCGCGCGACGTATTTCTTGGCGAAATCCATGTAGCCGAGAATGGCGCCCGCATCCGTCCACTGGCGGAACAGGTAGTTGTTCTTGAAGAAGTGGTTATGGCCGAAGGCGGCATGGGCGGTGACGAGCGCCTGCATCGGCATCGTGTTCTCTTCCATCAGGTAGGTGATGCAGGGGTTGGAATTGATGACGAGTTCGTAGGCAAGGCCCCGCCGCCCCTTTCGGTAGAGGTGGTTCTCGAAGACGAAGCGCTTTCCGAACGACCAGTGCTGGTACATCAGCGGCATGCCCACGGAGGAATAGGCATCGAGCATCTGCTCCGACGAGATGACCTCGATCTGGTTCGGATAGACATCGAGCCCCATCTCGCCAAGGGCGATCTCCTCGATGGCGTCATAGGCCCGGGAGATCGCGGCAAAGCTCCATTCGGAACCGTCGAACAGCAGGGAGGAGGCGCTTCGTCTTGCCATGCGATCCTCTCCTCACCGCTGCAACTGGACGGGCTGGCGGGCAAAGAGCTTGCGGAAGACGGGATAGATGTCCGCCGGCCGCGCGATGCGCGTCATCTGGAAATGCGGCGCCGCGCCGTCGACCGTACGGTATGCGCGCCAGAGCGAGGTGCCGTTGTCCGTCGATCCGAAGATCTCGCTTTCCCGCTCGTCGATGATCTCGACATAGGCGTAGTATTGGCACAGCTTCATCAGCTCGTCGCGCAGAAGCCCGGCGCAGCGCTCGGAATCGCCCTGGGCATTGTCGCCGTCGGAGGCCTGCGCGGCATAGATGTTCCAGATGTTCGAGGGGTAGCGGTCGAGGATGATCCGCTGCATCTCCTCCAGCGCGGTGGAGACGACCGTGCCGCCGCTCTGCCGGCCGAAGAAGAAGGTCTCCTCGTCCACCTCGCGCGCCTCGTCGGTATGGCGGATGAAGACGATGTCGATGCGCTCGTAGCGGCGCTTGAGAAAGAGATGCAGCAGGACGAAGAACCGCTTGGCGAGGTCCTTCTCCCGCTCGCCCATCGAGGCCGACACGTCCATCAGGCAGAACATCACCGCGCTCGCATTGGGCATCGGCTGGCGTTCGAAGCGGTTGAAGCGCACGTCGACCGGATCGACATAGGCGATGCGCTTGCGCCGGCGCTCCAGGATCTCCAGTTCCTCGCGCAGTTGCGACAGCCGCCGCCGCCGCGGCTGGGAAAGATCGGCCTCGGCCTCCAGCGCGGCGATCTCGCCTGCGATCGCCTCGAACTCCTTGCCGCTCGGGCGGCGGAGCGCGATGCGCCGGCCGAAGCTGTTGCGCATCGTGCGGCCCACATTGATGTTGCTGGGCGTGCCGGCCGTGGTGAAGCCGACGCGATGCGGCTTGTAGGTCACCGTCTCCTTGAGGTTGAGCTTGACCATGTCGGGAAGCTCCAGATCCTCGAAGAAGAGGTCCAGCACCTCCTCGCGCGAAAGGACGAAGAGGAAGTCGTCGTCGCTCTCGCCCCGGCCCGGGCCGCGGCCGGCGCCGCCACCCCCTCCGGCCTCCGGTTTTCCCAGCCGGTCGCCCGGCGAGAAGGTCTCGTTTCCGGGAAGGACGTGATCGCGCTCCCCCGTGCCGGGGGCCTGGCGGAAGCCGGGCTCGTCGGCGCCGCGCCTGGGCACCGGCACGCCGTGGGCGGCATCCACGTCGGCGATCCTGTCGGACTTGACCCGGTCACGGATCGTCCGCTTCAATTCGTCGTGCACCCTTTTCAGGAAACGCTGCCGGTTGCCGAGGCTGCGGTCCTTGGGGTTCAGCCGTCGGTCGATGAAATTCGGCATGGCGCTGCCCCCGTTTCGGTGTCAGCCGGCCTTGTTCACGCGCATGTACCAGTCGACGAGCCGCCGGACCTGACGCACGGTATAGCCGCGCGCGGTCATGCGTTCGACGAACTCGGCATGCTGCTTCTCGGTGGAGCTGTCCTTCTTCGAGCCGAAGCTGATGACGGGCAGCAGGTCCTCGACCTGCCCGAACATGCGCTTCTCGATGACCTCGCGCAGTTTCTCGTAGCTGGTCCAGGCCGGGTTGCGCCCGCCGTTGCGGGCACGGGCGCGCAGGGTGAACTTGACGACCTCGTTGCGGAAGTCCTTCGGATTGGCGATGCCGGCAGGCTTCTCGATCTGCGAGAGTTCGCTGTCGAGAATCTCCCGGTTGAGGATCTGGCCCGTGTCCGGGTCCTTGAAATCCTGGTCTTCCAGCCAGGCATCCGCATAGGCGATGTAGCGGTCGAAGAGGTTCTGGCCGTACTCGCTATAGGATTCCAGATACGCCTTCTGGATCTCGTGGCCGATGAACTCGGCATAGCGGCTGGCCAGTTCCGAGCGGATGAAATCGAGATAGTTCGCCTCGACCTCCTTGGGAAACTGCTCGCGCCGGATCGCCTGTTCGAGGATGTACATCAGGTGGACCGAGTCGGCCGCGACTTCCTTCGTGTCGTAGTTGAAGGTCTCCGAGAGCACCTTGAAGGCAAAGCGCGTGCTGATGCCGGTCATGCCCTCGTCGACGCCCGCCGCATCGCGGTATTCCTGCAGCGACTTCGCCTTGGGGTCGGTGTCCTTCAGGTTCTCGCCGTCATAGACGCGCATCTTCGTGTAGGTCGGCGAATTCTCGTGCGGCGTCAGGCGCGTGGCGACTGTAAAGCGGCTGAGGTTCTCCAGCACTTCCGGCGCGCAGGGGCTGTCGGACAGCTCGCTCTCGCGCAGGAGCTTCTCGTAGATCTGCCGCTCCTCCGTCACCCGCAGGCAATAGGGCACCTTCACGACGAGGATGCGGTCGAGGAACGCCTCGTTGTTCTTGTTGTGCTTGAACTGCAGCCATTCGGACTCGTTGGAATGGGCGAGCACGATGCCCTGGTACGGGAAGGCGCCGAAATTCTCCGTGCCGTTGTAGCTGCCCTCCTGCGTGGCGGTCAGCAACGGATGCAGAACCTTGATCGGCGCCTTGAACATCTCGACGAATTCGAGCAGGCCCTGCGTCGTGCGGTTGAGGCCGCCGCTGTAGGAATAGGCGTCGGGATCGGCCTGGCTGAAGTTTTCGAGCTGCCTTATGTCGACCTTGCCGACCAGCGTCGAGACGTCCTGGTTGTTCTCGTCGCCGGGCTCCGTCTTGGCAATGGCGATCTGGCGCAGCCGCGAGGGCATTAGCTTGACGACGCTAAACCGCGAAATGTCGCCGCCGAGCTCGTCCAGCCGTTTCGTCGCCCAGGGCGAGATGAGGCCCGTGAGCCGCCGCTTGGCGATGCCGTACTTGTCTTCCAGAAGGTCGCCCATGCGCTCTCGGCTGAAGAGGCCAAGGGGGGATTCGAAGACGGGGCTGATCCTGCCGTCGATGGCGAGCGTATAGATCGGCTGCTCCTCCATCAGTTTCTTGAGGCGTTCGGCGAGCGACGACTTGCCCCCGCCGACAGGTCCCAGCAGGTAGAGGATCTGCTTGCGCTCTTCCAGGCCCTGCGCCGCGTAGCGGAAGTAGCCGACGATCCGCTCGATCGTGTCTTCCATGCCGTAGAAATCGGCAAAGGACGGGTAGAGCTTGATGGTCCGGTTGGCGAAGATCCGCCCGAGGCGCTCGTCGGCGCTCGTGTCGATAAGCTTCGGCTCGCCGATGGCCGCTACCATTCGCTCCGGCGCGGTGGCATAAAGGCTCTTGTCCTCGCGGCACGCCAGGAGATATTCCTGCAGGCTCAGCTCCTCGTGGGCGCTGCCGGCATAAATTCTCGAAAACAGATCGAATACATCGCTGCCAGTGGTTCCCATGGAACCCTCCCGCGTCGCGAACCGAATCGCCAATTCTGTCGTTGCCAGTATAACCCGAACAACGAAATCATGCTGCAATTTGTTCCTGAAAACCGGCAGAAAACCATACACTTCGTGTGTAACGAAACCGCGAGCACGAATTTACCTGCCCTTGCGTCAGGCAACACCGTCATCCTCGGATCAGGTCCGGGATGACGGCGGGCGCGGGGAAACGCTGCCCACGAACAAGGCCCGTCGGCATACAGACAGGCATTGCGCCCTGTCAGCCCATGCGCTCGGAAGCGTAGCTTCCCGGGTTCGGCGGGAAGACGATGGTCTTGTTGCCGTTCATGAAGACGCGGTGATGGATGTGGGCGTGCACCGCGCGGGCGAGCACCTGGCTCTCGACGTCCCGGCCGATCGAGACATAGTCCTCCGCCGACTGCGCATGCGTGATGCGCGCCACGTCCTGCTCGATGATCGGGCCCTCGTCGAGGTCCTCGGTGACGTAGTGCGCCGTCGCGCCGATCAGCTTCACGCCGCGCTCGAAGGCCTGCTTGTAGGGGTTCGCCCCCTTGAAGGACGGCAGGAACGAGTGGTGGATGTTGATGATCCGCCCCGACATCTTCTTGCAGACGGCATCCGACAGCACCTGCATGTAGCGGGCCAGCACGATGAGTTCCGCGCCGGACTGCTCGACCACCTCCATCAGCCGCGCCTCGGCCTGCGGCTTGTTGTCCTTCGTCACCTTCATGTGGTGGAAGGGGATGTCGTGGTTGACGATGACCTTCTGGTAGTCGAAGTGGTTGGAGACGACGCCGACGATGTCGATCGGCAGGGCGCCGATCTTCCAGCGGTAGAGCAGGTCGTTGAGGCAATGGCCGAAGCGCGAGACCATCAGCAGCACCTTCATGCGCTCGTCGCTGTCGTTGAAGCGCCAGGTCATGGCGAATTTCTTGGCGACCGGGGCGAAGCCCGACTTGATCTCGTCCTCCGACACGCCCTCCTGGGACAGGAAGGTCAGGCGCATGAAGAACAGGCCCGTTTCCAGGTCGTCGAACTGCGAGGAGTCGACGATGTTGCAGCCGGCCCCGGCCAGATAGCCGGTGACGGCGGCGACGATCCCGCGGGTGGACGCGCAGGTGATGGTCAGCACATAGGTCATGCAATCCTCGCCCAGGAACGGCGGGAGACGCCTTGAGGCATCTCCCGCATTTGTCACATGGCCTTCTCAAGCTCCGGCAGGATTTCGAAGAGGTCACCGACGAGGCCGTAGTCGGCGACCTGGAAGATCGGCGCCTCCTCGTCCTTGTTGATCGCGACGATGACCTTCGAGTCCTTCATGCCGGCAAGGTGCTGGATCGCGCCCGAGATGCCGCAGGCGATGTAGAGCTGCGGCGCAACCACCTTGCCCGTCTGCCCCACCTGCCAGTCGTTCGGCGCATAGCCCGCATCGACGGCCGCGCGCGACGCACCGACGGCCGCACCGAGCTTGTCGGCGACGGGGAGGATGACCTCCTGGAACTTCTCCGACGAGCCGAGCGCACGCCCGCCCGAGATGATGATCTTGGCGGACGTCAGCTCCGGGCGGTCGGAGGACGACAGCGCATCCTTGACGTGGGTCGAGAGGCCCGGGTTCGCTGCGGCCGAGATGGTCTCGATGGCGGCGTTGCCGCCTTCACCGGCTGCGGCGAACGAGGCGGTGCGAATGGTGATCACCTTCTTCGCATCGGTGGACTGAACCGTCTGGATCGCATTGCCCGCATAGATCGGACGCTTGAACGTGTCGGCCGAGACGACCTCGACGATCTCCGAGACCTGCGCCACGTCGAGCAGCGCGGCCACGCGCGGCAGCACGTTCTTGCCGACCGAGGTGGCGGCCGAGACGATGGCGTCATAGCTGCCGGCCAGCGACACGATCAGCGCTGCCAGCGGTTCGGCGAGGTTGTTGGCAAGGCTGGCATCGTCGGCGACGAGCACCTTCGTCACGCCCGACAGCTTGGCCGCCTGCTCGGCCGCGACCTTGGCATTGCTGCCGGCGACGAGCACATGCACGTCCGGGCCGATCTTGCTTGCCGCCGTCAGCGCCTTGGCCGTCTGGTCGGAAAGGTGAGCGTTGTCGTGGTCTGCCAGAAGAAGAATGGCCATGGTGATGTTCTCCCTTTCCTGCTTACAGCACGCC